>JBBSUG010000011.1:0-130102 GCA_038235165.1 Pyrinomonadales bacterium
CAGAACATCGCCGCCGCTGTTGCCGATGACGACACTCGGATTGGTCAGCAAAGCGGAATTAAAGGCGATGCTGAACGTATAACCCGCTTCATTGCCAACGGTATCCACCCGAATCGGGACGGTCAGGGTTGAACCGGCACTCGTGTTTTGCGCGTCAATGCGAAATGCCGCCGGTGCTGCTAAAACTCCGTCGGAAGTCCGAGTTGCCTTTTTGCCGAATGGGGAGTTTACCGCATTATTGATGCGACTGAAATTAACCGGTGGAGGTGCGGAACTCGGACCGCCCGCCAATTGATTGCTGTCAGTGCCGACCGAATATCGCCGCGCCTGCTGGATGTCATCGCCGTCCACAAAACCGTCGCCCGATGTCGAACGTGGCGAACAGTCGGTGCGTTGAAACTCATTCGATTGATATGGCAGATTATTACCGACGCTAAATCGGCGAATCTGCTGAATATCGTCGGAATCCACAAAGCCGTCGCCGAGCGGACGATTCTGTACATCAGCCTCGTAAGAAAATGAAACGGGTGCGGTCAGCGCGACGACAAACGGCGAGAGCGACATGACGGTTTGCGAGACGGTGCAAACCTGTGTTCCGGCATTGTAAATCGGTGTCGCATTGATGTTGGGTGTCCACGCACCTGCTTCAAAATGCAAACTCCGCAGACGGTCGCAAGTGGCGGCATCGGCGACATTCGGGACGTTGAAAGTAACGGTGATGTTGCCCGAATAACCTGCAGAGGTGCGAATGTCGTATGCCAGCAAAGGTGTCGGCAAAGTGTAGCCCGCCGGCAAAGCCGGAAGCTGTGATTGAGTTAAAGGCGTAGCGACCGTGTAACCTGCTTGCGTGACGTTGGCAAAAGTCACATTTGCATTACTGACAGGAGCAGACACTACGTTGCTGTTTGTGTTGTAGCGGACAACCGCGAAGTCATATTTTGTGCCGTTGTCGCTGTAACCGGCGGCGACAATCTTGCCGTCCGTTTGGATTATTGTTGATAACGCTATGTCAAGAGATTTGCCAATCAAGGTGGTAACTTTGCCATTAGTACCGAAGTTAGAATCGAGGCTGCCGCTTATATTATATCTGAGAATGAAGAAATCATAGTCGGCACCGTACCCAGAAACTGACGTATATCCTCCCGCAATAATCTTCCCATCTGATTGAACCGAAATTGATCTAGCTATGTCGATTTCGTTTGGTGGAGAACCAAGTGCGGTTGTTAACTTTCCAGAATTGCCGAAACTCGTATCAAGAGAGCCGTTTGTGTTGTATCTAGCCAACGCGATTTGGGAGTTTCCTGCATTTTGTACATCATAAGAGGTTTCACCGCCAGCTACAATATTGCCGTCAGTCTGTATTGCTATAGACCTAACGGTATCATCATCATAATTAGAAGCACTAATCGGAACATGAAACGGAGTAGTTACATTTCCACCTGTTCCGAAAGTATTGTCGAGACTGCCGTTACTGTTATATCTAGCGAGCGCAAAATCTCTGTCTATGCCGTTATAGCTATACCCGCCGAGTAAAATCTTTCCGTCTGACGCGATTACCATTGAATTCGCCTCACTGGAATTACCGCTCGTTGTAGTTACCTTTCCACCTGTTCCGAAAGTTGTGTCTAAATTCCCATCTGTTTTGAATCTAGCTATGGCAAAGTTGGGGAAATTACTGCTATTCCTGCTACTTCCCGCCAAAACTACCTTGCCGTCTGATTGTATGGCTATTGAATTTACAATATCGTCCTTGCCAATGAAATCAGCAGTAACTTTGCCACCTGTCCCAAATGATGAATCAAGCGAACCATCCGTGTTGTAGCGAACAACCGCAAAGTCATAGTTTGTGCCGTTGTAGCTGTAACCGGCGGCGACAATCCTGCCGTCCGCTTGAATCGCTACCGAATTAAGCACGTCTTCAACACTGCCAATCGGAGTGACGACTTTGCCCGTGCCGCCGAACGAAGTGTCGAGCGAGCCATCCGTGTTGTAGCGGACAACGGCGAATTCTGCGTAGTTTGAGCAGTTGTAGCAATTACCGGCGGCGACAATCTTGCCATCCGCTTGAATCGCTACTGAATGAGCAAGGTCGTTAGAACTGCCAATCGGAGTGGTGACTTTGCCGTTTGTTCCGAAAGATGGGTCTAATGAACCCGCTCCGGTGAATGTCGCGCCGTTTGAAGAAAAGCCCGCGCTGCCTTCGTTGTAAATCGCCTGGATTTCCGACGCGGCGAGTGCTTGATTGAAAATTTGTGTTTCGTCAATCAATCCTATAAATAAGCTGGGGTTCGCAGAGTTTCTCCGTCCGATATATACGGTTGGATGTCCGGCTGTCGGCGGCGTTCCGACGTAAGCCGTCGAATTGCTTAATGCTCCGTTGACGTATATTCGCAAGGTTGAACCGTCGTAGCTTCCCGCGACGTAACACCATTGATTGATGGGGCAAGTCGCCGTCGAATAGGCAACGTGATGCGCTCCGTCGTTAAAATCTATTTCGACTTTGTTGCCCGCAATCAAGGCAAAATAGTAATTGATTGAGCCGGGAGTTTCTTTGTCAACAATGACCTGCTCCGGTGAAGTGACGTTCGTAGTCGGTCTAATCCAAGCGGAAATAGTATAGCGCGTTAAATTCAGTGACGAAGTAACCGGAACTGTAGCGTAACCACTTCCGTCAAGACTAAAAGCTCGCCAGACCTGCCCCGCCGCAAAATTGATTGTGCTGACCGGCGTTGCATTATTGCCGTTGCCTGATGAATCAACATAATTGTTTTCAGCTTTATACCACGCCACCGGATTTCTGAATTGACACGCGCCCGCGCTTCCGGCGTTGTAGATTGATTGAATTTGTCCATCCTCTAATTTGTGGTCGTAAATTTTAACATCGTCAATCAAACCGTTAAAAGACCATTGACCGGTGTTGCGCTGTCCGATTCTCAAATTTCCGCCAAGCGGCGCAGATGCTGAAAAAGCGGTTGTCCCAGTAAGCGCACCGTTTACATAAATTCTTAAAGAATATCCATCATAGCTTCCCGTAACATGACACCATTGATTCTGCGGACACAAAACCGACGAGCCAGCTGAATGATGACCGCCTGCATCATAGAAATCTATAAATGGAAGATTTCCTGGTGATAACGCTAATAAATAATTTGTCGTTCCGCCGGGGACATTTTTATCAACGATGACCGGATTGTTAGTGCCGGTTTCAACAGTATTTGGTTTAATCCACGCTTCGATGGTGAAAACTCGCAAATCAATCGAATCGGTTCTCGAAGCGGAAACATAGCTGCTGCCGTTAAACGAAAATGCGGTATTGACTTTGCCTGCTGCATAAGCGGCAGTTCCAGTAAACATGCCGTTGTTTCCTCCAACCGAATCGGCAGTGTTATTTTCGCCTTTATACCACGCAACCAAACCCATTGGCGGCGGAGTGCAAAGCGGCGCACCATTTTGGAAATTGGCGGTTTGATTCGCTTGCAGATTGTTGAAAGTTTGATCTGCCGGATTAAACGTCAAGCCGTTCTTCGAGACCGTGACCGTGTAATTGCCGCCCGCATTCGCCGTGAAAGAATAACCGCCGTTCGCGTCGGTCGTTACGGTTTGCGTTTGTGAGCCGGACAGCGCGACGGTAGCACCTTGCAGATTCGCGCCGTCGGCTTGGACGTTGCCGCTAATCGTGTAAGTAACAGCCGTCGCAGTGAAGTTCGCGGTTTGGTTGGCGGCAATAAAGTCAAACGTCTGGCTTGCCGGAGCAAAAGTGTTATAGGTAAGCGAAGGCGTAACCGTATAACTGCCGCCTTCGGCAACGGTGAACGAATAATTGCCGCTCGAATCGGTCGTCGTGGTGCTGGCGGACGAACCGCTGACAGCCACCGACACGCCCGACACAGCCGAACCGCCGCGAGTGATATTTCCGCTAATCGTGTAATTTGTGACGGGCGTTGTCGGGTACGGATTACGAGCCATCACGATTGCGCCGTCTGTTCGCACCCAAGCGATACGGCTGCTGTTTGGAGAATACGCCGTTTGCGCCGCGTAGAATGGATTGCCGCCAGTCGGACCTCCGGCTTCGCGGTCATAAGTTTGCAGCAGCGCACCATCGGAGATTCGCCAGATGCGAGTCGTTCCGTCTAACGCGCTGCTTAAAAGGTTTTGTCCGTTGGGCGAAAAATCCACGCTGACACCTCTGCCCGTGTGCTGCGTCATCGTTTGCAAGATGTTTCCGGTTGCAACGTCAAAAATTCTGATTTTGCCGTTAATATAAATCAGAGCGATTTTCGAGCCGTCCGGCGATATTGAAGAAAGTTGTAAATAACCGTATAAGCCTTCGCCAGCAATCGGGTCGAACGACGTTGCTAATGCGCCGTTGGAGATATTGTATATTTGAAGCGTGGTTATATATTGTCCGCCGAGAGCAACTATTTGCTGACTGTTCGGTGTAAATCCCCAAAAACCGGAGTATGAACTAATGATGATTGTCCTGACAATTGAATCATCTACCACACGCCTGATTTGAATCGTACCGTCAGGCGCAGCTAATGTGTAATAAATTCCATCAGGTGACAACCTAATAGTCGTATATGCTGAAGTCGCCACAGTTCTGATTAAATTTCCGGTTGTCGTGTTCCAAAATCGGGCTTCGGCTTGGTTCGTTGCCGAATTGTATCCTTCAGTAAATAAAGTTTGTCCGTCGGGCGTGAAAGCAATGTAGCTAATCGGAGAATCAATACTTTGTGTAAAGGTCACGTTTCGCAAACTGCCGTCCGCCATGTTCCAAAGTTGAACGCCTTTTTGACCTCTGCCTACCACAACTACAGCTCCGGTTGCGAGCATTTGCCCGTCGGCGGAAATAGCGAGTGTATTTGTCGAGCCGCCGGTTAAATCCGCTAATTGGCGAACCGACGCGCCCGTTGTATCGCTGACATCGCGCGTCGAAAAAACGTGCTGGGCGACGGCGATAACGGTTTGACCGTTCGGCGAAAAATCCACAAAAACATCCGAGTTAAAACTGGAGATTTGATAATTGCGAATCTCCGTTCCGCTTGCCGTGTTGAGCAATTTAACCCGACCGTCGCTGCCCGTTTGATAGCCGAGGGCAAATTGTGAGCTGGTAGATGAAAAAGCGACCGAGCCGCGAGCGTTCTCTCCGTTTACATAGCCGCAGGTAGTGCTGCCGCAAAGTGTATCAATAATTCCATAGCCGTCGGCAAGATAGCGACCATTTGGCGAAAACCTGTATCTTGAACCCACAAAAGTTTGACCTTCCGTTGTTAATCTGGTGACAGCTCCGGTTGAAACATTAACTAATGCTGTATATGCTTCTAGTCCGTAATTGATAGCGATTTTTGAGCCGTCCGGCGTGAAAGGATTCCCACCAATATACAATGCCGTCGAGGTCGGATTGAAATTACGAATTAAACTTCCGTCGGCGACGTTCCACAGATTGATATTTTGGTTGTAACCGCCGGTAATCCGTTCGCCGGTTAAGATTTTCGCGCTGTCTGGCGAGAAAGCTACAGCGTTTGCCGGATACTGCGTGGGAATTGTTCTCTGAAGCTCTCCGTCCGAAAGACGATAAATCTTTGCCGAACTCGGATTAGGAGAACCGTTAGGATATTCTTCGGTTGCCACAGCGAGATATTGACCGTTTGGCGAAATATCCATCGCTTTGGACGATTGCGGACCGAAGTAAATTGTCCGAATCAACATTCCGTCGGAAACGCGGACAATCTTGACATTCCACGAAATCAAGACCGCAAAATATTGACCGTCCGGCGTATACTGAACTTTATAAGGACCGCTCGTAACTCCGACTGCGCCGCGCATCCAGAGAATGTCGGGGCGACTGCCCGTTTGCGGCGAATCCGGCGAGATTTGCGAGTCGTCTTGCAGCGCGTCCGCGCTTTGCATTTGCGCGGTAATGGCGGAAAACATCAGACCCGCGAAAAGCGTGATGACGGCTAAAAAGGCGAATCGTTTCAAATTTAAGCGCGGATGCGGCGCAGCAGTATTGACGGCGGTGTTTTTCATTTGTATTTTCTCCAGACGGAAACGCGATTGAAGCGTTTGTATAATTTGCTCTACTTCTTAACGCACGAACTGCGGGGCAAACTTATAAAAAAAGATAAAATTAATTTTCTTCTATATGTTTAATGACAAAAACCAGCTTTTCATTACAATTTTTAGGAAAATTTGTGAAAATAGAACAAAAGTCATTTTTTTCTTTGAAAATAAGCTGGCAAGATGTTAGGTCACAAGTAGTTTTGCTATTGACTTTTTATTGGTTTATCATAGGATTTTGAATAAATCAATTTGATCTCTGTAAAAAAGTTTGACGAATGCTTCTTTTCCTGTTAGAATAGCGGCGAATTTTACATTTTATCACTCGATTTCTCGTATCTCGCAAATGAACGACGACGCTCAAATTACCAAACTACTCGCGGCTTGGTCGGAAGGTGATAAAACTTCGCTCGAACGGTTGCTGCCGCTGGTCGAGCTGGAATTGCGGCGCATCGCGCACAATTATATGCGGCGCGAAAATGGCTGTCATACTTTGCAAACTACCGCTCTCGTTAATGAAGCCTATTTGAAATTAGTTGAACAAACGCGCATTAATTGGAAAAATCGGGCGCAGTTTTTCGGCATCTCGGCGCAGATTATGAGGCGCATTTTGCTCAACCACGCTCGCGACTGTGTGGCGGAAAAACGCGGCGGCGGAGCAATTCACATTAATCTCGACGACGTTTCGGTTCTCTCGCCCGAAAAAAGTGATGAATTGATCGTCCTGGACGAAGCGTTGGAACGGTTGGAAAAGTTCGACAACTTAAAAAGCCGCATCGTCGAAATGCGCTATTTCGGCGGTTTGACGATTGAGGAAACGGCGGAAGTTTTGGGAATCGCCGAGCCGACCGTTTCGCTGCATTGGCGGCTGGCGCGGGCGTGGCTGAAAAAGGAAATTGTTTAGTTTTTAGTTTTTAGTTTTTAGTTTTGCGATAGATATTTACTGTTGGTCTGATCGAAATCAAGTACATCAAATTTCACCGGATAAATTCAACAAAAACTAAAAACCGATAAGTAGTCAGGCAGAATTAGTTATGACCAAAAGGCGGAAACGCGACCGTGAGAGAGTGTGTCAATCGCTCGACCACTAACACACTCCCTCACGGTCGTGTTTCCGCCTCACAATTCAACAACCTAAAGTAATTCTGAACGATTACTTAATTTTACAACTTTCTCCCTTTTTTCGTGCGTTAAGTGTTGAAGACTATTTTCTTCAAATTTTATGCAACTGGCTCGCTGGCAGAAAATCGAGGAAATTTTCTATCGAGCCGTCGCACTTCCCGAAAATGAAAGGCTTTCTTTTGTGGCGGAAACGTGCGGCGGCGACGAAGAATTGTGCCGTGAAATCAATGCGCTGCTGCACGAAGACGCGGTTAACGAAGATTTTTTGAATGAGCCGGTTTATTCCGCCGGTCTGCTGCTGTTTGATGATGATTACACCAAACTGCTCGAAACGGCGGATTTTGCGCGTTACAAATTAATCAAATTGTTGGGGCGCGGCGGAATGGGTGCGGTTTTTCTGGCGGAAGATACGACGCTCGAAAGACGGGTCGCGCTGAAAATATTGCCGCCAAGTGTTGCCGAGCAACAAGCGGCAGCGGCGCGTTTCCGGCAGGAAGCCAAAGCCGCATCCGCCATTTCGCATCCGAACGTCGCCCATATTTACGAGTTTGGCGAAGCCGACGGCAAATATTTTCTGGCGATGGAATACGTTGCCGGAAAAACTCTGCGCGAACTGCTCAAAGAAAATGCCGTCAATCAGGTTCAGAAGCTCGACATCATCGCACAAATCGCTGACGCACTTTCTGCAACTCATAAATGCGGCATCATTCACCGCGACATCAAGCCGGAAAATATCATCATTACCGAAACCGGTCTCGTTAAAATTCTGGATTTCGGTCTGGCAAAATTAAATGCGCCGACAGCGGAGCAGTTAGACGGTAAAATTCTCGCTTCGCTCGAAACCACGCCCGGATTTATCATCGGCACGACCACTTATATGTCGCCCGAACAGGTGCGCGGACTGCCACTCGACGGGCGCACCGACTTGTGGAGTTTGGGCGTTGTAATGTTCGAGATGCTTTCCGGGACGCGTCCGTTCACCGGGCAAACGCCGAGCGACATACAAGCAGCGATTCTGCTCAAAGACCCGCCGCTATTAGAACTGCCGACAAATTTGGCGGTCATCACCGGAAAACTTTTGCGGAAAAATACCGCCGAACGCTATCAAACCGCCGCCGATTTTTTGTCTAATTTACACTCCGTTAAAAAGGAAATTGGTGAAAAAGAAAGGTCTTTTGATACCACGCCGGAAATTGTTCTTACCAAACCAGATTTGTCGGAATCGACTTTTCTGGCGCGGGGCAAATTTTCAAAAATTGTTTTGCCGGCAATCTTGTTTTTGAGTGCCGTTTTTTCGGCGATTTATTTTAGCGATGACATTAGCCATATTTTCCGGCACGAAACAACACAGAATCAAATTCAACCGCAAAAGTTGACTTCGCTCGTTGTTCTGCCATTTCGCAATGAAACTGAAAACGAGGAAATTGCATTTTTGAGCGAAGGTTTAGCGGAAGATTTGACGCGAAACTTGGGCAGTTTGAACCAGTTTGAGGTTATCTCATACGCCAGTGCGCGGAAGATAAAACCTAACGACAACTTTGAAGAAATCAAAAATCGCCTGCACGTCGCCGCACTATTGCGAGGCAGGATCAAATGGGAAAACGAAAAGCTTCTCGTCAGTGTCGAACTCGTTGATTTAGCCGACGGGAAAGCTATCTGGACGGACAAATCAAGCGCGGCGGCAACCGATTTGCTTAAGATCAGAAACGCGCTCGCCGCTGTCATCTCCGATAAATTTCAAGCAGATAACGGACAGGAAAAACAGCTTGTCCTGACCGATTACGGAACGCGAAGTAATGAAGCTTTTCGCGCTTATCTCGAAGGAAAATACGGCAGTAACCGCGAAAATACAAGACTTGTCAAAGAAGCCGTGAAAAGTCTCGAACGCGCCGTCGCGCTCGACCCGCAATACGCACTCGCCCAAGCCGCGCTTGCCGACAACTACAATCTGCTCGGAACCTGGTTCGGCGAGAAACCCAATTATTACCAACCGCTCGCCGAGAAAACACTCGAAAAAGCAATTGCGGTTGACAGCAATCTGGCGGAAGCACACACGACGCTCGCCAAGATTCAAATGGATTTTCATCACGATTGGACAGCGGCGGAACGCGAATTTAAAAAGGCAATCGAACTTAATCCGAATTACGCGCTGGCGCATCACTGGTACGGCGAAGTTTTCCTGTCGGCGATGGGCAGATACGCCGAATCCTTACGCGAACTTGAAACAGCACGTCGTCTGAATCCGTTTTCGAGCGGAATCGTCACGGCTCTCGCGTGGACGTATATCGGAAAAAAAGATTACGAAAAAGCCGTCGAATTATGCGACGAATCACTCTTACTCGACCCGTCAAACGATTCGGCTTATTCGTACAAATCAATGGCGTTGATGAAACTCGGACGTTTTGAAGAAGCTGCCGCCGCCGCAAAAAAATCTTCATCCGCCGAAGATTCCAGCGAACTCGGCGTGATCTATGCATTGAGCGGACACAAGACCGAAGCCCGGTTAATTATGGAACGGATGAAAAAAAGACCGGACGCTGCGCCCTACGACTTCGCAGTCATCTACGGCGCACTCGGCGAAAAAGACCGCGCTTTTGAACTTTTGGAAAAACAACTAAAAACAAACAGCGTTGATCTGCTCTCGATTCGCCTTGATCCTTTGCTGGACAGTTTGCGCGATGATCAGAGATTTGTTGACATTCAAACGAAAATACATTTGCCTTGAACTTTCCTGCTCAATCACGTCTGCCAGGTGAGCGTGTAGGCGGGCGGGACGTTTTTCATAACGATCTGGCTTTTTTGCGCTTTGCCGTAATTTTTGTCCATATATTCGCGGAGTTTGATCGCCGACGGGAAATAGTAGCCGTGCGCGTATTGAAAGGTACGGAAAACACAGCCTTTCTCCATAAATTTATCAATTTCGGTCAAAATTATTTCGCCGATTTCATTCGGGATCGAAACGAACGGCAGACACGAGATGATGTAGCCGACTTTGCCGAGATGCGTTTTTTGGTGGAGCGAGAAAACTTCACAGGCGTTGCCGCGAATAATTTTCAGGCGCGGAAAATTTTTCTTGAGCGATGTAACTAAATTTTTGTCGAGTTCGATGCCGAGATATGATTTTTCGTCCGGGACAATTTCCTGCAAAACTTTCGTGATCGCGCCCGTGCCGACACCGAGTTCTAAAACGATGTCGTTTTCGTTCGGCACAATATCTTCCGCCATTTTTTGGGCGAGTTCCGGCGAACTTGGTGCAATTGCGCCGACTTTGAGCGGATTTTTTAAGAATGCCTGAAGGAATTGGAAGTTTTCGTTCATCCGAAATTATTTGACCATTGCCGACTTTTTCGCGTCCGCATCTGAATTTTGTGTTACATCTTTGATGCTAAGTTTATAATCACATTCCTCATTTTGGCAATAGAGGAAGGTGCCTTCTTTCTTCGTCGTCTTTTCCAGCACGAACGGCGCACTGCACTGCGGACACGGCTGGTCAATGGGTTTGTCCCAATACACCGCGTCGCATTTCGGATAATTGCCGCAGCCGTAGAAGATTTTGCCGCGCTTCGATTTTTTGACGACGATTTCACCTTTGCAACCGGGTTTCGGACAGGCGATGCCGGTCGTTTCGCGTTTGATGTAATCGCATTTCGGATAATTTGAACAGGAAATAAATTCGCCGAACCGCCCGATGCGCTGAACCAATTTTGCCCCGTCTTTCGGACATTCTTCGTCGAGTTCGACAGGCGGCGCAACCGTCACCGTCGCGCCCGATTTTTTGTCAATTTTGCGGATATTTTTGCATTCCGGATAGCCGGTGCAGCCGTAAAATGCGCCGAAACGACCTTTTTTCAACACCATATCCTTGTCGCACAACTCGCACGGTTCGACCGTTTCCATCTCACCTTCCGCTAACGGCTGACCGTCAGCCGTCGTTTTTTTCGCCGCTACTTCCCGCGTCGTTTTGCATTCGGGATAAGTGGCACAGGCGAGAAACTGTCCGAACCGCCCGAATTTGATGACCATTCCCGCGCCGCAATTTTCGCAGATTTCGTCGGTCGGAATCGAGGCTTTTTTCTTATCCTTTAAACCTTCTTCGGCGGATTTCAGATCAACCGAAAACTTGTCGTAAAAATTACGAAGCGCATCGCGCCAATTAATTTTCCCCTCTTCGATGTTGTCGAGTTCCTCTTCCATCCGTGCCGTATATGTCGGGTTGAAAAGTTCGGTAAAACCGGCGACGAGAACGTCATTAACCGTCGTTCCCAACGCCGTCGGGTGAAAACGCCCTTCGAGCCGTTCGACATATTCGCGGTCTTGAATCGTCGTCATAATCGAAGCATAAGTCGAAGGTCGCCCGATGCCTTTTTCCTCCAACATCTTAACCAAAGTCGCTTCCGAATAACGCGGCGGCGGTTCGGTAAAATGCTGATCCGGTGTAATTTGATTCAATTTTAACTGTTCGCCCTGTTCGACCTTCGGCAAACTCAAATCTTCATCCGAATCCTCCGAACCGGCTTCCGGTTTTTCGTCGCGTCCTTCCTGATAAACCTTCAAAAACCCGTCAAATTTCTGCACCGAACCGGTCGAACGAAAAGTAAAACGTCCGGCTTTGATGTCAATCGTCGTCGCGTCGAAAATTGCCGCCGTCATCTGCGAGGCGACAAACCGCATCCAGATCAGCGTATAAAGTTTCAATTCGTCAGCATTCAAATATCTGCTCATCGAATCGGGCGTGCGGGCGGCATCGGTCGGTCGAATCGCTTCGTGTGCGTCCTGCGCGTCTTTTTTGCCGCGATAATTGACGGGTTTTTCCGGCAGATACTGGTTCCCGTAATTACTGCCGATAAAATCGCGCAATTCGCCGATTGCCGTGTCCGAAACGCGCACCGAATCGGAGCGCATATAGGTAATCAGCCCGACTGCGCCTTCGCTGCCGATTTCTTTTCCCTCGTAAAGTTTCTGCGCCGTGGACATCGTGCGCTTGACGGCAAAACCCAATTTGCGCGACGCTTCCTGCTGCAATTTTGATGTGATAAAAGGCGGCACCGGGTTGCGTTTGCGCTCTTTCGTCGTCACCGAATCAACGATAAAACTTTCTTTTTCAGCTTCGGCGACAATATTGGTCGCCGTTTTTTCGTCCTTGATGTGCGTTTCCGATTTTTTAACGTCTTCATCAAAACTGCCGGTTTTCACGGTTTGGCTTTCGATTTTATAAAGCCGCGCGTCGAATTTCGGCGGCAGTTTCGCCGACAAATTTGCCGCAATCGTCCAGTATTCGGTTTTGACAAACGCTTCAATTTCGCGTTCGCGGTCAACGACTAATCGCACCGCCACCGTCTGCACGCGTCCGGCGGAAAGTTTGCCGCCGATGTTTTTCCACAAAATCGGCGAAACTTTATAACCGACCAGCCGGTCTAAAATCCGCCGCGCCTGCTGCGCGTCAACCAAGTCTTTATTGACTTCCTTCGGATGATTAAACGCTTCTTTAATAGCTTTTTTGGTGATTTCGTTGAACATCACGCGAAAAACTTCTTTTTTCGGCTTTTTCGGCACGATTTCTTCCGCCAGATGCTGACAAATCGCTTCGCCTTCGCGGTCGGGGTCAGCCGCCAGAAAGATCGTGTCGGCGGCTTTCGCCGCTTTTTTGAGTTCGGAGACGGTTTTCTTGTTATTGCGCTTTTTCGTGTCGGGAATCACTTCGTAAGTCGGCTCGAAATTATTTTCGATGTCCACGCCGAGTCCCTTCGACGGCAAATCTTTGATATGCCCGATGGAGGCGAGAACGAGATAATCGCTGCCCAGATACTTATTGATTGTTTTCGCCTTTGCGGGCGATTCGACGATAACTAAATTTTTTGCCATTTTACTTAAAACTCTCTTAATTTAATTTTTTTGAGAAAACTCTATTGACCGATACTTTGTCAAATTCACGCATACAATTTCTTGAGATTGTTTTTGTTATCCCAATAATTTCTCAAAATTTCCTGCATCTCTCTAAATCCGTCTTCTTCTCTTTCCATCTCTGAAAACAACCTTATTTCACGATCTTCTTTAGTCATTCCGGTAAATTTGCCTTTCAGATATTCAAAACGGAACTTCTTTCGGGGTCAGTGTATTCGCAAACCTGAATTGATCGTTTTGAATTTCATAGTTCTTAATTCAAATTTTTCGTGCGTAACGCTTACCAGCCATCTCCCGAATTAAATCGCGCATTTCTAAATTAAGTATAGCAGATGCCAAATCACCGTTTGAGAGTTGGCTTGTTTCGAGCAGAAAATCTATGTGAACGGGTTCGTCCAGCGAAAGAATCGAATAAATTGCGCGTTCGTTTTCGCTCAAATCAGCCGGCGCGAGTTCAGGCTGATTCGTTTCGGAAACGACTACTCTACCGTCAATCTTCGGCGGCAATATCGCGGCGGCAATATCAATCGGCAGTGCTGACACCACATCCTGCCACTGCTGTACGAGTGCCGCGCCAGATTTTATCAAATAATTTGTGCCGAATGAATTTTTCGACGTGATGTTTCCCGGCACAGCTAAAACTTCGCGGTTCTGCTCCATTGCCAACCTCGCCGTTATTAATGAACCGCTGCGTTCCGACGCTTCGATAATCAAAACGCCCAAACTCAAGCCGCTGATGATCCGGTTGCGATACGGAAAGTTTTCCGACAGCGGCGGCGTGTCGAGCGGAAACTGCGAAACTATCGCGCCGCCCGCATCTAATATTTCATCAACCAATTTCGCGTTTTCTTTCGGGTAAACCTGTCCGATGCCCGTCCCCAAAACGGCAATCGTTCTGCCTTTCCCGGCAATCGCGGCGCGATGTGCCGCCGTGTCAATGCCCCGCGCCAAACCGGACACGATACAAATGCCGTTCGCCGCTAAATCGCGCGACAGCATCGCCGAAGCGTTTTCGCCGTAAGTCGAACATTTCCGCGAACCGACGACCGCCACACACGGCGCGTCAAAACACGCCTGCCAGTCGCCTTTGACATAAAGAGTGATTGGCGGATCGGAAATTTCGCGCAGCAAATATGGATAACTGCCGTCATCTAAAATCAACACGTCGCCGCCGATTTCTTTGACTTTTTCAAACTCTTCCGCCGCCTTTTCGTGAAATTCGCGCTTCAAAATACTCTCAACCGATTCGGCGCGAATCCGCACCGATTCCAATTCGCCGCGCGTTGCGTGAAAAACATTTCCCGCCGAACCGAACCGTTCCAGCAATTTAGTCGCCGCACGAGGTCCGACTTGCGGGGTCATATTCAAAGAAATCCAATCACGCATAAATTCTTTTATTAATCCTTCGTCCCTTATCCCTCATCTCTATAATAAAACGTTGGCGGAGGCGTGTGGGAATCGAACCCACCTAAGACGGCTCTCACAATCTCACAGACGGTTTTGAAGACCGCGCCGTTCACCAGAACAGATTCGCCTCCGTATAAAGTGTGTTATAAAACTATGAGAGAATGACGAACGCTGTCAAGAGTGGGATGCGATTTGGTTTACCGATCTTAGTTTTTGGTCTTTGGTTTTTGGTAATTTTATTTGATGTATTTTGCTTTCGGTGGTGAATTATTGTAAATATATTTCAGAGCCGGAGCGCGGAAGTCTCGTCCGCCCAACCAGCGAGAGCGAAGTTGGAAGCGTTGTCAGTGTAATTTTAATGGATGAACGCATTCAACGTCTCGCTTCGCTGACGTTCTTGCGAACGAGACTGCTGCGCTCTAAATAAAAACTCTTTTTTATGACTCCAAAATTATCCTTGAAAAATAAATTTATTGCCGAACGGATAGACAAAGTGCCGCCTTCGGGACTGCACCGTTTTTTCGGCATCGCGGCTTCGATGCCCAATGTGATTTCGCTCGGTGTGGGCGAGCCGGATTTTCCGACACCCGCGCCGATTGCCAAAGCCGCTTTCGACGCGCTCAACGCCAAACCAATCGGCTACACGGCAAATTCAGGTTTGCTGGAACTGCGCGAGGCAATTGCGGCGCATCTCGACAGACTGTACAGCGTTTCATACAACCCCAAAGATGAAATTCTCGTCACGGTCGGCGTGAGCGAAGCTTTCAAATGTGTTTTTTCGGCGATTTGCAACGCGGGTGACGAAATCATCGTGCCTAGTCCCTGCTTTGTCGCTTACGAACCCGAAATTATTTTCGCCGACGGCATTCCCGTTCCCGTCATCTGCACTGCGGAAAATAATTTTGAACCGCTCGCCGCCGACATACGCGCCGCCGTCACGGATAAAACGAAAGCGATATTTCTCGGTTTCCCGAACAATCCGACCGGCGCGGTCTTGACACCGGAAAACGCGCTCGAAATCTTTAAGATCGCCGAGGAACACGATCTTTTGATAATTTCCGACGAAATTTACGACCGTATGAATTACGGCGGCGACCATCTTTGCGTTCCGGCGTTAGAAGGCGCGAAAGAGCGCACGATTTTGCTCGGCGGATTTTCTAAGGATTATGCGATGACCGGCTGGCGCGTCGGCTACATTTGCGCCAACGCCGAACTGCTCGCGGCATTCTCAAAAGTTCATCAATACGCCGTGATGAGTGCGCCGACCGTTTCGCAGTTCGCCGCCCTAGCCGCATTGCAAATCGGCGAACCGTTCGTGCTGGAAATGAAAGCCGAATACGACCGCCGCCGCCGCTTAGTCGTGTCTTCTCTGAACGAGATGGGATTGGACTGTTTCGAGCCGAAAGGCGCGTTTTACGCTTTTCCGTCGGTGGCAAAAACTGGTTTGAGCGGCGATGAGTTTTCCGAAAAATTGCTGTTCGAACAAGAAGTCGCCGTCATCGCCGGCAGCAGTTTCGGTCGCGGCGGCGAAAATCACGTTCGCGTCGCCTACTGTAAATCCTACGAACAAATCGAAATCGCCCTCGAACGAATCGGCGAATTTGTTAAGCAATTTTAAATTTTAAGGCAGTTGTCGTGAATGTTCTACATAAGATTTTACACTTGCTTGACCGTTAAAAACAGGCGTGATATTCTTATCTCTTTTGTAAGTTAGTGATTTTTTTCACTTGCGGCGACAGGCGAGTTCACCAAACAATTTTATATAAGCTATGGTTTTGCTAATGTTTCAAGAAGTTCGGCTGGTGCCGGACGGCACAATGTTAATCCACATCGCGATGATTCTCGTGATGATCTGGATTCTGAACCGGACGTTTTTTCGTCCGATCAACCGTATTCTCGAATCGCGTGAGCGAAATAAAGGCGGTCGTTCAATCGAGGCGCAGGAAATTCTCAAACAGGTCGGCGAAAAAAAGACTCGCTACAATCAGGCGATGCTTCAGGCGCGTTCCTCAGGTTACGAAATAGTTGAAAAAGAACGTGATGCGGCAGTCGTGCAAAGACAGGAAAAAATCGCCGTTACCCGCGAAGAAGTCGCTCAGAAAATTGAACGTGAAAAACAGGAAATAGAAATACAGACAGTCGCCGCCAGAACGACTATCGCTGCGGAAGCCGAACAAATAGCTGAGAAAATCAGTTCGAATCTTTTAAAAACAGCTTAATGGTTCAAGGTTTCAGGTTCAAAGGTTTGAGATTAGAACCAAACCCGAAACCTCGAACTTTGAACCTGAAACCTTGAATCCGAATCCAATGTTAGCATTTATTTACAACTTTTTTATGATGTTTGCCGCCGAAACGAGTGCGGCGGGCGATTCCGGCTATGATAAATTTCTTCATTTCTGGAATACATATTTTAATTACCCGGGTTTTGAATTGTGGAGATTTTTGAATCTGGGAATCTTCGCGGCGATTATGGTCTATTTGCTCAAAAAACCGCTGACCGAAGCCTTCAAAGCCAAACGCGAAACGATTCGCGCTGAAATCATCAAAGCCGAAGCGGAAAAGCAAGCGGCATTAGCCGAACTGACTTCGACGGAAGCGAAACTCGCTCATCTCGACACCGAATCTGCCGTTGTGGTCGAGAACGCCCGCCGCACTGCCGCTGAAGAAAAATCGCGCATTCTCGAACAGACGGAATTTGAAATCGGCAGAATCCGCGAACAGGCTGACGGCGAAATTGCAAGTGCCAACAAACAAGCGCAAAACAAACTCCGCCGCTTTTCCGCCGAAGAAAGTATTCGTCTCGCCGAAGAGAAAATCAGGAAGGAAATCAACGCCGAAAAAGACGGGCGATTGATTAAAGCGAATATTCAGGCAATCGGAGGTTTGAACTAAATATGAGTGCAGAAACTGTCGCCCGCCGTTACGCCGCCGCGCTTGCCGATGTGGTCATCAAAACCGGCGAAGCAAATTCGGTCAAAAGCGAACTGAAAACCTGGGGAGAAATGATTACTTCAAACAGTCAATTGTTTGAAGCGTTCAGCAATCCGGCAATCGCGCAGAACAATAAAGAAAAAGTTTTGGAAAGTTTAATCGCTAAGGCGAACCCAACCAAAACCACTGCCAATTTCCTGCGCGTTCTGTTGCAAAACAGTCGTTTGACGGAAATTGACGAAATCAACGAGCGTTTCGCCGGTGTTTTGGAAGAACGCAGCGGTGTGGTCGCCGCGCAAATTACTTCGGCGCGTGAACTTTCCGAAAGCGAAAAAGCTGAATTGAAAATTGGTTTGAACAAACTAACCGGCAAAACCGTCAATCCTAGTTTTACGATTGACGAAAATATTATCGGCGGCGTTATCACCCGCATCGGTTCGACCGTTTACGACGGTTCGGTGAAAACGAAACTTGAAGAACTCAAAACACAGCTTATCAAAGGATAAATGACTTTGAATTACGAACGCGACGGAGGAATTTACTTCCGCCATTTAAATTTCCGACGAAAGAGATTTTTAAGAAAAAATTAAGTTTAAGAAAATAAATTTATGGAAGCAATAAAAGCTAACGAAATCAACGAAATTATTCGTTCACAGATTGAAAATTTTGATACCAGTATGACGGTTGACGAGGTGGGAACCGTCATCAAAGTCGGCGACGGAATCGCTGAGATTCACGGACTTGAAAAGGTAATGGCTGGTGAGTTGATCGAATTTCCGCACGGTGTTCGCGGTCTCGCGCTCAACCTCGAAGAAGATAAGGTCGGTGCGGTGCTGTTCGGTGATTTTCAAAAAATCAAAGAAGGCGACGAAGTAAAACGTACGAAAAAGATTATGAGCGTGCCGGTCGGCGACGCGATGATCGGTCGTGTCGTAGATGCGCTCGGTCAGCCGATTGACGGCAAGGGCGAGATTTTAACCAGCGAATTTAACCCGATTGAACGTATTGCGCCTGGAATCATTGACCGTCAGCCGGTTAAAGAACCGCTGCAAACCGGTTTGAAAGCGATTGACGCGATGGTGCCGATTGGTCGCGGACAGCGCGAATTAATTATCGGCGACCGCCAAACGGGTAAAACCGCCGTGGCGATTGATGCGATTATCAATCAGAAAGGCAAAGACGTGATTTGCGTTTACGTCGCCATCGGGCAGAAGTCTTCGACGGTCGCGCAGGTGGTTGAAAAATTGCGCGAATTCGGCGCAATGGATTACACCATCGTCGTTGCGGCTTCGGCATCCGACCCGGCGGCGATGCAGTTTCTCGCGCCATACGCGGGAGTCGCCATCGGCGAATTTTTCCGCGATAACGGTCGCCACGCGCTGACGATTTACGACGATTTATCAAAACAAGCGGCGGCGTATCGTGAAATTTCACTGCTTTTGAGAAGACCGCCGGGTCGTGAAGCGTATCCGGGCGATGTTTTTTATCTTCACTCACGGCTGCTCGAACGTGCGGCGAAAATGTCCGATGCACGGGGCGGCGGAAGTTTGACTTCCCTGCCAATTATCGAAACGCAGGCGGGCGATATTTCGGCGTATATTCCGACGAATGTAATTTCAATTACGGACGGGCAGATTTTTCTTGAGTCCGATTTGTTCAACTCCGGCGTTCGTCCGGCAATTAACGTCGGCAACTCGGTTTCACGTGTCGGCGGTGCGGCGCAGATCAAAGCGATGAAACAAGTCGCCGGAACGCTCCGAATTGATTTAGCGCAATACCGCGAACTCGCCGCATTTGCCCAGTTCGGCTCTGATTTGGACAAATCAACGCAAGCGCAGCTCGAACGCGGAAAACGGTTGACCGAAATTTTGAAACAGGGTCAGTATCAGCCGATGGAAGTCGGCAAACAGGTCATCATTATTTGGACGGTGACCAACGGTTTGGCGGACGATATAGCGGTTGAAGATTTGAAACGATTTGAAGTGGAACTAAATCAATTTATCGAAAATTCACATCCCAACATCGTGGCGACGCTCCGCGATAAAAAATCAATTGATGACGATTTGAAAGCGGCGATGAAGGTAGCCATCGAAGATTTCAAATCAACGCGCTGGAATCAAGATAAACTCTCAGCGGCGAACGCTTAATCAATTTAAGTTACGAAGTTCAAGGTCAAAGTTAAAGACTCAAACCTTGAACTTTGATCTTGAACTTTGTACCCAAAAAAATGGCAAGTCTTTTAGATATGCGGCGGCGAATTAAGTCCGTCAAGAATACACAGCAAATCACCAAAGCGATGAAAATGGTCGCGGCGGCGAAACTCAAACGGGCAACAGACCGCGTGACGGCGGCACGTCCGTTCGCTCAAAAAATGTCGGAAGTTCTCGGCAATCTGAGCGCACGGGTCGGCGACGAATTTTCTTCGCCTCTACTCAACGAACGCGGCGATGGCAAGTATTTGATCGTTTTGGTCAGCGCAGACAAGGGTTTGTGCGGAGGTTTTAACGCGAATTTAATGAAGGCGACGCAGGCGTTTTTGCGTAATAACGTCGGTAAAAAGACGGAGATGATTCCTGTCGGACGCAAAGGACGCGATTTTTTCAAACGGCGCGAAATGACTTTTGTTGAAGAATACGTCGGTTTGACGGGTTCGGGGCGCGTCGAATATTCGGAAGCGTCGCAAATCGCCAATAAAATCATCAAAATCTTCACCGATGACGAAACAATTGATAAAGTTTTTCTCGTTTTCACGCAGTTCAAAACCGTGATGTCGCAGGAAGTCAAAGTCGAACAGCTGCTGCCGATTTCGCGCATTGCGCCGGAACAAGCAGAAGCTGAAAATACGGCGGAAGCCGAATATATTTACGAACAGCCGGCGAGCGAAATTTTCGGCAAACTGCTTCCGAAACAAGTCGAAACGCAGATTTACCGCTCAATGCTCGAATCAATTGCGTCCGAACAGGGCGCGCGAATGACGGCAATGGATTCCGCATCGAAAAATGCGGGCGAACTGATTGATGATTTGACTTTAAATATGAATCGCATTCGTCAAGCGGCGATCACTAAAGAAATTATCGAAGTCGTTTCCGGCGCGGCGGCGGCTTAGAAAAGGATGAAAGCGAGGGATGAAGGACGAGTGAAGAAATTCGCTTGTCCTTTTCTTATTTTGTAATGAATGATGAATCGTTAAAATCGAGATGGAGCGGGCGGATTTTCCGTTATGTGCCGCTTTTCTTGTGGATCGGGGTCATATTATACGCCTCGACTTCGGCGGGAGCGATGTCGAATACTTCGCTCATTATTCGTCCGCTGCTGCATTTTCTTTTCCCGAACACGCCGGAAGAAATTATCACGCAGTATCACGCTTATATCCGCAAACTCGCTCATCTGATGGAATACTCGATTCTGGCTTTTTGGGCTTCCCGCGCGCTCTGGAATTCACACAAATTTATTCTGCGAAAATACTGGTATCTATTCGCCTTCATCATCGTCGCGGCGATCGCTTCGATTGATGAATATAATCAGAGTTTCGACGCGTTGCGAACGAGTTCGATTTACGACGTTTTGCTCGACTGCACGGGCGGCGCGGTGATGATTATTTTCTGTCTTTTATTTCGATTCAGAAAGAGTAACGGACGGGGCAATACGGCAGAATTTTGAGCAGTTCGCGTTCAAATTCGGCGATTTCCCGGCGGCGAAAATCGTAATCGTAAACGAGCGTATCGGGAGCAGTTTTCTTCGGCACTTGTAATGACGGATTCCACAAAAGTTCCTCGCCTTTCGCATTCCATTCCAGATTAATCTCGTGCAGCGCGGCGGAATGTGTCAGAAAAAACGCCTCGCATTTAAGCTGTACTTTGACTTTTTCGGTCAGCGTATCGTCAATTTCCCGCCACAATTCGCGCCAATCCCGTTTCCAATTTTCATAGACGATGATCGGCGCGAAGGAAAAATGAACTTCATAACCGGCTTCGACCAATCGGTTGGCGGACGCAATTCTGTCGGTGATCGGACTCGTTCCGACGTCAACATAACGCGCTGCGGCTTGCGGCATCAGACTGTATCTGATGCGCGTTTTGCCTTTTGGGTCGAGCGCGAGCCAGTAGTCATCGTGAACGGTTTTCGTCGCAAACGTCGCTTTGGCAAATTCCATCGTCGTAAATTCGCGGACGAGCAACCCCGGATTATCGCAAACGAACGAATCGGCGGAAAGATCGGCGTTGCAGCCGATGTCGTAGGTCCAAAATTGATCGTCGCACTGGTTTGGGGCGGTTTTCGCGCCGAATTTGCTTTGATGGCGGCGAATTGACGCGGCAATTTCGTCAATATTGACAAAAATCGTCAGCGGATTTGAACTCCCTTTGCGCCGCGCAACGTAGCAATATTGACACGAACTCAAACAGCCGTTTGATGACGACGCGGCGATAAAATCAGCCGAACGACCGTTTTTCTGATGCGTGAGACCGGCTTTAATGCCGAGAACCAAAGTCTCTCGTTTGTTCTGCATCCAGTTTTTCGCGTCGGCTTCAAATAATTCCGGGATGCGCCAGTGCGATTCTACTTCAACAATCTCTGCCGCCGGAAAACGACTAATAATATTTTCGGCTTTTCCGCGCCAGATAAAATCGTCAAAAATCGAACTTTGAACGTATATTTTTTTGAAATTGTAATTCATTTGCACACAAGTTAATCAATTTATTTATAATAATTTACAGGTAATATTCAGATGAATTTCAAAGCGCAGAGTTGTCTGCTTTCGTGCCATATCGCACAGCCGTTTGTTGTTAAATTCCAGCCGCTGCTTGTTAGTTTTATTTTGAAGTCGAGAAACTTTGTGAGATATTAAATCGTTAAGAAATTAGGCAATTGGGAAAAAACAGAGGAGGCATCTTAAATGGGAATATTAGACAATATTAAAAGTGCGGCAATGAGTCAGTTTATCGAAGTCATCGAATGGCTTGACGAATCGAAGGATACGATTTTGTATCGTTTTCCGGTTGCCGGTCAGGAAATTAAAGACGGGGCGCAATTGATTGTGCGCGAATCGCAGACGGCAGTTTTTGTGTTTGAAGGACAGGTCGCCGACGTTTTCGGTCCCGGTCGCTACACGATTGACGGCGGCAACACGCCGGTTTTGTCAAAACTCGGCGCGTGGAAATACGGTTTTAACTCCCCGTTTAAAGCGGAAGTTTATTTCATCAACACCAAACAATTTACGGATATGAAGTGGGGAACGGCAAACCCGATTATGCTGCGCGACGCTGATTTCGGCATCGTTCGGCTGCGGGCGTTCGGCGCATATTCGATGCGCGTCGCCGATCCGCAAACTTTCATCAAGGAAGTCGCCGGTACGAACGGAAAGTTCGACACCGAAGATATTGACACGCAGCTTAAGCGCGCCATCGTCTCGGAATTTTCCGATGCCATCGGCGAAATGAAGATTCCTGCGCTCGATTTAGCGGCTCAGTATAAAGAACTCGGCGAGGCAATTCGCGCTAAAATTAACGAAGATTTCAGAACTTACGGTTTAGAGGTGACGAAATTTTACGTTGAAAATATCTCGCTGCCGCCCGAAGTCGAAGAGGCGATGGACAGACGCGCTTCGATGGGCGCACTCGGAAATGCCGAGCAGTATATGAAATTTCAGGCGGCAGACGCTCTGCGCGATGCGGCACAAAACGAAGGCGGCGGTGCCGGATTAGGCGCGGGACTAGGCGCAGGATTCGCTGTCGGCGGACAAATGGCAAATGCTTTCGGCAACGCCGGCGGACAGCAGCAACAGCAACCAGGTGGCGGACAGTCTTCGCAAACAGCGATGATTCCGTGTCCGTCGTGCGGCAAACCAAATCCGGTCGGCACGAAATTCTGTGGCGACTGCGGAGCGAAAATGGAAACTGCGAAAGTTCCCTGCGTTAAATGCGGCGCAGAACTGCGCGAGGGTGCAAAGTTCTGCTCCGAATGCGGCTCATCACAGGAAAACCAAAAATGCGCCGAATGTCAGCACGAACTTGCTCCGGGCGCAAAGTTTTGTCCCGAATGCGGCACAAAAACCGAAGGATCAACAGAGTAGATTGAAAAAAAGATAATAACCTCAAAAAGCGCAAAATTCGCAAAAAGGAAATTTTAAGGTAAATCTTTTTTTGTGTTTTTTGCTCTTTTTGAGGCTGTTCGCTTTCTTAATCTTCTTTGATTTCAGAAAATGCGATGTCGTAAATCGCATATTTTTCCCAGTCTTTATAATCGAAGTGCCACCACTCGTTTTTGTTGACGATGAAACCTTCGGCTTCCATCATCGTGCGAAGCATATCACGATTTTTACGCTGTTCCGCCGTTCCGCCTTTGTAGTCAGGACTTGCCTTGTCCGTAAAATTATCGAAATCGCTCGGCATGTCGAGCAGTTCGCCCGTCTTTAGATTGTAAATGCTCAGATCAACGGCACAGCCGCGATTGTGTTTCGAGCCTTTTTCCGGGTTGGCGACGAATTTGCGCTGGTCTTCCGCAACGACTTCCCAAAAAAGTTTCGTCACCGACCACGGACGATAACCGTCGAAAATCACTAGTCCGAGACCTTGTTTGTACAATTTTTTGTGAACTGCGACAATGGCGGTCGCCGCCGGTCGCTGCATAAATGCCCGCGCTTCGGTATAAACCGGCTTGCCGACGAAATTGTCGCTGCGTGCGTAGCGAATATCTAGTTTTATCGTATTATCAAGTTTTGTCAGTTCAACCAAATCAGCCTCTCGTTTATTTTTTTCTTTCGGTGGTGCCCTTTGTGCGAAGACTGCACCGACGGAAACAGTCAGTATTAAAACAAACAGCGCGACTTTGATTTGAAAGTGTTTTTTCATAATTCGCCGACACCGTTTATTTTACAGGATTTGAAATTTTCTGCCCGAAAAGTTATCTTATGAAAAGTATGCACGAGCCGCAACCCAAAAATAAAGTTCAGGCAGCAGGCTGGATAAAACGCTTCGGCGCTGCCGGATTTTTATTCTTTCTCATTAAGGGATTGTTGTGGCTGTTTGTCATTCCCGTACTCGCCACCTATTTTGCCTGTTAAAAATGCTAAATTAAAAACTAGAAAGAGAAAAGTAAAGAGCCGCGTCAACAAATATTGCCGATTTATTCATTTACTTTTCCCCTTTTATCCATTTAACCTTTTTTCCTTTCTCAAGGTTTCGGTTTATCTTCCGGCGTGATGTCTTCTTCGATAATGGTAACTTCTGAACCGTATTTCTGGTAATCTTTGAAGCGAATCACATTTCGCGTTTCGTAAAGCTGATTGCTTTCCCGTGAAGTCAGACGCACATCGGAGAGCGTCGGCAGCAGATATTTTTCATCGGCAATCATCACCCAATCGTAATCAATCGTGCGATTTGCCGAACGAATGCGAAAACTTTCAGGAATTTCGGTCGCCGCGCTTTCGACGCGCAAAACTCGAAAATCAGCGCGGTCAATCCAAATTTTGCCTTCCATTCCCGTTATCACCGAATCGTCAAACGCGCCCAACGATGTAATTTGCTGTTTGGCTTTGTCGCGCACAATCGAATAACTGTACACGATTGACGGGCGATTGCGAATGGTGTCGGTGTCAATCACTTCAAATTTCGTGTCGCTCTCGGTCTTGAAAATTTTCGCCAAAACCGTCACGAATTCACCGGTCGAACTGGTTCCGCCGACTTCGCTGTAAGCCTGTTTTCCCGTCGGATTGTTTTCCAGAACGCCGTTTTTCGATAAAAGTTTATATTCTTCCTGCCCACTCGAACGATAGTTAACGGCAACGACGAGCCGGTCGAGACCGCGAAAATTATTTGTTCCGGCGTAGGCGGCGGAGCGTGAGATAAGTTGTTTGACGGTGAAATCAGGCATTTCTTCGACCGCTGCCAATGTGTTTGTGCGCGTCATTTCCAAAACTTTTTGCGATTCTTTTTCCGACGGCAGTTTTGCCGCGCCCGGATTTTGGCGGCGGCGGTCGGCTTCTTCTAAAGTGCGCTGCACATCGCTGTCGTTTTTGCTTTTGGTTCTGGTCAAACTTCGCAGACCGTCGGTCAATTCAAAACTAATGCCGCGTTTGCGAATCGCCTCGATTAAATCGTCCTTGCTGCCCGCGTTTTTTTGCAGATCGTAGAGCATTTTGACATACTCGGTCTGCGACAGCGGTTTCGTCTGACTGTTTTGCGCGAAGATGCAGTTGATCGAAAATATAATGACAATTAAAGAAAGTAGCTTTTTCATTGTTTATAAAGATGCCTGCCTTTTTGATTTCGTTCGCCTTTGAAAAAGTAAAAAGCAAAGACATTTGATAAAACATCTTTGCTTTGATTCAATAAATTAAAAAGGATTCGATAAATTAAAAAGTTATTTTCAGATAAGTTAATTAATCCACTCTTCTTCGTAATTAAGTTCCCAATTTCTCGTCACCCAATTCTGGGCAGCGGTTAAAGCATCTGTTTTCCACTCTTCCAAATTATCCATTATCGAAAGTGCGGCTAACGGTTTGCTCGGATCACGCTCCACTCTGATTACCGCCGTCAAAACTTCAATAATCGTTTCTTCTTCGCTATAAACACGGAGTTTAACTTCGCTTCCGACAGGCGGCAATATGTTTAAATTTACCAACGCGCTGTTTTCACCCAAGTTTTCGGTTACACCCTCGACAAAAGTAATGTTTTCGGTTTCCGCATCCACCCAACTTGCCTGCACCATTAAACTCGCCGTTATTCGGTGCTGCAAATGTCCTTTGTTCTCAACTGACGAATATGCTAATCGAGACATATTTTATTTCCCCCTTTTCGACTTGTTACGTCTTAAAATTCCAAACAATTTTCTACTGCGAAACAAATTTAAACCACAATTATTTTAAAGTCAAGTATCAATAAACCGCTCAAACCGCTCACAGCCGTTTCTTGCACATAATCATTGAATATTAATTTTCAAATAAACTGCAAAAAATTATTTTTCCGGGGTACTTTCTCCCACAAATTATCAATTAATCGCTCAAATCGCTTACATCACCGAAAAACAGAAAATGCTTTGGCATTTCTTTGACAGAGTTCCTGTCGTCTAGATTTAGAATATACAGAATGTGTGGTTATATTCCCTAATTAGTGGCAATTAATTACTCTAATAATAAATTTTGAAATTCTTAACACAAATTTAACAACGGTGTGCAAGGATTTTGAGTTTGAAGATGATAAGTTTGTCTTTGAAATTTAAGGTATCGAATTTGCATAGTTTCAAATTTAAATTTATTTTTGTCCGTAAAAAATAAATTTAGCTTGCAGCATCAATCTGTGAAATCGGTAAATGTGTGAAATTTATACACTTAACAATTTACAAAAACAGCAATCAAGTTTTCAAAAGCGATGTTTCGGATAAGAATAATCCAAAAACTAAGATAAATATTCAAAATTCAACATAAATCTTGCATTTTTTGTATTCAAAGAACGCAATTTTAACCAACTCTATAAAAATTAAAGAGGTCAAATAAAACCAAATGACTACAAAATTTTCAATTAAATTTTTAGCACTAGCAATTTTCTGTCTGACTTTAGGGATCGGACAGATTTTAGCCCAATCAACAGTCACCGGCGGCATCATCGGCAAAGTGACCGATCCGCAGGGCGCGATTGTGCCTAACGTCACAGTGACGGCGACAAATATCGGCACAAACCAAGAAACAACCGTCACATCCGATGCGGATGGCGGCTATCGTCTGTCCAATCTCCAGCCGGGAATTTACAGCGTAAAAATTACGGGTTCCGGTTTCGGCGATTTTTTACAGGATAAAGTTGTGGTTGAAGTCGGACAAACCACCACGCTGAATGTGCCTTTGAGTGTCGGAACACAAATAAACACCGTTCAGATTACGGCGGAAGCTCCGGTTATCAACACGAACGACAACGCCAACGCAACCAATATTAACCAAACATCAATCAATGAACTGCCGATTAACGGACGACGCGCTTCAAACTTTGCATTGCTTGCGCCTTCGACCGTTCCCGACGGAACTTTCGGTCTGATTTCATTTCGCGGCATTTCCGGTTTGCTCAACAACAGCACGGTTGACGGCGGCGACAACAACCAGGCATTTTTCTCGGAAGAACGTGGACGCACCCGTATCAACTACGTGATCAGCCAAGCGTCGGTTCGGGAGTTTCAAATCAACGGTTCAAACTATTCAGCCGAATACGGACGTGCCGCCGGTGGTGTCATCAACACCGTTACTAAAAGCGGAACCAACGGATTTCACGGTGAAGCATTTTACTACAACCGCAATAACCGCAACGGTGCGCGTAACCCGCGAGCGTTCAATTCAGTTTTAGTCAATGGTGTTTCGACGATCACTCCGGCTAAGCCGATTGATCTGCGTCAACAATTTGGCGGTGCTATCGGCGGACCGATTATCAAAAACAGATTGTTTTTCTTTTTCAGCTACGATCAGCAAAAACGCAATTTCCCCGGCTTGGCGGTTTTCAATAATCCAAGTTATCTCAACACGGTCAACCGAACCACTTTGCTGGCAAGAGGTTTGTCCAACACTCAAATTGATAATTCGGTTAGTTTCTTAAATTCTCTGACGGGCGAAACGCCGCGCAAAGGCGACCAAACAATTTATTTGCCGAAAATTGATTACCAGATAAATGACAATAATTTATTCAGTATCAGTTACAACCGGATGCGCTGGTTTTCCCCTAACGGTGTTCAAACCCAAGCCGTCAACACACGCGGTCGTGGTAGTTTCGGCGATGACGGCGTTCGCGTTGATTCGGTGAATGCGCGTTTACAGTCGAATATTTCGAGCAATTTGTTGAACGAATTCCGTTTTCAATACGGGCGTGATTTTGAATTTCAAACCAGCAGCGCACCGCTTCCGGGTGAACCGACAACTTCGTCAACCACACAGGGCGTTCGTTCACCGAGCGTTTTCCTGACAAACGGACTGGAATTCGGAACGCCGACCTTTTTGGAACGTCCTTCCTACCCGGACGAAATACGCTACCAGTTTGCCGATACTATGACCTACATCAGCGGACGACATACGTTTAAGTTCGGCGGCGACATCAACCGTGTAACTGACGACATTCAAAATTTACGTTTTGCGGCAGGTTCGTATTCTTACAACAACATCAATGATTTCATCGTTGATTACACGAATTTCCGTACGCCGCTGTCGGCAGCGACCGTTTGTGCGACAAGCACCCGATTGGTCGGAAGATGCTATACGAGCAATTTTCAGCAAGGTGTCGGTTCGCCCGGTATTAAGTTGGCGACATACGATTACAACTTTTTTGCTCAGGACGATTTTCGCATTACCCCGCGTTTAACCGTCAATTTGGGTCTCCGCTACGAATACATCAAGATGCCGAAGACAACTTTGTCTTCAACGGACACGACTATCATTCCCAACGATGGAAGAACCGTCGCCGAAGCAACTTCGACGCTAGCAGACGACAAAAACAATTTTGGTCCGCGCATCGGATTTGCGTATGACATCTTCGGGGACGGAAAGACCTCCATTCGCGGCGGATATGGCATTTATTTCGGTCGCATTCAAAACTCAACAATTTACAATGCACTGGTTAATACGGGAAATCCGGGTGGTCAAGCTCAGTTGTCTATTACTTCCACTACCACGACGAACTGTTTCCCTCTCGTTGCTACTGCAACGGTTCCCTGTTCACCGGTTTTTCCGAATATTCTGCCGACCAGCAGTTTGACTTTCAGAGCCGGTGCCATTCAGTTCTTCCAAAAAGACTTTCAGGCACCGCTGATTCATCAATATGATGTCATCATCGAACGCCAAATTGCTAAAAACACGGTCGCTTCGGTTTCATACATTGGAAGTTTGGGACGTAGTTTGCCGACCTTCGTTGACCTGAATCTGGTTCGCACCGGCACATCAACTACTTATTCGGTGGTCGGCGGACCGAGCAACGGACAAACGTTTACAATTCCGCAGGTAACCCGCGCCAACACCGCATTTCAGCAGTTGACACAGATTCAAAGTTCCGTCGCTTCTGAATATAACGCGCTGGTTTTTCAAGTTAATCGTCGTTTTACAAGCGGATTGCAATTTCAGACGAGCTATACTTTGGCTAAGTCAACCGATACCAACCAAAACTCGGCAACATTTACTCAGAATAACAGTCCGTACGATATTTTTGACCGCAGCTATGACGCAGGTCCGAGTAGTTTTGACATTCGTCACAAATTTGTTCTCAGCGCAGTTTATGCACCGACTCCGTTCAAAGGTAACGCAAAATCAGCTTACAATTACCTGTTGAACGGCTGGTCAATAGCACCGATCTATGCATTTTATTCCGGTCGTCCTTTTGACGGCACGGTTTCCGGGACTAGTTTGAATGCCTCCAACGGTGACAATCGTTTCCCGATCAACCCGCGCAACGCATTTCGTTTACCAAGTCTTTCAAACTTAGACTTAAGACTATCCAAACGCTTCAGATTTACCGAGCGTTACAGTCTGGAATTTCTCGCTGAAGGTTTCAACGTCTTCAATCGCACACAGGTTTTCGGTCAGAACAGCACGCTTTACACTCGAAGCGGAAATGTGTTGACCTATAACAATAATTTCGGTGATGTTACAGCAACGGACAGCACTTTATATCGTGAACGTCAAATTCAGTTTGCGACGCGATTCCAATTTTAGTTTTTTCGTTTAACGAAAAAACCTTCCACGGCGTGTTTCCTTTGTGAAGCACGCCTTTTTTGCGTCTGAATATTTACTAAATACAATTTACCGTTTACCATTTACACAGTGCGAATTTTACAAATTTCATCGGCAGTAAACTTCGGCGGCGGCGAACGACATTTAGCAGACTTATCAAAACAACTGCAAGAGCGTGGTCATACTGTTTTTGTCGCCCTTCGTCCTGACAACAAGTGGCAAAAAAAATTGTCTTTTCTGGCTGACGAACGGCTGCATCATTTTCCGTTGAGAAATTCGATAGACTTTCTCAGCGCACAAAAACTCGCCGAATTTGCGGCTAAACGAAAAATCAAAATTATCCACGCCCACATTGCCGCTGATTATCCAGTGGCGGCAATGGCGAGCCGTTTGAGCCATATACCGCTGGTTTTGACCAGACATCTTCTTTCCCCGCTTAACCGGCTTCATCGTTTGACCATCAAACAGGCGACAAAGGTAATTGCTGTATCAAACGGCGTGGCGGAAAGTCTTTTATCAAATAATTTTGTTCCGCCGGAGAAAGTTTCGGTAATCTGTAATGGAATTGATTTCGACGTATTTTATAATGCCGCTAAAGATGAAATAAAATGCCGCGAAATGCGTCAGAAACTTGCTCCCGATGCTGAATTTGTGGCGGCGGCGGTCGGAGAATTGAGCGAAAGTCAGGGACTAGAAGATTTCATTTATGCGGCGGCAATTGTCGCCCGCAAGTTCCCCGCAGCTAAATTTTTGATCGTCGGGGCAGGCGATCCCAAATCTCGAAATTACCGAACTCATCTGGTGAATTTAGCCGCACGGCTAAATTTAACCAATCAGATTATTTTCACCGGCTGGCAAAACGAAATGCCGACAATTTATGGCGCGATTGATGTTTTCGTGTCAGCAGCGCGTGAAGAACCGTTCGGTTTGGTAATTGCTGAAGCGATGGCGAGCGGAACAGCGGTTGTCGCCACTAAAACGGTCGGCGCGAACGAGATTTCAGAAAATAAGGTGACGGGAATTTTAACGCCGATCCAAAATCCGCCGACATTAGCAGCGGCAATTTCCGAACTTTTTGAAAATACACGGAGAAGAGAAATTTTGGGAACAGCCGCCCAGATAAAAGTAAAAGAAAAATTCAGTTTGGACAAAATGGCGGCGGCAACGGAACAAATTTACAAAGAGATAATTGGAAAGTAAAAAGAGTTTACGTGTCGTCTGTAGTCAGAAAATTGTCTTTCAACCATTGAAAAGTTTTCGGCGCAGTAATTTGGTCGGCTGTTGAAGTTTTTCGCAATGCGGCTAAATCTTCCGGCAAATCCACATCAAACCAGTCCGGTATCAGCGAAAGTTTCAAACCGATTTTTTTTATATTCCGCGCTGTTTGTTCAAATGTTGCGGCGGAACTCCATTCGACATCCGCGAAAATCTCATTGTGTAAAGTTTGCAGTCCGATTAAATAAAATCCGCCGTCGGCAGATTTACCCAAAACCGCATCCGAGATCATTAACTTTGCAAAGGCTTGTTTGATAAATTCAGCCGGAAAAGTCGGGCTGTCGGTGCCGATCATCACGACTGCATCCGAATTATTTGAAAAGGCGAATTCAAAGGCGTTGAACATTTTCTCACCGAGATTCGTGCCTTTTTGTTCGACGAGTATAAAATTGTCGTTTTCAAGTTTGGCAAAATAATCGCGCTCGTTCGGCGGCGCAAAAGCGACAATAAGTTCGTCTGTTTGAGTTTGGGCTTTGTTTATCGCGTCTTCGAGAAAGGCTTCGGAAATTGCCGCACACTGTTTCGGCGATAAAAACGGTTGAAGCCGCGTTTTGACGTTTCCCGCACGCGGAACTTTTGCCATAATGATAATTGAACATTTCATTCAGGAATAAATTCTATAACTTTTTGGCATTTTACAAAAAACTTCGAGGTAATTTTTTATGGCTTACGATTTAGATGTTGAATCAGCGGTGAGAGCGCGATACGGCGCGGCATCGCAGGAAAAAGAAGCGGCATTGTGCTGTCCGGTCGAATATGACCCGCAATTTTTAAAGATTTTGCCGGACGAGATTATCGAACGCGATTACGGCTGCGGTGACCCGTCGGCATTTGTAAAGCAAGGTGAAACGGTTCTGGATTTAGGATCAGGCGGCGGAAAAATCTGCTATATCGCTTCGCAAATTGTCGGCGAAAACGGCAAAGTCATCGGCGTTGACACGAACACGGAAATGCTCGCGCTTGCCGATAAATACCGCGACGAAATGGCGCAGAAGATTGGTTACGGCAATACCGGGTTTCGTTACGGGAAAATTCAGGATTTGAAGTTGGATTTGAGTTTGGTTGACGAATACCTGGAAAAAAATCCGATTAAAACGGCGGACGATTTTTTTGCTTACGAAAGTTTTGTGACGCAATCAAAAGCGGAAAAACCGCTGATCGCCGACGATTCGGTTGACGTTATTTTGTCAAATTGCGTTTTGAATCTCGTCAAACCGGAATTAAAGTCGCAGATGTTCAATGAGATGTTTCGCGTTCTCAAAAAAGGCGGACGAGTGGCGATTTCCGATATTGTTTCTGACGAAGACGTTCCCGAACATCTGCAAAATGATGCGGAACTTTGGAGCGGTTGCATTTCGGGCGCGTTTCGTGAAGACGCATTCATTACCGCGTTTGAAAACGCCGGATTTTACGGGATGGAAATCGTCAAACGCGACGAAAAACCGTGGCGCATTGTCGAAGGAATCGAATTTCGTTCGGTGACGATTATTGCTTACAAAGGCAAACAAGGCGAATGTTTCGAGCGTAATCAAGCCGTAGTTTACAACGGACCTTGGAAAAAAGTGATTGACGACGACGGGCATATTTTAGAACGCGGCGCACGAATGGCGGTTTGCGACAAGACGTTTCAGATTTATTTAAAAGAGCCGTATAAAAATCAAATCACACCAATCGAACCGATTGAAAACATTGCACTTGAAGACGCGGCGGAGTTCGACTGCAAACGAACCGCGAAACGTCATCCGCGAGAATCGAAGGGTTTGGAGTATAACTTGACCGATTTGACAGGCGAAATGTGCGGTGACGGTGGAGATTGTTGTTAAGGAAGGCGGAAACCCGACCGTCAGGGAGCGTGTCATTATGCGAAACCACACACTTCCTCACGGTCGCGTTTCCCCTTTAATCGTTATGAAAAAATTAGAAGATTACAGAAAGGGCGGTGTCGGCGCGTTAATGGACGAATACGAACGCGCCGCGCTTGAACTCAAGTCAATCATTGAGAATATCAGTGAAGAAGATTATGTGAGAATCGCCGATGCCGAAACGGAAGATTCGGACTGTCGTTCGATTCAGACGATGATGAATCACGTCATCTACGCCGGTTACGGTTATGCGAACGCGATTCGGCGCAAAAATTCGATGGTGTTTGAGCCGTTCGGCGACGAACGCCCGCAGATTTCGCAACCGGAGATCGGTGATGAAATTGATAAAGTTCTCGTTTACACAGAGGAAACGCTCGACGGACTTTGGGAAATGAGTTACGCGGAATTAGACAAATTCATCATCGAAAGAAAAGGCGATTTTTCCGAGAATCTCGAACAACTGCTCGAACACGCCGTTCTGCATATTCTTCGCCATCGCCGTCAGGTTGATAAATTCTTGTTGAAATTCGAGAGTTAAAATTATGAGTTACTATGAAGAGAAAGATTTGGGCAGATTCGGCGAAATGGCGAAATACAAGCCCGAATTATTTGAAAAATTTATGGCTTGGTACCAAGCCTGTCAGGAAGAAGGCGCGTTGTCGAAACGCGAAAAAGCGTTGATCGGCTTGGCGGTCGCCGTTACGATTCAATGTCCGTATTGCATCGAAGCGTTCACGAATTCGAGTTTGGAAAACGGCTCGAATATGGAGCAGATGACCGAAGCGATGCACTTGGCTTCGGCAATTCGCGGCGGCGCGTCCTTGATTCACGGGATTCAATCTCATAATGCACACGATAAGGTTTCGATGTAGAAAGATTTGCCCGCGGAAAAACGCGAAAGACGCTAAAAAAAGAATTAAAATATTTCGCACCTTTTCGCGTTTTTCGCGGGCAAAAAAAATTATGACGACCACCGCACAAATACAAATAACAAGACGCGACGGCAAATCGGCATTTCCGGTTTCGCCCGTTTCGTTTGAAGAAAAAATGGCGCACAACAATCTCGATTTGCGCTCAACCGACGTTGAAATTTTGCAGGTCAATGTCGGCAAAATCTGCAATCAGGCGTGCAAGCATTGCCACGTTGACGCTTCGCCGACGAGGACGGAGATTATGGTGCGCGAAACGGTTGAAGAGTGTCTGGATGTTTTGCGGAAATACAACATTCCGACGCTTGATATTACGGGCGGTGCGCCGGAGTTGATTCCCGACTTTCGCTTTTTTGTGACGGAAGCGCGAAAGACGGGTGCGAAAGTGATCGTTCGGCACAATTTGACGGTGATGTTTGAAGCAGGTTACGAAGATTTACCGGAATTTTTCGCGGAAAACGAATGTGAAGTCGTGTGCAGTATGCCCTATTTTTTGCAGCAGCAAACCGACGCGCAGCGCGGAGACGGCGTGTTTGAAAAATCGGTCGAAGCGTTAAAAAGATTAAACACCGTCGGTTACGGAATTGATAAAAAATTGATTTTGAATCTTGTTTATAATCCCGTCGGCGCATTTCTACCGCCTGAACAACTTGCCATCGAAGCCGATTTCAAACGCGAATTGAAATCGCGTTACGATATTGTTTTCAATAATTTGTACACGATTAACAATATGCCGATTGCGCGTTATCTCGATTGGCTGCGGCGTTCCCGCAACGAGGAATCGTATATGCAGAAGCTGGTTAATGCGTTTAATCCGGCGACGATTGATGGATTGATGTGCCGAAATACTCTGAGCGTGGATTGGTTGGGAAATTTGTTTGACTGCGATTTTAATCAAATGCTCGAAATGCCCGTCAATTCAAAAGTCGGGCAAACGATCAAAGAGTTTTCACCCGAAACATTTTTCAACCGCGAAATAATGACCGCCGCCCATTGCTTCGGCTGCACTGCCGGTGCAGGTTCGTCGTGCGGCGGTACGATAGAATCGTCAATCGTCAATCGTCAAAAGGAATTTTCTATCAACAATTGACGATTGACGATTCAAAAAATTAGCGAACTTTCGCTGTTAAAGTAATTTCTTTATTTTTCGGCGGATAGCAAACTTCGTCGGTGCAGGCTTGGTAACGCACGGTGACGGGAATTCTGATCGTGCTGCCCTGATATTTAGCGGGAACATTGACGTTGAAGGTGAAAACGGCGCGACCTTCATAGACGTTGATTGTGTCTTCGGAAAACGATAATTTACGATTTTTGCCGCGCGGGTAAACGATGCCGCCGACTTTTGCCCCTGTCGCGCTGGCTTTAATGACCGTTGGGATTGCGTATTCGCTGCCCGGACGATTTGAATTAACGTGCAGACCGCCCGGAATATCCATTACGACCGTCGCTTTTGCCGTGCCGCCGCGTTTTGCCGCGCCCATTGAACCGCTAACTGTCTGCGCGTTTATTTCGGACGAAACGCCCGCTAAAAATACAAAAAGTAAAGTTAAAATTGCGCTGTATAAAGTTTTTTTCATAATTTTTCTCTGCTAAATAGTTGATGTGTATTTGTTGTGTCGAGATGCTTTAGTTCAATTGGAAGCTGTTGACCAACTCGTCAACCCGGCTGATGAACTCATCTCTGAACGAAACCAGAACCAAAATTTTCAGGTTATAAGTCTTCTGATGCTTTCGACTTTCGATAATTTTTCTGTATTCAAAATATTTTGAGCCGTCGTTCGTCGTTTCCTTTGCAATCAAGCAGATTTTTTCACCGTCGGCAGCGTCTTTCAAAACTTTCTCCGACAAAATTTTGTCTTCTTTCCGCTTACTGTTTTTTCGTTCGGCGTTCAGATTTAATCCTTCCGAAATAGTGATATACGCCTGCGCCCGCCAGACATCGCGCTGATTTTTCTCGCCGAATTCCTTTGAATATGCTTCAAACGCATAGTCGGAAACGTCGCGCAGCGGATGAACGAATCCGGCAGGTTTAATCAATCGAAAGTCTCCGGTTTCGATAATTTCGCTTTCAAAAGCCTGCTCCGCACTTTTTTTTATTCTGGTCGAGACCAAAACCATTAATGCAACGATAATGCCGCCGATAATCAAAATTTCCATTTCACCTTTCCACTTATTACCCTTTTAAAGCCGCAAGCTGTCCGCAGGCGGCGTAAATATCGCGTCCGCGCGGGCGGCGCACGAACGAGGAAACTCCTTTCGTTTCTAATATGTCCTGGAAACGCTCGATTTGTTCCCGCGCCGGTGGTTTATATTCGAGCGGTTCGGCGGGATTGTGCGGGATCAGGTTTATTTTGACGCGGTTTAATTCGTATTTGTTGATTAAATTTCCCAATGCGCGTGCGTGTTCCTCCGTGTCGTTCACGCCGCCGAGCAGAACATATTCAAAAGTGAATCGTTCGTTTTTTCGCAGCGATTTTTCAAATTCTTTCGCCGCAATAAGCAGTTTCTCGATATTCCAACGCCTGTTGATCGGCATCAGTTTGTCGCGCAGTTCGTCATTCGGTGCGGACAGTGAAATCGCCAGATGCGGACGATTTTCGAGTTTAGCGAATTCATAAATTTTCGGCACGATGCCGGCGGTCGAAACCGTCACGCGGTTCGGAACGATAAACAAACCGTCTTCTTCCCTCATAATGTCGAGAGCTTTAATTAAATTTTCGTAGTTCAAAAACGGTTCGCCCGCGCCCATTCCGACGAGATTTGTGCCGTGCGGCGTTTCCGCGCCCACGCCGTAAACGTCGTTTAAAACGATAATAATCTGTTCGACGATTTCGCCCGCCGTCAAATTTCGGAGCAGTCCGAGTTTCGCCGTCAAACAAAAATCACAATTGAGCGGACAACCCGACTGTGACGAAAAACAAATTGTGTCGCGGTTTTCGGTCGGAATGTAAACAGTCTCGACCGGAAAATTATCGTGCGTTTTCATCAAAAAACGGCGCGTTCCGTCTTCCGAAACATAGCGCGACTCGACCGTCAGGGTGGAAAGCGTCGCCATTTCATCCAGCTTTTCGCGCAGAGTTTTCGGCAAATCCGTCATTTCATCAAATGAAAGCGAACGCCGGTCGTGTAGATTTTTAAATATCTGCACGGCGCGGTATTTCGGTTCGCCGAGATCTTTGATAAACGAAATCAATTCGTCTTTTGAAAATGCCGTCAGATGTTCTTTTTCGCTCATTACATTTTTATTTTAGCCTATCTTTTGATAAAAACGCACCGACAGCTTTTTATTAATTTGTGATAAAATTCCAAGAGTCGGATTTGAGTATCTGAAATTTATGAAGAATAAAGCAATTATCGGCGGAATTATCGCTTTAGTGATTTTAATTTTGGTTTTATTTTTTTGCTTTTTGGTCGGCAGGAAAATTAATAATTATATTAATGAAAGTCAGAATACTACCGAAACGACACAGCCAAAGGGTGAGCCGCAAAACCCGTCGCTCGCGCCGACTTCACCGGGACAAGCCGCGCAGATTTTTCTCGCTCTCGGCAATCCATCAAACGCGAACACTTCCGACCCGAACAATTATTTGATGGTCAACAATTATTTCGTGCTGTCTTACAACCGCGACAAAGCACTTCCCAATTGGGCGGCGTGGCGTATTTCCAAAGCCGAACTCGGCGATGTATCACGCCCGAATCCCGACCCGTTTCGCCCTGATGATCGTTTGCCGAAAGGCTGGACGCGGGTCACGCCGTCGGATTATACGGGCAGCGGTTTCGACCGCGGACATCTGTGTCCGAGTGCCGACCGGAGCGGTTCGGAAGAAGGAATTTCGGAAACATTTGTAATGACGAATATGACTCCGCAAACGCCCGATTTGAATCGCGGACCGTGGCAAAAACTCGAAGCATATTTGCGGACACTGGTCACGCGCGGTAACGATGTTTATATTTTCGCGGGTGTTTACGGCGAAAAAGGCAAATTGAAAAACAAAGTGACCGTGCCAACCAACGATTGGAAAATCGCCGTCTCCGTCCCGCGCGGCGAACCGATTTCCGCGATTAACCCGCGAACGCGCGTGATTGCGGTTGATATGCCGAACGTCAAAGCGATTAAAAACGCCGACTGGCAGCTTTACCGCGTCACCGTCAGGCAAATCGAACAGCGCACGGGTTACAATCTGCTTTCAAATCTGCCGCAAAATTTGCAGGACGAACTCGAGAACAAACTCGACACGAAAAACGATTAGAACTGGAACTTTTTACCCTGACACACTATATTTAAATTATGAACGCCACACTTCCCAAGGAAATGCAGCAGCACACTTACGCGATTATGAACCGCGTCGAAGATTCGCACTGGTGGTATGTCGGGCGACGCGCGATTTTAGAGAGCTTTCTCGAAACCATTGCCGCCGACTTACAAACTACAAATAATAATCTGCGAATTTTGGATGTCGGCTGCGGAACGGGTGGAAATCTCGAAATGCTCGCTAATTTCGGCGCGGCGGAAGGCGTTGATGTGTCGGACGACGCGCTGGAATTTTGTCAATCGAAGGGTTTGACCGTTCATAAAGGTCTGGCGGAAAAATTACCGTTTGCTGACGAAAGTTTCGATGTGGCGACCGCGCTTGATGTCGTTGAACATCTCGACGACGACATCGCCGGACTTGCGGAAATGTTTAGAATATTAAAGAAGGGCGGCAAAACTTTGATTTTTGTCCCCGCATTTATGTGGCTCTGGGGCGTGCAGGACGACGTTTCAAACCACCGCATTCGCTACACGAAAAAACAAATTACCGAACGTCTGCAAAAAGCCGGTTTTGAAATCGAACGCGCCACTTACGCCAACTGGACGTTTTTCGCGCCGATTTTGGGCGGCAGAACTCTGATGAAATTAACCGGAATCAAACCAGAATCGGAAAATAACGTCAACATTTCTGCGCTTAACGGCATATTCGGCAAACTTTTTGGCGTGGAGAAGCACTGGCTTAAACGCGCTAATTTCCCGTTTGGCGTTTCGATTGTCATTGTGGCGAAAAAAATGTAAACGGGAAAGCCCATTTCGGAGCGAATGAACAAGTCAGAACGGCTTAATTTTTACTTTCGCCCTTTTTATCGCGGCAAAAATCAGTGACAATTTCGACAAATTGTTCCGGTCTTTCTTCCTGCGGAACGTGACCGCAGTCTTTCAACACGACGAGCCGCGAATTTAAGATTTCTTGATGAAGTTTTTCGCCGCTGCGGAGCGGGATTATTTTGTCGTCTTCACCCCAGACGATCAGCGTCGGGTGATTAATCAGATACGCATCTTCTTCAATGCGGTCGGCGTTCCAGTTTCGCGCCGAACTCAAAACGGAACGGTGCGCGTTGGCGGCGTTAAGCGGGCGGTGAACCGAATCAACTCTTTCTTCCGTAATAAGATAGTGATTTGACGGGGCGAGCGTTTCCTTCATTCGCCGCCGCATAAATGTCTTCGAATCAAGCAGAAACGGCGTGATTATTTCGCCTAAACCGGACAGAGTGGCAAATTTCAAAACCGAATTTTTTATCACTTCGTCGTTAATAACCGCATCAACCAAAACGAGTTTTTCGACTCTTTCACCGTAATCGAGCGCGACGGTTGAAGCGACCGCGCCGCCGTAGGAACTGCCGATTAAAATGGCGCGTCCGATGCCCAATCTGTCCATCAGCCGTTCGACGATTCGCGCCTGTGCGACGATTGAATATTCAAACCGCGCCGGTTTATCGGAATAGCCAAAGCCCAATAAATCAATTGCGATAACGTGAAAGTTCGCCTCGGCAAACAGCGGCGCAACCGTGTGCCAAACGTAGGTCGAAGCCGTATAGCCGTGAATCAAAAGCAGCGTCGGAGTAGTTTTGTCGCCAAATTCCTGATAGTGAACGGTCGCGCCGTCAATTTCGACGAAATGCGAATTCTCCGAATGCTGAACTCTGTCGGCGACGCTGTTCCAATCAACATCTTTCTGCCGCGTCAAAAATTTCCACGCCACCAAACCGCCAAGCGCACTCGCCGCCGCGCCCGCCGCGCCTGCCGCCAAATATTTCTTTTTCATAAATTTTTCCCACTCGCCATATTTTACACTAAAACGAGTTTCGGTCTAATAATTTCAGCCGCCGCGTCGCTGAAACCGACTGCAATTAAATTTTCGTCCGCATCGGTCAACCGGCAAAAACCGCCGCCGAAATTCGTGTTCATTTTTAATTTCACGCCATTTTTTACTTTTGTAATTTCTTCCGCCGAAAGTTTGACTTCCTGTAAATGAGAAATCGCTTCGTTCATCGAAATCAGCACGTCGCCGAGTTTACCGGCGGAAACTGTTTCTTCTAATTTCTCCAAAGTCACGCTTTTTTCGATGCTGAACTTTCCCGCTTTCGTCCTTCGCAGTTCCGCCAAATGTGCGCCCGCTCCCAATTTTTCGCCAATATCTTTAGACAGAACGCGAATATAAGTTCCCGCCGAACAGGAAATCCTGATTCCAAAGTCCAAAGTCCAAAGCCCAAGATCGTTGTTTTCTTTTGGCGTTTCGTAATTCGTCATTCGTAATTCGTAATTCGTCACTCGCACGGGTTGGCGTTCAATTTCAATTCCCTTTCGCGCCAGTTCGTAAAGTTTTTTGCCCCCCACCTTTTTTGCCGAATACATCGGCGGCGTTTGTTCGATTTCACCACGGAAATGCGTCAGAACATCTTCGATTTTCTGCTCCGAAACCTGCAATTTGGGATTTGGAATCTGGAATCTGGAATCCGCTCTTCCCGTCCGGTCGCCCGTATCGGTTGAAAATCCGAGCCGCACCGTCGCTTCATATTCTTTCCTGTCTTTATCCAAAAACTGCGCGAGCCGCGTTGCTTTGCCAACCAACATCACCAGAACTCCGGTCGCAAACGGATCGAGAGTTCCTGTGTGTCCAATGCTTTTCATTTGCAAAATGCGCCGCAGCCGCGCCACCACATCGTGCGATGTATATTTTTCAGGTTTGTCTATAATTAAAATGCCGTTCATACTTGTTTCTATTCGCAAATCGTCTTTGTTTGTTAATCGTAAATCGTCAACCGTAAATAGAAAAGACGTGAGTTGCGATTTAAGATCACAGAAATGTCTGAACCGCAGCAAACCGTTGACGATTGACGACCAAAAGTTATGTGGAAAAAACGCAAAGAAATAATACCCGAAAGCGAGCGCGTCATAAAAAACGTCGAAAAATCACGTCAAAAAACTTTTGATCGCGCCGTCAATCTGCTGGCATATAAACCGCGTTCGGTGGTAGAGTTGCGGACACGATTATTGGAAAAAGAATGGACGAATTCAGCGATTGTCGAAGAAGTTATTGTAAAACTCGAAAGTTACGGATACTTAAATGACGCAATTTTTGCCAAAAATCTCGCCGCCGCACAAATTCGGCAAAAACCAATCGGGAAAAGAGTTTTACAGCAAAAACTAGCGATGAAAAAATTGGACAAAGAAACAGTTGCCGAAGCGATTGAAAAGGCTTTTGAAGACACGCCGGAATCGGAAATAATTGACCGCGCCATCGAAAAACGGCTGCGTATCAAAGGCAAACCGACCGAACGCGCCGACGTAAAAAAGTTCTACGATTTCCTGCTGCGGCAGGGATTCTCTTACGATTTGGTCAGCAATAAAATGCGCGAAATCGCGGCGCGGGATTTTGACGAGGAAAATTAGAAGCAAAGGGCAGCGACAGTTCAGCCGCCCGTTTTCGATTTCCGCAATATTACCTCAATCAGTTACAATTTAAGAATGTTCAGACGAGTTTATTTAGACAACAGCGCGACCACGCCGATTGATAAAGCGGTCGTCGAAGCAATGCTCCCGTTTTTGACCGAAAAATACGGCAATGCGTCGAGCATCCACTTTTTCGGACAGCAGGCACGCGGCGCAGTTGATAAAGCGCGTCATCGGGTCGCCGAAATCATCAATGCGCGACCGAATGAAATCGTTTTCACCTCGGGCGGCACGGAAGCCAATAATCTAGCGATTCGCGGACTCGTCGAAGCCAATGAAAAATACGGCAAACACATTATCACCTCGCAAATCGAACATTCGGCGGTCAAAGAAGTGTGCGAAGACCTTGAAAAACGCGGTTGTGAAATTACTTATCTGCCGGTTTACGAAGACGGCATCGTCAAAATTGAAGATGTCGCCAACGCCGTGCGGGAAGATACGATTTTGATTTCGATAATGACGGCGAACAACGAAATCGGGACGATTCAGCCGGTCGCGCAAATCGGAAAACTCGTCAAAGATTTACGCGCAGGCGGCAAAAAAATTTGGTTTCACACGGATGCAGTGCAGGCGGTCGGCAAAATAAAAATTGATGTCGAAGAAATCGGCTGTGATTTATTAACGTTTTCGGCGCACAAAATCTACGCTCCGAAAGGTGTCGGCGCACTCTGCGTCCGGCGCGGCGTGCGGCTGCACAAACAAAATATCGGCGGACACCAGGAACGGGAAAAACGCGGCGGAACCGAATCCGTCCCGCTGATCGTCGCGTTCGGGAAAGCCTGTGAGTTGGCGAAAAATAATTTGGACGAAAGGGCAGGTTTTATAAAATCTCTCCGCGACAAATTTGAAAGCGCAATCGGCGAAAAAATTGACGACATAATCTTAAACGGCAACGCAGAAAATCGTCTGCCGCACATCTCCAATTTCTCATTCCGTCGCATCGAAGGCGAAGGTTTGTTAATCAACCTCGATATGCAGGGCATCGCCGTTTCGACCGGTTCGGCGTGTTCGTCCGGCTCACTCGAACCGTCGCCGGTTATTCGCGCTCTCGGCAGAAACGACGAATTGGCGCGGGGAGCGATCCGATTCAGTTTCGGCGCGGAAAACACTTTGGAAGATGTCGAATATGTGCTGGAAGTGTTGCCGAAAGCGGTGGCAAATCTGCGAAAACTCTCGACCAATTTCAGCCGGAGCGCGGAAGTCTCGTCCGCCAACGTCAGCGAAGCGAGACGTTGAATCGTTGTCAACAAAACACTTGCCGACAAACGCTGGCAACATCGCCATCGCGCGTCCGCCAGTTGGAACTCATAGCCAATTCCCGTTCTTTCGCCAACGTCAGCGAAGCAAGACGTTGAATCTTTGTCAACAAGAAGCTCGTTAGCGAACGCGGACAACTTTGCTTCGCTGGTTGGCGGACGAGACTTCCGCGCTCCGGCTGAGGAGCGCGCTTTCTGCGCTCCGGCTATAAAAACTTCCCGTCGAAGGCACGCGGCAAAAGTTCACTTATCTGCACGGTTTCTCTTTTATCATTCAAATTTGCCAAAATTATCGGAATATCGCCGCAGAATTCGTGGATTATCTGGCGGCACGGTCCGCACGGCGGCGTGAGTTCGCCGGTATCGGCGACGACGGCGATAGCGGTGAATTCCCTTTCGCCCTCGGAAATTGCTTTGAAAATCGCCACACGCTCGGCGCACATCGTTAGCCCGTAACTGGCATTTTCGATGTTGCAGCCGGTGTAAATCGCCCCGTTTTTTGTTTCGAGTGCCGCGCCGACTTTAAATTTCGAGTACGGAGCGACGGCTTTTTCACGAGCTTTCGCGGCTGATTCAACTAACTGTTTTTCTGCGGTTTTCATTGACTTTTTACACGAAAATTTCCGGCTGTTCGATATGTCCGCTGATCTCTTCACGGATTTTGCTGCAAATAAATTCGATGCCGATGTCGTGATTGGCGGCTTCGGGAATGATGAGATCGGCGCGGCGTTTGCTCGGTTCGACAAACTCAAAGTGCATTGGTCTGACGGTCGCATAATACTGCGCGATGACCGATTCGACTGTCCGCCCGCGGTCAACAATGTCGCGCTGCAAACGGCGAATAAATCGGATGTCGTCCGGCGTATCAACATAAATGCGGACATCCAACAAATTAAAAATTCGCGTTTCGGAGAAAATCAGAATGCCTTCAACAATGACGACCGGCTTCGGGTCAATGTGTTCGGTTTCGTGATTGCGCGTATGCGTTTTGAAATCGTAAACCGGCATTTCAATCGGCTGACCGAGTTTCAGACGCTTGAGGTGATTCATCAGCATTTCGCTGTCAATCGAATCGGGATGATCGAAATTCGCCTGCCGCCGCTCGTCGAGCGGCATATCCGCGAGATTTCGGTAGTAAGAATCCTGCTCGACCAACACCACATTATCGCGCCCGACAGTTTCAATCACCCGCCGCGCGAGCGTCGTTTTCCCCGAACCTGTTCCGCCGCATATACCAATAATCATATTTTTTAGTTTTTGGTCTTTGGTTTTTTGTTTTTGCCGTCACCGATTAAGGTTAAGTAGGCGTTTAACGACGGCGATAAATTATCAGTTAAATATTTTAACTTTTCAATAAACTAGGCACTAATTTGAGGCACAATTCGCCGCAATAATTCTTTAAAGACCGCCGAAACTTTTTCTCCCGTCTCCATCACTTCTTCGTGATTAATGGTTTCGTCGGAGATACCGGCGGCGAGATTGGTGATGCAGGAAATGCCGAGAACTTTGATGCCCATCTGCCGCGCCGTAATCGCCTCCGGGACGGTTGACATCCCGACAGCATCCGCGCCGAACAGCCGCAGCATCCTGATTTCAGCGGGCGTTTCGTAAGTCGGACCCGACAAACCGCAGTACACGCCGCGCCGCAGAATATGATCGAGTTCCTGTTTTTTGCCGGTTCGCAATTCATCGGCGGCAGCTTTTTCGAGTGCCATTTCTTTGGCGACGGCAATGGCGATGTCTTGGTAGGCAAGCGCATAAACTTCCGTCATATCCGGGAATCGCACTCCGAATCTTTCGTCGTTTGCGCCGCGCAGCGGATTGACCCCCATCAAATTGATGTGGTCGCGGATGAGCATCAGCGTTCCCTGTTTGAAATCCGTGTCAACACTGCCCGCCGCGTTCGTCAAAATCAAACTTTTCACGCCGAGCAACCCGAAAACACGCACGGGGAAAATCACCTGCGCCATTTCGTAACCTTCGTAAAAGTGAAAACGTCCCTGCTGCACGGCGACCGAAACACCGGCGACTTCGCCCAAAACGAGTTGTCCGGCGTGTCCTTCGACGGTTGATTTCTGGAAATGCGGAATTTCGTCATACGGAATGACGACCTTGTTTTCGACTTCGGAGGCAAATGCGCCTAGTCCGCTGCCCAAAACGAGCGCGACTTTGATGTCGGGCGCATATTTCGATTTGATAAACCGGGCGGTTTCTTCTGCTTTTTCGTAATTCATAAAGACTTAATTTTTACCACAAAGATTGCAATTACAGAAACTTAAAAGCGAATATTCAAAATCAATCTTGGAATAATTTATCCAAAACAGTCTCAAATAATAAATTTGCCGTTCAATTTTTCTTTTCCGTATGGTAAAATTTGATTTTTGTTGAGAGTCTTATGCCGAAAGTAAAATGCCCGACCTGTAAAAAAGAGACCGAATACAACGGCAGCGAATTTCGCCCGTTTTGTTCCGAACGCTGCAAATTGATTGATTTCGGCGATTGGGCGGACGAGAATTTCCGTTTGCCGACGCAGGACGCGGCGTTGACCGAAGATGATTTGGACGAACTGGAAAAAGTTTTGAATGAGAGGGCGAAAAACGTATGACCGTTGCAGTGATAATTTTTGTGTTTTTTGTGATCACGGCGGCGGCGGCGGCATTTTTCGTCTTAAAACGCGCCGTTAAGATGGCGGTGCGGGCGGCAGTTGTCGCGCTGATTTTGCTGATCGCCGCCGTCGGCACGGCTTCGCTCTGGTGGTTCGGGGCAAACAAAAGTCTCGATAAACCTGCCGTTATCAAAAAGTCCCGCTAAAAAATTAAATGGCTCTCAACATCAAACGCTTTTTTTCACGTTACAAAAATCTTTCGGGAAACGTCCTCGCGCTCAGTCTGGTCAGTCTTTTAAATGATACTTCAAGCGAAATTATCTATCCGCTGCTGCCCGCGTTTTTGGCATTAACGCTCGGCGCATCGCCGTTTGCCATCGGATTGATCGAAGGTTTTGCCGAATCGGTCGCCGCTTTTCTAAAACTTTTTTCCGGTTATTTCAGCGATAAATTCGAGAAACGCAAGTTCCCCGTTTTTCTCGGTTACGCGCTGGCGAGTTTATCGCGCCCGATTCTGGCTTTTGCCGGAAGCTGGCAGCAGGTTTTAGCCGTTCGCGTGACTGATCGCGTCGGCAAAGGCATTCGCGGTGCGCCGCGCGATGCGATTATCGCGGGCAGTGTGCCGGAAGAAAAACGCGGTCTGGCGTTCGGGTTCAATCGCGCCGCCGACCATCTCGGCGCGGTCATCGGTCCCGTCATTGCGTTCGTAATGCTTTATTATTTCGCCTCCGACCCGCAGACACCGACCGCGCAGGACTACCGGCAGGTTTTTCTCTACGCTTCGATTCCCGTCGTCTTCGGTTTATTCGTCATCGTTTTTTTCGTTCACGAAAAACCGAAAGCAGCCGGGGATTCGCTCGCTCCGAAAATCAAACTTTCGCTTAAAGAATTTGACGGCAACTTCAAACGATTCTTAATCGTCGTCGCCCTTTTCACATTATCAAACTCGACCGACGCTTTTCTGCTGCTCCGCGCCGAACAAACCGGCATCGCCGTCGCCGTTTTGCCGCTGTTGTGGATGTTTCTCCATTTCAGCAAAGTTATTTTCTCACTCATCGGCGGCGATTTATCGGATAAGTTTGGCAGAAAAACTTTGATTTTTTCGGGTTGGATGATTTACGCGCTGGTTTATGCCGGTTTCGCTCTTGTCAATGCGGCGTGGCAAACGTGGGTTCTGTTTTTAATTTACGGCATCTATTTCGGGTTGACGGAAGGCGTGGAAAAAGCTCTCGTCGCCGATTTAGTCCCGCCGGAAAAACGCGGTACAGCGTTCGGTTTCTATAACCTCGCTTTTTCGATTACGGTACTTCCCGCCTCGCTGCTGTTCGGCGCACTGTGGGAATATTTCGGCGCGAGCGCGGCGTTTCTCGTTAGTGCGGCAATTTCAATTTGTGCCTCCGTTTTGCTTTTGACCATTCAACCCAAAATGACCGAAAAAATTCCCTGATAAGCGCGATGCTTCCCGACAAAAAGCCCCGCGCCAACACCAATTGCGGCTTTCCAAAAATGCCACAAGTAATTTTGTGCGGCGGTTTTCAATCAACCATAAAACTGCCGCATTTTCTTTGAGATTAAAGTCTCATCTTAATTCCGCCGTTGAAAATCCGTCCTTCGGTATGCGTGTAAATCTCCGCGAAAATCGGATTTTGAAACGGTAGAAAAACCACTTGACCGAAACGGCTCTGGCGCGTGTCGGTGATGTTTTCGGCGTTGATAAAAAAGCTGTATTTGCCGAATGTTTTTTCGCCGGAGATTCCCGGAACCCAACAAGGTTTGGTTTTAAAACGGCTGCTCAAAAACTGATTGCCCGCGAGATATTTGGCTTTCGCATTTGTAAAAGTGCAACCCGCAAATAATTTTATAAAAGTCATACGACAGCCGCACATTGGTTTCAAAGCTGTTGCTTTTAAGATGCAGAAGCCCGCACGAAGTAAGGGCGCACATTCACGCCCTTACTTCGTGCGGGCTTCTGCATTAACTCATCCTTCTAACCTAGTTTTGGATATTATAATGCAGAGCGAAACAGTCAGCACACAAGCCGAAGAGCAAGAGACGACGCGACAAGAAAGTTGCTGTTTCGCCTTCACTTTCAACAATTTGTCGAACGGCGCGCTATGTTCACGCATTTATCTTTTCCAACTATGTTCGTTTCTCACTTGGATTTCTGAAATTTATTTCTTTTCGAGATAAGTGAGATAACCGCGCATTTTATGCGCTGTGCTTTGATATGAAAAAGGTCTGACCGACCATTTGGAAATTTCGTTTTCGGCTTGCCGGCGAACTTTTTCGTCATCGCTTTCAGCCACGGCTTCGATGATCTTGCCATTCTCGTCAACGACCACTTTGATGGGAATTCTAACAAATTTTATGTTGCCGTCAACACCGCGATTTCCCGAATTTTTCCGATCACGAGAAATATCAGACGAGAAATTAATCGCGTCTTTCGAGCGCAGATTGAGATAAACTTTTTCGGTCGGCAGTTCCGCTCTTTTGTTTGTAATGTTTTCAATTTTTTTCAAAGTTTCTTTCACTTTTTCGTCTTGAAAAGTTACCGACATAATCGAAGCATAAGCCCGAAGCGCATTTTCCATTTCAGGATATTTTTTGTTTGCTCTTTCGGAAGTTTCAAAGTATCTTTCGTAAAACGGCAGGGCTTTTTCAAAGTTCACATATTTTTTGTAAAAATCGCCGAAAAGCAGAACGTTTTCCAAAGTCTTGTCGTCATCTTTTCCGCGTATTTGTTCGCTCGTCGAAAGAGCTTCGGTCAAAAGCCGCTCGGCTTCATCAATTCTCGCGCGTGAATTTTGAACTGAGGGTTCGGGATTAAATTTCTGCACGAGCGAAGATAATTCGACTTTTGCATTGGCGGTTTGCTCGGTTTGGTCTCTGCTGTTTTTACCGTTTATTTTGATAACTTCGCGCAGAAGTTTCTCAGTGTCCGCACCAATTTTTACAGACTTTTTGTAAATCTCGACCTTTTCCGAAAATGAACCGCTTTCGCGCTCGTTCCGGTTTTGTAATTCGATAAAATACCCCTGATTGATGCGCGCCAAATTAAGCACTGTGTTGACATATGAAGAGCTGTCTTTCGATTGATTCAATTTTTCGATTTTGACGGCTTTTTCAGCGGCATCAATAGCTTTTTCAAATTTTCCCTGCTGATAAAATTGGTAAGCCTGAGCGGTGTAATCTTTACCCGTCGTCTGTGCAAAAACAAAGCTTGCAATCAAAAACAAAAGGGCAGTCGCAAATATTGATTGTTTAATCATAATATTTTCATTTTGAGATTTATTTCCAATTCTTTTCTTTCTTAAATCTTTTGACGACCATTTCGCGGCGCATTTTCGGCAGATGATCTATAAAAAGTTTGCCGTCGCAGTGGTCGGTTTCGTGCAGGAAACAACGCGCCGCCAATTCTTCGGCTTCACGCTCGAACCATTCGCCTGTTTCGGTTTGCGCTTTTAATTTCACGCGGTTGGGGCGCACGACGATTGCCGGAACTTTGCCGACCGACAGACAGCCTTCGTGTCCCGACTGCTCGCCCGAAGTTTCGACGATTTCGGGATTCGCCGCGATTAATTTTATGCCTTCGCAATCCATCACGAACAGCCGCAAATTCAACCCGATTTGCGGCGCGGCGAGTCCGACACCTTCCGCGTCGTTCATCGTTTCAAACATATCGGCACATAATGCCGCCAGTTCTTCATCAAATTTTTCGACCGGCTTGCCGATTCGCGCCAAAACATCTTCAGGATATTCGGTAATTTTTCTAATTGCCATACTTTAGATTTCAAATTCCAGATTTCAAATTCCAGACTGAAGACTGCCGAATCCGAATGTTTTTTCTTCAATTTAGAGTTTGGAATCTGGAATTATCTGGGGATTACGCCGCTCCGCGAACTGCGGCGGAAATCGCGTTTGGCGAAAAAGTTTTTTTCTTCGCGCATTTGACATTCCCAGCAGACAACTTTGATCACGTTGGTCGGGCTGACAAATTCGTTGTAGTGTTCCATTTCGCGGTCGCATTCCGAACATCGGGCGGTTTCTTTCGGAGTTTCTTCCTGTAAAATTGTTTCTTCGTTCATTTTTGTTTTTGAATGGTCACTTTACCATCATTTTCTAGTCAAACTTTTTGCGCCGCTTTATAATTTATAACCAAATGTGCAGATAAATCAACGCGACGACGACAAGCGATATATTTTAACATCACCACTTGTAAAGACAACCGGGTATTGATATTCAGTCGTGCTTATCAAATATGCGGCATTATATTCAGTTGCCAGCGCGTCAATTTCCTCCTGTTTTAATCCGTAGTAAAAATTTGCGAGTTCTTCCGTTTCTCTCGCGCCTTTTTCAATGTCGGCTTTTCCGATCAATTTATCCAAACGCGCCTGCCATTCACCGACATCGGCAATAATCGGCTTGCGATAACTGACGACTTCAGAGCGTTCGGACAGATACCAAAAATCATAACGCCACGGCGGAGCAATTACAATAACATCTTTCGCGGTATTGTTTTTCAGCCAGACAAACGCGTTTGCCAAATCGTCCGGTTGCTGCGTCCAAATTTGATATGTAGATTTTACCTGTTCATAACCGACAATCGGAAGTCTGTTCCAGAACGACAAAAAGACGATTGATATTAGAAGAATAATCAGCAAGGGTTTTTGGAGTAGTTTTTGTTGATACGCTTTGCCCAAATACCAGAAAAAAAACAGCGGAATAAAAACGGCGAAAAGACGCGTCGGAGTAAATTCCATCAATTCGTATTGGTTTATTGACCGCAGCAAAATGCCGAATACGAAAAAAACACCTAAAATCGTTAGGAATGTAATTAAAAATTCAGGCGGTTTTCTGTCTTTGGTTTGAAAATGAATTATCAGACAGAAAACCGGCAAAATTAAAACAAGAAGAATCGCACTTCTCGACCACACAAACGGATCGAAATGATGCGGGAATTTGACGAGTTCAAAATATTTCAGATTTTCCGTCGTCGGCAAAACGCTGTTCGCCCGCATTTGCATCAGAGGAATCAAACCGATGAGCGAAAATATTCCTGCAATTACAGTTATTTTTAATGTTTGAAAGAAGTCCCGACGACAAATAAAAAAAGCCGGAATCGCCGCCGCAATGCCCCACAAACCAATAATCGGATGAAAGGAAAACGCCAAACCCAATAAAATTGCTGCCAAAATATCCTTTTTATCGCAAATAAAATCCAACGCGAATGTTAGACAAATATACGCGACACACTTTGCCTCAAAATCACCGAACATCCATTCATCGGCGACGATTGATTGTCCGATATAAAGCCACAAAAAGATCGAAACTGAGATCATCCACGCAGGAATTTCCCAACGCCTTCCCAATTTCATTACGGCGAAAAGCAAGACCGACCAGCAAAAGATTCTTCCAATCCAACCGACTGTTTCGAGCGAAAAAACAAAGGTCAGCAACCCGAAAAGATGCTCGAAAAGCCAGTATTCTTTGGCTGCCGCAGAAAACGTAATATCGTGCGCCAAATAATTCGGATCATACAAATTTTTCAAACGCAGCAAATAACTGTATTCGTTGCTGTATGGAACGGGTTTGCCGAAAAATAAAAAAATAACGCCCAGAAGTGCGAAGAATTGAAGATAGAAATTATCCTTTAGATTTGTAAAATTTGACGGCTTTTCCATTACGATTTTTGATTCATCTATTCTTTCAACTTGTAAAATGAACTTCTCTCGCCGGTCATATAAACGAAATAATTATCATCGAGAACATTTATAAAAGTCGGATTCTCTTCCGCAATCATCGGAAGAAATCTTGGTTCGACAAAAATGTAATCGGGCAGTTTTTCCGACATTTCTCGGTTGAGTCTTTTCCATTCATAACCGGTGAACATATCACTCATCGCGCCGTTGCTGGAAAAAAGCGGCGGTTTGTCGGCAAGATAATAATAAAGAGGATTGGAAACGACAAAAATCCGTGCGTTCGGATTTTCCGTCCGCAAAAATTCCGTGTCGGCGGAGATTGATTTGTAATCTTCCGCCGCCGCGCCTGTAATCTGTAACTCTCTGTTTCCGATTGCAACCGTTTCAATGTTTCTAAACTGATCTATTCTATCGGCAAATCTTCGCGCAGTCGGAATAAATAAAGGCATAATCAAAGCTGCCGTAAGTATGTAAAAAAGAGTTTTGCGCTCAATTTTTGGATTAATTTTTATTATTTCAAAAATATTCTCGACGCATTTGACCGCAAGAATTCCCAATGGAATCATCAGCAAAGAATAATGATATTCCCACCACGACAATCTCTGCATCAAAATTACGCCAAACCCGAAAATTACCCATAGAAACAAACCTGAAAATATAAAATTTTTGCGGTCTAAGGTAAAATTTGTTTTATTTCGCCAGTCCTTAAAAAGTGAAAACAAGTGCAGGAATAATAAAAAGAATGTCAGCGAGATAACGGGAAAATAGGACTTAACAAACCAGACCAACCCGTCTTTCAATTGTCCGCTTCGATTTGCCATTCTTGTCGGCATCAACACGACACTTGAAGGATAAACGAATGTTACATACCACAATTCGTTAAGTGCGTTGTTCAAAGCAAAATAGAATATGACTGCCGCAATCGGGATTATCAAACCCGACAAAATCAAGCCGCTGTAAACCAAAATCCTTCTTGCATCTTTCTTGAAATACAGAAGTAAACCCAACCAAAAAACAGCGAGAATAAAGATAAACAATAATTTAGAGGCTAAGACAATTCCGCCGAACAAACCCGACAAAAACAAAAAGCTCTTTTTATCTGGATTTTCCAAAAACTTTTGGCAAAACAACAACGACACAAAAAGCGGAAAACCGACCAGAGCTTCCGTCTGAGTCAAATGCAGACTTCCCGAAACCGAGTAATAAATACCAATCGTAAAAAGCGGCGTTAAAGCTGCAAACAACGGATTTGTGAAATATCTCTTTAAACCGAAAATCAATATCAAGCTAAAAACGAGCCAATAAATAACTTCAAAAAGGTGAATTCCGACTTCGTTAAAACCGAATAATTTCCCGCCAACCAGATAAAAAACAAAAATCGCGGGTTGTTTGATGTCCCAAACATCTTTGTAAAGAATCGCGCCGTTATTGATTGCTTTTGAATAGATTAGAAATAAAGCCTGATCGCCGGAAAACCCGTCGCGCAAACATAGAACGCCGAGACTTCCGACGATCATCAACACCAAAATTGACAAGCCGTAATATCGGTATTCGCTGACGAATTTTTGATTTTCGCTTTTAGTTATTTAATACCTCCAAATTCTCAAACATCAACTTTAATCTTTTAATTTCCTTCCAAATACTGCCGAATTTTCTTCCGCGTCCGCCAATAAACGTCTTCCATAAAAATATGCGAAAATTCGCCGTTTCGTCCGACGCTTAAGAGGTTTTCGATGTTCGTAGATTTCTCGAATTTTTGTCGTTCCGCTTCATATTCGTTGAGAAAAACCGGATAAGCAATCGGCGTTCGGATCACGCTGCAACCCAAATATCGCGCTCGCACGTCGGGAATAATTTTTGTCAGATGCTTCAAACATAATTCGCTGATCGCGTCTTCTTCCATCGTCCAAAACTCATCATCTTTTTCACAGCCAATATCAACAGTGATAATTGTTTTGCCTTCGGGCGCAAGCCACGGCATCGAAATCGGTGCTTCGGTCAGACGAAAAAACGGAAACTCATTTTCGGGAAACCATAAGACCGTATCGGGCAGTAAATTTCGTCCTTCAAAACGCATATTTACAAATGTCATCGGGCGATATTTGAAACGCGAAAATTCCTGTAAAGAATTCGTTCCTTCGACAAGTTTACTCAAAATATGCGCGGGTGCGGTGCTGACGACAGCGGAAACTTCCGTCGTTTCGCCTTTTGCGCGAATCGCTTTGACCTTTCCGTTTTCAACCAAAATTTTCTCGACCGGAGTTTCGAGTTTTATTTTATCTTCCAAACCTTCCGCCAGTTTTTCGCACAATGTCGAAATTCCTTTTTCCGGGTAAACGTGATAAACGCTTGTGTTTTCGGGCATTTCACGATTGTAACCGCAAGCCACCGCGCGCCCCGTAACTTTGCTTGCCGCTTTCAAATATAGAGTTTTCCCGATGCTTCCCGGCAAACTTTCACCGACGGCGGACGATAAATCTTCGGCTTTCGCGCCCGACCAAGCCTCGATCAGCGGCAACGCGACTTCGTTTGCCAAACTTTCCCCGTAACTTTTGCGAAACCACTCAGCCGCAGATTTCGGCGCATGTCCGTTTCCCAACAATTTACTTTTGATTCCGCTCAAAGTCATACGCGGAATTTTGACCAAACCAAACGGATAGCTGTAAATTTTCCCGCCGAGCCAAACCGTTTCGCCATAATACTTTACAGTATGACATTCCGCTCCGACACCAATCGCGTCGGCGAGCCGATTCGTTATAAAATGCGCTCCGAAATCGTGACTGAAACCCTCTTCATCCTTAAAACTCGAGGCAAGTCCCGCGATTTTTTTGCCCGCTTCAAAAAGAACAAAAGGCACACTTTCCCGATTCAGATAATCCGCTGCCGTCAAACCTGCGATTCCCGCACCAATTATTGCGATTGGTTTTTCGTTCTTCATAATTTTAAGTTTGATTAAGAGGGTTGTGCCTGAATTTCGGCGGAGCTCCGAACCGACATTTCCGAATTTTTTACAGAATCCGCGTGTTGCCGCATATTTACAACGTCGAATTTGTCGCTCAAAGTTCCCAAAATCTCGCCAACAAATTCCAGTTTTTCTTCAACCGGCAAATTCATCGCCGGAAAAAATTTCAATTCCGGCGCGTCGTCCCCTGACAAAAAATCGAGCGGATGAAGCAGCAAAGAAAGCTGCGTTCCCGTCATCCTGCACACTTGAACCGCCGTTTTCCAATAAGTCCGCGCCAAAGATTTTGAAAATGTAGAAAGATAAATTACATAACTGGCGTGAATGGGCGTTTTGAATATCGGCAAAGTCGTTACCGGAATTTCAACCAAAGATTTTTCGCCAATTTGCCATTTGTATGGTTTCAAAGATTGAAAACCATCGGAAAATTTACCAAACAGTTTCTTCCGCTTTTCACGTTCTTCGTCTGACATTTCAGGCGATTTGAAAAAATAATAAGCTCGTGCCAGCGGCGCGATATAAGTCGGCAAAGTTGAGCAATCGTATTCGTAACCTCGCTCGCTCAAAACTTCCAAAACCGTCGGCGACAGAGAATAACCGGGACCACGAAAGCCTTTTAATTTCTGATTTGTAATGTTCGCAATCGCCGTTTCTGTTTTCTCAAATTCGGTTTCGAGTTCCGCTTTAGAATAAAGATGCAGCCAAGGTTCGTGATTAAACGAATGATTCCCGATCTCGTGATTCGCGTCAGAAATCTGCCGCAAAGCGTCGTGATTTTCTTCACGCGCCGCGTCCTGCCCGACAATAAAATATGTAATATTCAAATTTCTTTCACGCAAAAACTCTAGCGAACGCGGCACAACTACGTCAAGATACGATGGAAACGATTCCCAACCCGCGTCGCCGTGCGTTTTCATATACGACCATTTGTTGTCGAGGTCTAAACTTAAACTTGCGATATTTTTACTCATTTTATTTTCAGGTGAATCATCCACAAAACCAACCCGCCGCGAATTGTCCAAATTATTGTCCGAATCCAATTCGTCCAAACTAATTTATTTACTAAATCGGCATCGAATTTTTCCATCAATCTACCGTGAATCGGCGATTGGATAAAAAGCGTCGAAGCCCAAAGCACTAAAACAAGCGCGAGACCGAACCAAAAAAGTTTCGGATTTATTTTGTCATACGACGCGAAGACAAAATAGATTGCCGTTAAAAGTTCGGCAAACATCACGGGCGCGACAACATAAGTTATGCGCGTCATATGCGACGTTTGATACGCCGCGTAAACTGACTCGCCGACATTGGCAAACAGCGGATAATGGACAATTTGAATCGTCCAAATCAATCCGACAAGAAACAATGTCGCGCCGGAATGAATTAGAAAAATAAGGTCTTTCATCATTTCGATTATAAACCGCGTCGCTGAAAAATCTTAGTTTTGCAGATAATTTTCAAAGAATTATTCAGGTAAATTTAGCCACGAATTGCACGAATTACACAAATTTTATTTTTTCTTATTCGTGTGATTCGTGTAATTCGTGGCTAAAAACTTTTCGGCTAATTGAATCGTTTCATTGACATTCAAAGTGCCGTTCGTGATTTGCGCCGAATTGACGACAAAAACATTTTCAAGCGATGTATTGACTGACGGAACATTCGCGGAATATTCCAAGGTCGGCAGCGGAAAAACTTGTCGAACGCGGGAGATTTTGAATTCGACGACATCTTTCTTATCAAAATGCGGATACATTTTCTCAAGCGCATTTAAAAACATCTCTTCGATTTCCGCGTCCGATTTTTCAAACAATTCATCGTCAGGCGCAACGTATTTCGGCAGATAAACAAGCGCGTGTCTGCCGAATTCGCGTTTATCAACCAGCGCAGACATTTCGATAATTCCCGTGAACGGCGTTTTATCGGTGATGTTCGTTACATAAAATTCAGATAAAGATTTTTTCATCAAAACGGACGCGCAAACGATGCCTTGATATTTTATTTTGGTAAGTTTCTCTTTCTCGTTTTCCGTCAATTGCGGCAGGATTTTCGCGGCGGTATTTGACGGGCAAGTTAAGATAACCGAATCGAAAGAAGATTGAACCACAGAGGACACAGAGCGCACAGAGATTTCAGAAAAACTTTTTGCGCCGCCGTAAACAGCTTTTTCTTTTTTAAAAATCTCTGTGTTCTCTGTGGTTAAAATTATCTTCTCTCTAACTTTCTCAACCTTTTCAATTCGCGAATTCAAACGAATTTCAACACCTTTTTCCCGTAAATGCTCGCCGAATCTTTTCAAAACCCGCGCATAACCGCCGCGCACATAGCCAAACATTTCACGTTTTAACCCCGAATTCCGCGCTGCATACATCCGTTGAATCGTCGCCCAGATAAACGCGGCGGAAGTTTCCTTATACGCTTCGCCGAGTTTCGCTTTGAGCAGCGGTTTCCACATTTTTTCAAACGTCCGCTTACCCGAAAGTTTGACAAGCCAATCTTCAACCGAAATTTTCTCCAATGCTTTCCAATCCTTCACCCTTGAAGCATAAAAAATCGTGCCGCCGAGCCGGAATTTGCTGATTAAATCAAGCGGCGGAAACTTCAAAAACTCCAATGTGTTCGACATCGAAACGAGTTTCCCGTCGGTATAAAATCCGGTTTTCGTTTCAACCCATTCCAACTCGTCCGCCAAGCCGATTTCTTTCACAATCTTCCGCGTGAACGAATCCGACAAAAGCGTAACGTGATAATGTTTATCCCAAACCACATCGCCAATCTGCCACGCGCCCGCCAACCCGCCGATTTCCGATGCGGATTCAAAAACGGTAACATTCGCGCCGCTTTCGGCAAGACGCAAAGCGAGCGTTAAACCGAGGAAACCTGAACCGATGATTGCGATGTTTTGGGACATTGAGATATTTATTTGTCTTTTGGAAGTCTGATATTTACGTCAAAATCAAACACTTGCTTTGAATATTTTTTCGCCTCAAGTGTTTCTGTATCTACATATCTTTCTTGGTTATCTGCCAACATATCAAATTCGGGAGACGATGGATTTCTTACAATAACTTTATATTTTCCATCGCCGACTTGAATCTTATAATTTCCGTCAATATCGGTATTAGTTCCAATGAAGCATGACGAACAACCAACTCTCTGAAAAATAATTGTTTCACTTGTGGCTGGAGTTTTTCCCAAATCTGGATGATTCAAAATCATTGCTTTACCTTGAATAATAACAAGTCTGTTTGGTCCTAAATCATTATCAGAACTTTGAGCAAGCGAACAGAAATCTCGATTGTTTATAAAAAACAAACAACTCAACAATAAAGCAAATGCAAATAAATATTTCATAGTTTTCTCCTTAACTTTATTATTGATGTTTCTCACATACTTTGAGTTTGTTAATCGCATATTCCAATTCGCAAATCGAACATTTCGCAATAAATTCTTCCGAATCTTCCGCCGAAAATTTATGAAAAAGCTGTCCGCATTTGCAGACCGCGCCGACGCTTCGTGCCGGACTTCCCAAGACGAGATGAAAATCGGGAACTGACCTCGTTACAACCGAACCCATTCCGACCATCGCCCAACGTCCGATTTCCAAATCATTGCCGATGATACAGCCCGCGCCGATGGTCGTGCCTTCGCGCACGAACGTCGGCAGAGTGTGTTCGTCCGGCTCGGACGGGCGCAAAGTTTTCAAATCGGGAAACGTCGCCCGCGGAAAACGGTCGTTTGTAAAAGTCGTCGAAGCCGAAATCATCACGCCGTCTTCGATGGTGACGGCGGCGCAAATATAAACCATCGCGTTGATCTTCACGCGGTTGCCGATGCGAACGTCGTAAGCGATATAAGTCTTTTCGCCGACGATTGCGTCTTCGCCGATTGTCGCGCCGTGCCGAATATGCACATTATCCCAAACGCTCGTGCCTTCGCCGATTTTTACGTTTTCTTCGATGATTGCCGTCGGGTGAATTTTTGTCGCCATAATTTTCTAAGAAACGAAAGTTGTGTGTTTGTATTTTGCATACAGAAGTTTTTCAAATTCAGGTTTCTTTTGAGGATTAAAAAGATTGTAGCCGGGAATTTTCAGTGTTACTTCATTCCTATCAAAAAATGGAATAGCTTCTCTCCACAAAAAGGTTTAGGATAAATTTTGTGCTGAATGAGTCTTATGAAGTGATGAACCATCCGAAATGCCGGGACAGGTTCAAAAGTTGCTAATTCAAACGGATTAACAACGCGAAGACTTCGGTCTTTTCTGGTCGGTTCATTCGGAAAACAATCCTCTATTTTTTGGATTATTTCCCAATCTTCTCCGACAAATTCAATTTGTTCTAAACTTATATCTTCGTTTTTCGGGCGAGAAAATCCGATTCGCGCAGTTCTGGTTTCAGTGTATTGCGCCGCCTTTGAACTGAAAGTTACTTCAGAAGATTTTGGATCATACTCAATTAAAACATCAATTTTCATATTTACGCCGTCTTCGATGATTGCTGTCGGCTAAATTTTCATTTAGCAGTTTCGCTTTTCTCGACAACTTTCTGCCACAGATTTTGATTCAGCGATTTATACGCCGCTTCGATGACTTCGACTGAGGCAAGCGCGTCGGCAGGTTTGGTCAAAAGTTCTTCTCCGTTCACAATCGCGTTGCGGAAGTTTTCGAGTTTTGAGCGAAAAGCCTGCACTTTGTCGTAACCTTTGCCGAAAACATTCCAGTCGGGCGACGAATTTAATTTGTATTTCGATGATTGCCAACCGATGTGCAAAGTTCCGTTCGTGCCGTAAATGCTGATGAAATTCGGCAATTCTTTGTTGATGCCCCACGTCAGATCAACACTTGCCGCCACGCCGTTTTTGGTTTTCGCTAATAATTTGACGTTTTCGTCAACGCTCAAACCTTGAGTTCCGCTTGTTTCGAGTGCGAGAACGTCCGTAATCGCGCCCAAAAAATAGCGAATAATATCAACCGAATGCGTCCCGTTGTCCATCAAAACGCCGCCGCCGGAAATCTCGAAATCAGAGTTCCAACGCTTCGACATATCAACTTTTGCCGTGAACGCATTTTCAAACTGGACGACTTCGCCGAGAACGCCCGACGCAAGAATCGCTTTGGCTTTGACGACATCTTCGCAATAGCGAAATTTCGTCGCCATCGTAAATTTTACGCCGGTTTTTTCCGCCGTTTCAATCATCTGTTTGGCTTCGGCAACTGACAAACAAAGCGGTTTTTCGCACAAAACATTGACTTTGCGATTCATAAAATACATCGCAATTTCCGGGTGCGTATTCGGCGGCGTGGAAATTATCACCGCATCAATTTCGCTGTTTTCAGCCAGAATTTTGTAATCCGCAAACGATTTCGCGCCGAACGGTTCGGCAAATGCTTTCGCCGAATCTTCGTTTATATCGGCAACCGCGACGAGTTCGCAGCAATCGCTCGTCTGAAAAGCCTGCGCGTAAGTTTGGGCAATTCCGCCCGTTCCGATTAGTGCAAATTTTAATTTGTTCATAGTTTTGTTTTGCCCGCGGAATACGCGGAAAGACGCGGAAATTTTAAGAATTTTCCGTGTGTTCCGCGTATTCCGCGGGTAAGTTTTTTAATTCTCGTAACAACGATTTCCGCCGCAGACAACACAATTATTTTCGCTTGATTGTGCATCCGCAATTTTCACGGCAGCAACAGCTTCGCGTATTGAATCGGCTAAAAATTCGATATGTTTTTCTTCATAACACTCGTTGATTGGCAGAACGAGAACATCGTGCAGACCTTTGATGGTGCCTTTGAAATTGTCGTCGTTGTAATCAACCGCTTCGGGACGCGCCAGATTAAACGGATAATGCGAATCGCCGAAAGTGTTTTGGTCGCGGAAAACCATACATTTATATGCCGGTTTGACGACGTAGCGCGGCGCGGAAGCGACATCATAAGTTTTGAGTGCTTTCGATAACCCGACCGAACCGTCTTCGATTACGCGGTCGTCCACTCGCAGACAGAATTTCCAATACGTCATCGTCGAATCGTCCGCCGGTTTATAGGACTCGATACCATCAATATCTTTGATTTTTTCGTCGAGCAGTTTCGCCATTTTCTGACGCTGGGCGACCGAATGATCGAGTTTTTTCAATTGTTCGTAAGCGACGGCGGATTGCAGTTCGGTCATCCGGTAATTCAGAGATGCGAAATAATGATCGGGATTCGGGTCGCCGTAGCCCCACGCTTTGTTGATAAAAAGATACATTCGGCGGGCTAAAGCGTCATCGTTTGTCACAACGATACCGCCTTCGCCGGTCGTCATCTGTTTGCCCTGCTGAAACGAAAACGCGCCGATTTTACCGATGGTGCCGACATATTTTCCGTCGCACATCGCCATAAAACTCTGCGCCGTATCTTCAATCACGGGAATTCCGCGCGAATCGGCGAGTTCCATAATTTCCTTCATCCGCGCCGGATTTCCGAACAGATGCGTGACGATAATCGCTTTCGTGCGTTCGCTTAAAACTTTTTCGATGGTCTCCGCCGTGACGTTCAAAGTTTTCGGGCAAACATCCGCAAAAACCGGAATTGCTCCCTGAAAAATAATTGGAGTCAACGCGCCCATATCGGTGATCGAAGTCGTGATGATTTCGTCGCCCGGATTCGGATTGATCGCCGCAATCGCCACGTGAACCGCCGCCGAACCCGAATTGCAGGCATATGCGTATTTCACGCCAAGTTTTTTCGCAAACTCCTCTTCGAGTTGTTTGCCGAATTTGCCTTTCGTCGTTATCAGCACGCCCGACTGCAAAACTTCGGTGATCGCGGCGATTTCTTCCGCGCCGAAAGTTCTGCCGGAAATGTCCTGATCGTTTGGTAATTTGATATTTTCTGGTTGTGTTGTTGGAATCATAAATTATTCACCTGTTTAATAAATCGTAAATTGCCTGATAAACAGCTCAAATGTTTTTATTATTTTTTGCGCCCGAAACTATTTTTTTGAAATAATTTCAAGGCTCTCTTTTGGTAAAGAAGTTTTAATTTCGTTGTTTTTCCCGAAAAACCGTATTTTGGAAAGTCGCGTAAGAAGCTGTAAATGACCGAAAATTGTTCGCACCGTCTTCATTTTGGAAAATCCGAACAGGCGCACTTCCAAAACAGTCGGGTATTCGATGATTTTTCCGCCGTTCAAATTCAATCTGCCGAGCATTTCCGCTACACCGAGAAAGCCTTTTTCTTCGAGCGGCAGATCAACCACTGATGAACGCCGGTAAACCCGAAAACAACTGGTGAAAGTATTGAGTTTGGCGTCAAGCGTTTGGCGGTATAAAAATGACGCGCCTTTTGACAAAAACAACCGCCATTCCGGGACGTTTCGCACGCCGCCGTTTTCGTGATAGGGCGAAGCCGTGACCATATCAACATCGTCCGTCAAAAGCGGAATCATATTGACGAGTTCGTGCGGGTCGTAAGTGCAGTCGCAGTCCATCGAACAGACGATTTCCGTCTCCGCCGCCTGCAAACCCGTCATAATTCCCGCCGCCACGCCCTGATTTGTTTCGTGGCTGATGATTTTCACGTTCGCGTGTTCCCCGAACAGCTCGTCCAGTTTTTCGAGCGTCGCATCTTTGCTGCAATCGTCAACGAAAATAAAATTCGACTGATACCCGCCCTTCGCCAATTTCGCTTCGACACTACGCAAAGTGTTGGCAAGATACGGCAGCGCAGCTTCTTCGTTATAACACGGAATGACGACTGTGACGGGGGTTTTATCAGAACCGTCTGCGTCAGCGGGCGAATTTGCCGTCGCCTGTAAAGTTTTTGCAGTGACGCTCAAACCGTCCGCTAACGCAGACGGTTCCGACTTGATTCCCAAGAATTCTGCGCCGCCGACGAAATCATACCGCTTGAGATATTCTTTTAAAACCCATTCCATTTTGTCCAATTTCCGGTAATGGCGGATGCGGTTGTAGTGCGAAGCGGCAGAAATGCGCGGCTGTTCAGGGTCTAATTCCCAAACGTGAAAATACAGTACGAACGGTTGATCGTTCTGTTCGTGCCAATTCTGCACGGCGTGGCGCATCAGCGTATGCGGAATCTGCCGAAAATAATTTCCGCCTGAAATCGGGAAAAGTCCGAAACCCAAATCGCGCGTCGAATACGGAAATTCCCAGATGGCTTTGCCGCCGGTGTGAACCTGATGCGTCAGACGTTTTTGGTTTGCATCTTTTTTAGACGGCAAAAATGAAGCGTCATAAACAAAATTTTCTTCCGCTAAAACATCGAAAACCCACGAATCTTTTTCGTAGTGTAATTTTTCGGCGGAACGGTAGCCGATGATTTTTTGTCCGCCCGCATCTTCCAAAGCGCGGTTGGTTTTGCGTAAATCTTCACGAAACTCTTCCGGCGTTAAATGCCGCAGACTGCGGTGATAAAATCCGCGCGAGGCGATTTCGTGACCGCGCGAAACTATTTCCCTGATAAGTTTCGGATTTTGTTCGGCGATCCAGCCGAGAACGAAAAACGTCGCTTTGGTTTTAAATTCGTCAAGTAAGTCGAGCGTTTTCAATGTATTACGCTCGTAACGCGGCTCGAAATTCGACCAGTTACGCTGCTGAATCAAATTCTCGAACGCGCCGACGTGAAAATAGTCTTCAACGAGAACGGTTAAAAGATGATTTTTTTTTGGTGAAATTTTATTCATCCGGCTTTTGATACAATTATTAATTAAACGGCTTTGAGCTGTGTCGTTTTCACTTTGAGTTCGTCTTCGATTATTTTGACGATGCGCTGCGCCGCCCTGCCGTCGCCGAACGGGTTGGCGACTTCTTTGACCGATTTGATCCACGTTTCGACGGCGTAATTTTCTTCGAGCATAAATTTCAAACGGCGCGGACTGCCGCCGACGAGTTTCGCCACACCCGCGCTGATCGCTTCCGGGCGTTCCGTATTTTCGCGCAGAATGAGCAGCGGTTTGCCCAAACCCGGCGCTTCTTCCTGCACACCGCCGGAGTCGGACACAATCAGCCACGCATTTTTCATCAGCGTAATAAAATCAATGTAATCGAGCGGTTCGAGCAAATGAACGTCGTCCGTCGCGGCTAGAATTTCATCAGTTATTTCCCGCACATTCGGGTTCGGATGCACCGGAAAAAGCAGACAGACATCTTTTCGCGCCGCGACGAAATCGCGCAGTACGCGCAGATTTCCGCTCATCGTTTCGCCGAAACTTTCGCGCCGGTGTGTCGTCAGCAAAACACGTTTTTTGCCCGTCGTTTGTTCGAGTAATTTCTCAATTTTGCGGCTCGGTTTCATTTTTTTTACAATCGCGCCGAGAGCATCAACGACCGGGTTGCCGGTCACGAAAATCTTGTCGCCCGAAACACCTTCCGCCAACAGATTGCGCCGGTTTTTTTCCGTCGCGGCAAAATGAAACGATGCAATTTGAGAAACCAGACGGCGGTTCATTTCTTCGGGAAACGGGCTTTTCAAATTCCCCGAACGCAGTCCGGCTTCGATGTGACCGACCGGAATTTTGCGGTTAAATGCGGCGAGTGCGCCCGCCAGCGTTGTCGTCGTGTCGCCCTGCACTAAAATTAAATCCGGCTGTTCGGCATCTAAAATCTTGTCGAGTTTTGCTAAAATTTTTGAACAGACTTCGTTCGGCGTTTGATTTTTCGTCATCACGCGCAAATCGAAATCAGTTTCGATTTCGAGCATTTTCAAAAAAGGCTTGAGAAGCTGTTTGTGCTGGCTCGAAGACACGACGATAATTTGAAAAGATTTTTTCCGCAGTTCGCCGATCACCGGCGCGAGTTTGATCGCTTCCGGGCGCGTGCCGAAAAAAACGAGAATTTTTAAGCGTGTGTCCGCTGTTCGATGAAAATTACTCGGTTTAATTTTAGCAGTTCCGTCTCGCATTTTTGCATCCAAAGTCTGACAAAATCTTATTTCAAGCTAAACTCAAAATATGTGGTTTTCTTTTTTTCACAAAGGTCAGAGATTCTTTTTATCCGGCGGCGGCACGATTTTTGTTTTATTGTGTCTTGTTTGCCAAATGTTTTCACAAACCGAAAACAATCGTCTTTTGCGCGGAAATGTTGTTGATTCGAGCGGTCTGCCGGTCGTCACGGCGGAAGTAAAAATTGTCTTCGCGTCCGGCAAAGAATCGGTTTGCCCGTATGATAATCAAAGCGGATTTACCTGTGAAGCGGCTCTGAACGAAAGTTTTACGCTTGTCATTCAAGCGCAGGGCTTTTCTATTCTACAACAAAAATATAATTTACCGCAAGACTTTTCTGAAAATGAAAATTTCACGCTGTCGCCCGCTTCGCTCAGCGAAAAAGTCGTCGTCACGGCAGCCCGCACGGAAACCCGGCTCGGCGAAACGGCGGCGAGCGTCGTCACGCTTTCAAACGCTCAATTGCAGGAGACCGCCGCACCGACGATTGATGATAAATTGCGGCAGGTTGCGGGATTTTCGCTGTTTCGCCGGTCGGGGAGCCGTTATGCCAACCCGACTTCACAAGGCGTTTCACTGCGCGGTGTCGGCGCGTCGGGCGCGAGTCGTTCGCTGGTTTTATTTGACAATGTGCCGCTTAACGACGTTTTCGGCGGCTGGATTTTGTGGAACCGGGTTGCACCGCTGGCAGTCGAAAATGTTGAAGTTCTGCGCGGCGGCGCGTCGAGTTTATACGGCAGCGACGCGCTGAGCGGAACGATCAATATCATTCCACGCCGAACCCGCGAAAATTATATTTTTTCGGGCGAACTTTACAGCGGCACACAAAAAACACTTTCCGGCGCGACATTTTTCGGCTTTTCAAAAAACAGATACACGGCGGATTTCACGGCGGCAAATTTTCAAACACGCGGCTATATTTTAACCGATCCGGCGATGCGCGGCGCGGCTGACAGCTTTGCCGGGTCGAGAAATACGAACTTTTCCGGGCGCATTGCGAAGAGTTTGTTCGGCGACAACACGCAGATTTTTTTCAAAACATCATATTTCGGCGAAGCGCGAACAAACGGCACGCCCGCGCAGATCAACCGCACACATTTGCGCGAATTCGTTTTAGGCGGCGATTCTTCAATTCCAAACTCCAAATTTCAGATTCCAAATTTTAAGTTCGACTGGCGTATTTACGGCGGAACACAGGTTTATGACCAGACATTTTCGGCGGTCAGTGCTAATCGGAACAGCGAGAGTTTGACTCGTTTGCAGCGCGTTCCGGCGCAGAACGTCGGATTTTCGGGTCAGGTTTCGGGCGTGTTTTTGAAAAATCAGACTTTTGTTTTTGGCGTTGAAGCGCGGCAGGTACGCGGCGAAAGTCAGGAAACCGGCTATTTCAACAACCGCGTCACAACGGTCGGCAGGGCGGGCGGACGCGAGCGGACGTTCGGGTTTTTCGTTCAGGATTTTGCACGAATCGGGAAGAAATTTATTTTGGCGGGGAGTCTGCGTTTTGACGACTGGCTGAATTATCGCGGTTTGATTTCGACGCGGACGCTATCTCTCAATGAAACTTTGACGGCTAATTTTTCCGACCGCCGCGAAAATGCCGTCAGCCCACAAATTTCCGCGCTTTATCAATTTACCAACAATTTTTCGCTGTTCGCACTCGCTTCAAAAAGTTTTCGCGCACCTACTTTAAACGAACTTTATCGCGGTTTTCGCGTCGGCAGCGTCGTCACCAACGCGAACGAGAATCTGCGAGCCGAAAAAGCGGTGAATTATGAAACCGGCGCAAGTTTCAGCCGCCGTAAATTGTATTTGCGCGGCAGTCTTTTTCTGACGGAAATCTCCCAGCCGATTGCCAATGTGACCTTGTCAATTATGCCGAATTTAATCACGCGCCAACGGCAGAATGCCGGAAAAACGCGATCAGTTGGTGCGGAAATCGAGGCGGAAACGCGCATTAAAAATTTCGGTATTTCCGCCGGTTATCTGTTCACCGATTCGCGCGTGACGAAATTTCCCGCCAATCAAAATTTGGAAAATTTGTTCGTGCCGCAGACGGCGCGGCAGCAATTTACTTTCCAGACAAATTACACGAAAAACAACTGGACGCTGGCGTTTCAGGGACGCGCCGCGTCGAAACAGTTTGACGATGATCTGAATCTTTTCCGGCTCGAACCGTATTTCCAGCTCGACATTTACGCGGCGCGGAGATTCAGGAAAAACCTGCAAATTTATGCGGCACTCGAAAATGTCTTTAACTCGCGCTACTCAATCGCCAAAACGCCCGTGCGAAGCATCAGTTCACCGGTTAATCTGCGCGTCGGGATTCGTTGGAATTAAATTCGAGATTCCGATATTTGTTTTGGAATCTCCAATTTGAAGTCTGATGATTTTACGGCGCACTGTTAGACGGCACAGGTATATCATTATTTTGACCGAATTGTGCGCCTCGAAATCCGCTGTCGGAACTGCGATTTACGTACCAAGTTCCGTTTGACGGGCGGAACACGGCAATGTCAGTTTTACCGTCACCGTCGTAATCACCGGGTTCGGGAATATCCGTTCCGAATCCGAATTGGGAACTAATAAATCCGTCGCGGCTTCTATTTATATACCAAATTCCGCTCGGATTTCGGCGAACGGCAAAATCAGTCTTTCCGTCGCCGTCATAATCGCCCGAAACAGGCGTGTCTTCAAACTGATTGCCGCTGCCGAATTGGAAGCCGCGAACGCTGTTGTCGGAACTTTGCAAAACATACCACACGGCATTACTCGTCATTCTGAAAACCGCAATATCGGCTTTTCCATCGCCGTCAAAATCACCTCTGAGCGGAAAGTCTATTCCGTTCATACCAAACTGTTGAGAGCGTAAAACGGCGTTTGAACTTTGCAAAATATAGACATATCTCGGTAAAGACAAATTCGAGTCGCCGCGCGAGACGGCGATGTCGGCTTTTCCGTCGCCGTCGTAATCGGCGGCAACCGGAAAATCAGTATTTTGTCCGAATTGTATGCTGTAAAACGTATTGTCCCGACTGCGAAGCTGATACCAGAAACCGTTTTCAGGACGAAAAATGCCGATGTCCGTTTTGCCGTCACCGTCGAAATCTTCCGGTGTCACATAATCTCCGGCTTGTCCGAATTGGCGGCTGCGAAATGAATTATCCGCACTGTTCAGAATGTACCAAACGCCGTTAGACGGACGAAAAACCGAAAAATCCGTTTTCAAGTCGCCGTCGAAATCGGCGGCGGCTTTGGCGCGGGTAATTTTATCAATCTGCCCGTTCGTGTAACAAACGTAAATCTCGCCGTCTTCGTCTTCGCCGAACGAAGAAATCAGGCGCGGCGTGTCAACCAAAACGGTTTGCTGGTTATTATTCCAAATCAGTATTTCGCCCGTGCAGTAATCGCCGTAAACGTATGCGCCGTTCGGCAAGTTTCCCTTTGCGCCGCGATAAACGTAGCCGCCGATGATCGAACAGCGTCCGCCTGCGTGAGTATATTGAAAAATCGGCAGCGTGAAATTCGTCGCATCGCAGAGACTTGCATCAACGATGCAGGAATTTCCCTCGTAATTGTGCCAGCCGTAATTTGCCCCTCTCGTGATGATGTCGGCTTCTTCAATCGCGTTCTGCCCGACATCGCCCGCCCAGAGCTGCCGCGTTCCGCCGCGATCAAACGACCACCGGAAAGGGTTTCTGAGTCCGAGCGTCCAAATTTCCTGACAGGTGCTGCCGGTCGCCGCGCTGCCGGAATCGCACCGGACGGTGTTTGCGCCGATGAACGGATTCATCGGCGGAATCAGATACGAAACCGGCGATCCGTTCGGCACGTTGACATCAATCCGAAGCATTTTGCCGAGAAGCTGTGCCGGATTCTGGGCGCGGTTGTCCGGGTCGTTCGCCGAACCGCCGTCGCCCATTCCGATATACAAAAAGCCGTCGGGACCGAAATCAATCATTCCGCCGTTATGATTTGAAAACGGCTGCGGAATCGTCAAAATAATTCGTTCAGTGGCGGGGTCGCCCTGATTCGCGTTGCCCGCCGCCGTTTTATATTCGGCGATGACCGTTGCGCCGTCTCCGGCTCGCGTGTAGTCAACGTAAAACTTCCCGTTCGCCGCAAATTGCGGGTGAAACGTCAGCCCCAAAAGTCCGCGTTCATCACCCCCGGACAAGGGAACCGCAATTTTCGAGGCGAGATTGATAAAATCAGTCGGCGCAGTAGAACCCGGCTGAACGACTCTGATGATTCCGCCCTGCTGCACGATGAACAGCCGCCGACTGCCGTCACCGGCACCGCGCACCAAAACCGGACGGGACAATCCCGTCAAAAACGGTTGCAACCGAATCGTCAATGGCGCAGGATTTGTCTGCGCCGCAAACGTCAAGTTAAACAACAGGATAAAGAGTCCAAAAACGACAATAAACTTCAATTTTCGCATTTATAATTCTCCACAGAGTAATTTTCAGCAGTAGAACAAAAATAAATTATACTCCGCCGCAAACGGGTGCAAAAGTAAAATTATTCGATTCGTATCCGTCTTATTCTTTAGTGACATTAATGTAATAAAGATCGGTGTCCGCCATAAAATCGTCTTTCGTCAGCGGTGTTTTCATTTCCCGCCAGTCGGTCGTCGGTTTAATAATTCGCCAGTTCCCTTTTGTACCGACGCTGACCGGCATCGCAAAACCTTTTTCGTCCGCTTTCCAGCGATATGCCACTGATTTTTTTGCTTCATCAAATTTTAATTCGAGTGTCGGAATCATTGTGTGGCGCAGATATTGATTAAAAATCGGGGTCAGATTCATTTTCGTCTGAGCGTTAAAATAAGCGACGACATCTTCGGTCATAATCGTCTGATATTTGAAATGCTGATAGAAATCGTGAATTAGCTTGAACCATTTTTTATCGTCGTTGACGACGCTTCGCAGCGTGTTTATCATCAACGCGCCCTTAAAATACATGTCCTGCGGCGGTTCGGTATTGGTGTTGCGGGCAGTGATAATCGGTTCTTTGTTTTCGACTTTCGGTTTCAAACCGTTCAAATATTTGATCGCGTCGTCGTGACCCCAACGGTATTCGACGTAGAGCGGTTCCATATATGTCGTCCAGCCTTCGTGAATCCACATATCGGAGCGGTCTTTGGCAGTCACGGAATTGCCGAACCATTCGTGTCCGCTTTCGTGAATGATGATGAAATCGAATTTCAGGCTGATGCCGACTCCCGTCCAGTCGCGCCCGTAATAACCGTTTTCAAAATGATTGCCGTAAGCGACCGCGCTCTGGTGTTCCATCCCGGCATAAGGAACTTCGATCAATTTGTAACCGTCCTTTTCAAACGGATATTCGCCGAAATATTTTTCGTAAGCGGCGAGCATTTCCGGCACCTGCGCGAACTGTTTTTTCGCTTTTTCCAAGTTTTCCGGCAGCACGAAATAGTCGAGCGGCAGATTTTTGTATTTGTCGCTGAAATGTGTGTAATTGCCGATGTTCATTGAAATATTGTAATTATTAATCGGATACTGAACGTCCCAATCCCAGCGCGTGTAACCGTCGCCGAGATCGGTTTTACCGGCAAATCTGCCGTTGGAAACATCGGTCAAATCGTTCGGAATCGAAACGCTGATCCGCATATTTTCCACTTCGTCGTGCCACTGATCCTTGTTCGGAAACCAGATGCTCGCGCCGACTCCCTCGCACGAAGTATTGACCCAGAAATTTCCCGCCGGGTCTTTCTTAAACGTGATGCCGCCGAATCTGCCAGTCTCAATCGGATTGCCCGAATAATAAAAATCAATCGAATAAGTCTGCCCTTTTCTTAAAGTTTCGGGGAAATTAATGTAAACGGCGCGACTTGCATTATCGCGGTTGTATTTCAACACTTTATTTTCATACAAAATCTTGTCAATCTTCAGCGCGGAATGCAGATCAATTTGAATACGGCTGCCGTCTTTGAGCATTTTGAAACGAATCGTGTTTTTCCCGCTCAAAAACTTTTTTGCCGGATCAACGCGCACGTCCAAATGATAATAAAGCAAATCGTTATTAGCGCGATATTCGCCGTAATCGCCTTGCAAAACATCAATTTTCTTTGGGGAAACTGCCGCCGCACTTGTGGTTTGTCCGAAAATCGGATTGACGGCAAATACCGCCAAAAGCATCACCAACGCCGCATTAAACAAAATTTTTGATAACATTTTTTACCTCGTTTGAATTCATTATAGAAGCAGTTCGGTTTTTGACAAAAAGAAGGAAGATAACTTTTGCTTTTGGTTTTGACACTGTGAAAGCCGTTGTTTGAAAAAGACCTATTTCGCGCCATGAACAAAAATTGGAGCGCAGGCGGCTCGCCTGCCCCGTTCAAGCGAAGCAAAGAACGGGGAAACGCCACTCAACCAAAAATGTTATTTTATGGGCGTGCGACGCGCATTCGTTCTCGCTTCGCTTGCACGAATGCGGCAGGCGAGCCGCCTGCGCTCCAACCTGCGCTCCGGTTTAAATAATTTCATTGCCTTTTGAGAGTAATTAGATTTATCATTAAAAGACATTAAATTTATGAGCGACCACACATACAATTACGACGAACAACAGCCGTTTGCCGCCGCCGAATTTGCCGAAAATCCTGAACCGCGCTGCCCGTGCGTTTTGCTGCTCGACACTTCCGGTTCGATGCAGGGCGATTCGATTGACGAATTAAATCACGGGCTGCACTTGTTTCGTGAAGAGCTTTTCGGCGATTCGCTGAGTATGAAGCGCGTCGAAATCGCCGTCATTACGTTCGGACCTGTCGCGGTGATGCAGGATTTCGTCACCGCCGATCAATTTCGCCCGCTCAAACTCGAAGCCGCCGGTGACACGCCGCTCGGTGCCGCCGTCGGGCGCGGTCTGAATCTTTTGAAACAGCGCAAGGAGATTTTGCGCTCGAACGGCATCAAACTTTTTCGCCCGTGGATTTTTTTGATGACCGACGGTGCGCCGACCGATTCCTGGCAGCATTTACCGCAAATCATCCGGGCGGGCGAAGAAAGCAAATCTTATTCGTTTTTCGCGCTCGGCGTGCAGAATGCTGATTTTAATGTTTTACGGCAGCTTGCCGTCCGCGAACCGCTGAAATTGAGCGGCATGCGCTTTCAAGAATTCTTTTTGTGGCTGTCGGCATCGCTGAAAAATGTCTCGCGCTCGACTCCCGGCGACACGGTGGCGATTCCCGATTACAAACCTTACGGGTGGGCGGACGTTTAATGAACCGGGAACAATGGCGCGTCGCGCAGGCTTCGGTCATCGGCACGGCGCACGTCAGCCAAAATACGGTGTGTCAAGACCGATTTTTGTGTCGCACGATTGAAACCGCGCACGGTGAAGTTTTGATCGCCGCCGTCGCCGACGGTGCGGGCAGCACGACGCGGGGACAGCGCGGCGCGGAAATCGCCTGTGAAGTTTTCGCCGCGCAAATAAGTGAGTTTTTGAAATCGGCAAATGCTTCGGTCGCTTCACTGACAAAGGAGTTCGGCAAACTGATGATCGGATTTTTACAGGAAAATATAAAAGCCGTCGCTGCGGAAGAAGGAAAACTGCTGCGCGAATTTGCCACGACCTTCGTCGGCGCGGTGACGGGCGCGGGAGGCACGGCGTTTTATCAAATAGGTGACGGCGCGGCGGTTCTCTCCGCGAGCGGCGCACCGGAAAGCTATCGTTTTGGCATCGAACCGGCAGAATCCGAATATGTCAACACCACGGATTTCGTCACCGATGACGCGGCGGGTGAAAGATTGCGGTTTGCCTACATCGCCGAGCCGATTGAAGATTTGATTTTATTTTCCGACGGAATTTTCGCCGTTGCGGTCAATTATCAAACGATGAAGCCGCACGAACCGTTTCTAATGCCGATGATCGCGCCGCTCAGACTCGGGCGCGGCATTGAAGGATTAAACGAAAAACTCGAAAATTTTCTCGCGTCGCCCAAAACAAATGAAAAAACCGACGACGACAAAACGATAATTTTAGCGTCGCGCCACAAGGCTGAAACCCGCACATAAGCAAGGGTGCCGGTGTTATTTGTTGGTTTTTAGTTTTTGATTTCAATCTGGAATTTGGAGTTTGGAATCTGGAATTTGCATTATGCCCGTGTTTTACGATAGTCAAAATCAATCTCACATATTGTCCGAACGCCTCGGCGGCGGCGGCGAAGGAACGGTTTACGCGTGTGAAGACGGCGAATTTGTCGCCAAAATTTACCACGAATCGCTGACGGAGGAAAAAGCCGAGAAACTGCTGTGGATGGCGGCGCACAAAAACGAGCGGCTGTTAAAGGTTGCCGCGTGGGTCGTTGACGTACTGCGCGACGCGCCGGACGGGAAAATTGTCGGTTTTTTGATGCCGAACGTCAACGCCAAAGAAATCCACGAACTTTATTCGCTGAAGAGCCGCCGCGTTTATTTTCCCGACGCGACGTGGCATTTTCTCGTCCACACGGCGGCAAATCTCGCCCGCGCTTTTTACAATCTGCACCGTGATTTGCATATTATGGGCGATGTCAATCACGGCAACTGCGTCGTGATGCGCGACGGCACGGTTAAGTTAATTGACTGCGACAGTTACAGCATCAAAACCGACGAACTGCGCTACCCGTGCGAAGTCGGCGTGGCGACACATCTTGCGCCGGAATTGCAGGGTGTTAGTCTGCGCGACATCGAACGCGAAAATAAACACGACAATTTCGGACTGGCGGTGATTATTTTTCAGCTTCTTTTTCTCGGCAGACACCCGTTCGCCGGAAATTATCTCGGCGACGAAGACAAGTCGCTCGAAGACTGCATCCGCGAACTTCGTTTCGCTTACGGCGACAATGCGGCGCAGAAAAATGTTCGTCAGCCGCCCGGAACACTGCCGCTCGCCGCCGTTTCGCCGCGCATCGCGCTGATGTTCGAGCAGGCTTTTCTAACCGAAGACCGACCTGAACCGCGTGAGTGGATCGAGGCTCTCGAAGATTTGTCAAACAATCTGCAAACGTGTGATTTGCATCCGGGGCATCTTTATTTCAACGAACTGGAAAATTGTCCGTGGTGCGAAATTGAAACACAGACCGGTTTGATGCTGTTCCCGTTTGTCACGACGGGCGAACAACTTGGCGGCGACAAACCCTTTAATATCTTCACGGTTGAAAATTTGATCGCCAGTTTCGGCATTCAGAATACGCTTCCCGCCAAATTGCCGCGTCCGGCAATAGTGCCGCCGTCTGCGGAAATGCTTGAAGACCGTACGGCTCGGCGCAGCACGGCTTGTATCATTGTCGCCGGTCATTTGTTCGCCGTGTTATTTATGAATTGGGCGTTTGGGGTCGGCGTGGCGTTGATGCTCGGAACGATTCTGGCTTTTTTCTTGATTAGGCTGCTCAGTGATACTTACTCGTCCATTCGCCAGCCGATTGAAGCGATGCTGGTTTCCAATCAAGGACAGTTGAAAAAGATTGAAAATGAAATAACCCGCACCGAACTGCCGCCGCTCATCGGTGAAAACTTGACTAAAATCAGAAGCAAGATCACCGCTTACCAAAATTTTCAGCACAGAAGCGTCAGCGAATTGAAAACGCTGCAAACGAATGTTTCTCGTCGTGAATTTTATAAATACTTACATTCACAAAAGACAACCGACGCTCAAACTCTCGATGTCACCGAATTAGAACGGAAAATGCTGACGGCGATTGGCGTTAAAACGGCGGCGGAAACTGACGAAGTTCGGCTGCGTCACTTTTATAAAGTTGATGATAAAACGATTCCGAAACTGCTCGAATGGCGCGAGCGGCTGATCGCCGATTTTGACACGGATGAAACTTCGGTCAAAAATATCAAAGCCGAACAGACGGAATTTATCACGCACACCGGCAACGAACGCCGTCACATCGAACGCGACATCGAACAGATTCTGATTCTGCTTCGCGCCGGTGCGGTGCATTTGAAAAGAGATCAGCAGATGCTGACGACCAAAGCAGATAATTTAACAAAACAAATTTCGCAAGCTCAAACCGAACTGCAAACGGTCGGCAGCAGTATGCCCGCAATCTTTGCACTGATTTTAATCACTTTATTTGTGCCGATATCGGGCATTTTCACGGCGCAGCACAACGAGCATCAAAATGTTTCGCAGTTCAAAACACCGGACGGGATTATATCTTCATCCGACGCGCCGCCGATGCCGAAAAATGCTGCTGTCAAATCTAATCTTCCGGGCGAAAACATGACCGACGCGGAAATCGCTGATTTGTCTAAACCGGAACGAACGAGTTTGGCAGAAATTTTCTATGACAAAGCGGTTTCATACAATTACGACGGTATTAACCGTTTCGAAGCCGAACGGTTCAGCCGCCAAGCGATTCGGTTCGCTCCCGATCAACCGCGTTTTCTCAACCAACTCGCCTATGCGCTTTACGGTCAGCAGGACTACACCGATTCGCTCGGGTATTTGGATCGGTCATTAAAGCTGGATAAGGAAAACAACGAAACCAAAATTTTTATTGCGATGAATTACCTGGCGGTTAATGATTTCAAGGATACCGTCAAAATTCTCAACGAAGTCATCAAAAAAGAACCTAATTCATTTGAAGCCCATTACAGTCTCGGATTAGCCTTTAACGGTCTCAAAAACTATCGGGCGGCGGCAGATGTTTTTCGCCGCGCCGCTGAAATTAAACCGGCTGATGCGGATATACATTATCAGTTGGGCGTGTGTCTCTATAAACTGAACAAAACGCAGGAATGGCGGAACGAATATAATATTTTGCTGAGAACAAACGAGAAATTGGCGCGAAAACTTATGAGCAAAACCGACATTACCGTTCAATAAATTAGCAGAGAGGACGGGAGTTTTCCACGTCCTCATCTTGTCACTAAAATAATTTCAGGCTGCCCGAATTACTGAAATCACATCAGCCGAGCCGTATCGCGGGCGATCAATAGTTCTTCATTAGTTGGAATCACATAAATTGCGGGTCGTGAATTTTCCGCGCTGATAATTCCTTCGCGTCCGCCCGTGAAATCTTCGTTGTTTTCTTCATTCAAACGAACGCCGAACCATTTCAGGTTTTCGCAAATCAGGCGGCGAACGTGCGGTGAGTTTTCGCCGATGCCGCCCGCGAAAATTATTGCATCCGCGCCGTTCATCGCGGCTAAGTATGCGCCGATGTATTTAGCGGCGCGGTAGCAGAAGATTTCGATAGCGAGCAGGGCGCGGCGGTCTTCGTTTTCGACGGCTTCGGCGACGAGTTCGCGCATATCGTTGGTCAAGCCGGAAATGCCGAGAAGTCCCGACTGCTTGTTTAATAAACTTTCGACTTCCTGCACCGACAATCCTTCTTTTGACGAAATAAATTCGACGATTGCCGCGTCCAAATCGCCGGAGCGCGTTCCCATCACCAAACCTTCGAGCGGCGTGAGTCCCATCGAAGTATCAATCGAATTGCCGCCCTTGATCGCCGCGATGGAACAGCCGTTGCCGAGATGCAGAGTGATAATGTTGACGTTTTCGCGCGGCATTTCGCTGATAGTGCGGTAGCGATAAGCGACATAGCGGTGCGATGTGCCGTGAAAACCGTAGCGGCGGATTTTGTGGCGGCGGTAAAACTGATACGGAACGGCGTAAAGATAAGATTTTTCCGGCAGGGTTTGGTGAAAAGCCGTATCGAAAACGGCGACTTGCGGCAAGCCTCTGCCGAAAATTTCGCGGGCGGCGTTGATGCCTTTGATATTCGCCGGATTATGCAGCGGCGCAAGTTCGATGCAGTCTTCGATGCCGCGCAAAACTTCGTCCGTGATAATTGCCGACGCCGTAAATTTTTCGCCGCCGTGAACGACGCGATGCCCGACGGCGTGAATATCCGCGAGGCTCGTTATTTCTTCGATTTCCGATGCTTCCGATGCAATCCAGCGGACAATCATTTCGACCGCCGATTTTATATCCCTAACAGGCGCGGCTGAACGCTGCGGCTGTTTGCCTTCGGCAGTCAAAGTAATAATCGCCGCGCCGCCAATGCGTTCGATCTGCCCGTGCGCCAAACGCTTGTCGGAATTAGCCGCGATGCGCTCCAAATCAGTCGCAATCAATTGAAATTTGAGCGACGAACTGCCGCAGTTTAAGACGAGAATATTCATCGGATTATATTAGAATCAAGTCAGCCTTCGCGCTTTGATTTAAAAAGAAACATTGTTGGAATATTCTTTGCCTCTATCATCAACGAGATAGGCTTCGACAGCAATCTTTTTGTTGGACTTAAGGAAAATTTCAGTTCTAAACTCCCGAACCGTTTCTATATTTGCGCCGGATTCCTGAAAATGTTTTGAAAGCTGAACCTTGTAATCTTCAATGCTCTTGAGAAATCTTTGAGGCAAGTCTGTTTGAGCTTTAGAATCTGGAATCCAAGGAATTATAAGTCGCGCACCATTGGCTTTTCGCGCGAGTTGACGAAGGTCGTCAATAACATAACCATCATCTACATAATTCATAAAAATTACAAAAGTATGAAAAAGATTATGAGCGATTGATTTCAGGATTTTGTATTTCATCACACAAGATTATAAATTCAATTTTCCTCTAATGAGAAATACCTAAGTTTATCTAGGGTTTCAAAATCTTTGATAACTCCATTTCCAGTCTTTGATTTCCGGCAGATCGTCGCCGTATTCGCGGATGTATTGTTTGTGTTCGAGCAGGCGGTCACGCATTTCCTGTTTGGCGTGCGCGCCGATGGCGGCGAGTTTCGGGACGCGTTCGATGACATCCATCACGAGATGAAAACGGTCGAGATCGTTGAGGACAACCATATCGAACGGCGTGGTCGTCGTGCCTTCTTCCTTATAGCCGCGAACGTGGATGTTGCCGTGATTTTTGCGCTTGTAGGTCAGGCGATGAATCAGCCACGGGTAGCCGTGATACGCGAAAATTACGGGCTTGTCGGTAGTAAAAAGCGAATCGAAATCCGCGTCGGACAATCCGTGCGGATGTTCGGTTGCGGACTGGAGTGTCATCAGATCAACGACGTTGACGACTCGAATTTTTAAATCGGGAAACTTACGGCGCAGAATGTCCGTCGCCGCGAGAATTTCGAGCGTCGGCACATCTCCGGCGCAAGCCATCACGACATCGGGTTCAACACCGTCGTCATTGCTTGCCCAATCCCAGATTCCCAAACCCGCCGTGCAGTGTTTGATCGCTTCGTCCATCGTCAGAAATTGCAGCGCGGGCTGTTTTCCGGCGACGATGACATTGACGTAGTTGCGGCTTCGCAGACAATGATCGGTGACGGACAACAGCGTGTTCGCGTCGGGCGGCAGATAAACGCGGACGACTTCGGCTTTTTTGTTCATTACGTGGTCAATAAATCCGGGGTCTTGGTGCGAAAAACCGTTGTGATCCTGCCGCCAGACGTGTGACGAAAGCAGATAATTGAGCGATGCAATTGGTCGCCGCCACGGAATATGGCGCGTCGTTTTGAGCCATTTCGCGTGCTGGTTGAACATCGAATCAATGATGTGAATAAACGCTTCGTAACACGAAAAAAATCCGTGTCTGCCCGTCAGCAGATAACCTTCGAGCCAGCCCTGACACAGATGCTCGCTCAAAACTTCCATCACGCGCCCGTCGGTCGAGAGATGATCGTCGAACGGCAGAATTCCTTCCGTCCAGATACGGTCGGATGCGTCGAGAATCGCGTTCAGGCGGTTGGAAGCTGTTTCGTCGGGACCGAAGACGCGAAAGTTTTGCGCGTCCGAATTTAGTTTCATCACGTCGCGCAGAAATTTCCCCGTTTCGCGCGTCGCTTCGGCTTCGATGGTCGCGGGTTTTGGAACTTCGACCGCGTAATCGCAGAAATTCGGCATCAACAAATTTTTCAAAAGCTCGCCGCCGTTCGTGTGCGGATTCGCGCTCATCCGCTTGGTGCCGAGCGGCGCGAGTTCCGCTAATTCCGCGATCAATTTGCCGGTTTCATCAAATAATTCTTCGGGTTTATACGACCGCATCCATTCTTCCAACTGCCGCAGATGTTCGGGATTTTTCGCTAAATTAGCGAGCGGAACCTGATGCGAGCGAAACGAATTTTCAGCGGGCAAACCGTCAACGAATTTCGGTCCCGTCCAGCCTTTTGGGCTTCGCAGAACGATCATCGGATACATCGGTCTTTGCGAAAAACCGTTTTCCCGCGCGTCCGTCTGAATCGCTTTGATTTGCGTGAAAACTTCGTCCAGAGTTTCCGCCATCAAACGGTGCATTTCTTCAGGGTCGTCGCCTTCGACGTAAAACGGCTGGTGTCCGTAACCTTTCAGCAAATTGTCCAATTCTTCGTGGCTCATCCTTGCTAAAACGGTTGGGTTGGCGATTTTGTAGCCGTTCAAATGCAGAATCGGCAAAACAATTCCGTCACGCGCCGGATTGACGAATTTATTGGAATGCCAGCTCGCCGCGAGTGCGCCGGTCTCCGCTTCGCCGTCGCCGATGACGCAGGCGGCGACGAGATCGGGATTATCGAAAACCGCGCCGTAAGCGTGGAGCAGCGAATAACCGAGTTCGCCGCCCTCGTGAATCGAACCTGGCGTTTCCGGCGCGACGTGGCTCGGAATGCCGCCGGGAAACGAAAACTGTTTGAACAACTTACGCATTCCGATTTCGTCCTGCGAGATGTTCGGATAAACTTCCGAATAAGTGCCTTCAAGATAAGTATTCGCCACGATTCCCGGTCCGCCGTGTCCGGGACCGCAAATGTAAATCACATTCAAATCATCGCGTTTGATGACCCGATTTAGATGTGCGTAAATAAAATTCAAGCCCGGCGTTGTTCCCCAATGTCCGAGCAGTCGCGGCTTGGTGTGTTCGATTTTTAACGGCTCGCGAAGCATCGCATTATCGAGCAAATAAATCTGCCCAACCGACAGATAATTCGCCGCCCGCCAGTAAGCGTTGATGAGCCGAGTTTCTTCTGTCTTTAGCGTTAAGATAGGTGTTTTATTAATTTCGTTCATTGTTTTTTATCGCTGCAAATCGTGTTTTTCTTCCGCGCCGCGCTTTCGCAGTTTAGCCGCAAGATACGGCGCGAAAATCATAAGGAAATCCAGAAAGTTTCCCGCGCCAGCTTTTTTACATCGTCCCAACCAAAGATTTTTCCGACGAAGCCGCGTAAATCGAATAAAATTTTCATGACAAACTTGAGTTCGGTTTATTGTTTTCGCTATCCTCGTCCGTCCCGTTTTAAGAATCCCGACCGAAGTCATCCTGAAGCCGCACGATGTCGTCTTCGCCGAGATAATCGCCGCGCTGGACTTCGATAAAAGCCATCACTTCGCCGCCCTTGTTTTCGACGCGGTGCGCCGCGCCGAGCGGAATGTCAATCGCTTCACCGGCGACGACGACGATGATTTCATCGTTGAGCGTAACGTGCGCCGTGCCTTCGATGACGAACCAGTGTTCGGCACGATGAGCGTGTTTTTGATAACTCAGACGCTTTTCGGGCAAAACTTCGATGCGTTTGACTTTGAATCCCTCGCCTTCGTCCAAAACCGTGAAGTTCCCCCACGGACGTTCGTCGTATTTGGGTGAATTGTCAATTTTTTCTTCCATATTTTATTAGACCTCACGTAATTTTATCTGAACTAGAACTATCGTCCTTACTTCGTGCAGGCTTCCGCATTTTAATTGCCGGGAATTTCCCATTTTCCGGTTTCGGCGGCGCGAAAAATGGCTTCGATGACCACCATATTTTTTACCGAATCTTCCAGCGAAACTGCCTGTTCGGTGTCTTCGAGAATCGCCCGCGCAAACAAATCGCCCTGAATCGTGTATTGATCGGCGGCGGGAATTTCGATTGTTTCGATGTTTTTGCCGAATAAATCGCCCGTGTTGTCAACAAAAACCCGCGTGGGTCGGTCAGGTGGAATGTTAACAGGAATTTCAACTTCGATGCGTCCGGCGGTGCCGACAAAGTTAATTCGCTGATACGGAACGAGCTGTGTCGAACAGGTAAAAGTCGAATGACAACCCGGAAAATCCATTATCGCAGAGGTTAATTTGTCAATGCCGGTCTGTTCATCGCGCTTGATCAAAGCAGCGATTCGGCGCGGTTCGGTGCCGAGAATAAACCGCGACAGATTGATGCAGTAACAGCCGATGTCCATCAACGCGCCGCCGCCCATCTCCGGTTTATTGCGAATATTCGCCGCATCGTCGTTAAAATAACTGAAAAACATCGTGATTGCCTGCACCGCGCCGATCCGGTTTTGGGCGATTAAATCTTTTACGGCAAGCCACTGCGGATGGGTGCGAACCATAAACGCTTCCTGAATTTTTACGCCCGTTTGGTCACGCGCCGCGATCAGTTTGGCGGCTTCCGCCGCCGTTAGAGCAAGCGGTTTTTCGCACAAAACGTGCTTGCCCGCTGCGGCGGCTTTAATCGTCCACTCAACGTGCAGGTTATTCGGCAATGGATTGTAAACCGCATCAATATCGGCATCGGCAAGCAGTTCGTCGTAAGATGCGTAAAATTTTGGAACATTCAAATCGTACGCCGCCAAACGTGCTTTTTCCAGTGTTCTCGACGCAATCGCCGTGACTTTGCAAAATTCGCTCGCCTGCATTGCCGGAATTACTTTTTTGACGGCGATGTTTGCCGCGCCTAAAACTCCCCAACGAATTTTTTTGTTCATAAAAACTTAAATTTTTATCGAATCAGGCAGGTGAAAAAACTTTATCCGGCACTTTGCAAACTTTTAAGTCCCGCCTGAAAGCGGGACTTGAAACATCGTCAAACTCTAACTTACCTGACTTAGCTACTTTTGTATATCACTCAGAAATTGCCGATGAAATTGACCTCTTCGGTATCGCCGCTCAAACTCAAGGATTGCGCCGGCTGGTTAAATTTGTAGCGTTTGCTGGCTGCGCTGATAATATAGGTCGCGCCCGCCGCCACATCCTCGAAACGGTAATAACCGAACGCCGAAGTAGTCGCCGTTTTGGTGCTGCCCTCTGCATCGGTCAGCGTGATAAACGCTCTGCCGATTCCGCGCCCGCTTTGCGTCATCGCCCGTCCGCTGATCGTCGCACCTGCCGCCGTCGGATTCAGCGAGGTCAGTTTTTCGATTGTGCCGCCGATACCGACGACGAAAATCTCACCGACTTCGTTTTCGCCGAACGATGAAATATTACGCGGCGAATCAATCAGCAGAGTCTGCTGATTATTGTTCCACATTAAAATCTCGCCCGTGCAGTAATCGCCGTAAATATACGCCCCGGTCGGAACTGTGGATTGTGTGCCGCGGTAAACGTTGCCGCCGGTGATCGAACAGCGTCCGGCGGCGTGTGTGTAATCGAACAGCGGCGCAGTGAAATTGCTCGTCGTGCAGTTTCCGCCGTTGATACCTGGATTGCAAATGGTTCCTTCAACGATGCGCCAGCCGTAATTATTGCCTTTCGAAATGATATCAACTTCCTCACGCGCTCCTTGACCGACATCAGCCGCCCAGAGCTGCTGTGTGCCGCCGCGGTCAAACGACCAACGAAACGGATTTCGCAGACCGACGGCGTAAATTTCGTCTGCACCCGCGACCCCGACAAACGGATTGTCCGCCGGTATTGTGTAGGCAGGATTAGCGTTATTGCCGGAAACATCCGGTGTGATTCGCAGAAATTTACCGAGCAGACTGTCTATATTCTGGGCGCGATTATCCGGGTCGTTTGCCGAACCGCCGTCGCCCATTCCGATATATAAATTGCCGTCGGGACCAAATTCAATCGTCCCGCCGTTGTGATTGCTGAAAGGCTGCGGAATCGTCAAAATAATTCTTTCCGAATTTGCATCACCGAGTGCATTGGTCGTATTAATCGTTTTATAGCGGGCGATGATGGTCGCCCCGTCAGAAGCGCGGGTGTAGTTGAGAAAAAAATAGCCGTTCGAGGCGAATTGCGGGTGAAAGGTCAAGCCGAGCAAACCTTGTTCGCCGCCCGCATTTAATTTGCTCGAAATATCAACAAAATTGCTGACCGCATTTGAACCGGGCTGCACGACTTTGATAATTCCGCCCTGCTGCACGACGAAAAGACGATTTGATCCGTCCTTTGCATTTGTCAAAAACACCGGCGAACTCAAACCCGTCAAAAAGGGCTGAAGCGTCACCGAAGGCGTGATCTGTGCCGCCGCACTTAAACTGAAAAGACCGATCAAAACCAACAGACATTTGAAATAATTTAATCCTTGCATTTGTAAATCCCCCATTTTTGCAAACTTGTTAACGTCGCGCAATTCGTTGATAAATTAGAAGTTTGCGCGTTCCGATTTCGAGCATCAGCCCTTCCCGACTGCCGAAATTAAATTATTCCGCCGAAAAGTTTTCACAGTTATTTCCTGTAAAAGGTCAGTAAACAATTACAACAGACGGCGAGTTACGGCTTATTTCAAAGTAACTCGATAATTTCATATTACTTGGGAAGTATCGAATGAATACAACAATCTTAAATTTTTTCAGCCGTAAAGACAAGCAAGTTTTCAAATAGCAAATTTATAATCTCCAAACAATAGCTAAACACAACCGGTAATTCTCAATAAAAAAAATGTAAAAAATTCAAGTTTTCGCTTATAATTGCGCCGGTAATTTTGTATTTGCCGAAGTAATAATTATGACTTATTCAAAGACGACCAGCCGGTGTTTGATGTTTTTGCTGCTCCTTTTTTCGATTTCCTGCCGCTCCGGTTCGCAGCCCTCGCCGACAAACAAGACCGATTCGGTTTTCACTCCAACCGCCGAACAGCCGACACGCGCCGCAGTGCCGTCTGACGAGATCAGAAAACTACTCGAAAGCGCAACCGAACAGACCAATTTGACCAAAAGTTACGATCCGAATTACGCGATTATCGCTTATCCGAACGGCGATGTGCCGATTGAAAAAGGAGTTTGCACCGATGTCGTGATTCGCGCTTTCCGCCGCGCAGGAATTGACTTGCAAAAAGAAGTTCACGAAGATATGGCGGCACATTTTTCGGCTTATCCAGGCAAGTGGGGTTTGAAATCGCCCGATAAAAATATTGATCACCGGCGCGTACCGAATTTGCAGACGTTTTTCACGCGGCACGGCAAATCTCTGCCGATTACGCAGAACGGCGCGGATTATCAACCGGGTGATGTCGTCGCGTGGGATTTAGACGGCAAGGGAATGACGCACATCGGGCTGGTTTCCGATTTGCGTAACGAGTACACGAAAAGGTTTTCGATCATCCACAATATCGGCGGCGGAACGGTCATTGACGATAGAATTTTCGACTGGAAAATAATCGGGCATTACCGTTATTTTTGAATGCTTTCACCGTATTTCTTCCAGCTGATTAGGTTATTAACTATACTTCTCGACAAATATCTCCGGTCGAAACGGCACACTATTTGCGACTCCGTTAATTACGCATCGAAAAAGTTTTTTGCGTAGCAATTGCATCTGATGGTCAGGCGCAAAATAAAAATCAAGTGGGGAGAAATATATGAAAAGCATACTTAAACTGGGAATTTTAACATTTGCCTTCGGATTCATTTTCGTTTCGGCAGGCACTGTTAATGCTCAAAGACAAGGAAGAAGAACGGAAGCCAGACGCGAATATCGAAAAGACGTGCGGGACGCGCGACAGGATTATCGCCGCCGGGTCAATAACGGAGATTACCGAAAAGCGCGGCGTGAATATCGTGAAGATATTCGGGATGCCCGTAAAGATTACCGCAAAGACACCGGTCGCCGGGTCAACCGCGGCTATCAAGTCAACCGCAATCGCCGTGTTTATTCGCAAAGAACACGCACCTATTATCGCAACGGTCGTCGTTATGTCGTCAGATACTAGAATTTCCGTCATCAGCAAAACAATCGCCGCATTTAACAAACGCGGCGATTGTTCTTTTTGTGTGACACTTGTAAATAAAACTAAACGCCAATTTGATTTCTTCTGTATTTCGCGTGGTCCGGCATCTTAATTTTTCATTGAGCCTCAAGACAAACTGTATTTTTTCGTCAAAAAGATTTACATTAGAACATTTGTAACTGAACAAATGGATTCACCGAAAACCGGAAAGGTTGATAAACAAAAACAGACTGACGCGCCTGAATTGTCGCTTTTTTTGCCTGTTCTAAACGAAGAGGATAATTTGCGCCCGATGCACGCGAAAATTTCCGAAGCGTTGAATTCGCTTGGCAAAACGGCGGAAGTCATTTATGTTGACGATGGTTCGACCGATAAATCTCTGCAAGTTTTGCGCGAAATTGCTGACGGCGACGAGCGTGTGCGCGTCATTTCACTGCGCCGTAATTATGGACAAACGGCAGCGATGAGTGCGGGAATTGACGCGGCAAAAGGCGAGATTCTGATTCCGATGGACGCGGATTTGCAAAACGATCCGGCGGACATTGCACGGCTTTTGGATAAATTGAACGAAGGTTACGACGTTGTTTCCGGCTGGCGAAAAAACCGCAAAGATAAATTGATAATGCGAAAAATCCCGTCGTGGATTGCCAACAGCGTGATTTCAAAAATCGGCGGCGTGCCGCTTCACGATTACGGATGTTCGCTCAAAGCGTATCGGCGCGAAGTCATTCAAGATGTCAAACTCTACGGCGAAATGCACCGTTTTATTCCGATTTACGCGAGTTGGGCGGGCGCAAGAGTCGCGGAGATTCCGGTTGATCATCACGCACGAACGATGGGAAAATCGAAATACGGAATTTCCCGAACGCTCAAAGTCGTTTTCGATCTGATGACGATAAAATTTATGGCTTCGTATCAAACAAAGCCGATCTACGTCTTCGGCACATTCGGTTTAATTTCCTTTTTGCTTTCGATGTTCGCCGGACTTTGGGCATTTTTTCTAAAATATGTCGAAGGCGTTTCGTTTATTTTAACGCCTTTGCCCGTGATTGCGATTGTGCTTTTGGCGATTTCAATGCAGTTTTTTTTGATGGGTTTATTAGCCGAAATGCTCGTGCGGACTTATCACGAATCGCAGGATAAAACGATTTATGCCGTACGCGAGAAGATTGGATTTGAGAATATAAATGAGTAATTACATAACAGTTTATTTTGATACAAATTTTTATGTTTGGCTTGCAAATGCAACTGACGAAGAAGTTAGTGAAATAATATCCGAGTTGAATGAATTGAAAGTTCGTCATGTTCTTTCAGGACAAGTTATTCTCGAATTGTTATCTAACCACAACAAACCTGAAAAAGATAAAACTCTCGTAAGTAGATTGTCTAAATTTGAAATCGAGCCATACATAATTTCAAGTAGCATTTTTGAAAACTCTTTAACTCCTGATACTTTAAATTGGAAGATTTTACTTCTTGACGGCGATGAAAGAACTTCTTTAGCTAATCTGTTCAAAATAATTTTTGACATGCAAACACAAGCAGAAAGTTCGTCAATTCTAGCCAAAACGAAATATACTGCAGATAAAGCGGAAAAAATTCAAGAAAGTCTCATTCCTTTTTTATCTTCAATTGGTCTTGAAAATGACAAAGAATATTCTAATGAAGAAACTGCAGAAAAATATGTAAATTTTGGTTCTGAATTACTGTCCAACTTATCCTTTCTTCTTTCCGATGACCAAAAAGAAATTGCGGAAAACATAAACTTTTCTGAAAAACATTCTCCTGAAAATTTAGTAAATCTTTCAAACCAATTATTGGGTATTATTGGCAATGAAAATGTAGATAAGTTAAAAGAAGATGAAAAGATTATTCACTCAGTTACTAACTCTGATGAACGTCCTTATAAAGTAGCAGTTAGAGAAGCATCACAAAAGGAAGAAAAAAATCTTGGAAATACTTTTAGAGATTCCAATAATATGAGTTTATTTTTAACTCATAAAGACGAAATTGATTTGCTTCAACTTGATTCTGCTCAAATAAATCAAATAAAAAACAGGGGAAAAGAATCACATAGACTTGTTGAATTACAGCTTGATGAGCGATGTTTTTGCTCTAATTCATTAAAAAACACAATTAAAGTTATTAAGGAGAAAAAGCAAGAACTTTCCCTTTAATTATCTATGTGCGGAATAGCAGGTTGGGCAAATTTAGATTCTAAAAAAACTTCACAAAACGGTGAAGCCGTTCTTCATTCGATGTGCGAAAAAATGAAGCATCGCGGACCTGATTCGGAAGGTTTGTGGCTTGACGAACAAGTCGCGCTCGGAATGCGGCGGCTTTCGATTATTGATTTGCACACAGGCGAACAGCCTGTCTTTTCGGAAGATAAACAAATCGTCGTCGTGATGAACGGCGAACTTTATAATTTCCGCGAAGTCCGCGCTGATTTGGAAAAACGCGGGCATAAATTTGAAACAAACACCGACACCGAAATACTGCCGCATCTTTACGAAGAATACGGCGACGCGATGCTCGAACATATCAACGGAATGTTCGCCTTTGCGCTGTGGGACAAAAATAAGAATAAATTATTAATTGCTCGGGACAGATTCGGCGAAAAACCGCTTTATTACGGCGTGTTTGATAATCAACTGATATTTGCTTCCGAGCCTAAAGTTCTGCTGGCGAATCCGGCGGTTAAGGCAGAAATAAATCTCGACGCGTTGCGGCAATATCTTTCGTTCGATTACGTTCCCGCGCCGTCTTCAATTTACAAAAACATTTACAAACTGCCTGCCGCGCATCTTTTGATTTTGGAAAAAGGCGAAATCAGAACGCGCCGATATTGGAATCTAAGTTGGGAAAAGAAAGAAACAAAATCACTTGAAAGTTCCGCCGAAGAATTGCGCGAACTGCTCGCCGATGCCGTCAGAATGCGGCTTGTTTCCGATGTTCCGCTCGGCATTTTATTAAGCGGCGGTGTTGATTCTTCGACCATTGCGGCTTTTGCAACGCAGTTTTCGACCGAAAAAGTGAAGACGTTTTCCATCGGTTTTGAAGAAGATTCGTTTGATGAATCGAAATTTGCGCGACAGGTGGCGAAACATCTGAACACTGAACATTACGAGGAAAAATTGAGCGTCGGAAAAGCGGCGGATTTGATCTCGGAAATCGGAACGTGGCTCGACGAACCGCTGTCGGACGGCTCCTTGATTCCGACGTTTTTGCTGGCGCGATTTGTCAAAAAACACGTCACGGTCGCGCTCGGCGGCGACGGCGGCGACGAGATTTTCGCCGGTTATCCGATGTATTTCGCACACAAAGTCGCTGACGTTTACGGCAAAATTCCGCGCGTTTTAAGAAATAATTTAATCGAACCGATAGTCAAAAATCTGCCTGTTTCCAATAAGAATTTATCGTTCGATTACAAAGCAAAACGCTTTGTCGCAGCTTCGAAATACGATTTAGTTACGCGCCATCATTCATATTTCGGTTCATTTTCGATTGACGCGCAAAATGATCTGTTAAGTAAAGATGTTTTGGCGAAAACTTCGGGCGATATTTACAAAGGTGCGAAAGATTTGCTGCAAATTTGCGACGCGAAAAACGAAATCGAACAGATGCAGTTTCTCGACATCAATTACTATATGGCGGAAGATATTCTGACCAAAGTTGATCGCGCTTCAATGGCAGTCTCCTTGGAAGTTCGCGCTCCTTTCTTAGACCCACGCATAGCGCAGTTTGCGGCACAAATTCCGCTCGAATACAAATTAAAGGGTAATAAAGGCAAGTATATTCTGAAAAAAGCGATGGAAAATATGTTGCCGAAAAACATACTCCATCGCCCGAAAAAAGGTTTCGGCATCCCGATTGCTGATTGGCTGAAGGGTCGGCTCAACCCGCTGATGCACGAAATGCTCAACGAAACGCGGCTGAAAAATCAGGGTTTATTGAACGAGAAATTCGTGCAAAAACTCATTAAAGAACACGAAGATAATACTGCATCGCACCACAAACAGCTTTGGACGCTGCTTGTTTTTCAGCTTTGGTACGATAAATATATCTCAGCTTCCAAAATATAATAAGACGACTCTACGGAGCGCGGAAGTCTCGTCCGCCAACCAGCGCAGCGAAGTTGCAGGCGTTGTTAGTGTAGTTCTAATGGATGAACGCTTACAACGTCTCGCTTCGCTGACGTTGTAGCGGACGAGACTTCCGCGCTCCCTAAAACTTCGCCGCGCTGGTTGGCGGATTAGTAGTTCGCTCAGTTTATTGTTTCGGTCTTTGAGCAGCCGGAACATCCTTATAAACATCGTCGAAGGTCGCCCAGCCGTCTTTGATAACCGTCTCCATCAGATTATTTTTATCAACAACAATCGGCTCGTATAAGACCGCCGCGATTTCTTTTGTCATCGAATCGGATTTGATTTTGTCTTTCGCGTCGGTCGGCTGTCCTTTGGCAAGTTTGATTGCCAGTTCGACCGCGCCGTAAGCGAGCGGCTGAATTGGTTTGTAAACAGTCATTGACTGCGTTCCCTTGGCGATGCGCTGGAGTGCGGCGAGTTCCGCGTCCTGTCCGGTGACGATGACTTTGCCGGCGAGTCCCTGCGCTCCCAATGCCTGAATCGCGCCTCCCGCCGTACCGTCATTTGACGCGACGACCGCGACGACTTTGTTTTTATTCTGCGTCAGCGCGTTTTCGACGTTTTTCAACGCTTCTTCCGGTTTCCAGTCGGTCGTAAAATTGTCGGCGACAATTTTTATCGCGCCGCTGTCGGTCGCCGACTTTAAAACGTCGAGCTGCGATTTTTTCATAATGACGGCGTTGTTGTCGGTTGACGCGCCGTAAACCATTATATAATTGCCCGTCGGTGCATTTTTCAGCGCGTATTCCGCCTGCATTTTGCCGATCAGCGGAACCTGGTGTGAAACGTATAGATCAATACTATCGGAATTAATCAGACGGTCGTAGCTGATGACCGGAATATTCTGCGCCTTGGCTTTCTGCACCATCGAAGCCGCCTGCGTTGCGTCGTGCGGCGCGATGACCAGCACGTCAACGCCCTGCGTGAGCAGGTTGTCAACGTCGTTCGCCTGTTTGTCGGCTTTGTTGTCGGCGACCGTAATCAGACATTCCACGCCAAGTTCCTGACAGCGTTTTTCAAACAAATCGTGGTCGCGCTTCCAACGCTCTTCCTTGAGCGTGTCCATTGCAAAACCGATTTTGATTTTGCGGTTCGGGTCTTTATTCGTCACCGCCGTCTGTGTCGGTTCGGTCGGTGCGCTGACGCAAGCCGAAATAAAAATTGCCGTTAAAATTACCAAACAAAATAGTTTGATGCCGTGTTTCATTAAATTTGCTCCTTTTTGAAGTTGTTTTTGACCAGCAGTCATGCAGTTGAATGTTGAAATTATAGCTTGCAGAAACCCGCACGAAGTAAGGGTGTGAATCGTCGGCACCCTTACTTCGTGCGGGTTTCTGCAAAGAATGTTCCCAACTGCGTAGCTCCTCTTTGACGATATTCGATTCAAATAAATGTGCCGCAACGATTCAATGAACCGCTAAAATTGATCATTCCGCTAATGTAAAATCTGGAATCTGGAATTTGAAATCTGGAATTTGAAATCGTCTCAATTCTATTTTCAACGAATTCCGATTTTTTGCAAAGCGAGACGCGGTTCGGGGTTTTTCATAAATTGAAACCAAACGCTTCCTGAGCGCAGGTTCTCCGCGCTCAAAATCGAAATTCCCTGGTCAATTCCGAGAATATCGCCGTTGACCCAACCGGTTTGCGGATTAAAAGCGTCGGCAAAACCGTAGCGACCGTAGATTTTTTTCCCGTATTTGTCCTTCATTTCCTTTAAGGTCGGCAGCGTGATATCCGGCGTGAACATCAGCGAACCGGCGACGGCATACGGGACGACCGAACCGTCAGTGCGGTTGTCGCGCGGCGGTGCGCCCCAAACGGTGTAACCTTTTTCGCTGTCCGAAGCCGACAAACCCCACATCGTCGCCGAATATTTCGGGAAATCGCGGCTTAAAACATCGGCAAAATACTTTTGCTGGGCGCGGGTTGCGGCAACCGAATTCTCAAAATAATTGACAAACGGGGGACGGGTTTCGCGGATGTTGCGAAAATCAACAAAAGCGTGTGAATACTGGTGAATGAACAGCGGGGAGACTGCCGCGAGATAACGATAACCGCCGTATTCCTGCCAGTTGCGCTCCCACGCATACCACGCATTTGGCGAAATCGGATGCGTCGGCGAACCGATGGCGAGAATATACAAAATCGCTTCTTCGCTGTAATCGTGCCAGTAATCTTTCAAAAATCCGGTTTCCGGTTTCCAGCCGTGCGACAATAGATACTGATCCTGATTTTGCATCCATTTGAAATCAACGCGCCGGTAAATTTTATCGGCTAACGCGACGATTTCCGGGTCGTCGGCAAAATATTGTTTGGCGGTTAGAGTGCCGCCGAGCAGAAGTGCAGTGTCAATCGAAGAAATCTCGCTGTTCCATCGCCGTTCGCCCGTTTCGTAATCCATCCAGTGATAAAACCAGCCGTTTTTTTGAAATGCGCGGTTGGCGAAAAAGTCGAGCGTGTTCCGCGTTATTTCCCGTGCCTGCGTTTTCGTCAACCAGCCGCGTTCAGCAGCGATGCTGTAATTTGACAGGGCGAAACCGGTGGCGGCGAGGCTGGCAATGTTGTGAGCGCGATCGCCAACGCCTTTTTGTCTGCCGTCCGTGCCGACGCGATCAAGCGTCAGACCGTTTTTCGGGTTCGTGTTCTCGATGAAATATTGAAAACCGCGTTTTTGCATATCTTCGAGAAAAGCGTCGTCCGGTGCGGTAATTTGGGCGGTCGGTACGGGCGACGGCGGCGCGGGCTGAACATCATTTTCAATCGCTTTCGCCTGCCCCGTTGGCGGACGCGCCAAGGTATTGACGACTTCAAAAACGCTTTGCAAACCGTTGTCGCTGCTCGTCCCGACGATCACCTGAAAGTCACCGGGTTCGAGTGTCGGTTTCAAATCGCGGTCGTAAAACTGCAAATCCTTCGGTGTCAGCGTAAATTCGACGGTTCTCGACTCTTTCGGTTGTAATGTGATTCGCTTGAATCCGCGCAACTCCCTGACCGGGCGCGTGACGGTGGCGGCGATGTCGTGAATGTAAAGCTGGACGACTTCATCGCCCGCGACTTTGCCGGTGTTCGTCACGTCAATCGTCACTTTGACGCTTTCATTGGGTTTAATCTGAAGTTTGTCGAGCCGCAGATTGCTCAAATTAAATTTCGTATAGCTCAAACCGTAACCGAACGGGTAGAGCGGAGTGTTCGGGATGTCGATATATTTGGAAGTGTATTTATTTTCCGCGCTGTATGGGCGACCCGTGTTTTTGTAGTTGTAATAAATCGGAATTTGCCCGACGCTGTGCGGGAATGTGAGCGGCAGTTTACCGCCCGGATTCGCGTCGCCGAACAAGGTATCAACAATCGCACTGCCGGCTTCGGTGCCGCCGAACCACGTTTCCAGAATCGCCGGTGAATTTTCCGCCAGCCAGTTGATCGTCAGCGGTCTGCCGTTAATCAAAACGACGGCGTACGGCTTGCCGGTCGCGTGGATTTGTTTGACCAGATCAGTCTGCATTCCGGGCAGATTGATGTCGGAACGCGACGACGCTTCCGCCGACATATCGCCGGATTCACCGACGACTAAAATCGTAAAATCTGCGTCTTTCGCCGCGTCCACTGCTTTCTTAAAATCTTCGTCCGTCGTGCAGTAAGCGTCACAGCCTTTCTCAAAACGAACTTTCATATTCGGAAATTTCGCTTTTAACGCTTCGAGAACGGTGATCGGGTCGGTCGGCTGCCCGTCGCCCGTCCAATTGCCGTTCATCTCTTTTTTGTTATTCGCCAAATCACCGATGACGGCGACGGTTTTGACGGTTTTGCTGATCGGCAGCGTTTCGTTATCATTCTTCAACAAAACGAACGATTTTTCGGCAGAAATTTTGGCGTAATCGCGGTTCGCTTTTTTGAATATTTCGGCTTTTTCCCGCACTTCGTCGGCAAACGGGTGATCGAACAATCCGAGCCGGTATTTTATTCGCAGAATGTGGCGAACGGCTTCGTCAATCGCGGCGACTGTAACTTTCTTGTCTTTTACGAGGTCTGCGCCGTATTTATTGTAGAGGCGCGAAACCATTTCGATGTCCGTTCCGGCGTTGAGCGCATACATCGCCGCCGCCGGTTCGTCCTTCGCCAAACCGTGAAAAATCAGTTCGTTGACGGCGGTATAATCGCTGACGACTAAACCGTCAAATTTCCACTCGCCGCGCAAAACGTCCTTCAAAATAAACGGGTTCGCCGTCGCTGGAATGCCATCGAGATCGTTAAAGGCGGTCATAAACGAACCGACACCCGCATCAATCGCGGATTTGAACGGCGGAAAATAAATTTCGCGCAAACTGTGTTTCGATATATTCGTCGTGTTGTAATCGCGCCCCGCTTCAGCCGCGCCGTAACCGACCCAGTGTTTGGCACACGCCATTATTTTATCGTTCGCGCTGTAATCCAGACCCTGAAAACCACGAACGCGGGCAAACGCGATTTGTGAACCCAAGTAAGTGTCTTCGCCCGCACCTTCAATGATGCGACCCCAGCGCGGATCGCGGGCGATGTCCACCATCGGCGCAAACGTCCAGTGAACGCCCGCCGCCCGTGATTCCGCCGCCGCAATCGCCGCCGTTTTCTCGATTGAGCCTAAATCCCAACTTGCCGATTCGCCGAGCGGTACGGGGAAAATCGTCCGGTAGCCGTGAATCACGTCAAAGCCGAGCAGTAGCGGAATTTTCAAACGCGATTCGAGCGCGGCTTTTTGAAGTTCATTGGTCATCGTCGCGCCGCGCACGTTAAGCGTCGAACCGAGCAAACCCTTTCGCGCCAGTTCGAGATGTTCGGGGCGGTACTTTCCGTTCGCCTCGCCATCGAGCATTTGCAGCTGCCCGAGTTTTTCCGCCAGCGTCATCTTCGCCAGCAGCGCATCAATATTCCGCTCGATTTGCGTGTCTTTCGCCGACGAACGCGGATTTACCTGTGCCGAAACGCCGGAAAATAAAAAAGCGAATATAAGTAAAATTAAAACGATATTTTTTGGTCTTTTCATTATTTTATTGATGTATATCAGACAGAGCGCGGAAGTCTCGTCCGCCCAACCAGCGATAGCGAAGTTGGATGGGTTGTCAGTATATCTTTGATGGATGAACGTTTCCAACGCCTCGCTGCGCTGGCGTTGGGCGGACGGGACTTCCGCGCTCCGGTTGAGAACTTAAAAAAGGCGCAGGTAAATTTTCATCTACCTGCGCCTGTTCATCTTTCAAAACGCAGATTAAAAGCTGAATCGTGCTTGCAATTCAACGACCCGTCCGGCGAGTCCGTTGGTCGCTCTGCCGAAACTCGGATTCGGATTATCGCCGTTGTTGATGCGCGTACTATCGGAAGCGAAGCCGAAATTGTTCAAATTAAGTTTGTTAAAAACATTGAACAAATTAACCCGCAAATCTAAACCGGTAGTTTCATTAAAACGCAGCTTTTTGGGTAGATCAAATCTCTTACCGACGGTCAAATCAATATTGTAATACTTCGGACCGCGAAAACTGTTGCGCCCGATTCCCGGCGGGTTGAGCAGAAAAGTTGCATCACCGGCGGAATTTTTATTGAGCGTCGTCAGAAAAATAGTGTTACAGCCGCCGGCGACGTTGATACAGAGATTGTTGCCCGATCTAAAACTTCCAGTAAAATTGCCGTTGCCGGTCAGAAACGTATCGTTGGACGAACTGTTTCCCGCACCGCCTAAATATGCCACCGGACGGAATGGTCCGAAGGTCGCGCCGCTCGCCGAACGAACACCCGGACCGCCGACAACCGGCGTAAACGGAAATCCGGTGTGATAGGTCAAAATTCCGCTGATTTGAAAACCGCCGAGTGCTGTTTTGACAAAATCGTCGCGTTTATTAAAGAACGGCAGTTCGTATAATCCAAATAAATTGAAATTGTGTGTGACATCAAAGTCAGAAGGTCCGAACTCCGTATTGTTATCAACCGGATACGTTTGATTGGTAACAAATCCCGGTCCTTCATTCGATAAATTATCTAAACTTTTAGCAAAACGATAATTCGCCTGCACTTGAAAACCGTTAGCAAACCGCCGCTCGATTGTTGCCAGCAGCGCGTTGTAGTTTGATTTAACATCCGGTGTCGGCAAATAAACGGCAAAGAACGACGGGTTTGTTTGGGCGAAAATAAAGTTTTGATTGACCAGGCGAATCAGATTGCGGGTCGAACTGCCCTGATAGCCAACCGTCGCCGTCAGTTTTGCCGGCAATTGATATTGCAGTTCCAGTGAATAGCGTCTGCTTTGCGCGTTCGGCTGTTCCTGAGTCGAACCGTATATTTCCACCGAACCGTTATTCGGTGCGCCGGTCGCCGGATTGATTCCGCCGCCCAAATTAGGATTTCTCGGATAGCTGTTCGGTGAATTACTGCCGCCCAACGCATATAAAATTTGACCGTTGACAAACGGCGAACCGAAATCCTGAGCGTTTGTTCCGCAGCAGATTCCGAAGCGCGAGAAGAACGGCGGATTACCGCGCGAGTTAAGAAAAACGACGCTCGGAATGCGGTTGTAGCCGATGCCGAAACCGCCGCGAATGACTCCCTTCTCTTTTAATAATTCGGGACTGTAAGCAAAACCGATTTGCGGACCGAAATTGTTTTTATCGGGCTTGAAAAATTGATCAACAACCTGAACTTTTGAATCAACCAAACCGTTCGGACCGAAGACGATATTGCTCTGCCGGTTCAGTTGGTCTTGAATCGGCGGAAAATATTCGTAGCGCAAGCCCAAGTTTAAAGTAAGATTTCGCCTGACTTTCCAGTCATCCTGCACGAAAAAAGCATAATCGTTCGTTTTGTATTCGCGCGCCGCATCAGCCGGTGCGCCCGTTGACGGGTCGGCATTGATGCCTTCAAAAATCGGTGTATCGTTCGCCAGATTGAACAAACCGACAAAACTGTAAATCGGACGTGCGCCGCCGACGATGCTCGTATTGTTGAAATCGAACCGAAGCTGGGTGCCGAATTTCAGCGCGTGATTGCCGATCACCCAGTTGAAAGTGTCACTCACGTCAATACTTTTTTCCGACAAAATACCCGGCGTGTTCTCGCCCTGCGGTGCGCCGAACCTGATGCGGTCAAACGGCAGACCTTCGACTTCAATGCGCGGAATGCCGAAATTTGCATTCGGGTTTGAAGTAACTTCATTAAATGAAAATCCGCTGTAATTGATTCGCGCCTGATTAAACATTCGCGCTGAAATAACGCGGTTGTAGATCAGTGCCGTCGAAAAAGCAATGCGGTCGGAGTTTATATCGCCGATTTGACGACTGCGCCCCGCCGGGTCTGCTCCGAGATTTGAGGTCGGCGTAAAGAATGTTGAAATAGCAATACTGTCATTTGCCGTCGCGTTGTAATCCACCCGCGAAAAATACTGGTTGCCGCTGAAGGAATTCGGGTTAAGTAAATTTGCAAATTGAATGTCGGGAACCCCGTCAAAACCGCCGCCGATGTCCGCGTTACCGACACCGCCGCCGAGCCGTAAATAATTGCCGCGTGTTCCCGCAATCGAACCGATGTCCAATCCGCCGGTGACTTCGCGGCAGCGGTCGGTACCGAAACCGGCTTGGGCGCAGGTTCGCGGAACAACCGAGGCGATGCGCGGCGCGATGTTCGGGTCGGCAAAAACCTGTGCCGTCACGCCGCCTGGACGCAGAGTGCGAACCAAGTTGCGATACTGCGCGGTTTCAACGTAAGACTGAAACGTGTTGTTCGAACCGGTTCGCAAACCTTCATAAGCGAAAAAGAAAAATAATTTATCTTTGCCGTTAATCGTTGTCGGACCGCCTTCGCCGAAATTTAGAAACGGGAGCGGTCCGCCGAAACTGCCGCCAAACTGTCGCTGGCGGTTTTCGACGCGCTGCTGATTGCCCGGAAATTTGTTGAAAGCGTTCAGTTCGGGTCCGTTATATTTGAAAAACGCGCTGCCGTGATAGTCGTTTGTTCCGTTTTGGCTGACGACTTTGATCGTCGCGCCGGAGTTACGTCCGTCTTCCGCCGAATACGAACTCGAAGAAATAGTAACTTCCTTAACCGCTTCCTGACTCGGCGTAATAACCGCGCCGCCGCCGTTGGTCTGACTGTTGACGCTCACGCCGTCAATCTGAAAGTTGTTCGCCGAAACACGCTGTCCGTTCGCCGAAATCGGCACTTGATTTTCGGTCTGGAAAATCGAATTGTTCGAGCCGCCCGGACCGGGTGAATTCGGCAGACCGGTCGCGTTTCCGTTGCCGCCCCGCGCTCCGTCGCCGAACACGCCGGGAGTTAAACGGGCGAGTTCATACGGGTCGCGCCCGACCTGCGGAAGCCGCAAAATTTCCGTCCGGCTCAGTGTGTTGTCAATATTTGCGTCTTCGGTTCGCAGCGGTTGGGTTTGGTCAACGACCGTTACCGTTTCACTGATGCCGCCGCCGGTCTCGAGCGCAATGTCCAAACCCTGCACGGTTTCCGCGCCGATGTTGAAATTCTCGATTAATTTCTGTTTAAAGTTGGTCTGCGATGCAGACACTTTGTAATTGCCCGGAGCGAGACCGTTGAAACGGTAAAAGCCGTCGCCGTTCGAGATCGTTTGAACTTCCTTGTTGGTCTCGACCTGTGTCAAAACAACGGTCGCGCCGGCAACCGCCGCCCCGTTGGTGTCGGTCACAGTTCCCTGCAACGCCGCTTTGAATTGAGCGTTGGCGATCAACGACAATAGTAAAATCACACTGCCGCAACTTAAAGAGCGCAGTAATCCGAAAAATTTCCGGTTCATAGAGAATTCCTCCGAAGCAATTTGTTTAGAAAAATCAGAATTTAAAAGTTTGAATATCCTTCAACGATGCTTTGAAAAAATTTAGTAAATCGTTTCAGTAAATCGTTTTAGTAGTGTTACGAATTTATAACAAAAATTTAGTTCGCGTCAACAACAAACAGTCTTTAAAAATAGGCAACTTAAATTTTCAGTTTAATATTGTCTTATCCGGGACAGTTGTGCCAAACTTACGAAATGTCGGACAAAGCGCAGAAAGACAATAATGCCAACGAATTTTCCGGTGCTGCCGTTAGGAAAAAAACGGTCAGTTTGAAAGACCTCGCCGCTTCGCTGAAACTTTCGCCGACAACGGTTTCGCTGGTTTTGAACTCGGCACCGACGGCGGATTCGATTCCGCAAACGACGCAGGACCGAATTTTTGAAGCGGCGCGGCATTTGAAATATCGTCCGAACCAGATCGCCCGGTCGCTGCGGGCGCAGCGAACGCACACGGTCGGTGTATTGATTCCCGAAATGAGCGAAGGATATTCGACGACGGTTTTAAGCGGCATCGAAGAAAAATTGCTCGAAGAAGATTATTTTTACTTCGTCGTCAGCCACTGGCACCGCGCCGAAATCATCGAACGCCACTCGCGTTTTTTCGTTGACCGCTGCGTCGAAGGAATTCTGGCGGTGGACACGCCGCAAAATCATCAAACATTTCTGCCGGTCGTCTCGATTTCGGGACACGACCAGACGAAAGGCGTGACCAATATCGTTTTGAATCACGAACAGGCGGGACATTTGGCGGTCGAACATCTCGTTAACCTCGGTCACAAGAAAATTGCCGTCATCAAAGGGCAAGATTTCAGTTCGGACACGGAAGTTCGCTGGAAAGCAGTGAGTGAGGCGGCAGCGCAATTTGACATCCCGATCAAAGAAACGCTGGTTTCGCAGCTCGTCGGAACGAACCCGACGACCGAACCCGGTTATCTCGCCGTCAACCGGCTGTTGGCAAGCAATGCCGATTTTACAGCACTGCTCGCCTTCAACGACATCTCGGCGTTCGGCGCGATTCGTGCGCTGCGCGAAGCCGGACGGCGCGTTCCGCAGGATGTTTCGGTGATTGGTTTTGATGATATTTACGCGGCAGAATTTCATTACCCCGCCTTGACGACGATTCGCCAGCCGCTCAAAAAAATGGGCAGTCTCGGCGCGGAATATCTGCTCAAAAAAATTCGCGAAGATATCAGCGGCGAATCGCCCGCCGATGTCGTCGTCGAACCGGAATTGATCGTTCGCCAATCAACCGCACCGGTCGGCAAATGAAATCAACTCAGCTTTTACGTTTTGCTCTTCTACTTTTAACTTGAATAAATGTCGTTAATCGCTCAACAAAATCCGGCGGCGGACAAAACGAAATTTGCGCTCGTTTTTTCATACGCGAGTTTTATTTTAATCGGTGTCGTCAACACTTTTCTGGGTCCGATTCTGCCGTTTCTCTCCGATAAATGGAGCATCAACGACGTACAAGCCGGGTATTTTCTCGCCGCGCAGTCGCTCGGCGGAATGGTCGGGACGCTGATCACTTCCCTGCTGTTCTCAAAAATCGGTTCGCGCTGGATTCTGCTCGGCGGTTATTTCCTGTTGGTTTTTTCAATGCTCGGTATCAGCGGAGAAAATTGGGGAACAGGGCTTTTATCGTCCTTAATAAACGGCGTTTCCATCGGCGTCGTCATTCCGACGACGACACTCGTCGTCTCGCAAGCTGCCCGCGAAACACGCGCCTCTGCGATTAACATTCTCAACTTTTTCTGGGCGTTCGGGGCGATTATCAGTCCGCTGCTTTTTTTCAATTTAACATCTCAAACGCGGCTGCATTCCCTGTTATTTGCGCTCGTCGTCGTTTGTCTGGTAGTCGTCGCTTTTCTATTCAAACAAAAAAATTTTCGGCTGGCGGTCGGCGGCAAACAATCACTGTTAAACGCCGGAGAGAAACTGCTGTTGTTCGTTTCGGCGCGGCTGTACGCGGTGACTGTTTTTCTGCAAATCGGCGTTGAAGCCTCGATGGGCGGTTGGCTGGCGACTTATTCGCGGCGGCTGACGGGTACCGAATTTTGGCTTTTGATTCCCGCGCTCTACTGGACGGGGTTTTTGTCGAGCCGTTTGCTTTCATCATTTTACCTACGGCGATTCAGCACAAAATCACTTATCTTACTGGGTTTGTCGCTGGTTACCGGCGGACAAATTTTGATTATTGCGGCAAGCGGCATCAACCTCGCTTCAATCGGCGCGATCATCGTCGGCTTCGGCACCGCGCCGATTTTCCCGACGACCATCGCTATTCTTTCAGCCAAATTCGAGAAAAAAGCACCGGAGTTGATCAGTTACATTTTTTTGCTTTCGGGTTTAAGCGGAGTAATATTTTCGTGGCTGATCGGCTACGTCGCCGCACTGACGGGTGAGTTAAAAATTGCGTTATTAATTCCGCTCGTGTGCGGCGTAATTTTATTTGCGCTGCATTTTTTCACGCGAAAGATGCCGGCGGAAGTCCGCGTGAATGGGAAAGGATAAAGACACTCGCAACGCCCCAAGCGGAGTTGGGGCGGATGAGAATTCGTTACGCGCTCCGTTAGAAACGAGAAATTAGTCAGATTTGCGACAGAAAAATTCGTTCCCGGTCATCCGCGAGATTTAACCCTCAATTTTTATATGAATCGTCAATTCGGTCGAGTTTTCTAAGTAGTCCAGGGAACACCAAATCTGCGCCCAAGCCTTTGGTGACGGTAGCGACTTGGGCTTGGGCGCCCGCGATGATCGGTGCGGGAACGGCAATTAATTCTTTGCCGCCCGCCTGCGCTAAAACCTGAATCCGGCACGCGCTTTCTAAAACATACATAAACAGAAACGCTTCCGCCGCCGATCTGCCGCAGGTTAAAAGTCCGTGATTTCGCAAAATCAAAAAGTTATTCGCGCCCAAATCGTCAACCAGACGCGGCTTTTCGGCTTCGTTCAAAGCGATGCCTTCGTAATCGTGATACGCCAGATTTGACAGCGGCAGAATTGACTGCTGCGAGAGCGGCAAAAGTCCTTCTTTCTGCGTCGAAACGGCGACACCGTGGAGCGAGTGAACGTGCAGAACACAGGCGACATCGTGCCGCGCTTCGTGAATCGCTCCGTGAATCGTGAAACCGGCGGGGTTGACCGGATGCGGCGAATCGAGCAGTTTCGCGCCGCTCAAATCAATTTTAACGAGACTCGAAGCCGTGATTTCCTCGAACAAAAATCCGTACGGATTAATCAAAAATTCGTTTTCCGTGTTCGGCACCCGCGCCGAAATATGTGTGAAAACGAGATCATCCCAACCGTAGAGAGCAACCAACCGATAAATCGCCGCGAGTTCAATTCGTGTCTGCCATTCTTTAGCCGAAACCTGCCCTTTAACCGAAACTGTCGCATCTGTCTGTGACATAATATTTTTCTCCTTTATAAAAGTTTTGAGTTCGCGCTTCAGCGTGTCTTCCGCCAGCGAAGCGCGGCGGAGAGGGCAAACTGAAGTTTGAACTCAGAACGCCCGAAACACAAACCGCAATAATGTGAAAATTTCTTCAATTTTGAATCTAAAATCTGGAATTTGAAATCAGTGACCGCCCCCGCCCGCGCCGGGTTTGTTTTTCTTGAGCAAAAACGCCAGCGGCATCGCGCAAATAATCAGAATCATTAGAAAATAGAAAGCGTCGAGGAACGAAAGCATTGACGATTGTCTCAAAACCTGCGCCCACATCAAACCTTTCGCCTGCTGCGCCGCCTGCATCGCCGACACGCCCTGCTGCTGCAAAGTTTGCGATGTGCGGTTAATCCATTCGACGTAATTCGGGTTGTAATCGGAAGTGTAATAACCGAACGAATTGATGTGAAACTGCGACCGGCGCGAGAGCAGTGTTGACAAAATCGCAATCCCGAAACTGCCGCCGAGGTTGCGCGACAAATTCATCAAAGCCGAGACGTTATTTGATTTTCCCGCCGGAATTCCCGTGTAAGCCGCCGTGTTGATCGGCACGAAAAGAAACGCCAGACCAAATGCCTGAAACGCCCGCGCCCACGCCAAATCGGAATACGCGGCGTTTAGATTGAGTCCAGCCATATTCCAAAGAGCAGCTGCCGAAACAAACAATCCGAACAAAATCAGCCATCGCGCCTGCACTCGCGGCAACAGTATGCCGCCGACAATCGGCATCATCGCCATCACGACAAAACCTCCCGGCGAGATGACTTCCCCGGCGGTGACGGCATCGTAACCGAACAGATTTTGCGTCATCAGCGGCAGCAGAAAAGTCGTGCCGAACAAAATAAATCCGAGCGCGAACAGAAGTACGAACGAACTCGCAAAATTGCGATTAAGGAGCATTCGCACGTCAACCGCCGGTTCTTTTTGGCGAAATTCCCAGATAATGCCGATGGTCAGAGCGACAACGGCGACAATGGCAAATTTGATGATAAAACTCGACGCGAACCAGTCTTCGCGGTTGCCTTCGTCCAGCACAATTTCCATCGAACCGATGCCGACGGCGATTAAAAGAATGCCGACCCAATCAATTTTTGTGCCTTCTTTTTTCATCCGCGCCTGTTCAATCGCGGTGCTTTTCGGTTCATGCACAAAATACCACGTCAAAAATAAAGAAGCGATGCCGACTGGAATATTGATAAAAAATATCCAGTGCCACGAATAATTGTCGGTAATCCAGCCGCCGACCGTCGGACCGACGGCAGGTGCGAAAACAACCCCTAAACCATAGATGGCAAAAGCGATGCCGCGTTTTTCCGGCGGTACGCTGTCGGCGATAATTGACTGTTCCGACGGCGCGAGTCCGCCGCCGCCCAACCCTTGCAGAATGCGAAAGAAAATCAGCATTCCCAGATTCGTCGAAAGCCCGCACATCAAAGAACTGATGACGAACAGCGCGACGCACGTCATATAAAAACGCTTGCGCCCGAAAAACGTCGCCAGCCAGCCGGAAATCGGCAGAACAATCGCGTTGGCGACGAGATACGAAGTCAAAACCCACGCCGATTCGTCCTGTCCGGCGGACAAACTGCCCGCGATATGCGGCAGCGCGACGTTGGCGATGGAGGTGTCGAGAACTTCCATAAACGTCGCAATCGTCAAAATAACGATGATTAAAATCGGATTAATTTCCGTGCGCGGTTTGTCGGCGACTGCTCCGATTTCGGCGGCGTTGGTTGACATATTTTAATTCCAGATTCCAGATTTTGAATTTCAATTTGGAATCTGGAATTATCTAACCTTGACCGATGGTTCGACCGACATTCCGGGCGCGAGAAGATGCGCTTTGTCGTCGGCGGGCTGTTTGTCAAAAACTATTTTGACCGGCACGCGCTGAACGACTTTGACGTAATTTCCCGTGGCGTTTTCCGTCGGCAGTGCGCTGAAACGTGACCCCGTGCCGGCTTGGAAACTCTCTATTTTGCCTTGAAACGTCTGATCCGGGTAGGCATCAACCGTAATTTCGACCGGCATTCCGACGCGCATCAATCCCAATTGCGTTTCCTTGAAATTCGCCGTCACCCAAATATCATCCGACTGCGAAAGTGCCATCATCAGCGTTCCGGGCTGCACGAATTGTCCTTCCTGTACCGATTTGCGCGTGATGAAACCGTCTTCCGGCGAATAAATTTTAGTATTGGATAAATCGAGTTCGGCTTGGTGGACGGCGGCACGCGCCTGTTCGATGCTCGCCTGCGCCGTGTTGATCTGCGATTCGCTGACAGCGATGCGTTCCGGCGCGGCGTTCGCATCTTCGAGCCGTCCGGTTGACTCGTTGACCTGCGACTGCGTTAAATTGATTTGCGCCAGCGATTGCCGGTAATTTTCCTGTGCGACGTTGACGTTCGCCTGCGCTTCGTTGACACGCGACGCTGCCGCATCAATCTCTTTGAGTGCTGCATTATACTGCGCCTGCGCCGCTTGCAGCGCGTTCGTCGCCTGATCGAGCGATTGTCTGGAAATGTCGCCGTTGTTGAAAAGTTTTTCGCGCCGGTTATATTCAACCTGCGCCAATTTCAAATTCGATTCAACCTGCGGCGCGGTCGCCCGCGTTCGCGCCAGATTATCCTGCGCGGTTTTGACCGCCGCTCGCGCCTGATTGATTAAAGACTGCTTTGCGTCAGCGGCGGCTTTCGTTTGCTGGACGTTGCTGCGCGTCGTTTGCACGTTGGAAACCGCCTGCGATTTGCTCGCGTCGGTCGTCTTGCGCGTCAAATCAACCTGCGCCTGCGACGAGTTTTTCTGCGCTTCAGCGGCGGCAAGTTGCGCTTTGGCTTGTTCGAGTTTTGATTCGTAATCCTGCGTATTCAATTCGACGAGCAGATCGCCTTTGTGAACCTGTTGGTTGGAATTAATGTAAACTTTTGTTACATACGCCGCGATTTTCGGACTGATTTGTACTATATCGCCGTCAATAAAAGCATCGTCGGTTGATTCGTAGTGACGAGCGTTGAGCCAGTAAATTGTCGCCGCAATCGCCGCGACGAGCAGCACCGCCCCGCCGATAATGAGCGGCAGTTTGCTGCCTTTTTTCTCCGGCGTGTCTTTAAAATTTTCACTGTCGCCGCTCTCTTTTTCGGCACCAACGTTGTGTTCTGTCGCGGTCGAATGTTCTTCGGCAGTCGGTAAAAATTCTTCCTTTTTATCCGCTTTATCCGGCTCACCTTCTTCTTTTTTCGACACGGAAGAGTTCACCGCGCCGTTTTCTTTACCGCCGTTTCCATTTGTTCCCTGCTCTAAACCTCTGTTCTTCGACGTTTTCTCTGTTATTTGTTCACTCATATCAAATTTGACGCTGATAAGTAAGCATTTACTAACTTATCTATTATATTTCGCATTTCCAATTAAATTTGTCAAATTTCAGAGAACATTTCTTTTTGAGATTCAATGTTTGAAAATCTCAAAGTGAAATCCTAGATTTAACGTTTGAAATCTTCAACGTGAAACCTGAAACCTTGAACTTTAAACCGTTTATGTTAGGATTTCTCTTTGCGGTAAAATGATGAAAGAAAATATAAACGAAACGCGATTTCCCGGTGGACTGACGATTCTCACTGACAAAATGCCGGATGTTCGCAGTGTGACCCTCGGATTCTTTTTCCGCAAGGGGGCGCGTCACGAACCGAATGAACTAAGCGGAATCTCACACTTTATCGAACACGCCGTGTTCAAAGGCACGGAAAAACGCAGCGCGTTGGAGATTGCGATTGAAACCGACCGGTTGGGCGGCAATCTCGATGCGTTCACGATGCACGAGGAAACCGGATTTGCCATCAAAGTCGTTGATAATCAATTGGAGAAAGCCTTCGATTTAATCGCCGATATGCTCGGCAGTCCGATTTTTGACGAAAAAGAATTAAAGCGCGAACAAAAGGTCATCATCGAAGAAATAAAAATGATCGAAGATTCGCCCGAGGATATGTTGGGGGAGATTTTCAACAGCCAATTTTTCCCGAATCATCCGCTCGGTTTATCAATCGCCGGAACGCCGAAAACCGTCCGCACTTTTAATCACGAAACGACGCGAAAATATCACGCCGAAACTTTCAACGCGAATAATTTAATTATCGTCGCGGCGGGCAACGTCGAACACGCGCAGATTGTAGATTTAGTAATGCAGTTCGTCCCGACTCCCGTCGGGGAAGCGTCCTGCTTCTCTTCGAACTTGAGCGCGGTACGCACTCAGGATAACTGTGATACGCCGCAAATTGCCGCTCCGATCTTTATCAAAAAGAACAAAAATCTCGAACAGGCGCATTTAGTTATCGCCGCGCCGTTTGTTGATGCGGCAAGTGAACGCCGTTATGCCGCCGACATTTTGTCGAACGCGCTCGGCGGCGGAACTTCGTCGCGATTGTGGCAGAAAATCCGCGAAGAAAAAGGCTTGGCTTATTCGGTCGGCACGAGCGCGGCGATGTATCAGGACTGCGGAGTGTTCTCGATTTATGCCGGAACTTCGCCGAAACAAACCGAAGAAGTTTTAGATATTGCCATCAAGGAACTGCGCGAAGTCGTCAAAAACGGTATTACGGCGGACGAACTCGAACTCGTCAAAGACCAATCCGTCGCTTCGATTCTATTGGGTTTGGAAGACTCGAGCGTTCGCGCCGGCACACTCGCCCGTCTGGAAATGGTTCACGGCAGACAAATTTCTATCGAAGAAACTTTAGAAAAAATCGAAGCCGTCACGCTCGAAGAGGTGCGGGACATCGCCAAAGAATTTTTCCAAACCGAGAAAATGTCATTCGGCGCGTTGGGCAATTTAAACGGTTTGAAAATCAAGCGCGAACATTTGGAAATTTGATTCAGTACCGCAGCCCGTCCCGGCTGCCGTCTTGAGTGCGTCCCGCACTCGAATCTGAGGGGAAGCGGGACGCTTCCCTGACGGCAGCCGGGACGGGCTGCGGTACATTGTAAATTTATGAGCAACACCAATCCGGCACGCGGAATGCGCGATTTTCTGCCTTCCGACGTTCGCAAACGCAATTATGTCATCAACATCATCCGTGAAGTTTATGAAAAATACGGCTTTGAACCGCTCGAAACACCGTCGGTCGAAAATCTCGACACATTAACCAATAAATACGGCGAAGAAGGCAATCAATTGATGTTCAAAATCCTCAAACGCGGCGAGAAATTGCAGCAGGAATTGAGCGAAGGGAAAATCACCGGCGAAAACGAACTAACCGATCTGGCACTGCGTTACGATTTGACCGTTCCGCTGGCGCGGGTCGTCGCCAATTACAAAAACGATTTGCCGAAGTTTTTCAAACGCTATCAAATTCAGCCAGTCTGGAGAGCCGACCGTCCGGCGCGTGGGCGTTTCCGCGAATTTTATCAATGCGATGTTGATGCCATCGGTTCGGGTTCGATGATTGTTGAAGCCGAATTAATCTCTGCTGTTTGTGAGATTTTGGATAAATTGGGGTTTATTGATTATACAATTCGGGTCAATCACCGGGAGATACTCGGCGGAATAATGAAAGCCGCCGGAGTTCCGCCGGAAAAAAGAGCGCAGGCACTCGTCATTGTTGACAAACTCGACAAAATCGGGCTGAACGGTATCAAAGAAGAATTGCTGGCAAATGATTTTAATGAGGAAAGTGTCAGAACGATTACACATCAAATCGAAAATCAGATTAGTTTGCTCAATTCAGCCACCAACAATTACGAATATAATTTGCAGATATTGAGCGCGACTTCGAGTCCGGCAGAAGAGTCTGCCGGAGAAAATATGGATTCGTATTGGGCGGCGAAAAAAGATTTACGGCAAATCGTCGAACACACAAAAAACGCGGCGGCGCGAAATCATATTAAGGTTGACGAAAGCCTCGTGCGCGGATTGTCGTATTACACCGGCGCGATTTTTGAAATAAATGTCACCGATTTAGCCGGAAGTCTAGGCGGTGGCGGACGCTACGACGGATTAATCGGGATGTTCGGCAAGGAGCAAATTTCGGCAGTCGGTTTCTCGCTCGGACTCGAACGCATTCTTTTGATAATGGAAGAACGAGGAATGTTTCCCGCCGATTTGACGATTAACTCGGCAGACGTGATGGTGACAATCTGGAACGAAGAAACTGCCGGTGAAACTTTGAAATTGGCAAGCGAATTGAGACAGCAAAATCTGCGCGTTCTCGTTTACCCGGAAGCCGATAAACTCGGCAAACAGTTCAAATACGCCGATTCGATCAACATTCCGTACGTCTGCATTCTCGGTAAAAATGAACTCACCGAAAATAAGGTTGCGCTCAAAAACATGAAAACGGGCGAACAGGAAACGATTGACCGGGAAGAAATCGCCGGTAAAATCAAGTAATCGGAGCGCGAAAATCTCGTCCGCTTCAACAAGAGCGAAGCGAAGTGTTGAATTGGAGCGCGGAAGTCTCGTCCGCTTCAATACTAGCGAAGCGAAGTGTTGAATACGTTGTCACTGTGAAATTTACAATTAAATAAGGCGCGGTGTTAAGTTAAAAGCGTTCGGCTGTATGCACTTTATTGACAACATTGGCAACACTTCGCTTCGCTGGTGTTGGCGAACGGGACTTCCGCGCTCCGTCGGACGCTGACGCGGTGTGACGTTGAAAGCGTTCGGCTGTATAAACTTTATTGACAACGCCAGCAACTTCGCTTCGCTGGTTGGCGGACGGGACTTCAGCGCTCCGCCGGAAAATACAGATGAAAGACCAAATTCAAACCGCGCAAATCGTCGTGCCGTGTGCAAATTTTAACGAATCGCTCGAATTTTTCACTGAAAAACTCGGCTTTCGCGTTGATGTGATCTTCCCTGCCGACGAGCCTTCGACGGCGGTGATTTCCGGTTACGGCATTGATTTGCGGCTTGAAAATTCTGATGAAAGACAACCGCTGACGTTGAAACTTTTCGGAGATTTTGCCGCGTTTACCGAACGTGAAATTTATTCACCCGACGGCGTACGAGTGATTTTTATTGACGAACAATCAAAAATCGAAATTCCCGAAGGCACGCAGGAATTTGTTTTGAGCAAATTTGAAGATGAAAATTCGTGGAGCGTCGGACGCGCCGGAATGCGCTATCGTGATTTGATTCCGTCGAGATTGGGCGGCAGATTCGTGGCTTCGCACATTTCGATTCCCGAGGGCGGCGAAATTCCCGATTATGTGCATTATCATAAAATTCGGTTTCAGATGATCTATTGCATTTCCGGTTGGGCAAAACTGGTTTACGAAGATCAGGGTGCGCCGTTCATAATGAACGCCGGCGACTGCGTTTTGCAGCCGCCCGAAATTCGTCACCGCGTTTTGGAATCTTCCGCAAAATTTGAAGTTTTGGAAATCGGCTGTCCGGCAGTTCACGAAACTTTTGCCGATCACACGCTCGCTTTACCAAACGTAAATATTGCGCCCGATAGAATTTTCGGCGAACAGTTTTTTGTTCATCACAACAATAAAAACGCAGTTTGGAAAGCAGCCGGAATCGAAGGTTTTGAAGTGCGCGACACTGGAATTAATCAAGCGACGAACGGTTTAGCTGATGTCCAAACGTGGCGGGCGACTACCGACGTAAAATTTCCCGTCGTGCATTCAGGCGAGTTTTTGTTCTTTTTTATTGTCAAAGGTCGCCTTCATCTAAGTGGTCAGGGTGAAAGTTCCCTCTTAAATGCAGGCAGCAGTTTCGTATTGCCGAGCGGCGCGGAATATCTCATTGCTGCTGAAAAAGGACTTGAGGTGATTCGTGTGAGTCTTCCGGCGCAATAAAAAATAAAGATAACTATCGGAACAAATTCGACATCCGAATATAAAAAAAATTATGAAATCAGTAAAATATAATCTATCGTTTCTGATCGCCGCCTTTTTTATCTTCGGTCAGAGCGGTCAGTCGCAAACAAAGCGTTCCGATAAAGATTTACCGAATTTCGCGCAGGTCAACACAAATTTTTATCGCGGAGGACAGCCGACTGAAGCGGGCGTAAAAGAGTTGGCGAAAATGGGCGTGAAAACAATTATTGATTTACGCGGCGAAGATAAATTATCGGAAAAGGAAGCGATTTGGGCGAAAAATGCGGGTATCAAATTTATTCCGGTCAGTTTGAGCAATTGGTTTAAACCGAAAACTTCGGACATCGAAAGCGTCATCAAGCAAATTGACACGGCGGAAAATCAGCCGGTTTTCCTGCATTGTAAACGCGGCGCGGACAGAACCGGCACGGTCACGGCGATTTACCGCATTTCGCACGACAATTATACGGCGAAACAAGCGACTGATGAAGCAAAAAAATACGATTTCGGCTGGTGGCAATTCTGGATGAAGGATTATATCAACGATTATTACAAAGATTTTCTGAGCCGAAAACTGAACGGTTAGCAGTTATCAGTGATTTGCTTTGGACTTTAGTTTTCCAAAATCGGATAATTGAAAATTAAAATATCAAACGATTAAGAAATTTTTAATTATGTTTACAATCCGTGCTAAGTACAGCGATCAAGTTGAAGTCAAAACGAATTTGGAAAAGGTGCGCGAGTTTTTCGCCGACATCAGAAATTTTGTCGAACTAATGCCGAGCGTCGAGAGCATTCACACCGACGCGAAAGGCATCGCGCACTGGACGATTCGCGCCGACATACCGATTATCGGTGCGATAATGCAGAAATTTGACGTGCGGCTCGAAGAAAACAGCGAAGAACGTATCGAATGGCTGCCGGTCGCCGGTGAAACGAAAAATCTGCTTCGTTACGCGTCGGAATTCGTCGAAAAAGGAAAAAATTTAACCGTCGTGCAGTTCACGCAAACCGTCGAAATGCGCCGCGATTCCGCCCGCGAACTGCATCTGCTCGCCGGTCTCGCCGGTGAATCAATTATCAGCAGCGAAATGACCAAAAGAATCGCCGAAATGCTGAAAACTTTCTTCCGCCGCGCTCAGGAAAAGCTGGAAGCATAATGGAGCGCGGAAGTCCTGTTCGCCAACCAGCGCAGCGAAGTTGCCAGCATTGTCAGTGTAGTTCTGATGGATGGAAGCATCCAACGTCTCGCTTTAAAACGGAGCGCGGAAGTCTCGTCCGCCCAACAAGCAATAGCGATGTTGGAAGCGTTGTCAGTCTAGTTCAAATGTATGAACGCATTCAACGCATCGCTTCGTTGGCGTTGAAGCGGCCGAGACTTCCGCGCTCCGTCTAAAAGTTTATTGGAGAAATAATATGAAAAAAACACTACTTTTAATCGCAATTGTCACACTATTTTTTGTTTCAAACATTTTCGCGCAGTTGACTTTGCCGCGCGGTTCGCAGCGCGGTGAAGTCGCGCAGACGGTCGGTGACACGCGGATCGCGCTCGTTTATGACCGCCCGAATGCCAAAACGCGGGAAATATACGGATGCGAAACGACTGATTTGATTCCCAAAGGCGGGGTAAATTATCCGTGTCTCGTTCCCTACGGTCAAGTTTGGCGAACGGGTGCGGACGAAAACACGACTTTTGAAACAAATCACGATTTAAGAATCAACGGTCAGACGCTGCCCGCCGGAAAATACGGTTTTCATACGATTCCGGGCAAAGAAGAGTGGACGATCATTTTCAGCAAAACAAACGATGCGTGGGGCAGTTTTTCCTACAAACAGGCGGACGACCAACTGCGCGTAACCGCGAAACCGGAAACCGCCGATTTTCACGAAACGATGTCGCTCGGCGTGGAAAACGTCAAACCGACGACCGCCGATGTCGTGATTCGCTGGGCGAAACTGCGTGTTCCGTTCACAGTTGATGTCGGCGATTTGAACGGCAGAGTTCTCGGTGATATTCGTCAGCAGATGAAAAGTTTGAAAGCTGACGATTCGCGGACACCGCTCACGGCAGCAAATTATGTTTATTCGCAGAAAATGACGGCGAGTTACCCGGAAGCTATTGGCTGGCTCGATATGTCTTTGAAGGCAAAAGAAACTCCCAACGCACTCGGCTTAAAAGCAAATCTTTTGGCTGACACGGGCAAAAAATCCGAAGCGATCAAAAGTGCCGAACGCGCCGTGATGGTCGCCAAAACAGCTAATCCAAAAGCTGACACCAGCGATTTGGAAAAGCGTATTAAAGAATGGAAAATGAATAAATAATCGCTGGAGACAGAATATTCCCGTCAAGCATTCACTAAAAACTTGACGGGAATATTTATTTTTGACATAATCCTTAATGAAATCGAATTTCAAGTTCTTTTATTTATTATGAAACAAAACATTGCCGCTAAGTTTCCTCCGATTGTTTCCGATGAGAAAAAAATCGAAGTTTCGCTGACCGACGATCAGGCAATTATTAAACTTTCGACGTGGACGGAAGATGTAGGTTGGTTCTGTCAAAAAACACTGTCAATTGATGTTGAGATGTTAGACGATCTGCACCGCGTCATCGCTGCTGCGCGTTACCGCACGAACAAGCAAGAAGTCCAGACAACATTGCCTATCGCAAGCAGTAAAGTTCTCAAATTTCCGAGTTTTTCGTAGTTTCTCCAACGAAAAAATTAAACGGAAAGCAATGTATTCATAATATTGCTTTCCGTATTTTTGTATCTGACGATATTGTAATTTTAGCTGACTTCGCGCAAAACTATTCTTTCTGAATTAACTTTGGCGGTGCGTTCGGAAGTCAATTTTTCCAATTCTTCGACGTGAAGCTGTTCTTCGGCGATACGTTCTTCGAGCCAAAACTTTGTCGGTAAATCTTGCTCACCGCACGATTTCCACGCTTCCATATAACCCGCGATGGCGGCGCGTTCGAGTTCTAAATCCTGCTTGAGCATTTCCTTTAACTCGACCGATTGACGAATCATCGCCGGCTCAACCGTCGGAATTCCGCCGAGCGAAACTATTTTGTCGCCGACCGTGTGCGCGTGAGCTTGTGCTTCGTCCGCCTGCTCGCGGAAAAATCCTCTGTAAATTTCCCGCTCGATGCCCGTCACCAAATAACTGTGCTGTGAATATTGAATCACGCCTGAAAGTTCAAGACTCAACGCACTGTTCAAATTTTCTATTAATTCCGCTCTTGCCATAATTTTCCTTTCCTATAATTAATTTTCAAGTTATTGCGATTATACATTAAAAAACCAAAGCATCAAACTAACCCTTTTGTTTTTAATTATTTAGAATCGAAATTCATTTTCAAATTCAGCATTAATATTGTTCTTTTACAAATGACATCATTTAAAATAAAAATTATGTAATTGCGCCGCCGTCAACGATGACGATTTCGCCCTGCATAAAGCTGTTGCGGTCACTCGTCATAAATGCGGCAATTTCGGCGAGTTCGGCAGGTTGTCCGACTCGTCCCTTAGAAACCCAAAAATCGTGCATTTGCAAAAGTCTTTCCGGCAGAGTGTGTCCCAAATCAGTGTCGAAAATTCCCGCCGCAATCGCATTGACCGAAACGCCGAAATTGGCGGCTTCGCGCGACAGACATTTGGTGAAACCGATCATCGCCGCTTTTGACGTGGCATAATGGACGGAAGTCGGCAGACTGCGAATTGCGCCGACGCTCGTAATATTTAAGATCGAACCGGCGCGGGCGCGAATCATTTGTTTGTAGAACGGTTTAGTGACGGCGAACAAACTGCCGACGTTGGTTTCAACAACCCAATCCCAACTTTTATCGGTCGTTGTCGCAAAATTATCCGGTTTGTTGACGGCGGCGTTATTGACCAAAACATTGATCGCGCCCCACGCATCGAGGATTTCCCGTGCGATGCGTTTCATTCCGACGCGATCCGTGACTGACACTTTATAGGCAAGAGCGCGTCTGCCGTGCGCTTCGATTTTCGCCTTGACTTCCTCCGCCAAATCATCACGCGAATGATAATTAAAAGCGACATCCGCGCCTTCACGCGCAAAAATTTCACAGATTGCCGCCCCGATTCCCCGCGTTCCGCCTGACACGAAAGCACGTTTCCCTTCAAGTAAAAGACTCAAAATTATTCTCCAATATAATAATTATAAAAATGCGATATTAAATAAAAACTAAAAAAACTGTAATGAAATTGTGAAAAAGTAACAAGTGAGAAAAGCGAATTTTTAATTGGTTTCTGATTTTAGCTTACTAAGCCATTTCGGTTTTGAAATATACGCTGAATATAATAACTCCTGACTAAAAACTAAAAACCAATTCTCAAACCTGCGCGAGATTCACCTTAATTTCCGTCGGCGCGGACAGCAGCACCGGAGGATTTTTAGGCAGCAGCGCAGAAATTTCCCTAATAATATTTTGGGTTGAATTCGGAATCGTCATCCCGATAGTCGCGGATTTCATCTGCGCGTATTTTGCCGAATCGTTGAGCAAACTTTGAATTATCGGCACGATGTCAGTCGCTTTTTCAAGCAGAATGCCCGCGCCGTGTTTGGCGATCAGTTTGACTGTTCCGGCTTCCTGCGGCATTGGCGGCGTAGTCGCGTCAGCGATAATCGGCAGGTGACACGCCAACGCTTCAAAAGTCGTCAAACCGCCGAGTTTACTAATCATTACGTTCGCCGACTGCATCAGTTTTTCAATTTCGTCGGAATAACCGATGACCTTGACGGGAAATTTCGCACTTTTGGCAATTTCTTCGGCTTCACGGCGTAATTCTTCATTTTTACCGGCGAGAAAAACCGCCTGCACATCTAAATCGCCGCGCACCAATTCGCGGAAAATCTGCGGGATATTGCCGCCGCCGACCCACCCGGCATTGACGAAAACGGTAAATTTCTCGGCATCCAGCCCGAACGCCTGCCGCGCCTTCTGAGCGGCTTTTTCATCAATTTCGTGAAACTTCGGGTTGATCGGCATTCCCGAAATTTTGATTTTTTCCGGCGCGATGCCGTAATCAACAAGTTGCCGTCGCGCGTCGTCGTTCGCTACCAAGTAGAGCGAAACTTCGTCACACGCCCAGCCCTTCCAAAAACCGTAACAAGGATCGGTAACGACGGTGACGAGCGGAATCTGTTCGGCTAAGTTCAATTCCCGCAGTATTCTGGCGATAACGTGCTGCGTCATCGGATGAACGCTGACGACGATGTGCGGACACCATTTTTCAAACTGTTCCTTGACGTAAACAACGCAGCGGTCGAGAAAAAACTTTCTCGTCTCGGGACGAAATCTATTGATCGTCCAGTAGTAATACTTCATCCAGTGCTGTTTGTTTTTCAAAATCCAATTGTATAAAACAACACCTTTCTGCGTAAATTGATGGGAATCTTCAACCGCTTTGACGATTCGCACAACCGCTGATTCGCCCTCCCAAAATTTGTGCAGACCGTCGGACAAAGACTGTGCCGCTGAGCGATGCCCGCCGCCGGTGTCCGACGAAATTATTAGAATTTTCGGTGTATTCTGTGACATTTAACTGTAAAAATAAACGCGAAACTGAAAAACCAATTTCGCGTTTATTTCCAAAATCATTTACGCTTTGACGGCGACGCTTTCGTTACTGCCGATATTAGCCATACTTTTCGCCGCTTTTTTCATTTGCCCTTCGAGCCGTTTGATTTGAATCAAGTGTTTCGGGTTGAGCGGCAGACTCGGATAAAAACAATTCGATTCGTGCGTGCAATGGCAGCCGTCGGCGACTTCTTTGCGGCGTTCTTTCATCAATCCGGTCTTCCACGCAGCTTGAAAATTCCAATCGTAATCGCGCAGATTCAGCACGTCCGGTTTGTTTTCGCACGAACTCAATACGCCGTTATCGTAAATCACCGCGCCCGCACTGCCCGCGTAGCATTTCAACTGCGCTTTACCCTCTTCTTTGGTTTTGGCGATTACGTCGTGCATATAAATATCCACGGCGGCTTTAAAAAAGCCTGATTTTCCGCCGTAATTATTTTTAAGGGCGGCGTTCTTCGTGTCTTCCAAAATCTGGTGCGACAATTTTTGATACATCGTGTGGTCAAAATTTAGTTCGTTCGGATCCTTTGACGGAGGGCGAATGTAATTGATGTTAATTTTGTCAGGTTTGAGATCGTGTTTCAGGAAATCGTACCATTCAAAAATTGTGTCCTGATTAGAATTCATCACGCAGGTACAGGTTTGAATATCGAGTTTCGGATATTGTTCGCGTTTCATCTGCTGCAAAGTTCGCGCAGTGTGAATCGCTTTGTCCCAGCTTCCCTCTTTCTGGCGAATTTTTTCGTGCGGTTCCTTTACGCCGTCAATGCCGAGCGCGACCGTCACATTCAAATTCGGACATTCGTCCATAATCCGCGCAACATCCGGGAAAATGCGCGGGTGAATCTGCCCGTTCGACATCAAATAAACCGAATCGAGTTTGTTGTTTTCATAGAACGAGCGGACGATTTCCGGCAAATCCTTGCGCGTAAACGGTTCGCCGCCGGCGAGAACGAGAACGCCGAGATTGCCGCCGAGAGTTTCGGAAATCTTGGCAATTTCGTCAGCTTTCATCTGCAATTTCTTGCGCGGACGGTCGTCAAGCTCTTCGGTGAAAAAACAGTGCGTGCAGCGCATATCGCAAACGCTCGTCACTAAAATATTCAGAAAAACCGGCGAAATCGGTCTACCGACCAGAATGCTCGCGTATCTTTTAAAAATCTCTTTTGTTGTAAAATCCATTTTATATCCTTTTTCAATCAGTTCGCATTTTTGATGCAGCGACGGAACACAAGGTTTTACTTTATCTCAATTAACGGTTTGAGAGCAAGATAAAGCAAGCACTGACGGCGATTTAATGTGTCACAAAATTGTAATTTTTCGGTGTTTTCGATTTAGGCGGCTCGCACAATTCACAGCGAATCTAAGATTAGCTTGTCAAAAAGGGTCTAAACAGGTTAAATTTTCTGTGTAATCCTGTTTTTACCTATCAAACAAATGACCGGCGGCTTTTACGATTGAAAGAATGACTTTTAAGCACTTTGACTGTTGAAAAGTCGGACAGACGAGGAGACAACTATGAAAATTATTCGCGGGAAAATGCTGAAAACAATAATAAAACAGATACTACCGGCAATTCTTGCGATTATTTTATTGGTATTTGCCGCCGACGCACAGGATTCCAAAATTTGTTCCGGCACCGGCGATCTGACGGAAACTGAAAAAAACCAGATTTTGGAGATGCACAATGTCGTTCGCGCCGAATTTAAATTATCCAAACTAACTTGGGACTGCAAACTGGCGAAATACGCTCAGGAATGGGCAGACCGTGATTTTTCCGGGCATCGCCCCGATAACAATTTTGGGGAGAATTTGTTCGTGTCGGCGATGCGGAACGATTCACCATTAACCGCCGTTCACCGCTGGCTGTCGGAGAAACAGTTTTGGGATAACGGTTCAGGCGCGTGTCAAGCGGGCAGAGTCTGTACCCACTACACCCAGATGATCTGGAAGAAAACCGTCAAAGTCGGTTGCGGAATAAATCGCAATACTTCGGGAAAATGGAAAACATTCGTTGTCTGCAACTACGACCCCGCCGGAAATGAAGAAGGAGCGGCTTACTGAAGGCGACTTAATGGAATCAACGCAGTTGTTATCTGACCTGTCAAAGCAGCGCAGCACGAGAGGCGCGAACAACTTCTTTCTGCTATTTCCATTTTGAGGACGTTAGAACAGGTTGGAGCCGCAATTTTTCGACCCGCTTCAAAGTACTGTGAGTTTTTTTCACAAATGGTCTCTGTCACGAATAATTTGAGCTACTCGAATTTTTGCCGCCGATTTTCAACTCGTTAAGATCGTCCGACACATTCATAGCAGTCATCTCGATTGCGCTGCATTCACCAAAAAAACTTTGTAAATTCACCGGTTTGTTTTAGAATATCAGCCAAAGAGGTAAAAAAAATGAAAAATACATTCTTTATCAATTGTGTTTTGTTAGTTTTCGGATTATCGGTTTTCGGGCAAACGTCGAAAGCCGACCTCAAACAACTGCAAAAAGAAGTCGGTTCGTCTATTGCGATTACTGATAAGGACGCGGCATTTCCGGCTGCAAAGACGGTGAAGATTTATTTGGCGATAAAATATAACAAACACTCGGGCAAAGACTTCGCCGATTGGGCGGCAAAATGGAACAAAACGGAAGCCCGACAATTCGGCACCATCCAAATTGTTGACAAAGCGGCTGACGCGAACATCGTTGCCGTGCAGTTCCAACACGGTGCAGCGCGGGTCGTGCGTGAAGAATCGGCTCGGTTTAAGATCGGTAAGACGGATCCGAATGATAGTCGGAATGACGACCGATTTATCATCAACAGCATTGGTAATTCAAATGCGCGAGTCGAAACTTCTGCCAGAGCGTTGGAATTGCCGCTTTATTCGTATTTAATTATACGCGGACAAGATGCAAAATGGGCGGTTGATTATGCGCGGATTGATGAACGGCTCGACACCGGAGTTTTTCCTGATTTACTGCTGCAATCGGTGATCGAAGACAGATTAAAAAGCCGTTAAATTTACTGTTTGAGCGAAATTAATTACGACAATAAAATCTTTGCATCCGTCGCAAATTCGGCGGCGGGCGAATTTGCGAGCGAAACGATCTTTAAATATCACCAAAAAGATGATCTTGTTTGGGCGGAATATGCGGGCGGCGCGATTCATTTAGGCACTTTGATTGCGAAATGCGATGATGCGGGGAATCTGGAAATGCGCTATCAACATTTGAACGAAACAGGCGAATTAATGACGGGAAAATGTTTTTCAACGCCGGAGATTTTAGCGGACGAACAAATTCGGCTGCACGAAAAATGGCAGTGGACGTGCGGAGATTTTTCCGAAGGCGAATCAATTGTCGAGAAAATAATTCGCTGAAATACCGAAAATTGTTTCTAAGAATCGTAGTTTTTCGCTAAAGTTATTGAATCATTTCAGGATTTTAATGAATGAAAGAGCGGCTCACTTTAATTACAATCGCGGTTTTAGCAATCTCATTTTTCGCGTATCGCCAATCGGCGGAAAGTAAAAAATCTACCAACGAACAAGCAAATATCTCGCCGGAAATCAAACCACAATTTCGGCAGGCAACGGCGTTTGCCGTCTCCGGCAAAGTCAGCGACATCGCGCCCGCGTTGCCTGAAATCGGACTGACTAATAAAAAAAGTGCGGACGAAAAAGCCCGCGCCGTGCCGAATAAACAACCATTTCGCAAACAGATTGAAGGTCAGACACACGATAAAGATTCCGCAATAGCTGAGTTTTCCGCTGCGCCGATGCCGCCGACTTCACTTTCTTTTGACGGGATTTCAAGCGACGATTCAGCCGCCGCTTTCGGTTTTCGCATCGTGCCGCCCGACCCGAATGGCGATGTCGGACTCAATCATTACGTCCAGTCGGTCAACGCATTGACGCGAGTTTTCAATAAAACCGGCAAACCGCTAACTCCGCCGTTTAAGTTGAGCAGCGTTTTCGCTGCGCTCGGTACGACCTGTTCGATGCGGAACGACGGCGACCCGATTGTGCTTTACGATGCGCTGACCGACCGCTGGCTGCTCAGTCAATACTGCAATAACGCGCCGCCTTTTCGCCAATTAATTGCCGTGTCAACGACCGGCGACCCGACCGGCGCGTATTATCTTTACGAGTTTGCGATGCCGAATTTCAAGCTCAACGATTATCCGAAACTGAGCGTTTGGACGGACGCATTTTATATGTCAGCCGACAAATTTATCGGCGGCGATTATGCCGGGACGGGCGTTTTTGCGTTTGATAAATCGAAAATGCTGGCGGGCGACAAAACGGCGGACTACATTTATTTCGATCTGGCGTCGCCTTCGACAATTCGTCTGGGCGGTCTGCTGCCCGCCGATCTTGACGGTTTGAAACCGCCGCCCAAAAATACGCCGAATATTTTTGTCGGCTACACGGCAAACGAATACGGCGACGCGCAGGACGCACTGCGGCTGTTTAACTTTCACGCCGATTTTGCAAACCCAAACAATTCGACGTTTACCGAACGTAATGAGAGTCCGATTTTAACCGCGCCGTTTGACCCGACGAGTCCGAACGGGCGCGAAGATGTTGAGCAACCGCTGCCCGGAAATAAGCTCGATTCGCAGTCAGACCGTTTAATGTATCGCGCCGCTTACCGCAATTTCGGCACACACGAATCAATCGTCATCAACCAAACCGTCAGAATCTCGCCCATCGAAGAAAATTATCGCGCCGGAGTCCGCGTTGACGAACTGCAAAATACGGGCAACGGTTTTGCGGTTCACGAACAGGCGACGCTCGGCGACGCGGCGGCGAGCCGTTGGATGGGCAGTGCGGCGCAGGATTTTCAGGGCAATACAGCCGTCGGTCACAGTTTTTCGAGCGATCAAAAATTTCCTTCGATTTTGTATTCCGGCAAATTGGCAAGCGACCCGCCCGGACAATTTCGCGGCGAAGAAACTTTAATCGCCGGAACGGGCGTGCAGACTGGTTTCGGTTCGCGCTGGGGCGATTATACCGCGATGAATATTGACCCGGCGGACGACTGCACGTTTTGGCTGACGAATGAATATTACACGAAAAACAGTCAGACGGAAAACCCGTACGGCTGGCTGACGCGCATCGGCAAATTCAAATTTGACGAGTGTTCAAATGCATCCCGTTCGGCGTTCGGCGGCATCGTCACCAACGCTGCGAACGGACAGCCGATTGCCGATGCGCTGGTGACGGCGAATAATGTTTTCAGCCGGCGAACTGATGCGGACGGCAGTTACGGTGAGTTAATTTTAGTTCCGAATATCTACACACTGACCGTTTCGGCAGCCGGTTTTCGTTCCCAAACAATCACAGTCACGATTAATAACGGCGAAACTTTGATAAAGAATTTCGCGCTCACACCGGCGGCGATTTTGATGGCGAACAATGACCAAATCACAGCGGAAAATTGCGCGGTCAATAATGCGATTGACGCGGGCGAAACCGTCACGCTGGAAATTACGCTGAGCAACAGCGGCGCGAGAAATACGGAAAATTTAACCGCCGTGTTATTGCCGACGGGCGGCGCAATCAATCCGGGTCAGCCGCAAAATTACGGCGCATTAGAGACGAACGGCAATAGAGTTTCGCGCCCGTTCACCTTCACCGCCAGCCCGAATTTGCACTGCGGCGCGGCGATCATTCTAACTTTTCAGTTAAACGACGGAGCGGAAAATCTCGGCACGACATCAATCAACTTGAACGTCGGTGCGCCGCGTTTTGCGCTACGCGAAAACTTTGACAATGTGAATTCGCCGAATCTGCCGAACGGGTGGACGACTTCAGCAAGCGGCGCGGAGCAGATTTGGACGACTTCAAAAAATGCTTTTGATTCAACGCCGAATTCCGCATTTTCGCTCGCGCCAAGTCAAATCGGCATCAATCAACTAACTTCGCCCGCTTTTCAAATCGCTTCCGACAACGCCGAACTGACCTTTCGCCAGCGTTACGATTTGGAAACGACATTTTTGCGTAATCAGCTTTACGACGGGGGCGTTCTGGAAATAAAAATTGGCAATGTCGGCAGATTTCAGGATATTATATCGGCGGGCGGCACATTTGAAACGGGCGGTTACGACGGCACGATCAGCGGTTGTTGTCAAAATCCACTCTCCGGCAGAGCGGCGTGGTCGGGCAAAAGCGGGGTCAATCAAACGCCCGAATTTATCACGACCAAAGTTAAACTTCCGGCTTCATTGGCGGGCAAAAAGGTACAGCTTCGCTGGCGCGTCGGCACTGATAACGGCACGTCGCGCGAAGGACAGTATGTTGATGATGTGACTGTCGCCGACGGTTTTGAATGCGCTTGTCAAACAAATGTCAAAAGCACTGCGCCGTTTGATTTTGACGGCGACGGTGCGTCCGACCTGAGCGTCTTTCGCCCGAATGATGAGGCAAATGCGCCGGATTTCGTTATTCAAAACAGTTCAAATAACTTACAAATAAACACGGCGTGGGGCAGTGTCGGCGATATTGCGGTCAACGCCGATTACGACGGCGACGGCAAAACGGATTACGCCGTTTTTCGCCCGTCGAGCAGTATTTGGTACGTCCGGCGCAGTTCAAACGACGGACTAATTCAAACACAATTCGGCGCATCCGGCGACACGCCCGTCACCGGCGATTACGACGGCGACGGGCTGGCGGATTACGCTATTTTCCGCCCCTCAAACGGCAATTGGTACCTGCTGAAATCTACAGAGGGATTTTCCGCCGTGCAGTTCGGCACGGGCGGCGACAAACCTTTGCAAGCCGATTTTGACGGCGACGGCAAACACGATGTCGCCGTTTACCGGAGCGGCACGGGATTTTGGTATTATTTAAAAAGTTTCGACGACAGTTTTGTTTCCCGACAATTCGGCGCACCCGGCGACACGCCGCTTCCTTCCATATTTTTGCGCTGAGTTCGAGATGTTAAAAAATAACTTTTGATGTCAGCCGAATAGATTTATTAAATTGATAATCGGCTGTTAAACAACACAATCGGTACGGTTACTCAATTTGAACCTCATCACTCTTTACTCAGCATTCATTTTTCCCGCCTGCACCATCCGGTACGCTTCGGAACGCGGCAATCCGAATTCCTTTGCCGCTTTTTTCAGCGCGAGTTTGCGGTCAACGCCTTCATTTTCCAATTCTAAAACGCGCTCGACTAGAGATTTTGAATCTGAAATCTGGAATCTGGAATCTGTAATCTCGCTTCGATCAATCACCAAAACGATTTCGCCTTTCACATTTTCGTCCGCGTATTTTTCAGCTAACTCCGCCAGCGTTCCGCGCACAGTTTCCTCGTGAATTTTGGTAATTTCGCGCACGACCGCCGCGTTTCGATTGCCCAGAATTTCTACGCAGTCAACCAAACTTTTCGCAATGCGGTGCGGCGTTTCGTAAAAAAGCAGCGTCGCCGGTATCGTTTTTGTTTCGTCCAAACGCTTGCGCCGGTCATTCTTTTTCGACGGCAGAAACCCGCCGAAAAATATCGAATCGGTCGGCAGTCCCGAAACGATCAGCGCGTTGACAAAGGCGACTGCGCCCGGAATCGCCGTCACTTTCGCGCCGATTTCGTGCGCTTTTTGGACGATTCGCAATGCCGGATCGCAAATCGCGGGCGTTCCCGCATCCGATACGACGGCGATTGATTTGCCTTGTTCGAGCAGTATCGCAAATTCGTCCGCCCGCGCCGTCTCGTTGTGTTCGTGATAGCTGACGAGTTTATTTTTGATGCCGTAATGCGCGAGCAGTTTTCCGGTGTGGCGCGTATCTTCGCAGGCGATCAGATCAACTGCAGCAAGCGTTTCCAAAGCGCGATTGGAGATGTCGGCGAGGTTGCCGATGGGTGTGGCGACTAAATAAACCGTTCCTTCCATAAATTTACCGAAATTTTAACACGCGTTGCCGATTGCCGCGCAAAACCGGAGCTTCGAATTTGATGCAAATGTTATTTACTTTTGCATTTTTGGAGCATAAACTATTCGGCGGATGGAGGAAAATTAATGCTGAAAATTTATTTATTGTGCGGTTTGATCTTGGCGATTGCGCTTGTTTCAGGCTGTCATTCAAACGCGCCGCAACAAACGGATTCATCAATTACCAATGAAACTTCAACAACAACTGAAACACCGCTGCCGCCGCCGCGCGAAAATCTGCCGCCGACGGCTGACGTTAATTTCAATGGCGTGACTTTTACTTATAATCCGCAGATTTTCGGTGAAGTCAAACCGGAAGAAGTTCCCGAAAGTCCGTTGGAAAATGAGACCGACAAACCTGATGAGGTCGCGCCGAAACATCTTCTTTTTACGTTTAACAATCCGGGTCAGACCGAATCAATCATCGCCGTTTACCCGATTGAAGAATATCGGCGCGTGTGGTTGCCGGTCGAAAAAAACAACACGAAAAGTTTTGATAACGACTTAAATGATGTGAAGAACGTCATTAAAAACGCCGCATTTCGGCGAAATGGGGAGATTCCGGTGCTTCTTTTTTACGACGCTCACCAGACATTTAACGCCCGAGTAAAACAGCTTTCGTTTCAAAGCGGGCGCGGGTTATTTTTCTTGACGCAAATTAATCAAGAATACGCTTTTATCAACAATCAGCAGTTGACCTATATTTATCAGGGCATTTCCGAAGACGGAAAAAGTTATATTTTCGCCGAGTTCCCCGTCATTGTTTCTTTTCTGCCCGAAAATCAAGAAGTTTCCGAATTTGACGGGATTAAACTTCCCGAACAAAATGATGCGTCTTTGAACAAATACAAAGATTACTTATCAGAAATAACCAAAAGATTGGAAAATTTGCCGCAAAATGAATTTCAGCCGGATTTAGATTCGATTGAGAAAATTATTTCAACTCTGCAAGTTAAAGAGTAGTTTTTTTTGGCACAGAGATATTTAGCCTCAATTTGCGACCGGATAAAAATGTGTGTACCGAGCAGGAAATTCATTGTTTTTGTCCTTCTCGATTACTCCAGAATCACCGCCGAAGCAAAATTCGTCGGGCAGTTTTGTTGATCCAACCCTGACCTTCGTGTAATCCGAGAACACGTTCCGACATTTGTGTCTGTCCATTTTGTTCACGGCATTTTTTCTCGCGTAGAAGTTCGGCAAAATCAATGACTTCCGCCAATGTTTCAACCGGTAGTTCTTTGATTATTTCAACTAAATTTTCCTGTAAATTTTCTTTAACTGCAATGCTTGTATCACATTCACCCCGCAAAACGGATTTTATCACACCAATCAAACATTGAACCGAAAATCTACGACATCGCCGTCCTGCATAATATATTCTTTGCCTTCGAGCCGCGCCAAACCTTTTTCGCTGGCGGCTTTGCGCGAACCGCAACTCACTAAATCGTTATAGGAAACGATTTCGGCGCGAATGAAGCCGCGTTCGATGTCGGAATGAATTTCGGCGGCGGCTTTCGGTGCTTTCGTGCCGACGGGAATCGTCCACGCGCGGACTTCTTTTTCTCCGGCGGTTAAAAACGACATCAAACCGAGCAGTTTGTAAGCCGATTTGATCATACTGCCGACACCGCTAGATTCAACGCCCAAATCCTTCAAATATTCATCGCGTTCGGCTTCGTCAAGCGCGACGAGTTCGGCTTCGAGTTTGGCGCAAATGACGACCGTCTCGGCATTTTCGGCGGCGGCGTGTTCCTTTACTTTCAGAACGTGCGGATTCGCGTCAGGATTCCCCAGCGATTCTTCGTCAACATTTGCCGCGTAAATCGTCGGTTTTGTCGTCAGCAGAAAGAAGTTTTTGGCGATCATCTTTTCTTCCTTGTCCAATTCGACGGCACGCGCCGGACGACCTTCTTCTAAAACGGGCAAAATTTTATCCAAAACTTCGAGTTCGGCTTTGGCAACTTTATCCCCGGCGCGTGCGCCGCGCTGCGCTTTGTCGCGCCGTTTTTCGACGCTTGCCAAATCAGCCAGCGCGAGTTCGATTTGAATCGTTTCGATGTCCCGAATCGGGTTAACCGAACCTTCGACGTGGATGATATTATCATCTTCAAAACAGCGCACGACCTGAATCACCGCATCGGTTTCGCGGATATTGGCGAGAAATTGGTTGCCCAAACCTTCGCCTTTGCTTGCGCCGCGCACGAGACCCGCGATGTCCACAAATTCAACCGTCGCGGGAACAACTTTCTGCGCTTTGTTGAGTTTTTCCAAAACGGGCAGACGTTCATCGGGAACAGCGACGATGCCGATATTCGGTTCGATGGTGGCAAACGGATAATTGGCGGCAAGTGCCGATTCCTGCGCGGTCAACGCGTTAAAAAGTGTAGATTTTCCGACGTTCGGAAGTCCGACGATTCCAGCTTGTAACATATAATTTTAGATTCCAGATTCCAGATTCCAAATTTCAAATTAAGAAATGTCATCTGACATCTGTCTTGTAGATTTCAAATTGGATATTCTAACCTTTAACTTTGATTTTGAGAAATCTGGAAACTGTGGCTTAATTTTGTCATAATAATTTCACCGCTTCAAAAATACAAAATTTTATGCTCGTTTCGATTATTTTAATTTTTTTCATCACTCTCGGCGGTTTCGGTTTGACTTATCTGTTCGCCGAAGACGAGCCGCTGATGTGGCGTTTGTGTGCGGGCAATATTGTCGGGCAGACCGTTTTCGGAATCGTTTGTTTCATTATCACGTGTTTTTTCGGGTTGACGACGGCGACGATTACAATCGCGCTTTTGATTACGATGCTGCCTTTGATTTTGCTCACTCGGAAGAATTTCAAACGCAATTTTGCGGCGGATTGGCAAGCGGCGAAACGTAATTTGGAAGGCGCGGATTTTAATAAATTTCTCAAATTCGCTTATTATGCCGCGTTTTTAATTTTATTTTATTTCTTTTTTGAACGCGCAATGGTCGAAACGGCGAACGGGGTTTACACCGGCGCGTCAAATAATTTGGGCGATTTGCCGTTTCATCTCGGCGCGATTTTTAGTTTTACCGAGGGCGATAATTTTCCGCCGCAGAATCCGTCTTACGCCGATGTCAAATTTACTTACCCGTTTATCGCCGATTTGATCGCGGCGAGTTTTGTCAAAATCGGCGCAAATGTGCGCGACGCGATGCTCGTGCAAAACATCACGCTGACGTTTTCGCTGCTCGTCATTCTGGAAAGGTTTACGTTCAAAATCACAGATAATCGCCTCGCCGGAAAACTCGCGCCGGTGCTTCTGTTTTTCAGCGGCGGACTCGGTTTTTTGTGGTTTTTCAGTGATGCGCTGCAAAACGTCAAAGGATTTTATGATTTTCTGTGGAATCTGCCCCGCGACTACACGATCAGCGACTTTTTCCGCTTCGGCAACTCCCTGAACACACTGTTCGTCACGCAAAGAAGCATATTGCTCGGAATGCCGCTGACCATTATTGTATTGCAGAAGATTTGGGAAATATTCAAAAGTGAAAAAGCTGAAGCAGATTCTGTCAACAATAACTTTTCCACCTTTTCACTTTTTCGCTTTTCCACTTTTCTGCTGGGTTTGCTCGCCGGAACATTGCCGTTGACGCATCTGCACAGCCTGTTCGCTTTGTTTGTCGTTTGTGCAACGCTGTTTTTTTTCAGTTTGGATAAGTGGCGCGAATGGATCGCATTCGGTGTCGGCGTGTCGGTTATCGCCGTTCCCGAATTGATTTGGGCGTTGTACGGCAGCGCGACGCAGGCAAGCGCATTTGTCAGCCCGTTTTTCGGGTGGGACAAACGCGATTTGAACTTTTTTTGGTTCTGGCTCAAAAACACCGGAATTTTTATTCCCGTTCTCGCTTTCGGAATATATCTAATCTATCACCGCCAAACGCACGAAGACGCAGAAGAAAAACAAAGGACAAATTACAAAGGATTAGGGACAGCTGTCTTCTACATTCCCTTCGTTTTGTTGTTCATCATCCCGAACATTTTCAAACTCGCGCCGTGGGAATGGGATAACATCAAAGTTTTGATTTATTGGTTCGTCGGTTCGCTGCCGTTCGCCGCTTTTGCGTTGGCGTGGTTGTGGGAAAAAGGTAAATTTTTCAAATTAATCGCGGCAGGTTGTCTGCTAATATTAACTTTGGCGGGCGCGATTGACGTTTGGCGGCAAATGTCGGGCACGATCAATTACAGGATTTTTGATGCTGATGCAGTAAAAATCGCCGAACAGATAAAAAGCAAAACCGCCCCGAACGCTCTGTTTTTAAACGCGCCGACATATAATACCGTCGTTGTGCTGACGGGCAGACGTTCGCTGATGCGCTACACCGGGCATCTCGCTTCCTACGGAATTGATTACACTGCACGCGAAAATGATGTCAAAAGAATTTACACGGGCGACGGCACGACGGACATTTTTTTGAAAAAATACGGCATCGAATACATTTTAATCAGCCCGGAAGAGCGAACTTATTTCAAAGCGAATAACGTCCCGTTTAACGAAGCATATTTTCAAAAATTCCCCGTCGCGGCGGAAGTCGGACAGTATAAAGTTTATAAAGTTCAGTAAATAAGGAGCGCGGAAGTCTCGTCCGCCAGCGTCAGCGAAAGCGAGACGCTGCCAGCGTCGTCAAACAAAAAAGCTAAAGAAAAAGGAATACCCCGCGCTAATGGCAAACCAGTCGTCCGCGCTCCGCCAATAACAAATGAACGAACAAGCACATCAAAGGACAATGGATAAAGGACAAAGCATTAATGAATATCCGTGGCTGATCGGCTGTCTGATAATCACCGCCGTTGCGGTCTTTTTGCGTTTTTATCAGCTCGAATTAGTTCCGCTCCATCACGACGAAGGGGTCAACGGCTTTTTCCTGACAACGCTTTTTCGCAGCGGCGTTTACAAATATGATCCGAGCAATTACCACGGTCCCGATCTTTATTACGCTGCGCTCGCCGTCACTAAAATATTCGGGTTGACTACGGAAAGCATTCGCGGAAGCGTCGGCGCGTTCGGCGTTTCGACGGTCGTCGCAGCATTTTTTTTAAAGAGATACATCGGCAGAATCGGCAGTTTGACCGCCGCGCTGCTGCTCGCGCTGTCGCCGGGAATGGTTTACATTTCGCGCTATTTTATTCATGAGATGCTGTTTGTGTTCTTTAGTTTCGGCATTTTTCTCGGCTGTCTGTTTTTTATCGAAAAACAAAAGGTCGGCATTTTTGCCGTCGGGATGATGGCGACGCTTTTGCTCATTTGTTTTTTGCCGTCCGCGCTGAATTTGGTCGGTGCCGCCGGGTTTGAAAATGAAACTTACAATCTAACTTTGACGGTCGCGCTGATTGCCGTCGAAGCGGTTTTGATCTTTTTGATTATGCGAATGCTGCTCGGCTGGCAAAACGGCAGACCGATTTATCTGCTGCTCGCCACGGCTTCGGCGGTGCTGCTTTTTGCGACTAAGGAAACAGCGTTTATCACGGTCGGGACAATGGCGGCGGCGGTCGTCTGCGTTTGGCTGTGGCGCAAAATTTACCGGGCGGCAATCGGCGAACCGCAAACAAACGAACTCGAACCCGTCGCGCTGAATTGGACGAATTTTCGTGAGCGGCTCGGCGTTTCAAACAATGCGGAGTTCTTTTTAATTCAGTGTGCAGTCACATCCGTGACGATTTTTCTGTCGTGGCTGACGGTGCGCGTCGCCGTTCCCTATCTGTTGGCGCGAAATAATTCCGGCAGCGCGGCAAATGTCGTCGTGACCGCCGATGCTTGGAATAATACGGATTACACGATTCTGGCAATCGCGCTGTCGCTCGCGCTGATTCCGGCAGCAATTTGGTTTTACGATAAACCGAAGAGAATTTCGAGCGAATTTACAATTATTAGCGTCGCCGTCGCCGTCGTTTTTCTCTACGTCGGCGTTTTGTTTTTCACCTCGTTTTTCACTTATCCCGAAGGCATTTCAAAAGCGTTCGAGGCATATACGTTCTGGACAAAAACGGGTTCCAAAGACCACACGCAGAACGGAATGTGGGCGTATGTGAAATGGGGAATGAAAATCGAATCGCCGATTTTGCTGCTTTCGGCACTCGGCACAATCATCGCGCTCGTCAAAGCGCGGCATCGTTTCGCCATTTTCACCGGATTTTGGGCGTTCGGGCTGTTCGCCGCCTATACGATTATCCCGTATAAAACGCCGTGGCTCGCACTGTCGTTTCTGCTGCCGATGTGCATTATTGCCGGTTACGGCATCAACGAATTGCTCGCGTCGCGTCAGATCGGCTTAAAAATTCTCGGCGGATTGCTGCTGATTTTCGCCGTCGGCAGACTCGGTTATCAAACTTACGATTTGAATTTCGTCCGTTACGACGACGATTCGATGACGTATGTTTACGCCCACACAAAACGTGGTTTTCTCGATCTTATTAAGCAAATTACCTATTACGCCGACAAAAGCGGCAAGAGTAGAGACGCTTCGATTGAGGTAGTTTCGCCCGATTACTGGTCAATGCCGTGGTATCTGCGCGATTATCCGAAGGCGATTTTTCACGGGCAGCTTGCCGATGCCAACACGTCCGAAATGATCGTCGCATCGGAAGCGCAGAAAGCCGATCTCACCGCCCGTTACGGCGCACATTATAAATACATTGGGACTTATCCACTGCGTCCGGGCGTAGAACTTTATCTGCTGGTGCGAAAAGATTTAGCCGACCCGAATGCCAAAGAAATATATCAAATCGGTGAGTAAGGCGGAAACAGTCGTGTTTCTACCATTTATGATTATGAAAACTTTAATTCTCTTTTTTATGCTGATAACAACAACAATTTTCGCACAGACAATGCCGCCGCTGAAACCCGGCGTTTCGCAAGCTCTCGCTAAATGGCGCAGCGCGAATTACTCGAATGTGCGTTACAAATTAAATATCACGCTCGAAAAAGGTGCGCCGCTGATGAAAGGCGACATCGAGATTCGGGTTACTTTGACCGACGAAGGCGCAAAGAACGATTTGATTTTGGACTGGCGCACGACACAGTTTGCGAATGATAAGGACAAGCCGTTTGCGGACGTGATTCAGGTCAACGAATCGGTGATAAAGAAATTACCGCCGAGCGGAAACTTTGCGTATGCAATTGATAAGGAACACATCGCCATTGCGCCGAGGCTTTTGAAAACGGGCGAAAATGTTATCAAAATAAACTTTGCATCGCCGATCAAAACGTCGGGCGCGGCGGTTACGCGCTATGTTGACAAGGAAGATAATGCGGAATACGTCTATTCGTTGTTCGTCCCGTCGGACGCAAGCACGGCGTTTCCCGTGTTTGACCAGCCGGATTTGAAGGCGCGATTTCAATTAAATATTAGTGCGCCGAGCGATTGGAAAGTAGTTTCAAATACAACAATAGAATTATTGTCAATGAATACAAAACGAGTTATTGACAGAAATAAATTTTATTGGAATTTTGAAGAAACCAAACCAATCAGCACATACGTTTTCGCATTTGCGGCGGGCGATTTTGTGGAAATCAAAGAAGGCGGAAACCCGACCGTGAGGGAGGGTGCAAACAACTCGAAGGTGCGCGAAAAAGAATCACCCTTGCTCACGCGCGGGTTTCCGCCTACATCTATCTACGTCCGCAAATCACAAGCCGAGAAATTCAAACAACACGCGGCGGAAGTTTTTCGGCTCAACCGCGAAGGCGTGAAGTTTCTTGAAGATTGGTTTGATTACAAATTCCCGTTTCCGAAATACGATCTGGTTTTGCTCCCTGAATTTCCGTTCGGCGGGATGGAACACGCGGGCGCGACTTTTCTGCGTGAAGACCGCGTTATTTTCCCGACCGAGCCGACGAAAAACGATTACATCACCCGCGCCAACGTCATCTTTCACGAAGCCGCGCATCAATGGTTCGGCGATACGGTAACGATGAAATGGTTTGACGATCTGTGGCTCAAGGAAGGCTTTGCCGAGTTTATGGCGTATAAAACTTTGGCGAAAGTGATGCCCGAATACAATGCGTGGAAAATCTTTTACGA
>JBBSUG010000012.1:0-129022 GCA_038235165.1 Pyrinomonadales bacterium
CTTACACGGCGGGCGTTTTTATCGAGGAATTGATGCAGCCGCACAACGGCGCGGCGGTTTTGATCGTTGATCCGCACGGTGAATATCACACGATGCAGTCAATTCACGCGCACGAAAAATTCCAAAAAGACGGTTATCAGCCGGAAGTCAAAATCTACACGCCCGACAAAATCAAAGTGCGCTTTTCAACCTTGACCGAAGCCGATGTGAAATATCTTTTGCCCGAAGGCACGTCCGACAAAATGGCGCATTTTTTGTCGCAGGCGTTTCGCAGTTTGAACGAAAAATTAAAAGCCGAACGCCGCGCCGATTACGCCTACGCTTACCACGATTTGCGCGACGAAGTGAACGCGCAGAAATACGGCGACGAATCGAAAAAAGACGGTTCGGGCGGCAATGTTTCTTCGATTGACGGACTTTTATGGCGAATGGATTCGCGTTTCGACCGCGACGACACGATTTTTTCGTCGAGCGAACAGATCGAATTAAACGAACTTTTCAAACCCGGACGCTGCACGATTTTGCAGTTGTCCGACATCGAACAACACGAACAGCAAGTCATCGTCGGCACGCTTTTGCGCCGCATCAACAAAGCCCGAATGATGGCAACGCGCGGCGAAACGCCCAAAGAATCCGGCGATGTCGTCAATTATCCGGTCTTTACATTATTAGAAGAAGCGCACCGTTTCGCGCCCGCCGGAGCAAGCGTCGTTTCAACGAATATCCTCAAACAAATCCTCTCCGAAGGCAGAAAATTCGGAGTCGGCATCGGTTTGATCACACAGCGACCGGGCAAATTAGACCAAGACGTTCTCTCGCAATGTATGACGCAAATCATTATGCGAATCGTCAACCCGATTGACCAGCAAACCGTCGCCCAATCCGTCGAAGGTGCAGGACGCGCAATGCTCTCCGAACTTCCCGCGCTCACCAAAGGACAAGCGATAATTTCGGGAGTCGGCATCAACACGCCCGTAATGTGCCGAATTCGTTCGCGTTTAACCGCGCACGGCGGCGAAACCTTCGACGCGCCGACCGAATGGATGAACTGGCATTCGCCCGATTCAGTCGAGAAACGCGAACAATCCGACGCGCCTTACTTGAAACCGAGTTCGGACAAAAAGCCTGAGAAAATTGGGAATATCAGGATCTAGAAAGTTGCTTTTTTTGGTCAAGAATTTGTATAAATAAATCTGTAAAAATCTAAATCATCCTAAAAATTATGTTCAAAATTAATCACGCACTTCGATTTTTATTTTTGTTGTTTGCTATTTCATTTATATCAAATGTTGGAATTGCTCAATCAACAGATAATACGAAAGACATCAATCAGACTTCACTTGAAGGATTAACCGAAGCAGTTTTGGTTGACGGACAACCTACGTTGAGAATTCTCAGTCGAAAAGGTGGTTCGAGTGAAGTCAAAGTGCAAAGGCGTGATGGAGAGGATTCTTTAGTTTTTAGTATTCATAAAATCTATAATAGTTTTGGCAAATTGTATGTTACCAAAACAAAAGTAACTTATGTGCCGAACGATGGAAATAAACAATTTTTTAGTGTAGAGAAAATAAAGATTAAACAAACAGAGTTAAAAAACAGGTGGAAGCTAAGGCAGGTCAACAATGTGTACTTGGAATTCGATAACGACGAAAAGGCTATTCTCGTAGCGTTTAATGATTCAACAGAGTTCTCTAATGCCGACAAACAATCTTCATTGTTGGCAAACAGTTTTTTGTTTCAAGCGATAAAAGATTTTGATTCAGCATTAGCTAAATTCAATAAAATAACTGCAAGTGTCCGTCAAAACGATGAGGAAAAGGAAGTCGAAGAAGAGACAGAAGCAGATATAGTTAATAAATATGATCGCTTTAAAGATGTAACAATTGTTTCAACTTCAAAAATGCTTGTGCGCGGCAACAAGCGTTCAATTCGCACTTACGCCGAATATAATTTTGCAGGCAAAACGCAAAAGAAACCTGAAAAAGTTTCGTTTTACTTTTACGCTTCGGCGGCGCGTCCGCTTTTCCGCGAAGATGATCTTCAACTTAATTTTTTAGTTGATAACAAGCGAATTTCTTTGGGCGAGGCAAAATTAGCCGATGAAGAAAAAACAAAAACTGTCACAAAGCAAACCGTTGTCGTCACAATGTCCTACGAAACATTTGAGCAAATCGCCAACGGGGAAAAAGCCGAGTTTCAAATAGGAACGCTTGAATATAAATTAACAAATGTTCAACTCGACGCATTCAGAAAACTTCTCGCATACAAAATTGAGGAATAAGATTATGTATTATCCAATCAGATTAAAAACTTCTCTCTTCCTGGTTTTAGCAATTAACTTTTTGCTGTGTGTCGCTGTTTCGGCACAGCAAAAGCAGCAAAGTTCGCTCATTGATATTCCGAAAGGAAAATTTGTCGTGTTGAAAATTCCAAGCAAACTGATTGGTTTTGAAAGAGTCAGCACTTGGAGCGGCGACATCAATTATGGCGCAATTATCGAACAATCCGAGAAAAGTAGAATTGTAGTTGGTGGTTTGTCTGAATGGCGAACGGCAGGTTGGACTTTAATGCGGCAACTGACGATTGAAAAAGTTTCCCGTGAGAAAAATTATACTTTGGTAGAACTGCGCGACCCCTTATTTAACGTCAAACTGCGTTTTGATAATTCGGTCAAAGATTTGAATGCCGCTTTTCGTGAAATTGCTTTCGTCGGTCTATTATCCGAATTTGAAGAAAGTGATTATTATAAGCAGGAAATCATCGGTAAGGTTCTGCCAAAAGTTTTTGATGGAAGTTTATCATCCATTCCAACGACCAGAAAATTAAATTTACTGAAAGAACTAAAATATATTGATTCGGCAATTAAATCTGAAAAATATAAAGGAAGTAATTATCTTTCGATTGATGTCGGCGGCGATACGGAAGTTTACAACACGATTCGAGTTGACCAATCTCATCGAATCAGCAATTCACTGAATCAAAGAGTTCTCTCATACTTCAAAAGAATCGCTCGTATTATCAAGTTTCATCCAGAAGTTGACGGCATCAAAATTTCAATTCTAGTTCCTTATAAAAATTTCGTAACCGAACAATATATTCAGCCAAGCTATGACCGATTAGAGATTTATGCGCCGATGGATATTATTCAACAGTTTGCTGATGACGAACTAACGAATCAAGAATTTGTCGAAGAAGCAATCTTGCTCGTCAATGGAAATCGGATGCAGATTCCAAACATTGAATCTTTGTAGGATTTGGGAGTCAAAATATACTTATATGACCGGACAATATATTTTAAGCGATTATCTGGAAAACGCGCTGGCGCAAGCTGAATATGACAAACTCGAAGACGGCACTTTTTTCGGGCGTATTTCCGAATGCAAAGGTGTCGTCGCGTTCGGGGCGACTTTGCGCGAATGTGAAAACGAATTGCGTTCGACGCTCGAAGATTGGGTTTTGGTCGGGTTGAAACTCGGACATTCTTTGCCGGTTTTGGACGATGTTGATTTGAACGGAAAACCCGAATATGAAATGGAAACAGTGTAAGCGAGCGATTTTATCAAAAAACTCCGCGCACTCGGATTTGAAGGCGCGTATTCCGGCGCGAAACATCAGTTTATGGTTTTCAAACAATGCCGAATGACAATTCCTTCAAATTCTGAATACTCAGTTCCGCAACTGCGAATGATACTACGCGAAGTCGAGGAAATAATCGAGCGCAAATTTTCGATTGAAGAATGGAATAGCTTGCCGTAAAAATGTTTTTGAGAGGTAAAAATGATGACACATTCGATTATTTTAGAAGTTCCCGAAAATATTTATCAGGGAATCGTCAAAGAAGCCGAATCGAAAAAGCGTAAGGTTGAAGAAATCGCGCTTGAGAGATTGGCGAAAGATACGCCGCAAGGAATTGAAGACGCGCTCGATGAATTTGTCGGTGCATTTAGAAGCAACGTTCCCGATTGGGCGAATAATCACGACAAATATCTCAGTGAAAATTTGATGCGTGAGTTGCGCGGTGAAAACGAATGAACCGGATATTTGTTGATACTTCGGGTTGGGGAAACCTCGTGGACACTTATACAGGAATTTCACGCGGAAACGAAAGCGATTTATTTGAATGCCAAACAAGACGGTTCGCGTCTGGTCACGACGAATTACATTATCGCCGAACTTGTCGCACTTTTATCAAGTCCTTTGCGAATTCCGCGAGTTAAAAGCATCAAATTTATTGAGAGCATCAAAACTTCGTTCTTAGTTGACATCATTCATATTGACGAATATCTGGACACGAAAGCGTGGGAATTGCTCACAAACCGCAGGTTGATTGTTCGAGTTTTGCCGTAATGCGGGAACATAAAATCGTCGAATCTCTGACGACGGATCATCATTTTGAGCAAGCCGGATTTGTCCGATTGCTCAAGCATTCTTAAATGCTTGAGCAATTACAAACAAACAAGGCGAACCTTCAACGTGCTGACCGAATGGATAAAATATTATTCGCCCGATTCACAAGCAAAACGCGAATAATACGACGCGCCTTATTTGAAGCCGAGTTCAGATAAAAAGCCGGAGAGATTTGAAAATGGCTGAATACAATTCTAAACGTATGAAAAATCTAATCTCGCAGATTTTAGTTATTTTACTTTTGGTGTTTTCAATCTCGGCGCAGGAAAATCAGCCCGTATTGTTCGATGAATTTGGCAAATTGTATAATGATGATTTACTGGCTCGAATTTATGGTTTATCTATCGAAGCAGATAAAATACCGAACTCAAAAGCTCTCGTCCAAATTTCCGGCGGAAATGATAACTACTTCGCGCCATATATTTTGGGTTCGTCAATAAAATCGGGTTGGAAAAATAACATAAAACAACCGGCAGAAAAACTTTTAATACAGTTTTGTGATGTTAATGAGGGAACGTTTAACACGCGATTTTTTATCGTCAGAGAAAATGACAAAGTAGAAACCTGTAATGAAAATCTCATCATTCCGAAACAGACGGTTCGGGTTGAAAATGTTTCATATATTGATTACGGTCTGACACCGAGAACCGTTTTTGATTCCATCGAAGATACTTATCTTTCTACCGATAGTTCTCCGGTACAGTATTCGGAATTTGCGCTGAGCGTTCTGAAACGCTTTTTGAAAGAATCGCCCGAAAGCAGGCTGTATGTTATCGCATATCTGCAAACTAATTTTGAAGAGGATGAAAACGGTAAAATTATCGTTGGAAGCAGTCGGAGCTTAGACAAAAAATCTTACGCCGCGAATATGTTTCGCGCCGCCAGAGATAAATTAATCAAGAAGGGGTTTTCGCCGTCGCAAATCATCACGATTGACGGCGGATATGTTAATAATTGGGGAAGAAGGTTAGAATTCTGGTTTGTTCCGAAAAGCGGTGAGATTCCGAAGCCGAAGCCTGATTACATTCAAAAGAAAATCGGCAAACTCAAATGAATATTGCAATTCGAAAAGCCGAAACTTCCGACATCAAAATCATCTGTGCGCTCGGCGTGACGACTTTTTATGAGGCTTATTTTTTGCAGGACGATTCGCGGGATTTGGCGAGCTACATTCTGGAAAGTTTCAGTTCTGAACAAATCGAAAAGGAGTTGAATGATAAAGATTCGACTTTTTTTATTGCCGAATTTGATGGTTATGCCGTCGGTTACGCAAAATTGCGGGCGAATGCTCCGGCGGAATGTTTGCGGGAAGCAAATGCCGTCGAGATTCAGCGGATTTATATTTTGGAAAAAATGAAAGGCAGACGGGTTGGCGACGCGCTGATGCAAAGATGTTTTGACGAGGCGCGGCGGAGAAGTTACGAAGCTGTTTGGCTCGGCGTTTGGGAAAAGAATACGGCGGCGCAAGGATTTTACCTGAAATACGGTTTTGTAAAAGTCGGTGAATTAGATTTTCCATACGGCGAAACGGTCGGGACAAATCACATCCTGAAATTGGATTTAAATTGAAATTACCGCCAATTATTTCAAGATTCTGTAATCTGCAATCGCTTTCGTAAAAAAGCCGCTTCGATTTAACATTCAAAGCGGCTTTTTATCCGATTGTATTCCTGCGTTGGCAAAGTCGGATGTCTGTCCGGCTTTTAACGTGGAATCAGGGCAACGCAGTAAAATTTAGTTCTTCCAAATCATTCGCAATCGAAACGACTTTCGGTGCAAAACTAAACTGTTTATGGCGAATATCCACGACGTATGTTTTTCCCGTTGCGACATCCTGAAATCGGTAATAACCGAACGGATTGGTTCGCACTGTAAAGGTCTGACCGGATTGGTCGGTCATCACGACCGTCGCGCCGAAAATTCCTCTTCCATACGATGAGGTAACTCGTCCGCCAACTATCGCAGATGCCGCACTCGGTTCCATCGGTGAAACCAGCACCCAATCGGAAAAAGTACTGATTCCGACAGCCGTCGCGGTATTGGCAACAGTGTTGATATTTGCCGGAATTTGGGTAAATGTTCCTTCATAGCGTTGAAGTGCCAGGGTGTTTTCCAAAACTCCGTCCGGCACGTCCGCATCCAGATAATTGAATGTCAGATTTGCCGTCAAATCGCCGGTTTCCGTCAAAGTCCAGTAGCGTTTGAGTGAAACTGCGGGCGAAGTAACATTCGGCTGGACACCTTCGACGGCTTTGACCGTCAGGCTCGAATTTGTTTGACCGAGTGCCGTCAGCGCGACATTAACGGGCGAATAACCGTTGGGCGTGCCGACCGGATATTCAAATACATCGGACGAATTGGCAAATTGTTTTTCAAGATTGCCGATTACATAACCGCTGATTCGTGAAACTGTCGCATTTGGTCCGAGCGTGATCTTAGAATTCCCCGTACTTAACCGACTGCCGCCCAATGTCAAATTCCCGTTAACAGTAATATTGCCGCCGAGTGTCGTGTTCGGTGCGCTTATATCAAGATTGGTATACGTTCCGGCTGCCACCGTTGTCGGCGACGTGTTGCTTGACGAATCAAGCCTCGATTCGATGACGTTCTGAACTGCAACCGGCACATTTGAAAACAGATCATAGCCGGTCAAAGCCTCAACTTGATCAACGGTCGCTAGATATTTCTGCCACTGATCGCTTCTAATTCCCTGGGTATTTGGCATAATAACGGAAATTATCCGCGTATTGTTATCAACCCGCGAAAGATCGTCAGTGCCTTTCGGGATAATTAGTGCAGACTTCCAGGTATAACCGGGAACATTGACTTTGCCACCGGCAATCGTATTGACGACGCTGCCGTTGGCACTGCCGATACCGCCCGTTCCCGCGCCGCCCGAAATGATATAAATCTCGTTGGTCGAAAGCAGCGAACGGAGATCGTTTTCCAAAACCGCCCACGGTCCCTGGTTGTTGTCGGGTGCTTGCGGAACCATATTGGACATCAGGAAAGTTGCCTGATTGATCGGTCTTGAATTCTCATTATCGCGGTCGGCATTCGGTGTCATATGTCCGCGGTCAAAGCCGGAGCCGAAATAGTCGGTTGCCTGAACGCGGTACCAATCACTCGGAACTTCAGGATCGGGACGAAACGTATCAACCCGCATCAAGCTGCCCGTCCACGAAGTGTCTAGATGCCAGCTAACCCAATTCGGAGTTCCTTTATCCCGATTATAAGAGAGCGAGAATTCAGGTTTTTGCATCAGAAAGTTGGTCGGCTGGTTGACATCGGCGGTCGCATTAGTCGGATTGCCCATCGTCAAATGAACATCGGACGAATAGGGCGGAGGATTTCCGGTGGCAATCGTGAAACTCCAGACGTAATCGCTTTGCAGAGTATCCGTGCCGGGAGCGGAATCGTCCGTATCCTGATCGTGAACAAAGTCTTTGAAGATCGTTGCCGTACAGGTTTCTCCCGCCTGAAAGTTTTGGTTCGGCGTGATGACATATACTTTGGAATTGCCTGCCTGAGTAGCACTGTTATGCAACCCAGTCACGGCACAACTTATATTGAACCAGTTCGGATCAACAAAAACAGGCTCGGAAAAGTTGATCGTCAGACTCGAATCGCGCGGAGCCGTGGTGCTGTTACTAAACGGATCAGTAGCAACAACCGACGGACCAACTTCGAGAATCGGCGCGGTTCGACGCGGATTTGGTGTTCCCGTTACAAAATCATTGCCGTTTTCATTAGTATCCTGTGCGCCGCCTGACTTGCGGATGTCGGCGGTGGAACTGCTCTGAGCCGGAGCTGGCGAAGTTCCTTCACGACAATTGGTGGTTGTCCCGTAACCGACGAGATCAACCAGATTCGGACTGGTCAAAGGGCATTGACCAATCAATGGGTTGGAATTATTGACGAGAGCAACCTTGCCCGCCGTCCCGCTCAAATTAATGTCACCATCAATATTCGCGGCTGGAAGCGCAGCCCCGGCTGCTCCGCCCGAAGCGAGTTTGATTAGGTAATACTGCCCCGCTCCGATTGTGCCGCTAATCGGTTGTATGTTACTCCAAGAAGTTCCGGTCGCTGAAGAATATTGCAGTGACCAGCTGGTCAGACTGACAGTTGCGGCAGTCGGATTATACAGTTCGACAAAATCATTTTGGTAAGTTGCCCCGCTGTTGCCGCCGCCGCCGTAAACCTGACTGACGGTGATGTGGTCAACAACTCCCGAAGCTGATTGAACATTAACCGTAATCGAAGTCGAGCCGGTGCGGCTCTCGGCATCGCTGATCGAAATCGGTAAACCTTTGCTGCCGCTCAGTGTTCCCGCGCTGACCGTCGAATTATATGAAAAAACATTGTCGCCGGAAGTGATATCGCCGTTTGTGCCGTTGTCGAAAAACATTTGTGTGGCACTTCCGCCGATAGCTGTCAGGTTCCCGGAAACTGTCAGACCAGTGCTGGGTGGAGTTGTTCCGGGAGTTACCGTTACGGTCAAAAGCGTATTGTCGCCCGGATTTACCGAAGAAGGATTAGCCGCGCCGATTCCCGTTGGATTGGTCGGTCCGCCGCCGCCGCCGCAAACATTTAATGTTGATGAACTATTGCGCGGCACTGGTGCGGTAATGATATCAAAGTCATTGTTATTGTTATCTGTTTCGGTGCAGCCTGCGCCTTTGCGGACATTTCCCTGAGTCGAATTCAATGCAGAGCCGCCATTGGTAGGTGCGCCGCCTTCTGCATTGTTAGCAGCTCCCCAAGAAACCAAATCAACAATTTGTGCATTTGGCAAGTTACAAGGTGTCGCCGTCGCGCCGCAACTGTTCCCTGCCAAACCGTTTGTCAGCGCAACCTTGCCGCTTGCCCCCGACATACTCAGTCCGGTTGTTGTCGAATCGGGCATAACCGGAAAAGCGGCTCCGCCCGTTCCGACACCGCCCGTCTGAACTAAATAATACTGCCCCGGTTGAAGCGTAATATTTGGCAGTGCAAAAATATTTGTCGAGCTGCTGCCGAATTGTCCGGCTGCCGAGCCATACATCAAGGATAATCCGTTGAGCGATTGCGGTGTTGCGGAAATGTTCTTCAACTCGATGTAGTCAGCCGAATAAGTCCCGGTTGTACCGCCGCCGCCGCCGTATGTCTGGCTGATGACAATAGTCGAAGAAACAAGCGGCTTCCTGACTTTTGCCTGAATCGGCAACGGAATCAGAAAAATATTTAATAGCAGAATAGACAGAACCGCGAAGGACGAAATCCGCCGAAAAATAGACTCCGGCTTATTGCAGGCATAATTATTACGCTTAACCCGACTGACAGCATTGTTCATTTGGTAAAAACCTCTTTGTTAAATTTATTAGAATTATTTGGAAATTATCCGACAAATTACTCCAGCGAAAAATCAGCTCGTCAGATTTTGAAACGCAGAAAACTTGAACACAATATCTTCCGGGAGAATTCGTTTAGTAGCAGAATCCGGCTAAATGTTTGCATCAAGTTATTGTCGCGATCAAAAAATCGAAAACTTCATTTTCACTCGAAAATAAAATAACCATTATTATTTTAAAAATTATTTGTAATTTACCCGATTGGTTGAGAAAATTATTATATGAATTTGTCTTAAAAACAAGTTGCCGAAAAGTAAATTTTGCAAAATAAGGAGAAGTTAATGAATTTGATAGCAGACTTTGATGTTCATTACCAAAACGATTCGGCAACGGCGGCTTGTGTGACTTTTCAGAATTGGACTGATTCCGCGCCAGTTGCGGAGTATATTTTTGACGTGTGTCCGATTGAGCCATATCACTCAGGAATTTTTTATGAACGTGAATTGCCGTGTCTTGTTGCGCTGATCGAACGTTATAATTTACAGCCGCAGATTATCGTGGTTGACGGATATGTTTGGCTGGACGAAAATAAAATTGGTCTCGGCGGGCATCTTTACAAATATCTCGGCGGATGAATTCCAATTGTCAGCGCGGCGAAAACGAGATTTCGCGGGCATTCAAAAGTGCGCGAAGTTACGCGCGGCGACAGCAACAACCCGCTTTATGTGTCGGCAATCGGACTCGAACTCGGTGAAGCGACGGAGAATATCAAACAAATGGACGGCGAATTCCGGATGCCGACCTTACTTAAAAAGTTGATCGGCTGTGTCGCCGGCTCGAACCGATAATGCAAACAACGGAAATAACGCAAAATGATTGAAATTATCAACAACCAGCGAAAGATTAGGATAGACAGAAAAATCTTTCAATTGTTCGCCGAAAATGTGCGGTGCGAAACGGCTGAAACCGGCGGCAAAAATTTTACAGTCGCTTTTATCTCCGACAAAAAAATGCGCGAACTAAATTCTAACTTTCGCGGAAAAGATGCGACGACCGATGTTTTGTCCTTTCCGTTTGAAGCGGACGAATTTGATTTGCAGGACGATCATCTCGGCGATATTGCCATTTCACTTGAACAAGCCGAAAGACAAGCGGCTGAAAATAATCTTGATTTGCAGACGGAAATCAAACAGCTTCTGCTGCACGGCGTTCTGCATTTGTGCGGTTACGATCACGAAACCGATGACGGCGAAATGAATAAACGCGAACTCGAACTGCGCGACAAACTCGGAATTTGATTAAAAGTTATGATGGCAAAATTTGATTATTCGCTCGATTATAAAAATTTGGATTTGCGAAAACAGTCGGAACTTTACCGCGTCGGGAAGGGCGAACAGGGAGTTCTGCTTGTCGAACCTTACAAAAGTGAAATTCTGCCGCACTGGAGATTTAAGACACCGGAAATCGCTTCCGAGTCGAGCCAAAAAATTTACGAACTTTTTCTCGAATACAAAAAACAGAAAGATTTTGTCGGGATGGATATGGCGCGAAAGTTTTTGCAAATGGGTATCACGCGGGCGCGGCGGTATGCCAATCACAAATCGGGGCGCAAATATAAGGAGGGCACGAAAGAAGTTTTGCCGATTGAAGAAGATAATGTAAAAGCCGAATCTGCAAAAATTTTTAGCGAGAAATATTATCTCGCCAAAAATGACGAAGTTTATCAGCAGTTGATGAAGGAACACAAGGAAAAATACGAAGCGTAATCGAAAATTATGGCGATTGAAATCGAGAAAAAATTTACATTATCAAACGATCAGCGCGAACAAATTATGGCGAGTCTGAAAGAAATTGGTGCAGAATATGCCGGCGAAGATTTTGAGGAAAACATCATTTATCGCGGCGGTGTTCTACGCGAAAAAGGCGCGGTTCTGCGCGTTCGCAAAATCGGCGAGCAGACAATTTTGACTTACAAAGAGCCGGTTGACAACGCAATGGCGCACAAACAGCGCACTGAGTATGAAACGAAAGTCGAAAACGCCGCCGAAATCATTAATATCATCGAAAGTTTGGGTTACACGAAAAGTTTAATTTACGAAAAACGGCGAAAAAAGTGGAATTTCCGCGATGTGGAAATCGTGTTGGACGAATTGCCGTTCGGCATTTATATGGAAATCGAAGGTTCGATCACAGCAATTGCGGAAGCTGAAATGTTTCTCGGCGGCGAAGATTTGCCGGAAGAATACGAAACTTATCCGCGTTTGACGGAAAGATTCGGTGTCCAGAAAGAAGATGTTATCGAAGCGCGGTTTTAATAATTTTCTTGCCTTTGTGCAAGTTTTTAAGCTACACTCGTTCTAATTGGAAAGATAATCAGCAGGGAGAAAAACAGCAATGAAAAAACATATTATCGGAGTCATCATCTTTAGTTTTATCGTCGGAACAAGCGCATTCGTCGCGGCGTTCTTTTACCAAACGCTGAAATCAGAGCAGCCGCAAGAAGTTGACTCATCGAATGTGTATGTGACGTCAGAGCCTTATACGCATAGTTGTTGGAAAGGCAATAGAAATTATGAGACTAAATCAGTTTCACCTAAAGTCACACAAGCAATTCTTGATAGGCAAGCGCGAACATTGGAAACTGAATTGTTCATTCAAATTGATGAAAAATCATCCAAAAACATCAAGCCGGTTTTACATTTTTTTGTCAAAGACGGTAATTCGACGAGATATTTGGCAACATACAAATTACCCGGTGAGACTATGGACGTAACAAAAAATCATGATATGTCAGAGATTTACGACACGTCGGATAAGAAAATGATAAAAGCTGAGTGGAACATAACTCTTTCACTCGAAATGCTTGGCAACATTAATTCATACGAAAATTTGTATGTCGTGCCGGAAATTGTGTCGAATGTAAATAGTTATAGAGACTATACGCCTGTTTTTGATGAACTGAACGCGACACCGGTGACGGTGGCACATTAGCTGTTTGTTGAATAAACAGTTATTTCAAAAAAGCCGCTCCGAGCGGCTTTTTTCTTTGCAAGTTATCTTTTTCGACGCGTTCTACTCATCAAACAGGGATTAGTTTTGAATTTTAATTTTAGAATTATGCCAAAGTCGGAACCATCCGCTACCACACACGGTTCTGACAGGAGAAATGAGGAATTATGAAAAATAAATCTGTAAGTTACCGATTGATTATTGCCGCTTTAATGTGCAGTTTGTTGATTTCGGCGTGTAGCAGCAACGTGAAGGAATCAGCTACGAATGCCAATCGTTCAATGGCTCAAAAACCGATGTCGGATTCGAATATGATGAACTCGAATATGACAGCCGCCGCGCCGGAAATGAAGGATGACGGTTATTATGACAAAGAAGAAACCGCCGGTGAAAAGTATGCTGAAATTGCCGAAAATCCGTTTCTCGAAACTTCGCGTGCGCCGCTTTCGACGTTTTCGATTGATGTTGACACGGCTTCTTACGCCAATGTTCGCCGCTATTTGAATGACGGGATGCTGCCGCCGAAAGATGCCGTGCGGATTGAAGAACTCGTTAATTATTTTGAATACGATTATCCGCAGCCGATTGGAAATGTGCCGTTTTCGGTAACGACGGAAGCGGCGACCGCGCCGTGGAACGCGAAACACAAATTGGTTTCCATCGGTTTGCAGGGGAAAAAAGTTGCGCTCGATAATGTGCCGCCGTCGAATCTGGTTTTTCTGCTCGATGTTTCCGGTTCGATGAACGATGCGCGAAAACTGCCGCTTTTGAAAGACGCACTGCGAATTTTGGTCAATCAATTGACGGCGAGAGACCGCGTGGCAATCGTCGTTTACGCCGGTTCGAGCGGCTTGGTTTTACCTTCAACCAATAATCGCAGCGAAATTTTGAACGCGCTCAATAATTTAAACGCGGGCGGTTCGACCGACGGCGGACAGGGAATTCAACTTGCATACAGCGTCGCACAGCAAAATTTTATCAAGAACGGCAACAACCGCGTGATTTTGGCAACTGACGGCGATTTTAATGTCGGGCTTTCCGGCGATGAAGAACTCGTTCGGATGATCGAACAAAAACGACAGAGCGGAATTTCGCTGTCGGTTTTAGGTTTCGGAACGGGCAACACGAACGATTCGATGATGGAAAAGCTCGCCGACAAAGGCAACGGCAATTACGCTTATATTGATTCTCAGGCGGAAGCGTTGAAATCGCTCGGTTCGCAAGTTGCGGCAACGCTGTTCACCATCGCCAAAGATGTCAAAATTCAGGTCGAATTCAATCCGGCAAAAGTTGCGGGTTATCGCCTTATCGGTTACGAAAACCGGCTGCTCGCCAACAAAGATTTTAACGACGACGCGAAGGACGCGGGCGAAATCGGCGCGGGACATTCGGTGACGGCACTTTATGAAATTATACCCGCCGGTCAAGCGGTCGAAAACGACGGTATCGAATTGAAATACGGGCGGGTACAGCCGTCTGAAACAAATTTCAGCGATGAACTTTTAACCGTCAAACTTCGCTACAAAGAGCCGAACAACACGGAGAGCAAGCTTTTGACGCAGGGATTATTGGACAGAGGAAATACCATAGAAAATGCTTCAAATAATTTGCGATTCGCTGCATCGGTTGCCGAATTCGGGATGATTTTGCGGGATTCGCGCTACAAGGGAAATGCAAGTTTTGGAAATGTATCAAGTTTGGCGGAAAGTTCACTGGGAAGCGATTTGAAAAATTACCGCAGTGATTTTCTAAATCTCATCGGCAAGGCGAAGCGGCTGAAGAACTGATTGCGGGTTCAAGGTTTCAGGTTTTAGGTTCAGGGTTACGAGACAGAAAATTCTGCTCTTGAACCTTGAACCTATTTTTTCACGATTTGCAAAATGTCCTGAATAATCACGTCCGGCTCAAACGGTTTGGTATGGTATTTTTGAAAGCCCGCGCTGTATGCTCTTTTTTTATTATCATTTGAAGCGAATGCACTCAGGGCGAGAGCAGGAATTTCCCCGCCGTTTTCAGCTGCCAGTTTTCTGATGTTTCCGATCAGCGAATAACCGTCTTCATTGGGCATCGCCAAATCTGAGACGATTACGTTCGGCAGATTTTGAGACGATTCACGCAGTAATCCCATCGCTTCTTGTGCTGATTCCGCGCTTTCTACATCGGCACCGTTTTGCTCCAAAAGTAATTGCAGCACTTCGCGCGAATCGGGGTCGTCTTCGACGATCAAAATTTTTATTCCGCTCAAAAGTTTCGGCTTTTTCGCGTCGGTTTCCTTTAATTCGATTTCCGCATCTGCTTCCGTTCCGCACAAAGGCAAATTAACCGTAAAAGTTGCTCCCTTTTCAACGCCCGCGCTTTTGGCTTCGATGTTGCCGCCGTGTTTTTCAACCAAAATTTTAACGATTGACAGACCAAGTCCCAATCCACTGCGGTCGAGCGTTTGTCTTTCGTCATCCTGTCTGAACTGTCGAAAAATTTTCGGCAGTGCGCTCTCGCTAATCCCTCGACCGTCATCCTCAATCACGATTTTGACGTTTTTGCTGTCCGATTCGACGCTGATTTGAATGTTGCCGCCCTCGCCGGTGAATTTGAGCGCGTTTGAAAGTAAATTCGTGAAAATTTGCTGCAAACGATACGTATCGCCGTAAACCTGTATGTTATCGCTGTCAAAAGAAAATTTCAGATTTATATTTTTTGTTTCGGCGGCGGGCTGTTGCGAATTATAAACCGTTTTCATAACATCGTAGATGTTCAGCGGTCGCAGTTCGAGCCGCAGTTTGCCGGATGAAACCCGCGCCGAATCAATCAAATCTTCAATGAGTTTAGCCTGTGAACGTGCGCTTTTCTCGATGGTTTCCAGTGCGTTGGTGCGTGTTTCCTCGTCAACGACTTTGGTCAAGAGAATTTTTGTCCAGCCTAAAATCGCATTGAGCGGTGAACGGAGTTCGTGAGACACGACAGCGAGAAAAAAATCTTTGGCGCGATTGGCTTCTTCCGCTTCGTCCCGTGCTTTTTTTTCGCGGGCGTAAACTGTGGCGAGTTCTTCATTGGCAATCTTTTTGTCAGTGATTTTTCTGACCACGCCCATCATAATTTTAGGATTACCTTCTTCGTTGAGGTAAGTTTTTCCGTGCGCGACGATCCAATGAGTATTTTTATCAGAATAGATAACGCGATATTCGATGTTGTATTCCCGACCGTGAAGCTGCGATTCCTGAAGCGCGTTTTCCACGCGCAGACGATCTTCGGGGTGGACTGCTTTCAAAATACTTTCCATCGTCAGGACATCACTGGCTGAAATCTCGAAAAGTTGGTTGCATTTAGGCGTGGAAAATATTACATCTTTCGGCAAATCCCAATACCATAAACCGACATCCGCATTTTCCGCCGCGTAGAGAAGATGTTCGCTTCGCTCTTTATAATATTCAATTTCTTTTTCCCGCGCTGTTACTTCCTGTGCGCAAAAGAAAACCTGCTCGACCTCACCGTTTTTTAGGATCGGCTGCAAATATAATTCGATGTTGATGATGTCGCCGGCACTAACACGAAAATCCACCAAGATTTTCGCCTTGTTTCCTTTAGCGGCTTCCGCAATCACTCCGTCAATCTGTTTTGAGATATTTTCCGACGATTGCCAGTAAACAGTTTCGGAAAATTTTTGTCCGGTCAACAATTCGGGATCAGTCGAGGTTTTTTCAAATACTTTTCCTTTGAGACTATGCACATACCCTTTTGGCGAAAGATTGCCGAAAAAAGCAAAGACATTTTCAAAAATATCCAAAGTATTACTGTCAGGGATAAATTCCATTTTTCTCCGTTTATACGGCTTGCAGAGCCGACCAATATTTTACAGTGTATTCTTCCGCTAGTGCTAAAGCGATAAACTTTCCGCTCAATAAATATTATTATAAGGCATAATTTTGAATTTTGACTTATCGAATTGTTGATAAAAAAGCGATGATATTTTGATGCCTGATGAAAGTTTAGCGATTGGTGGACAAACATCTGGCGCAGAAGGTCTCTTGTATGTAAAAAATTAAAAAAACCTCAACCTCCTGGTTACGGAGGCGAGGTTTTGACAGTAAAAAGGAATATTGGTGTTTTCCCTAATGTTGCTGTTAGTCAAATTAACCTGTCAATTTATACTACCTTTCTGCCTGAAACCAGTCTGATTACCAAAACAACCACTGCAATGACTAAAAGCAGATGAATCAAACTACCGCCTAAGCCGCCGATGAATCCTAATAACCACAAAACTACCAAAATCACGATAATTGTTTCTAACATATCTTTTCTCCTTATTCTCTCTCTCTTAATGAACTTTATGCCTCTGACTGCATTGTGATATTACTTATGTTCAATTATTGTGCCAAACAACATAAGCCTAATATTCTCAATATTTAGGATAAATGCTATTTTGGGAATAGTCCTGCGACATCGTAGTTTTAGTATCATAATCATACATAGCTCACAGTGGTTTTTGACTCGAACAAAATTTGTGCGGAAATACATCTGTGTATCAAAATATTGCATAACTTGTTCAGCTTCTTGTTCGCCGTTTTGCAATGGTTTTTTAAGTATTTGAAACTGTTGTGTTTAAGAAGAATGGCATAGCTTTTGCGTTTATACACGCAATCTAGTTGAATGTGTCAAAAAGCTGTTGAGTTTTATAAAAACAGCTTTGGCGCGGAAGAGAAACGAAATTATGAATAACTTAAACAACACGGCGACGAAACCGGCTAAAGAAGGAATTGAGGACGTTAAAAATGAGACTGTCGAGAAAGCCGAAAATAGGATCGAAAAACTCAAGCAGGGCGTTCAGCAAAAAGCTGAGAAGCTAGGGGAGAAAACCACCGAGTACAAAACAAAAGTTTCCGAAAATCTTTCCGGCGCGGCAGATAAATTTCACGAATCATCAGATACCGCCCAAGGATTTCTTGATGATAAAGCCGATGTGATTAATGAGTATGCTCATCAAACAATTGAAAAAGTAAATGAAATAGGGCATCGTGCGGCGGATGTTTTGACTAATTCGTCACAGTATATAAAGAATTTCGATGTGGCGGAAACCCGCCAGCAAGTTAAAAAGTCAATCAAGCAAAAACCGGAATTAAGTCTCGCCATCGCCGGGGTGTTCGGGTTGATAATTGGTTTGCTGATAGGCAGAAGTAGCAAATAGACTGCCTGCTCAAAAGAAACCGGGGAGTATGAACACGAAGAGGTGAGTTAAGGGGACTCACCTCTTTCTCTGCGTTTGGACAAAAAATTATCTATTTCGATTTCTACTTCTTAAACGCAGACTCTTTTTGCTACAATCAGAGTTTGACTTCTAACAAAAACAGCAAAAGTAAACACAGACGCTTTCACTAAATACCCGGTTTAGCTGACAGGTAGTGGCTTTCACATTTCAGATAGGGTGTAAACTATGGCAAACAAAGCGTTAATAATTGACGATGACGTATCAACTTTAGATTTGATGAAGTTCAATCTAAAAGATAAAGGTTTTGAGGTGACGACAGCGGAGCGCGGAGAAAAAGGTATAAAATTAGTCGAAGATAATGATTTTGATATTATTTTGACCGATTTGAACTTGCCTGATTTTGACGGTATCGAAATGGTACGCCGCTGTAAGCAATTTGCGCCCGATACCGAGATTATAATGATTACCGGCTACAGTTCGACGGAAAAAGCCATCGAAGCGACCAAAGCCGGTGCCTTCTATTTTCTCGAAAAACCGGTCGAGTTTGAAGAACTTTTGGTTCTGGTCGAAAAAGCGGTCGAGCGCAAAAAACAAAAATCTGAAATTAAGGAATTGCGCGATAAACTTTCGAGCAGAACATCATTTCAGGGTGTTATCGGCGGAAGTCGTTCGATGCAGAACATTTACGAAATCATTGAAAGCGTCGCCGAATCTGATGCCAACATTCTCATTTTAGGCGAATCGGGAACTGGAAAAGAAGTTGTCGCCAACGCAATTCACTATAAAAGCCACCGTTCAAAAAAACCGTTCGTCAAATTAAACTGCTCGGCACTGCCCAAGGATTTGATCGAATCCGAACTTTTCGGTCACAAAAAAGGCTCGTTTACGGGCGCGATCAGTGATAAAGAAGGATTTCTAGGGCGAGCCAACGGCGGAAGTCTGCTGCTCGACGAAATAGGTGAAATGCCGATCAGTTTGCAGCCGAAACTTCTTCGTGTTTTGCAGGAGCGAGTTTATTACCGCGTCGGGAGCGACAAACCGCAGGAAGTTGATTTTAGGCTTATATCTTCGACCAATCGCAGTCCGTTTGACGCGATTAAGGATAACGATCTGCGTGAAGATTTATATTACCGCATCAATACGATTGAGATAAAAATTCCGCCGCTGCGAGAAAGGATGGATGATGTGCCGATGTTGGCGGAACATTTTTTGGAGATGTACGCGGACAAGTACAAACGGGACAATTGCCGTTTTTCGGAGCGGGCATACAACCAGATGCTCAACTATAATTGGCGCGGTAACGTCCGTGAACTTCAGCACGTTATCGAAAGAGCCATTTTGCTCTCGAAAGACGGCAGAATTACCGAACTTAACGTTCCTGAAAATGTCGAAAACGCCATCTCGTATTCCGACCTTTCACGAAGAGAAAACTTCGTGAATAATATTTCGCCGGTCGCCGCTAATTTTGCAAACACCAATGAAAACAGTGGTGGTCTGTTATACGAAAGTAACTTGGAGGGCGACGAATTGTTTGAAGAACTCGGCAAATACATTGTCGAGAAATTAAATGAACCGGAAGACGGCGCAGAGCAGAAAGATGTCTTCAATTCAATCGAAAACGGGGTCGTGTTGGCGGCTTTAAGACGCACCGGCGGCAATAAACAAGCTGCCGCTAACTTGTTGGGGCTTTACCGTCCGCGACTTTACGGAATGATCAAACGTCATAATTTAGAAGAAAAAATTGAAAATTTATAGTTTTTCTCCTAATTCATATTCATCCGTTTGGCGAAAAACCGGCGCACTTTGAAAAATCAAAAGTGCGCCGGTTTTAGATTGAAAGTCTCATGTTTTTTATTTAGTTGCTGCGGGTGCTTTAATTTCGACATTTATATCTTTGGTTTGACTTTTGTTTCCCTGCAAAACGGTAAAATATAATGCACCAGCAATTATTGCTACAATTATCAAGGTGGTTATCGCCCAAATCAAATTATTTCCAGTGTTGTTTTCTTCCGACATACTCATTTTTCTCCTTAGACTTTTATTTTTAGGTACTTCTTCGGAAGTAGGATAGCAAATATTGTGCCGGGTGTGGTAGAAGCGCGAAAATATTTTTTACGGCTGCTCGGTATTTTATTTCCGGGATAGTGTTCAAAAGTAGAAATGAACTATAAACACACAAATTGTCAGGTGGCACAAGTATTGCTGTTTTCAATATACGATAAGTTTAACTCTTTTAATTATGTATTTTAACTGAAATTAACTATTTTGTGTCTGATTTAACCGGAAAATTAAAAAATAGTGTTTTGAAATTGCCTCTCTTAATTTTGGTGGTTTCTGTTCTGGTGACAATCGGCATAACTTACAATTTTTATCAAAGTTCCAAAAACAAAGACACAGTCAGATTTAATAACGAAGTAGCTGGAATTCAATCAAAAATTGAAAATAAGGTAGATTTGTGTGTGGCTTTGCTCAAAGGCGGTCGCGGTTTTGTCGAATCCACCGACAACTTAAATCGTCAAACATTTGCGAATTACGTTAAGAGTTTGGAACTGAGCGTCAATTATGTCGGTGTTCAGGGCATCGGCTACAACAAAATAATTTTACCCGGCGAGAAAGAAAGTTTGGAAGCTCAAATGAAAGACGAGGGTTACACTGATTTTAAGCTGTTCCCGGAATCTGCCGGTTCCGCTCAACAGGCGATAATATATCTGGAACCGTTAAACGAAAAGAACAAAAAAGCCATCGGTTTTGATATGTCAACCGAAAAAAATCGCCGCGAGGCGTTGGAACGTGCGCGGGACACGGGCAATGCGGCGGCAAGCGCGAAGATTTTTTTGCTGCAGGAAGAAGAAGGCAGCGACAGACAGTCTGGATTTTTAATATATTTACCGATTTATAAGTCCGGCAGTTCGCCGTTGACTCTGGCTGACAAAAGACAAAATTTGATCGGCTACATTTACAGTCCGTTTCGCAGTCGAGATTTTCTGGCGGATGTGCAGGAAGATGCTTCAAATTCAAATGTTGCCCTGAAAATCTACGACGGCGACCGCACTTCTGAAAATATACTAATTCAAACCGACCAATCGCAGCCGGCTAACTTCTCCGAACAAATAGAAAGCAAATACGAAGCGCAGGGTGATCTAAATGTCGCGGGCAGAAACTGGATCATTAGTTATAGTTCACTACCGGCATTTGCCGCACAGTCGAGCGTCGGGTGGACACCTTTGATTTTTTTGAGCGGGATGATGTTTAGTCTGTTGATATTTGGAACAACTTATTGGGAAGCGTCGGCACGAGCCGAGATGCAGAAAATCGCCGCCGAATTATTTGAACTGGAAAAACAGAAACAGAATTTGCTCGAAAAAGAACAAACGGCGCGGCAGTCGGCAGAACAGGCGAACAAAACTAAAGACGAATTTATCGCGGTCGTTTCTCACGAGTTGAGAACTCCTCTTAACGCCATCGCGGGTTGGGCGAGAATCTTGAGAGCGGAAGACTTGTCGTCGGGGACGAGAAAATTAGCACTCGAAAAAGTGGATAAAAATTTGCGGCTACAAACAAAATTGATCGAAGAACTACTCGAATATTCGCAAATAATTTCAGAGGAAGTCAGTCCCGAAAAAAAACCGGTATTTTTCTCGGAGGTTTTTGAATTCGCCTGTCAGCAAATAAGTGAACCGGCGCGGGACAAGAATGTCGAATTCGTTAAACAAAGCGAACTTAACGGACATATAATTCTTGGTGACGAGGAAAAGATCAAAATCGTCCTTAACAATCTGTTGTCAAACGCCGTCAAATTTACCGATGCGGGCGGCAGAGTCGAAGCCATCGCTAAGGCAAATAACGGCAATATACAAATGATCGTCAAAGATACCGGCAAAGGTATCAGCCCCCAATATATACCGCATATTTTTGAAATATTCAATCAGCACGACAATTCGACTACCCGCGCTTACGGGGGGTTGGGTTTGGGGCTGGCAATCTCAAATCACATCGTCAAACTTCACAACGGCACTATCGAAGTAAAAAGTCGTGGAGAAGGAAAAGGTGCTACTTTTATAGTCAACCTCCCTCATCAGATTCAGTAAACAATTCTGTATCATTTCATTGCAGAAATTGATATAAGGACTCAATCAGATACTTCTGATCTTGTGCATAAGTTTGTGAAAATACACGGGTTAAGCTCTTTCATTCGTTCTCTGGCACGTCCTTTGCAGTTTTAGATATAGTAATCGTGCAAGAAACCAAGTATGTCTCCCCGACTATTACTTGCATAAAACAATTATTAAAAGAGGAAAATTTATGAGAAAGCAATTATCACAATTATTTACTTTCGGACTTTTTGCATTCAGTTTGTTGTTCGCATCAACAACTATACAAGCGCAGAATCGTCCGTATCGGGTATCGGACAGAAATGTTCAGTATTTACTTAACCGTATTGAAACCAGAACTGATTTATTTAAACGCAGTTTGGATCCGGCACTTGATAACAGCAGAATCAATAACACTAATCAAGAAGATAATGTGTTGGAATACGTCAAAGAGTTCGAGAATTCAACAGACGCTTTGAAGCAAAAGTTTAGCGATAAACAATCAGTCAGTGCCGATGTCGAAGATGTTTTGACCCGTGCGGCATATATCAATCAGTTTATGACCAGAAACCGCTTAAACGCGGCGGCTCAAAGAAACTGGACAAATGTGCGAACTGATTTGAACACTCTCGCAAATTACTATTCGGTGAGTTGGAATTGGACAAATCCGGTAACTCCGATCAATACGGCGACGACCGGTGGACCGTACCGTGTTAATGACACTACTGTCAGCACTCTTTTGTCACGCATTGAAACGGGAACTGACAATTACAAACGGGCATTAAATAACGCGCTCGACCGAAGCAGACTGAACAATACTAATAGAGAAGACAACGTATTGGATTATGTTACCGCATTCGAGAATGCTACCGATGCCTTGAAGCGAAACTTTAATGATCGCCGATCAACGACTGCCGATGTCAATGAAGTCCTAAACCGCGCTTCATACATTGACACTTTTATGCGTACCAATAATCTGGCAAATAATGCGGAACGTCAGTGGAGTTATTTGGCGACGAATTTGGAAACTCTGGCAAAATATTACAACGTTAGTTGGAATAAGACCGTTTCACCAAACAACAATAATTCAAATGTCGGCGGAGTTCCGTTTAACGTTAGTGAAGCCAATGTTCGCACACTCATCACCCGCATCGAACAGAAAACCGACACCTATAAACGCAACATAAACAACGCGGTCGGTCAGAGTGCGATCAATAATACCAGAAGCGAACGAGACCTCAATGGTTACGTCGCTGATTTCGAGAAAGCAACCAACGCTTTGAAGAGCAATTTTGATGCGCGTCGCTCAACCACCACCGATGTCGAAGAAGTATTGAACCGCGCGTATTTTATTGATGGTTTTATGCGCGATTATCGTTTCACGGCAAGTTCGGAAAACGATTGGAGACTGCTCCGCACGGACTTGAACACGCTGTCGAATTATTACAATGTTAATTTCGATTTTAACAATCGCCAATACACACCGGCGAGCAAGTTTGACACGATGCTGACCGGAACTTATCGTTTGAACACCGCGCAGAGCGACAATGTGAACGATGTTGTCAACCGGGCGACCACCATTTACCCGGCGGCACAGCGCGACAGAATTCAGCGAAATCTCGAAAGACGTTTGAATTCGCCGGCGATGCTGGCAATTGAAAAAAGAGACAAAGAAGTGACGGTGGCTTCCAGCACGGCACCGCAGGTTATTTTCACCGCTGATAACACGGCGCGAACCGAAACAACCAGCAACGGACGAACGATTAAAGTGACGGCGAATACTTATTACGACGGCGTGGCTTTAACTTACGAAGGCGACCGGATCAATGATTTTTACGTCAATTTTGTTCCGATGAGCAACGGTCAGTTGAAAGTCGTCCGCCGCGTTTATCTGGAAAATAAAAATGATACGGTGACGGTTGCCAGTATCTACGACAAAACTAACGACACGGCACAGTTTTATAATCTGAACGATAACAATAACAACAATAACAACACAGGCGGGTTGTCGAATGACTTTATTGTGCCGAACAATACGCAGATCATCGCTGTGTTAAACTCTGCCGTATCCACCAAAGCCAGCCAAAACGGTGACCGGTTTGCAATGCAGGTGTCATCGCCTTCGCAATATAACGGCGCAACTCTCGAAGGTCGCGTGACAAAAGCAGAGCGTTCGGGACAAGTTTCCGGCAGAGCCAATGTGTCTTTGGAATTTGATACGATTCGGCTGAGAAACGGTCAGTCTTACAAATTTGCCGGTATCATTGATAACGTCAAACTGGCGAGCGGCGAGAAAGTTACGGTTAACAATGAAGGAAGCGTCCGCGATAACAATCAAACGACGAAAACAGTTCAGCGTGCCGGTATCGGCGCAGCACTCGGAGCCTTAATCGGTGCGGTTGCCGGCGGCGGTCAGGGTGCGGCAATCGGCGCGGCGGTCGGAGCCGGAGCCGGAGCCGGAACAGTTATTTTACAGGGACGCGATGATGTCGAACTGGATCAGGGAAGTGAATTCACAATCACGGCGACTGCTCCTTCAAATATCAATCGTTAAATGTTTAATCAGCAATAATAAAAAGGATGAACCGAATGTTCATCCTTTTTGTTTTGATACAAATTTTTGTTCTATTTTGATACAGACAAACAGAAATTTTGTTCTGCAATGCCCGAAGCCAAACGAAATTGAGGTGGCATAGAAATTGATAACGAAGTTTAACGTCAGTAGCAGCAAAAAATTTTGTCAGCACACTGCACTCCAAATATTGTTTAAAAACCTTGAAAAGTTACGGAAACAATCAGCAAAACCGCTCGTCTACTTTATAAGTAAAATTTACTTCAGTTGACCAGCAATTATGATGGGAGAGAATATGGAAAACGAATCAAAATTAAACCCGGAACAGTTTCCCGATGTTGAAAAGCAAGATTGGGATGTCGAACAACTCGCCGAGGAGTCCACCAACAAACCGTCTGATGAAATCGTCAGAGAGATGAAGAGGGGCGACGAAACAAAAGGTGATGCCGACGACCGGGATGTCGTCGGCGGAGTTGATTCGGAAGATACGCCGCACGGACGCGAAGAAACGAAACGAAACTGAGGAAAAGGAGTTTTTGCCGATGATTGATAATAAACTTGAGTTGGAAGAAGCGCAGAGAACTGCAAACTACGAAGCATTAAAATCAGATGTCAGATCTGAAGTCGGTGGAAAAATTGCCGCCGGTGCCGAGTATGGTGATGCCGGAAATGCGGCGAAAATCAATAACATTGCCGGGAATATCCGGCATAAAGCAGTCACCGAATATGAACAGACCGATAGAGAAGTTGAGCGCGGTCGGGTTTTTGCACGCATTTCTCAGGTGATTGATTACGTTTTTTTCGTGATCTACGGTTTGTTGGCAATCCGGCTGCTGTTAGAACTTTTTGCCGCCCGCGAAAACGCCGGATTCTTCAAGTTTATCAAATCAGCGACGGGGTTTTTGTATGCTCCCTTTGCGGGAATTATGGCGAGTCCGACGACCAAAGAAGGATACACTCTCGCACTTCCGATAATCGTAGCAATAATCGTTTATATGCTTCTCCATTTGGCAATCAATGGGCTGCTTAGAATGTTTGTCCACAGAAAAACGGCGGTTTAAAAAATTCTCGGGTAAATAACATAACATTACCGGAATTCCTCTCTAGCATTAATCAGATCAGACTTGTCAAAAGAGTCGATAATATGAACATAGTACCACTACAACAGTTAAGTCCGAAACTATCAATACTTCACAGGATCGCCGTCAATGACAAACAAGCCGTTGAAGACTGTCTGCACAAATACGGAAATTTGGTTTGGTCTCTCGCCCTCAATTTTACAAGTTCCAGGGAAGATGCCGAAGATGCCGTGCAGGATATATTTATTGATGTCTGGAAGTATGCCGGACGCTTCGACGAGACGAAATCTGCCGAAGTCAGTTTTATTTCGCTGATTGCCAGACGACGTTTGATTGATCTTTTTCGCAAACAAAAAAGACAGCCTGAAACCTGCGTTTCCGAAGAAATTCTGCAGAACAGTTCCAACGGATACGATGCGAAAATTCAAACCCAAATTGAAGCCAAACAAGCAATTCAATATTTGAATAAACTGAAGCCGCAACAGCGAAAATTAGTTCAAATGGCAATTTACGGCGGAATGTCGCAAAGCGAAATTGCCGAGACAACCGGATTGCCGCTGGGAACGGTAAAATCACACATTCGGCGCGGATTTCAAAAAATTCGTGATAGTTTTCCATCCGCCCCCGGTAAAACTTTTGCGGCGGCAGGTTAATATTTCAACGAAAAAAGGAAACAGTCGTACCGAAATTTCGGTACGACTGTTTCCTTTTTTAAAGTTTGATAAAGTCATTGACAACCCGGATGACCGCAATCACAACTGATTTCGTCTATATCCTGGTCTTCGGCATCTTCGCAATGCTCGCTGCAATAATCATCATCTCCCGCTACCAAACAACTGCACATCTCGTGGGCGCATTTGTTGTCGTTATCATCTGCCATATTCAACCCTCCGTGTGTAAAATAATTTTGTTGTTTCCAACGCTGTTTATTATAAACGAACTGTCCAAAATCAACAACGAAAACAAGAAATAATCAAACAAACGGCTACTGCCATTTTCAATTTCTATTGAATGGCGAAATTATAAATGATGATTCCGCTTACTTTAACTTTTTCTTTGGAAAGAGTGGTCGGGGTAAATTTTGAAGATTTAGCGGCATTCTCCGCCGAACTACGCAGAAGCGGGTGTCCGCTGACCGCATTCGCTGAAGTTACTTTACCGTTTTCATCAATGATAACCTGAACTTTAACCTTGCCGCCGGCTCTGATCAAACGTGCCGCTGACGGATAAATGGGAGTCGCTAAATTCGTCGCTCTGCCGTTAACCACGCCGCCTGAAACCGGCAGTTTGGTTGTTTCAACGACGGGTTTGACGCTCTGCTTGATGACGGGCGGCTTTTCTATTTCCGGCTGCTCGGCAAATTCAGTCGGTTTGACCGCATTGGATGGACCGAGTTGTTTTCCGCCATCGCCGCTGTCAAATCTGCCGACAGGAGAACCGGCTGCCGCCGGATTTGAATCCACGTTTTTTAGAACGAAATATCCGTTCGGTCGAGCTTGATTTTTGTTTTGAGCGACGGAAACCGATTCGGGAGCTTTGACCGGCGATTCATCCGGTCTCTGCATATTAACTGCCCGTGTCGGAACGGTGCTGGTTATTTTCTCGGCGGGAGTCTGTCGCTGAACCTGCTTCGGCTCCTCCGGCTGCACTGGAGGCGGTGGTTCAGCCGCCATAATCGGCGCAACCAGTGTGGAAACATCCAAATTTTCATTACCCATCGCCAGCGTTTGGCTGAACAGGCTGTAAATCAACCCGAAAGTTAAAACCGCTGTTACCGTCAAAAAAGTTGACAGCAAAAAACCGCTCAGTCTTCTATTTTCTCCGTTGTTGTTTCTTGATTCTATTAATTTATCTAACATTTTTTTTGATCCTCCTGAAATTCCGGTGCCGCTTCGATCTGCTGTGGCAATCAAAAGCGTAATTGCTTTTGGAACAGTTGCCCGTTATCAAGTTAGACACCGCAGTTCGATTTTTGTTCCCGGAAATAATTTGGAATGTGAGAATGAAAAAAGGCTCTGCTAATTTTTAGCAAAGCCTTTTTTTCTGACGGGAGAAGTCCATGTGTCAGCAAAAGCAGATGTTTACGGCACAAAAGCATTCGGAGCCGGTTTGTCCGTGTTTGCGCCGAACGTCACGCCTGTAAATCCGGCGGTCGAACGCTGTAAATACCACGTTCCGTCTCTGAATACGGCGATGTCTGCTTTGCCGTCGCCGTCGTAATCCGCCGGTGCCGGTAAGTCAGCCGAGATGCCAAACTGTGTCGAAGTGAATCCGGCGGTCGAACGCTGTAAATACCACACGCCGTTTGACGGTCGAAAGACAGCCAAATCAGTTTTGCCGTCGCCGTCATAGTCCGCCGGTGTCGGTTTGTCTGCCGCGTCGCCGAATTGCTGTCCGGCAAACCCGTTTCTGCTTTGCTGCAAATACCACGTTCCGTTTGACGGTCGGAAAACAGCATAATCGGCTTTGCCGTCGCCGTCGTAGTCGCTAACGACCGGTTTGTCGCCTGTTGCGCCGAATTGTACGGTAGTAAATTGATTGGTCGCCAAATTGAACACATACCACGTTCCGTTCGACGGTCGCCAGACAACCAATTCTGCTTTTCCGTCACCGTCGAAATCAGCGGGCTGCGGAATGTCATCCGGTAAGCCGAACGCGACACCCGTGAACCCAGCCGAACTTCTCTGGAGATACCACGTTCCGCTGCGATAAACAGCGAGGTCGGTTTTGCCGTCGCCGTCGTAATCGGCAGGGACGATTTTGTCAGCCGCCGCGCCGAACTGTACTCCGGTGAAGCCAGAAGTCGAATTGAGCAGATACCACAAGCCGCCGCCCGGACGAAAGACGGAAACGTCGGCGCGTCCGTCGCTGTCAAAATCGAACTTTGTCGAGTTTGACGGCGCATTCAGATTCATTTCGAACATTCCCCGACCGTGCGTAGCAATCTTCAAAATATGGTGAACGGGTTGAATTTCCATCCCGAAAACAGCCACACGCGGTAACCCGTCGCTGAAAGGCTGCCAACTCGCGCCGCCGTCGGTCGAGCGAAATACACCGATGTCGGTTCCGGCAAAAAGCTGCTGTGAGTTTGCTGGATCAATGGCAAAAGCATTCGTCGGCACGTCGGGAATACCGTTTCCGGCACCCGTCCAGCCCGGATTTTCGCTCAGTAAATTTGTCGTCTTCCAGACGTGCTGTCCGATTCCGTATCCGGTCAGCGTCACATACGCCGTGTTCGGATTATTTCGATCAATCGCAATTCTTCCGATAAACCGCGCCGGTATCGCGCCGGTAACATCGGTCATTGTCGTCGCGTCGGGAGTTGTCGAAAGATAGACTCTGCCGGTGGTCGAGCCGATCAGACGAATATTGTCATTCGAGGGCGCAACACCGATGGCACTGATGCGTTCGGGTGAAGTCGTTTGACCGCCGAGTAATTGCTGGCTGACCGGAATCATCGTCGTTCCCCGGTCGGACGAACGATAAAGTTTATCAGTGCCGAAATAAAGCGAATTCGGATTGCCGGGACCGCCCGCCATCGGCGCGTAAAATAAAACCGCATCCGAACAACTAATGCCGTTTGCAGTGCCGCCACATCCTAGAAAACTCGTCCACGCCGGATCGCCGGTCGTCGCATCGCCGGTTGTCGCTCTTGAAAATCCGATTTGTGAGTCCTTAGCATTAAAATAAGTGTGATAAGCGGTGACATTAACAATATCAACGGCATTTTGGTCAATGACGACATATCCGCCGTCGCCGCCGTCCGAACGAACCCAGGTTCTACCGTCAACTGCGAAAAATTGAGTGCCGTTGTCCTGCGTTCCCCCCATTGTGAAATTACGGTCGGTCGGGTGCAAGGCAATACTTTGAAACTGAGTCGCACTGATGGTGGAATTATTCAGCGATGTCCAGACAATTAAAGCCGCATTAACATCGGTTGTTTTCCAGATTCCGCCGTCGCTGCCGAAATAAACGACGTTCGGGTTTGAAGGAGCGACACCGATTGCCTGAGTGTCAACGTGCAGACCCGTCGAATTGTTGACGAAACTCGTTCCGCCGTTTTCAGAACGCCCAAACGTTAGTGTCGGCGAACCGCCGAGATAAACTTTGCTTGCGTCGTTCGGATCAACCGCCACTGCTATATTATAAAAACACTGCGGTCGGCAAAAATTATTGGCAATAGTTTGGGTAAAAGTCACGCCGCCGTCAATTGATTTGTAAAGCGTTCCATTGGCTGTTCCGGTGGCGGCGTAAACCGTGATGACACCGTTAACTTTGTTGGTTGTCAGTTCGGCACGTCCGGCATCCACCCCGTCGCCGGTGGTCAGCGTCCGCATAAAATTCGGAACGGCGGCGAGTGCGTTCGTCGTCAGATAAACGCCGCCATCACCGCCGCTGCCGATGACCGTCACCAACAATCGTGACGGATTGCCGGGTTCAATAGCGGCATCAACGACCGAACGGCTCGTCCCTAGTGCCGGCTGAAGATTGAGTTTTTCAAATGTCGGTCTCGCCGCCATCGCGTTCGTCGTCCGAAAAAGTCCGGCACTCGGCAGGGTAAGTCCCGTCGTGCCGCCGCCGATGCCGCCGGTGCCACTCGTCGAAGTCAAAAATAAAATGTTGGGATCAGACGGATGAACGACAATTTTACTGATTGAGCGTCCGGTGAACACATCGCCGCCGGTTACTCCCAGATTGAGCGGACCGGAGACAATCGGCGAAGTATCGGCATTAGTGATGCGGTAAACGCCCACGCCGAAAAAGCTGCTGCCGGACAGCGTTGATTCGCCGGTTCCGACAAAAACCGTCGTCGGGTCGGAAGGTGAAATCGAAACTGAGCCGATTGCCAGAGTTTGTGCGTCGTCCATCAGCGGTGTCCACGTCGTTCCGCCGTCGAGTGTGCGATACAATCCGCCCTGCGCCATTCCGACGTAAACGATGTCGGGATTGGTCGGATGAACGGCGATTGCCGAAGCCCGTCCGCTGTATGAAACGGTTGAAGTGACGGGAATCGGCGCGGGACCGAGCGGTCGCCATCGCTGCGTGGATAATTGATCTGTTTGGTTGCGTTCCTGAGCGTATTGTTGTTCGCTCAGTTCCATCTTCTGAACCGCTTTCGGGCGCGAATTCGGCCGTGCCGTGTCGAGTCCGCGCAGCAGTCCGAAATATTCGGCTTTGCGCTGCATAAATTCTTCCTTGCTCAAATTACCTTTAACGAAACTCGGCAGGTCCGGTTCGTCTTCATCAAACGGAATGTCAATGCCTGCCGCCGTATTGAAATGCGAATACGTTAAAAACAACAAAAGTCCGGCAGCTAATACGATAAACGCACTGATAATTAACAATTTTTTCATAAGTTTTTTCAGCAATTTACAACAGGATTGTCTAATTTCCGACGACATTTAATTGTCCGCTTTCTATAAAACACCAGGATATTCGCAGTAGGGGGTGAAAATATTCTGAAGGGATGCGGACAGAATATCAACCGGTACATTTATCTTATCGAAAAAGAACAGGAAATGTAAAATTTTTCAGTGTCTGATGTCTTATGCGACGGCAAAGTTGGATACAAAATCGAACGCCGCGTTTACGGTGAATCATCTGGCAGTTGTGCAGAAGAGTAATAATCGGTGACTAAAATTTTCTTGATAATTGATGCAAAATAATTGTAGATACACTATCTTTGTGTAAGAATTGTGAACCATTGTTAATTTTAGTCGTAACTTAAATATTATGTTTTGCCCGAAATGTGGAACGAAAAATCCTGATAACGGAAAGTTTTGCCGGAGTTGCGGAACGGATTTGAGTCCAATTTCCGATGCTTTATCGGGGAAATCCAATAATAAAGTGCAGGGTTTCGGAAAGAATAAAGTGCAGGGTTTCGGAAAGTTTCAATCAAACGATAACGATTCGGTTCGATTATTCGATAAAAAAGGTAAACCCGTGCATTGGGAAAGCGCGATGACCAAACTTTTTACCGGCATTGCTTTTTTAATAGTAACAATCGTGTTGGGATTTTCCGCGATGGGAACGGGTTGGTGGTTTTGGCTGCTGATTCCGGCTTTTTCGGCTCTCGGCGCGGGAATCGCGCAGATTATTCAGCTTCAAAAAAACGAAAAAAAGATGATTCAGGGTGCGCCGCCGGAAATTCGAAAAAATTTAGAAGAAGAGCCGCAGGCGAAATTATCGGCATCACAACCTAATTACGTCACACCTGATTCGCGCTATCAAACAGGCGATTTGGTTCCGCCGAGCGTTGTCGAAGGCACAACGCGGCATTTGCAGATGGATTCGGAAGGCGAGACGATGAACTTGCCGAGACCCGAAAATCGCCAAAATTAATTCAGCGGTTCAACATAAATTTCATCAAACATCGCCTGCCGCCGCAAAGTTTCCGCCAGTTTTTCGGCTTTGCGTTCGGTCAAAACGAGCGGCGTACTGCGGCAGGAAATTTCAAAAACTTCCTCCTCGATCATCGCAATTTCCAAATCGCCGAGCGAAATGCCGCTCGTGACGCGAATGTTTTCAAAATTCTGAATCCGAAATTTCCCGTGTTCTTCAACGTAATCTTCGATAAACGGGTCGTGCAGCGCGTGTTTCGCTTCTTCGATATTTTCGTAATTTCCTTCGACAATCAAACAAAATTCAGCGGCTTTATTGTTTTCCATAAATATATTCGTGAAAATAATTCTGTCATAATCTTGCACTGAAAAACTGAAAATTTCAAAGTTTGCTCAAAATCTTTACTCAAATTGTCTTTGCGTCTTACCGTTTTATTTCTTATCATTTCAACAAAATCTTAGAAAGGAAAAATAATTTACAAAATGATAATACCTGTCAAATGGAGCGACGAAGGCGTTTTAATGCTCGACCAGCGATTGCTACCGACTGAGGAAAAATGGCTGACACTGAAAAGTTTCGCGGAAGTTGCCAACGGCATTCGTGATATGGTCGTGCGCGGCGCACCGGCGATTGGCGTGTCTGCCGCTTACGGCATTGCGCTGGGGGCGAAAAATTTTGTCGGCACTAATGTTGACGATTTGGAAGAAGAACTCGACTATATCTGCGACGTAATGAGCAAAACGCGCCCGACCGCTGTTAATCTTTTTTGGGCGATTGACCGGATGAAACGGATTTTTGCCAAAGCGAAAGCAGACGGAAAATCAGTTTCCGAAATTAAACAAATTTTGATTCAGGATGCGAAAGATATTCACGAAGAAGACATCGAATCGCAGCGGCTGATCGCTAAATTCGGCGGCGAGTTATTGGAAGATAATTCGACGGTTTTGACGCACTGTAACGCGGGTGCATTGGCGACGGGCGGCGTGTGGGGAACCGCGCTCGGCGTGATTCGCGGGGCAGTTGACCAGGGCAAAAAAGTTTCCGTTTACGCTGACGAAACGCGTCCGTATTTGCAGGGCGCACGACTGACGGCATGGGAACTTTTGCAGGATAAAATTCCGGTCACGTTGATTACCGACAATATGAGCGGACACACGATGAAAAAGGGTCTGATTCACGCCGTCGTCGTTGGTTCCGACCGCATCGCGGCGAACGGCGATGTCGCCAATAAAATCGGAACTTATATGGTCGCCGTGCTTGCGCGTCGGCATAACATTCCGTTTTACGTCGCTGCACCGCTGTCAACTGTTGATATGAATTGTCCAACGGGCGAAGAAATTCCGATTGAAGAGCGCAATATCAGGGAAATCACGCACGTTCAGGACATTCAACTCGCGCCCGAAGGCATTGAGGTCAGCAACTACGCTTTTGACGTTACGCCGAACGATTTGGTGACGGCGATCATCACTGAAAAAGGCGTGGCGCGTGCGCCTTATGCGGAAAGTTTGAAGAAGATGTTCGAATCGTGAATCCTGAATTATTTTACGGAGTGAAAAATAAGATGCAAATGTCTGTTGAAATATCGTTCTAGTAAATGTATTTAACAGCTCATTTTGTGATCTATGGAAAATCACGCCGGTAAAAATGCTCACACACGCTTGCAGTCATTTATTTTTCGCGGTAAATCAAGTGTTTTGCAGGCAAAACGCGGTTTTGAAAATGTATTTGACGGGCAAATAAAACGACACTCGGCGGCGGAAATGTTGAAAGCCGCACCGGTGATTGCCGAGTCGAAAACGCCGTTGTGGACGGAAAGCGCGCCGCAGGAACAATTTTTGCTGGCGGGCAAAATTCAAAATCTGCGGCTGGCGGTCAGGAAAATAAACGGATTGGGGATTCCCGCCGGGGAAATTTTCAGTTTTTGGAAACATCTCGGTCAGGCGAACCGGGCGAAAGGTTACGTCGTCGGGCGTGAATTGCGCGAAGGCTGTATTATTCCGAACATCGGCGGCGGATTATGCCAATTGTCCAATGCGCTCTACGACGCGGCTTTGCAGGCAGATTTCGAGATCATCGAACGTCACGCCCATTCGCAAATCGTCGCCGGTTCGCTGGCGGAACGTGGGCGCGACGCGACGGTTTTTTGGAATTACATTGATCTGCGTTTTCGGTCGCCGAACGCTTTTCGGGTCGAAGCATTTCTGGGCAAAGATCATTTGACCGTCAGATTTAAGGGCGAAAATCAACGCTCAAAAACACCGCAGATTTCACTTTCGTCCGCAACTGCAAACGGGAATTCAAAACATAAAAATCAAAACCCGCAATCGTGCGCGACGTGCGGAGTCGAAAGATGTTTTCGCAGTTTGAAAATCGAAACGACTTCCGATTTCGGCGTGACGACTTTTCTGGTTGACGAATTTTCGCCCGAGTTTGACGAATACATTCAGCGCGATAAAAAGGAAAAAGACGTTTTGTTCGTTCCGCTTGACGGCGCAAAATTTAACAAAGTCAATTATTTGTGGAAGAATAAAGGATTTGCCCGAACAAAACAAAGCATTTTCACAACATTTTTGCGTTCCTGTCAATCGCGCCGACTCGCCGCACAGGGAGCGGAACGTCAGAGAAATTTGCTGGCGATGTCGGAAAAACTGGCGAAAAGTTACGCGAAGAAGTTGAGTTATGACGCGACACATCTCGTCGTGCAGCAAAACTTGCTGCCGTTTTTGTGGCGCGAAGGTTATTTGGGCGGACGCACTTTCGACGTTCTGATGAACTCTCTGCCGCTCGCCGAACTGCAAAAAAGACTCGATTTTGCCGCGCTGCTTCATCCCGAAAGCGCAACTTTGGGAGATTTTCGCGCTGACGATAACTTAATCGAAACCGAATTGGATGCGTTGCAGGCAGCGCGAAAAATTATCACGCCGCACAGCGCAATCGCGGCACTCTTTACAAATCGGGCGGAACTGCTGAATTGGCAAATGCCGGCAGCGGGAATTTTTGAAAAAACAAAGAACGATAAATTCACCGTCGTGTTTCCGGCTTCAACCGTTGGCAGAAAAGGCTGTTACGAACTGCGCGAAGTTTTGCGCGGGTTAGACGTAAAATTAATTACGCTCGGTGCGGAACTCGAAGGCGCGGAATTCTGGGGCGGGATTGATTGGGAACGCGGCGATGACAAGTGGCTTGAAAAGGCGGATTTAGTCGTTCTTCCAGCCTATATCGAACACAAACCGCTCCGACTCTTACAGGCTGTCGCCAATAATATTCCGGTTATCGCCTCGTTCGCCTGTGGACTGGAAAATATTGCAGATGTCGTTGGTGTTGATGCCGGGAATGTTGAAAGTCTCAGGCGATTGGTGAATAGTTTTGCCGACCAAAGAAAAACTGAATTAGCTATCGTCTGAAAATTAAAAATGCCTTCGACTTTTTCAAGTCGAAGGCATTTTTGTTGTTATCTGAAAATCTTACCAACGCGAACCGCCGCCGCCGCCGCCGTATCCACCGCCGCCGCCACCGCCGCCGCGATTTCCACCGCCGCCGCTACCGCCGCGACCACCGCCGCCGCCGCCATAACCGCCGCGACCACCGCCGCCGCCGCCGCCGCCGCTGCGATTTTCACGCGGTTTGGCTTCGTTGACTTTTAATTCACGACCATCAACTTCCTTGCCGTTGAACTGGTCAATCGCCTGCTCCGCTTCTTCTTTGGAAGCCATCTCGATAAAGCCGAATCCGCGTGAACGACCAGTGTCGCGGTCTTCGATGACCGAAGCCGATTCAACCGTACCGACCTGACCGAACAATTCTTCCAAATCCTGGCTGGAAGTATCAAAGGAAAGATTTCCTACATAAAGTTTTGTTGACATAAAAATATACCTTTTCCCTCTAGGGGAATTTCAAAAGAAGCGTCGAATCGAAGGGCTTCGGAGAAACGGTCTGTAACGCGAAGGGTCGGTTTCGGATACTCAAAATTTTGAGTTACTTCTGCAAACTATAAACAACCTAATCTCGAACTATCCAAAACGCCTTTTGAAAATCGGGCGCATCACCGTTGACACGCGAGAGAAGGATTAACAATTTACTATTAATGCACGATTCAGCCATTTGTGGCAAGCGAAGATCAGGGCAAAATTAAAAAGGCAAAAAGCAAAATCAAAGAAAGAATGTGTTAAATGATAATACGCTGTTGAATTAACTTGTTTATTTGCTTTATTAAACTCGTAAATGGCGACGTTTCTGCCAGATTGTTCGCCTTTATTTATATTGATTTTTTCAATATATTGGATTTACCGAAAAGGAAATAAGAAAATTCATTTTGAAAATTAACGGTTGAGCGTAGATAATTAACCATCCTAAACATTAACAGAAACAAATGATTTCACTGCCCAATCCCAACCAGAAATTTGTCAATCGTATCCTGACCGCCGTCGCCATTTTTATCGCGGCGATACTGTTAATACTTTTATTTTACTACGCGATTGATGTTATTCTACTGCTCTTCGCCGCCGTTCTTCTGGCAATTTTTCTGCGCGGTCTGGGCGAATGGTCGAGCCGCTACACCAAACTTTCACGGGGCTGGTCGGTTCTGCTCGTGTCAACCACGCTGCTGATAATTTTGGGCGGCGCGGTTGCGCTGCTCGCGCCGAGCGTCGCTGAACAAATTAAACACCTGCGCGACGAGCTGCCGAAATCCGCACAGAACGTCAGCGAGTATATTTCGCATTTCAGTTGGGGCAAAGCGGTTATTGACCAGCTTCCGGGTGTTGACGAGATCACGAACAACATCAATACGACGAGCGTTCTTTCAAGCGTCGGCGGCTTTTTTTCCAGCACGGCGGGTGCCGTCGCCAATTTTTTCATCGTTGTTCTGCTGGCAGTTTATCTGGCGAGCGAGCCGGAGACTTATATTCACGGATTCGTCAAACTTTTTCCGGTCAAACGACGGGCGCGGGTGCGCGAGATTTTGGGCGAAATTGGCGATACTCTGAGTTGGTGGCTGATTGGAAAGTTCGGTTCAATGCTTGTGATCGGCATAATGACGTGGATCGGACTTTATTTTCTCGGTGTTCCGCTGTCGCTGACACTGGGTTTGATCGCCGGACTCTTATCATTCATTCCGAATTTTGGACCGATTTTGTCAGCGATCCCGGCGATACTTTTAGCATTTATCGAAAGTCCGATGAAGGCGGTGTACGTTTTGATTTTGTTTATCGTCGTGCAACTCATCGAATCAAATCTGATCACGCCGCTGATCGAACGTGAAACGGTCGAACTGCCGCCCGCGCTGACGATTATCGCGCAATTGGCACTCGGAGCTTTAATCGGCGGATTGGGTTTGGTTCTCGCAACGCCGCTGCTCGCCGTGATAATGGTTTTGGTGCAAATGGTTTATATTCAGGATGTTCTGGGTGATAGCGATACGGAAGTTAATGAAGAAAACGAAGATATAAGAGAAGAAACGGACGAAAAAAATCATTAGTAAGGATTCAGAATGATAGAACGTTACACACTGCCCGAAATGGGCGCGATTTGGTCGCTGCATAATAAATTTCAAAAATGGCTCGATGTCGAAATCGCCGTTTGTGAAGTTCACGCTGAAGATGGAATTATTCCGAATGATGCGCTTGAACAAATAAAATCGAAAGCCGCTTTTACAGTCGAACGCATCAACGAAATCGAAAAAACGACCGACCACGATGTGATCGCATTTACGACGAATTTAGCGGAAAACATTGGTGATGCGGCGCGGTTCGTCCATTACGGTTTAACGTCGTCGGATGTCGTTGACACGGCGAATGCTCTTTTGTTGAAAGAGACGTGCGAAGTTTTGCTGCCGAAAGTTGACGCGCTTTTGGAAGTGCTGAAACGCCGCGCACACGAATTTAAAGACACGCCGCAGATCGGCAGAACGCACGGCATACACGCTGAACCGACGAGTTTCGGAATGACGTTCGCGCTCTGGTATTCGGAGATGCAGCGCAATAAAGTGCGGCTTGAAAAGGTTAGAGAGATAATCTCCGTCGGCAAAATTTCCGGTGCGGTCGGTGCATTCGCGCATCTCGATCCTGATGTCGAAGAAAGAGTCTGCGAAAAACTCGGCTTGAAAGCGGCTGATATTTCGACGCAGGTTATTCAGCGCGACAGATATGCCGAATATCTCTGCACATTGGCGATCATCGCGTCGTCGCTAGAGAAGTTTGCGCTGCAAGTTCGTCATTGGCAACGCACGGAAGTTCGGGAAGCGCAGGAAAAATTTAAAACCGGACAAAAAGGCTCGTCAGCGATGCCGCACAAACGCAACCCGATTTTGTCGGAGCGCATTTGCGGAATGGCGCGGACGATTCGCGCCAATTCAATCGTCGGACTCGAAAACGTCGCACTCTGGCACGAACGCGATATTTCGCATTCGTCCGCCGAACGCATCGTTCTGCCCGATTCGTCCTCGGCACTCGATTATATTTTGGCGAAAACGACTTCGCTGCTCGATACGCTGGTCGTGTACCCGGAAAATATGCTCAAAAACTTAAATTTGACGCGCGGTTTGGTTTTCAGCGGACAATTACTTCTTGCCTTAACGCAAAAAGGAGTTTCGCGTGAAGATGCTTACGTTTACGCGCAGCGCAGTGCAATGAAAGTTTGGGATGAAGGCGGCGAGTTCAAGGATTTGGTGATGGACGACGCAGACATTCGCGCAAAATTATCGGCGGAAGAAATCGAGAAAGTTTTTTCTTACGCACATTATCTGCGTAACGTGGACAAAGTTTTCAAACGGGTTTTTGAGTAAAACTTAAATTTGATTTTTTCCTGTCGAAATTTTACTGCCGCTTCGCCGGTTAAAGAAAAAAGCGAGAGTTTCGACTCTCGCTTTCTATTGCAAATTGGAAGATTAATTATGCCCACTTATCAGCCATATCGCCGATGACCGGAAGTTTGAATTTATCGCCTTGAAATGCTTTGTATGCCAGAAAGATTACTCCTGCTAAGACCAGCAGTCCGAATAAAGCGATTAGCGATGTCATTAAAAAGCCTAATGTTGACGAAATAACGAAAAATACGCTTGCGACAATTCCCAAACCAATGTAAATAACAAAAACAACTGCCCAGAAAAGAAGCGATTGAATGGCGTGAAACTTCACCCATTTATTGTCTTTTTCGATAAACAGCAAGATCAGCGCGACGATTCCGATTGGATAACCAATTAAAGCCGTTACGTTTGCGTCGAGTCCCAACGCGGATTTTCCGCCCGGTGCATTTTGCATAATTATTAATATTCTCCTTTTTTTTGTTGAAAATGAATTGAATCAAAGTGGAAGTTGAAATTAATTTAACGTGAATCTATCACAAAGACGTTGCGAAAAACAAGAAATTGCGTAAGAATTTATCTTTTGTTTTGGAGAAATTTAATGAAAGCAAAAGTCTATGTGACATTAAAACCGAGTGTGCTTGATCCACAGGGCAAGGCAATTCATCATTCGGTTGAACTTATGGGATTTGAAAACGTCGCGGATATTCGGCAGGGCAAATATTTTGAAATTGCTTTGAACGCCGATTTGTCCGAGACGGAAGCCAAAGCCGCCGTCGAAAAAATTGCCAAAGATGTTCTGGCAAATCCGGTGATCGAAGATTATCGCGTTGAGATTAGTTCTTAGTCTTTTGTCCTTTGTTATAAGTGTTGAACTTGAATGTTTTGACCGAAGGATTTTGGCAAAGGACAAGTAATGAAGGACGAAAGTAAAGGTGAAACAATGAAATTTGGAGTAATAGTTTTTCCCGGATCAAACTGCGACCACGACGCTTATCACGTTATTTCCAAGCACGTCGGGCAGCCGGTTGATTTCGTCTGGCATAAGGAAACCGATTTGAGCAGTTATGATGCCGTCATTGTTCCGGGCGGATTTTCCTACGGCGATTATCTGCGTGCCGGTGCGCTGGCTCATTTTTCGCCGGTGATGAGCGCGGTCAAGAAATTTGCCGAAGAAGGAAAGTTTGTGTTCGGCATCTGCAACGGGTTTCAAATTCTGTGCGAATCGGGCTTGCTTCCCGGCGCGTTGATGCGAAACCGTGATCTGCATTTTATATGCCGCCACATCAATATCAAGGTTGAGAATGACAAAATGCCTTACACCAGCGAATTGACGAACGGAGCAATTCTCTCGATTCCGATTGCCCACGCCGAAGGAAACTACGTTTGCGACGACGAAACGCTGGCGGAACTCGAAGAAAATAATCAAATTATTTTTCGTTACTGCGATGAAAACGGCGAAACTGCAAACGAAGCAAATCCGAACGGCTCGCTTCTCAATATCGCCGGCATCAGCAACAAAAGAGGAAATATTTTGGGAATGATGCCGCATCCGGAACGCGCTTGTGAAGAAATGCTCGGCTCAAACGACGGGCGCGATATTTTTCGGTCGCTGACGAAGGCGATTGAAGAAAAGATGTCAGATGTTAAATATTAGATGTTAGTTATAAAATTGATACTCGACCTTTCTCGGCATCGTATTTTTCTTCACTAACATCGGACATCTAACATCTGAAAACTCTCTTCCTACTGCCAGCTAATTTCCAATTGATATTCTTTTGCACCGCCGTCTTTGTCGCTGATCTCGATGATCGCCGTATAATCGTTGTTTCTGTCAGGCTCTTGAATCACTCGAACATCACCGCGACCACTTCTTTTGTTGACATTGATGTTCACGTTGCGGCGCGGCAGTGATGAGGTAAAGCTGTAATTTCCATCCGGGTAAGCTCTGCCGGAAATTGTCGAAACGTCCAGTCTGCCGCCCTTAATAACCAACTGAACACGGTCGTCAACCGTGCCGCGCCATAACACACTTCCGACTCTCGAACCGCCGCCGTTGTTGCCGCCAAAACCGCCACCGCCGTTGTTGCCGCCGTTGTTGCCGCCGTTTCCGCCGCCATTATTTCCGCCGCTGCCGATTTCACGATTGATGTCGTTGATGGTGTTTTGCGCGTCGCTCCACAAACGATTGTTTTGACCGTAATTCGGTGCGCGTCGCGCTAATTCGGTCAAAATTCCGGCAGCATCGCGTAAGTCAGAAGCCCGGTTATTGCTGTTGCTGCGCGACATTTGCTGGAAAAGTCCAACGCTCACATCCAACTGCTGTGCTAGAAATGCCGCTTGGATGTCGCGGCGGTCTTTTGTATCATTTCTAAGCAAATCTTCGGATGTGCGGTCGGCTAAATCAACCGTTTGGCGTTTTAATTGGTTTGCCAGATTGTCGAGCCGCGACGATGAATAACGGTCGCTTTCGATTTGCGCCGAAACGGAAAAGCTGAAAAGCAGAATGGAAAAAAGTGTGAACAGAATTGTTTTTTTCATATTTTTGTCTCCAAGTTGAAATTTAGGGGAGAGACAAACGCTTGCTTTGAAGTAAAAGCAATAAAACAGGTTTGCCGCAAATTTATAAAATTATTGTTCGCGGATAGTTAAACCCGCTTCGCACACATTCCAGCGCAGAACTTCGGCATTGGGTGCTTCGGCTAGTGCTTTTTCGACATCCGGTTTGCGTCCTTCTTCGCAAAAGAAAGCGATACAGCCGCCGCCGCCCGCGCCACATACTTTGGCGGCAATCGCGCCGTTCGCTTCGGCTTTGGCAATCAACAAATCCATTTGCGGAGTCGTGATGTTCGGCGACAAACTCTTGCGGCGCGGATGAGCGGCTTTTAAGATTTCGCCGACATTATTCCAATCGTTCGCCAGCAACGCTTCGCGCAGTTCGAGCGAGGTGTCGCGGATGGCTTCAAAAATCTCGAAAGTGTTCGCGTCGCCGTCAATATGCCGTTTGGTAATTTCCCAGTTGTTTGTACCGGAATTGCGCGGTTCGCCCGTGTAGCAGACGACCGTGCGGTCGGTCAGCGTTTGCACGTCAATGTCCAACTCTTCGCGTTCGATGCCTTCGGAGCGAAAATGAATACACGCCGCGCCGCCGTATTGCGCCGAGTAATAATCCTGAAAACCGGCGGGAACTTTGATGACCTGCGTCTCGATGTTTGCCGCAATCGGAATAAATCTGTCGGGCGTGTAGCGATGCCCGACCAAGACATTTAATGCGCCAATACAGGCGATGTTGAGCGTTGAAGAACCGGCGAGTCCCGCACCTGCCGGGGCTTCCGATTCGGTGGTCATTGTAAATCCGATGTCGGGTTTGAAAAAATAGATGAGTTTCGAGAGCAGTTCCAAACGCGGTTCGTTTTTCAATTGACCGATGTTTCCGAGCGTCGTTTCAAATTTTTCGGCGCGATCAATTGATTCGATGACGATTTTGTCGTCGTCGCGCGTTTCGATACGGCAGTGCGCCATTAAATCCACGGCGAAATTCACGGTTGCTGCGCCCTCATGGAAAAGAAAAAGCGGCGGAATGTCAATAGTTCCCCCAGCCAGATCAACTCTGGTCGGCGCGGACGATTCGATTATCATATTTTAACTTGCTTGATTTTTAACGATTAACTGTTAATTGCCGCTAATATTACCATTAACAACGGGCAATTAACAATTTGCGATTGTTCAATCATTGGCGGCTTTTGCTTTTTCCTCTTTCGATATGTTTTCGTTGATTTCCTCGATTTCTTCGCGGTTCGGCTGAGTCGTCAAATGGAGTTTCTCGCCGAGATCGTGCAGTTTGACCTGTGCGACTTCTTCGATATTGTGAAATTTTTCCTCGATTTTGTGAATTGTCTCCGGCTTTACGTCTTCCACTTTTTCCGACAGCCAGTAGCGTTCGACCAGATAAAAAGCGATGATGCCGATTATCACGATAAAAAACAGGGCGATGCCGATTTGTTGAAAATCGCCGATAATACTGGTGATCGCGCCGCTGAAAAAGTAGCCGACACCCGCCAAAATCAAAACCCAGAGCGAACAGCTAATCGCATCGAGCAGCAGAAAACGCAGATACGGCATTTTCCCGATCCCGTAAAAAATACACATCGCGCCGCGAATGCCATAGATATATTTGGAAATGATAATAGCGAATCCGCCGAATTTATCAATCAGTTTTTCGATGCGCGGTTGCGCCATTTTGTAAAAGCCGTAATCTTTAATAGTTTCGCGGAAAACCCGTCCGATCACATAACCCACGTTGTCGCCGATCATTCCGCCGAGCGTTCCGAATAGATAAACTTTCAAAAAACTAAACGGACCGAAAAACGCGCTGTGAGATAAAACCCCCGACAATAACAACGTGATGTCGCCTTCGATGGTACACAAGGCGAGAACGGCGTAAATGCCGTATTGCTCAAATAATTCGTAAAAGGGATGTTCCATAGTGAAAGATTTTTGACGAAAACAACTATCAAAGAGTACCTTTCAAAACAATTTCAGTCAAACGATTTTGTCTTGCCGGATTGTATTTCTATTTCAAACTTTGGTTTGACAGTTTCAAAATGAGTGTCTAAAATCGCGTTAGTTTCAAAGCTGAATAATAAATACGTAAAGTCTTAAAAGTGATGAGCGAAAGCACTGCAAACACGGAAAAACTCGTCGGTGTGGAAATCTCCGACTCTGCGCTGAAAGCCGTCTGTGTCAATCGCCACGGGACTGTCAGCGGCGTTAATAAGATCATTGCTTCCAAAGAATACGGAACGCTGACGCAGCTCGTCGGCTTTATCAACGATCTAAAAATCAAGTTCGGCGGTTTTGAAAAAATCGGAATCGCCGTGCCGGGTCTCGTTCACGCGCAAACCAAGCGGATTGCCTTTTCGACTTTTATTCCCGAACACGAACAGATTGATTTTCTGCACGAACTCGAAGCCGCCGTCGGACTGAAAATTACGATTGAAAACGACGCTAACGCCGCCGCTTACGGTGAATTTACGGTCGGCGCGGGACGCAATTCAAAAAGTTTGTTTTACGCGACGCTCGGCACGGGCATCGGCGGCGCATTAATCTTGGGCGGCGAAATTTGGCGCGGCGCGTCCGGTTTTGCCGGTGAATTCGGACATATCGCCATCAATGCCGAAGGCTTGAAACTCGAAGATGTCGCCTCTTCAGCCAACATCGTGCGGCGTACCCGCAATCGGTTTCACCAGGACCCGACTTCATCATTGAGCAGACTCGATGAACGGGAAATAAAACTGCCGGATTTGGTACGGGCGGCGCAGAATGAGGACGATTTTGCCCGGATGATGCTGGAGAGAACCGGAAATTACATTGGAACGGCGATTGCCGGCGTGATAAATTTGCTCAACATCGAAAAAATCGTCATCGGCGGCGAGATTATGCAAGCCGAAAATCTGGTTCTCGACGCAATTATCGAACGGGCGCGGGAGTTTTCATTCGCTCCGTCATTCAATACGACTGAAATTGTGAAAGGTGAACTCGGCGAAAACGCGCCTGCCATCGGTGCCGCGCTTCTTTCGGCTTAATCCGAAATTTGGAACTCGTAATTCCCGATTGTTTCATAAAGTGGAAAGTTTAATGACGCTTATGAGTTAAACTTATTTAGTGAAAACTTGCACAAAGTCCCGAAAAATTTTATTTTTGTAATAGAATTTGCGGAATTTATCAGATTCTGTAAAATCAAAACATAAGATTTTACAGTCGGGTCTTAACATTAATAGTTGAATTTTTTTAATATTACTTAGACATTAACGGTCTAGGACTCGGACTGCTATAAATTTCGATAAGCTATAAACATTTGAATTAGGATAAAAATGGCACAGATATTTCATCGCGGAGTAAATAATGTCGCAAAAATAAGCATCGTCGTGGCGATACTTTTGGGAGGCGTGGCTTTTTTCGTTTACACCCAGATTGCGCGGTCATCTTATTTGACCGGCAGATACCTCGAAAAACAGCAGCCCGTCCAGTTTAGTCACAAGCATCACGCCGGTGATGACGGTATTGACTGCCGGTACTGTCACACTTCGGTTGAAACTTCGTATTCCGCCGGAATCCCGCCGACGCAGACCTGTATGAACTGTCACAGCCAACTTTGGTCGGACAGTCCGTATCTCGAACCCGTGCGCGAAAGCTACCGAACGGGCAAACCGCTGGAGTGGGAACGGGTTCACGATTTGCCGGAGTTTGCTTACTTTAATCACAGCATCCACATTGCGAAAGGTGTCGGCTGTTCGACCTGTCACGGACAGATTGACACGATGCCCGCTGTTTATCAGGAAAGTTCTTTACAGATGGAATGGTGTCTGTCGTGCCACCGTGAGCCGGAAAAATTCATTCGTCCGAAATCGGAAATTTACAATATGGCGTGGGACGGCAACGATTTGTCAACGGACGAACGGCTTAAACTGAAAGCCGACTATAAAATTCGCAGTAAGGAAATGTTGACGAGTTGTTCAACCTGTCACAGATAGCTGCACACTTCAGATTTCGAATCTTAGATTGATATGTGAAATCTGAAAACCGGAACATAGAAATTGAAATTGAAAGGAACCAAAAATAAAAATGCCTAGCAAAGACAGTAAAACTAACTTTGCGTTATTGCGAGATAACATTCTCCAAAAAAGCGGAAAAGAATATTGGCGGAGCGTTGAAGAATTCGTTGACGCACCGGAATTTGAAAAATTCGTTAAGGAAGAATATCCCGCACACGCCGAAGAATGGGACAACACTCTGAGCCGCCGCAACTTTGTCAAAGTGATGGGCGCGTCATTGGCGTTTGCCGGTTTGACCGGCTGCGTGATCCAACCGGCGGAAAAAATCATTCCGTATGTCCGGCAGCCGGAGGAAATTGTTCCCGGCAAACCGCTTTTTTATGCGACGGCGATGTCGCTCGGCGGCACGGCAACCGGACTTCTCGCGCTCTCGCACGAAGGTCGCCCGACCAAAATCGAAGGCAATCCCGATCATCCGCAAAGTCTCGGCGCAACGGATGTGCTGGCGCAGGCTTCGATTTTGTCAATATACGACCCTGACCGCTCAAAAGAAGTCGTTTATCGCAATACGCCGCGTACGTGGCAGAATTTTATGGCGGAACTGCGGGGCGGGATCGAGCAAAATCGTGCCGACGGCGGCGCGGGAGTGCGATTTTTGACGCGGACGGTCACGTCACCGACGCTGATCGGACAATTTAATCAAATTCTTTCGGAACTGCCGAACGCAAAATTGTATCAATACGAGCCGATTAACAAAGACAACGCGCTGATGGGTGCGAAGATGGCATTCGGCGCACCGGCTCAGGCGATTTATAAATTTGATCAGGCACAACGCATCTTGTCGCTCGATGCCGATATTTTTTCGGGATTTAATGTTCGCTACATCAAAGATTTCAATAAAAGCCGTACTTATTCCGAAGAAAGTAAAAATATGAACCGGCTTTACGCGGTTGAAACAACGGTTAGTTTGACGGGGGCAAAAGCCGATCACCGGCTTGCCGCCAAACCGAGTCAGATGCCGGAAATTGCGAAAGCGATTGCAACGGCTCTCGGCGTTTCGGGAGCGAGTTCGACATACACCGAAAACGGAGAGTGGATTCAGTTGATGGCAAAGGATTTGTTGGCATATAAAGGCAAATCAGTCGTCATTGTCGGTGACAATCAGCCGCCGGTGGTTCACGCGCTGGCGCACGCAATGAATGCCGCGCTCGGCAATGTCGGTACGACCGTCACCTACATCGAACCGTTTCAGCCGAATGCGGAAGTCGCGCAGATTGACCAGCTTCGGCAGCTTATCAAGGAAATTGACGACGGTGCGGTGAAAATGCTCGTCATCTTGGGCGGAAATCCGTCATATGACACGCCGATTGATTTGAGATTGAACGAGGAGCGAATGACGACGAAAATTCCGCTTCGCGTTCATCTCGGACAAGACTTTAACGAAACTTCCGAGCTTTGCCAGTGGCACGTTTCCGAAAAACATTTTCTCGAGATGTGGAGCGATGCCCGCGCTTACGACGGCACGGTTTCAATCGTTCAACCGCTGATTCAGCCGCTTTACGACAGCAAAAGCATTCACGAGGTCGTCCAATTATTTGCCAAGGAAAACTTTGACAAAAAGGATATGGACATCGTCATGGAACATTGGCAGAAACAGGGACTTACCAGTGCTTCAAAAACGATGGCGGCGACGGTCGGGACAACGGGCAATACGAAGGCACAGGTAACGACGGCACCTGACGCGGCACCGATGAACGCGCCGAAATCGGCTTCGAGCCAGACGGTAACCGCAACGGGAAGTCAGCCGCAAACGGCTCCGGTTCCAGCAGCAGCAACGACAGGCGGCACGTCAGGAAAGAGTTTTGAAGATAATTGGCGCAAAGCCGTTCACGAAGGATTTATCGCAAATTCGGCGGCGGCGACAAAATCAGTATCGGTCAATGCGACTTTTATGAGTCAGCCAGCCGCACCCAAAACGTCAGCCGGTGGCGAACTGGAAATGATTATTTTGCCTGATCCGTGCGTTTACGACGGAAGATTCGTCAACAACGGTTGGCTGCAGGAGCTGCCCAATCCGTTGACCAAAATTACTTGGGATAACGTCGCTTTGGTCAGTCCGAACACGGCAAAACGTCTTGGTATAAATCAGGGCGGAGACCCGGAATCGTTAATCGGCGGAACGGAAGGCACGGCTTTTATAAATACCAAGGGCGGAAACCTATTCTCCGATCTCGTTACGCTCACTTACGAAGGCGCGACAACGAAGAAACCCGTGCCGATGTGGATTGCGCCGGGTCAGCCGGATGACGTGATTACGTTGTATATGGGTTACGGGCGCACCAAGGTCGGGCAGGTCGGAACCGGTTTGGGTTATAGTGTTTTCGATGTTTGTAACTCCAATGCAGTGTGGTCCGGCACGGGAAATATTAACAAAACCGGCGAAAAGGCAACAATCGCTTCGTCACAAACTCATTTCAATATGGAAGGACGCGATCTTTTGCGCGTTCTGGATGCGAATAATTTTGAAAATGAGATTAAAAGCAGAGAGCAGGAAAACTTTTCCGATCTGTCTATGTATCCGGGGTTCAAATACAACGGCAACAAGTGGGGAATGACGATTGACCTGAATTCCTGTGTCGGCTGCAACGCTTGCGTAACCGCCTGTCAATCGGAAAATAATATTCCGGTGGTCGGTAAGGAACAGGTCGAGCGCAGCCGTGAAATGCACTGGATGCGTATTGATGCTTATTACAGCGGCACGGATTTGAATAATCCCGAAAGTCTACATTTTCAGCCGGTTTTGTGCCAGCAGTGTGAGCAGGCACCGTGCGAGGTCGTCTGTCCGGTTCACGCGACGGTTCACAGCGCGGAAGGTTTGAACGATATGGTTTATAACCGCTGTATCGGAACACGCTACTGTTCGAATAACTGCCCGTATAAAGTGCGGCGGTTTAATTTTCTGCTTTATCAGGATTGGAATACGCCGCAGTATAAATTGATGCGAAACCCGGAAGTGACTGTTCGCAGTCGCGGCGTAATGGAAAAATGCACCTATTGCGTACAGCGCATTGCGTCGGCAAGAATTGAGGCTGAAAAAGATCAGCGGCATATCCGCGATGGTGAAATCGTGACGGCGTGTCAATCGGTCTGTCCAGCGGACGCAATTGTTTTCGGCGATTTGAACGATGCCAAAAGTGAGGTTTCCAAATCAAAGCAAGACCCGCGAAATTACGTCTTGCTTAACGAATTGAATACGCAGCCGCGCACGACTTATCTGGCGGCATTGCGAAACCAGAATATAGAAATGCCGGATTATATCAAGCCGAAAGTCAAAGAAGGCAATCCACAAGAAAAAGCGTTGGAGTCGGAACATTAATTTTGGGTAAAAAGCTATGCAAAAGGTAGAAGGAATTCAAAAGCAAGACCTAGAAGACATCAAAAAAAGAATCTATCCGCCGATGGTCGAAGGTGATCACACCTTTGCGACCGCAACGGATAGAATCAGCGATATAACACTGAAGAAGAGAACTCCGTTCGGTTGGTTTATCGGTTTAGCCATCGGGTTTCTTCTAATGCAATTGTTATTAATTAGCGTCACCTATCTATTGGCGAAAGGTGTCGGAATCTTTGGAAATAACCAACCGGTCGGTTGGGCGTTTCCGATTATAAACTTTGTTTGGTGGATCGGTATCGGACACGCCGGAACTCTGATTTCGGCGATTCTACTGCTCTTAAATCAGAAATGGCGCACGTCTATCAACCGTTTTGCTGAAGCGATGACCCTGTTCGCGGTCGCCTGCGCGGGAATGTATCCGCTTTTGCATACGGGTCGCCCGTGGCTTGCTTTTTGGATGTTCCCGTATCCGAACACGATGGGAATGTGGCCTCAATTTCGCAGTCCGTTGATTTGGGACGTTTTTGCGGTTTCGACGTATGCGACGGTTTCGGCTTTATTCTGGTATGTCGGACTGATTCCCGATATTGCGACGCTGCGCGACCGTGCGAAAAATAAGTATTTCAAAATCATTTACGGTTTATTGTCGTGGGGCTGGCGCGGTTCGGCACGACACTGGCATCGCTACGAGATAGCGTATTTGCTGCTTGCCGGACTTTCTACGCCGTTGGTTCTTTCAGTTCACTCAACCGTTAGTTTCGACTTCTCGGTGTCACAGCTTCCGGGCTGGCACGCGACGTTTTTCCCGCCTTACTTTGTCGGTGGAGCAGTTTACGCGGGATTTGCGATGGTGCTGATTTTGTGTATTCCGTTGAGATCCTGGTATAACCTGAAAGATTTTATCACCGACACGCACCTCGATTATATGGGCAAGGTGATGCTGGCAACTGGATTAATCGTCGGTTACAGTTACATTATGGAGGCTTTTTTCGGTTGGTACAGTGCCAACGAATACGAGTATTTCATGATAAAAAATCGTATTTGGACTGGTCCTTATTGGTTGTTTTACTGGTTTTTGATCTTTTGTAACGTTATTGCAATCCAATCTTTGTGGTCGAAAAGGGTTCGCAGCAGTGCGTTTTGGCTTTTTGTCGTCTCAATAATTGTCAGTATCGGTATGTGGCTTGAACGGTTCGTTATTATTGTAACGAGTCTCCAGCGAGATTTTTTGCCTTCTTCCTGGGCGATGTATTCCCCGGGAATTTGGGACATTTCGATGTTTATAGGAACTTTCGGATTGTTTATAACCTTGATTTTCCTGTTTGTCAGATTTTTGCCGGCAATTTCGATTTTCGAGGTGCGAACACTTTTGCCGGACGCTAATGTTCACGGTCATCAGCAAGATTTTGAAGAAAATGTCAATCAAGTAGAAGAGGGAGTTAAGTCTTAAATTTGATAGAATTGAAATTGCAGTCAGTAGTTCACAAGTCCGCAGACGGAACATTAGGGCAACTCACCCATGTCAAGCCGTTTGCCAACCTAAAACGACTGACTGCAAGCATTAAAAAATTATGGACAGAAATGTTTACGGATTATTAGCTGAATTCGACACGCCGACGCAGATGGTTGATGCGGCGCGGAGAGTACGCGATGCGGGCTATACCAAAACCGACGCTTTTTCGCCTTTTCCGATTCACGAAATTGATGAAGCTCTCGGTGTGAAAAGAAGTATTTTACCTTTTTTGGTTTTGGGCGGCGGCATCACTGGATTGTTGACCGGTCTCGGTCTGACGACTTTTGTTCACGTTTTTGAGTATCCGATTATTGTCGGTGGTCGCCCGTTCTTTAGTTTGACATCGTTTATCGTCCCGATGTTTGAGCTGACAATTCTATTTTCGGCGTTTGTAGCGGTTTTCGGAATGCTTCTTTTGAATGGTTTGCCGCAGCCGTATCATCCGGTATTCAATGTGCCGCGTTTTGCGCTGGCAACGAGAGAGAAGTTTTTCCTTCTGATTGAAACAAAAGACCCGCAATTTGATTATGAGGCAACGAGAAGTTTTATGGAAGGTTTGAATGCTCAGGAGGTATTTGATGTTGACGAGTAAATCCAAAATTCAAAGTCCGAAGTCGAAAGTCGGCAGACGGGGAGCCTTCTGTTTACTGCTGACTGCCTTCTGTCTGCTGTCCGTCGGCTGTCGTTACGATATGCAGGATCAGCCGCGCTACAAAGCATTTAAGAAGAGCGACTTTTTCTCTGACGGTAAAGCAATGAGAGATTTGCCGGAAGGCACGGTCGCCCGCGGCTATCTGCGTGAAGACAAAGCCTTCTACATGGGCAAAAAAGAAAATGCAGGAACGACTGCACCCGTTGAAAGCACAGTTAATGCTGTTGGAAACACGGTTGTTTCCAGTTTCCCCGACGCTATTGAAAAAAGTCCCGTGCCGTTGACGAAGGAACTGCTTGATCGCGGCGAACAGCGATACAAAGTTTTTTGTATCGTCTGTCACGGTCCGGTCGGAAAAGGTGACGGAATGATTGTTCGGCGTGGATTTTCGCCGCCGCCGACATATCACGATGATCGCTTGAAGAATGCACCGGACGGACATTTTTACGATGTCATTGCTAACGGGTGGGGCAAAATGAACGGCTATGCATCACAAATTCCGCCGGCTGACCGATGGGCGATTGTCGCCTATATCCGGGCATTACAAATCAGTCAAAGCCCGAACGGAATGAGTGAATTACCAATGGCTGCGACAACAAACGAAGGAAATACGACAAAAACAATGGTCGCGCCGCTTCCTAAGACAAATGGAGGCAAACAATAAAGATGACGGAATCGAGATTCAACGCAGCGGACTTTCAGGCACCGGCAGAACTGCTTAATCGCTGGCGAACACTGGCACTCGGTGTCGGCGGTATTTTTACGATTGTCTGGGCAATCGGCACTTTTTTTAATGTCGAGCAGGGATTGCGTTCGTGGCTGCTGGGCTTCATTTTTTGGGGCGGCATCGGCATCGGCAGTTTGGGCGTTTTGCTTTTGCAGTACTTAACCGGCGGCGCGTGGGGAGTAGTTATTCGCCGTTTTGTCGAAGCCGGTTCGCGGACAATTTTTCCACTATTATTTATCTTGTTTTTGCCGATCTTGATTGGCGTTAGTTCATTGTATGAATGGACGCATTTGAACGATGCAGTCTCTCAATGGAGGCAGCCGTTTCTTAATGTGCCGTGGTGGATATTCCGCGCCATTTTGTATTTGGGTTTGTTGTCTCTAATAGCATTTTTTCTCAATAAATGGTCGGGGCAGCAAGATCAAACCCGTAATTACGCAGATTCCACCAATTTTTTGGAAATGTCAACGAAAGTGTCAGGTCCAGGATTGGTTCTTTACATAATAGTTGTCAGTTTTGCCGCCATTGATTGGGCGATGACCCTCGATCCACACTTCTTTTCGACTATTTGGGGACTGCTTTTTGTCGCCGGTTGGGCTTTGAGTTGCTTCTGTTTTATGGTAGCGGTGATGGCGGCACTTTCCGATAAAGCCCCATTAAATCGCATCTTGGGAAAACGTCATTTTCACGACATCGGGAAGTTGATGCTCGCGCTCGTAATGATTTGGGCATATTTCAATTTTTCCCAGTATTTGATTATCTGGTCGGGAAACATACCCGAAGAAACGAAATGGTACTTGGCACGGTCTGAGGGAACGTGGGGCGTTATTGGTGTAATACTGATAATTCTGCATTTTGCATTTCCATTTTTGGTTTTGCTGAACCGCGATTTGAAAAGAAATGCCAAATGGTTAATGAAAGTAGCCATCTTCATTCTGTTTTTCAGATTGGTTGATATGTACTATCTGATCGGTCCGAGTCCGAGAATCGGAATGCACGGACAGGAAGCGGCGTTTTTGCAGAGTTTTAGTTGGATGGATATTGTCGCGCCCGTTGCGGTCGGGGGAATTTGGCTGTGGTGGTTCTTCGGTGAATTGATGAAACGCCCGCTTATTCCGATCAACGACCCGTTTTTGGAAAATGCGATTGAACACGGGAAAGAACATTAAGAGTTTTAGTTTCGAGGTTTTAGTCTTCAAATTTCAGCTTAAAATCCGAAACTTTGAACCTTGAACATTGAATTAAAAAAAATATGGCTAAACACGAAAAAACTTACGTAGATTTTGACAAACCCTATGAGACAAATCTCATCGGATTAAAAGGGATTATTTACTTTGCCGGGGGACTGTTTTTATTGATTGTCGTGACTTTCGGTTTAATGTTCTTTTTGCAAAACATAATGGAAGAGCAAGCGGTCGCATCGAAAGATCAGAAAAATCCGATGACGATGAATTCAGAGGAACGTCTCCCGCCGGAGCCGCGTTTGCAAGGTGCGCCGGGGTTCGGTGTTCAGTCGCCGCAAGGTTACGTCAATTTGGAATTGAAAGCACCGCAATCGGAATATCGTGAACTCCACCAACAGTGGGAAAAAGTTTGGGCGGAAGGACAAAAAGACCCGAATACGGGAACCGTGATTTCGCTGCCGATTGACGAGGCGAAAGATAAGCTGATTCAGCAAAACGCACAGGTTGCAAAAAACGAAAGCGAGCAAAAAGAATTAGAAAAATCACGTTCGCTGGTTTCACTTTCGAGCGCGGGGCGGCTTGCCTCAGACGTAAGAAGATAAAGAATTATTAAAGGATGAAAAAATAAATTTCGATCCTGAATTGAGGTATAAAATGAAGAAAAGTTCAGCCATTTCAGCAGTTTTGAAACTGACACTTTTATTTAGTTTGAGTATTTTGTTAATGCCGAATATCATTTCGGCGCAGAAGACGGAACATTACAATTCGCCGCTTTATTCGCCGAAAACGTATGATCCGAGTGAAGCGGGAACGAGTAACGGGATGCCGAAAACCCTGGAGAACGTCGGCATCGAACAAAAACTTAACGGGCAGCTGCCGCTTGACGCGCAGTTTAAGGACGACAACGGCGAGACGGTCAGTCTCGAAAAGTATTTCAACCGCGGAAGACCGGTCGTTCTGGCTCTCGTTTATTACGAATGCCCGATGCTGTGTAACGAAGTCCTGAACGGATTAACCGGCTCTCTAAAAGGAACTTCATTTGATGCCGGTAAAGACTTCGACGTAATCGCCATTAGTTTTGATGCGCGGGAAAACGATAAGCCGGACTTGGCTAAGAACAAAAAGGCGAGTTATGTGGTGAGATACGGACACGAAGGAACGGCGGACGGCTGGCATTTTTTAACCGGAACACAGGAAAACATTGATAAGGTGACGAAAGCGGTCGGATACAACTATAAGTTTGACGAAGCGACCAATCAGTTCGCACACGCGGGCGGAATTATGATTTTGACACCGGAAGGAAAACTTTCGCGTTACTTTTACGGAATTGATTACGCGCCGAAGGATTTGAAGTTCGGCATTATGGATTCGGCACAGAGCAAGATCGGCAATCCGGCTGAACAGCTTTATTTATACTGTTTTCATTATGATCCGGCGACCGGAAAATACGGATTGGCGATTTTAAGAGTGATTAGATTAGCAGGAGTCGCAACGATCATCGGTCTTTTGGTAATGTTCTTTATTTTCTGGCGCAGCAATAAAAAAAAGGCGGCAGGTTTAAGTTAGATTAGTTTGGCAGGTGCCGGGTGCGGAGTTCAAAGTGCCGAAACAAAAGACAAAAGACTAATTTTTAAGATTATGCAACAGAATACATCGTGGGTTCCACTATTTCCCGAACAGGCTTCCAGTTTTGCGTGGCAGGTGGACGGTTTATATTTTTATCTTTTGGCGATCAGTGCATTTTTCACCGTCGGTATTGTGGCGGCGATAGTATTCTTCTTCGTCAAATATCGGGCGAAGGAGAAATTTGCCAACGGTGCGGAAATACACGGCTCGATTGCATTGGAAACAGTTTGGTCAATTATTCCTTTCGTCATCGCAATGACCATTTTTCTCGGCGGAGCAGTTGTTTATTACAACCAGTATCGTCCGCCCGCAGAAGCGATGGAAATTTACGTCGTCGGAAAACAGTGGATGTGGAAGTTTCAACACGGAACAGGTCAAAGAGAAATCAATGAACTGCACGTTCCGGTCGGTCGCAACGTAAAATTAACAATGACGACCGAAGACGTTCTGCACGACGTTTATATTCCAGCATTTAGAACAAAGGCGGACGTAGTGCCGGGACGTTATTCAACAATTTGGTTTAACGCGACAAAACCGGGTAAATATCATTTGTTCTGCGCTGAATACTGCGGATTAAATCATTCAGGAATGGGCGGTTGGGTGTATGTGATGGAACAGCGTGATTTTGATAACTGGCTGGGCGGCAGTGTTTCGGGACAAACACCGGTCGAGGCGGGAAAAGATTTGTTTGAAAACAAACTCGGCTGTGCTTCGTGTCACGCCGGAGGAAAAGATCAGCGCGGCGCAGTTCTCGAAGGTTTGTTCGGTTCACAGGTCAAATTGACCAATGGGCAAACGGTGACAGCGGATGAAGAGTATATTCGCAATTCGATTATCAACCCATCCGGTCAAATCGTCGAAGGTTATCAGCCGATAATGCCGACTTTCAAAGGTCAAGTGACGGAAGAACAATTGGTTCAGCTTGTCGCATACGTAAAATCACTAAGCACCAATAAGGGTGGCGGCAGTATGACGACGGGAGCGACGAGCAGCACTACAAATAGCAGCGTAAACACTACTTCCGGCGGCAATATGACAAATTCGGGAGCGGGTAATACAAACAGTTTAGTTGCGCCGCGAGCCGACCGCGGAGCGACTAGTCAAGGCAGCAATCCGAATGCTCCGCCAAGCGAACCGGAGACGACGGGAAAGAAAAATAATTAAGTTTTATACAAATACAGAGGATTATTAAGGTAGTAAATAGTTATGGAAAATGTAAATGCTCTAAATATTGGAAATATTAAGCCTGAGCCAAAGGTAAATTATTTGACCAATGGCACTACGGCAAGATCGTGGCTTTTAACGAAGGATCATAAGCGAATTGCAATACTATATTTATTGACGGTTTCGGCATTTTTCGCGTTGGGCGGTGTTTACGCTTCATTAATTCGCTTGGAACTTTTGACACCGGAGAGCGATTTGCTGCAGTCGGCGACATACAACCGTGTTTTTACCCAGCACGGGGTCATTATGGTCTTCTTTTTCCTGATCCCGTCAATTCCGGCAATTCTGGGTAACTTTTTGATACCTATTATGATCGGCGCGAAGGATTTGGCGTTTCCGCGCATTAACCTGCTCAGTTGGTATCTTTATATGGCAGGCGGCGGCTTGACGCTTTTTGCATTGCTGCAAGGCGGCGTTGATACCGGCTGGACTTTCTACACGCCGTACAGCACGACATTTTCCAACGGATACGTGATGTTGGTCGGACTCGGAATTTTTATCAACGGTTTTTCGTCAATTCTAACGGGACTAAATTTCATCGTGACGATTCACACGATGCGTGCGCCAGGAATGACTTGGTTTAGAATGCCTTTATTCGTATGGGCGCATTATGCGACGTCGTTGGTGATGATTTTGGGAACGCCGGTAATCGCCGTTACGATTTTATTGATGGCACTGGAACGCCTTGCACACGTCGGCATTTTTGACCCGGCAATCGGCGGCGATCCGATTTTGTTTCAGCATTTGTTTTGGTTCTATTCGCACCCGGCGGTTTACATTATGATTTTGCCGGGAATGGGCGTAGTCTCGGAGCTGATTTCAAATTTCTCGCGCAAAAAGATTTTCGGTTACGAATTCATCGCGTTTTCTTCGATAGCGATTGCCGTGTTCGGTTTTCTCGTGTGGGGACACCATATGTTCGTCAGCGGACAATCGGTTTACGCCGGACTCGTTTTTTCGTTCCTGACAATGGTGGTTTCCGTCCCCTCGGCGATTAAAGTTTTTAACTGGGGCGCAACGCTTTACAAAGGTTCGATTTCTTATGATACGCCGATGCTTTACGGTTTATTCTTTATCGGACTGTTTTTGATCGGTGGTTTGACGGGAGTTTTCCTCGGCGCACTCGGTTTGACGGTTCACTTGACCGACACTTATTTTATCGTCGCTCATTTCCACTACGTAATGGTCGGCGGACAAGTGTTGGCATACCTCGGCGGTCTTCATTACTGGTGGTCGAAAATCACCGGTAAAGTTTACTCGGAGTTCTGGAGCAAAATCGCCGCGATTATTATTTTTGTCGGGTTTAACCTAACGTTTTTCCCGCAGTTTATTCTCGGCTATATGGGAATGCCGCGCCGCTACGCTTCGTATCCGCCGGAGTTTCAGGTCTTGAATATTTTCTCGACAGCGGGTGCATCTATTTTGGCAATTGGTTTAATAATTCCTTTGATTTATCTGACATATTCAATATTTTTCGGCGCAAAGGCGGAGTCTAATCCGTGGATGCTGCCGGGTCTCGAATGGCGTACTTCTTCGCCGCCGCCGACCGAGAACTTTGAACAAACGCCGATTGTTACCTGGGAAGCCTACGAATTCGGTGAAGAAAACGGTCTGGATATGGAAGAAGCCAGAAGAGAAATTTTAGCACCGGTAGTTTAATCAATAGATAACGACGAAACGCAAAAAACAATTCAACCGCGTTTTGTCGTTATCTGTTCATAACTTGAAAAAAATGGTACACGACGACACACACGAACACTATCATCAGCCCGGTCTTCAACACCAGTTTGAAGATATGAAACAGCAGGCAGAGTCCGATTCAATCGGAATGTGGATGTTTCTCGTTCAGGAAATTATGTTTTTCGGCGGACTGTTCACCGTTTACCTAGTTTTCCGTTCAAAATATCCGATGGCTTTTGCCGCCGGAAGTAACCATTTGAACGAATGGCTCGGAATGGCGAACACTCTCGTTCTCATCGTCAGTAGTTTGACAATGGCTTTAGCGGTTCATTACGCGCAGCTCGGCAAGCGCAACGCGCAGGTTATTTTTATTATTGTCACGATGATTTTCGGTGCTATGTTTCTGGGCGTGAAAGCGTATGAATACGCGGAAAAATATGCAGACGGCATCGTTCCGATCACCGGTTTGAATGCGCGAACCGATAAAAAGATTCTTCCAAAAGATGAAAAATATTCGGTTGACCCGGAATCGCGGAGAAGAAATTCGTTGGGATTCCCTGACAGTGTGGAGACAAATCCGCAGGTACCACGGGAAAACGACACTGCCAAGACGGGCGAACACGTTGGTGAACACGAAGAAGAATACATCAATCCGCGCGGCGATTTCATTTGGAAAGATACCTCTCTGGCAGACAAAGCACTGGCGGAAGGTTACCTGACTGACAATGAAAAACTCGCTTATATGACGAACGGCGAAATCAGTCAGGCTAAATTTCAGGACAAAGTTCGCATCTTTTTCTGGATTTATTTTGCGATGACCGCCCTCCACGCTCTCCATATGATTATCGGGTTGGGCATTATGTTATGGCTATTGTGGAAAGCCTGGCGATATACTTTTACGCCCGATTATTACGCGCCGGTCGAAATGGTCGGTCTGTATTGGCACTTTGTTGACATCGTGTGGATTTTCCTGTTCCCGCTGCTTTATTTGCTCGGCAGACATTTCCTGCACGGAGGAGGACACTAGACAATGGAACATCAATATAACGAAAACCACGAAGAACACGACCATGCGGAACATCATATCGTTTCGATTCCCCTGTATTTATTAGTTTTCGGCGTTTTGGTCGTCGGAACTATTCTGACTTCGGTCGTCGCACGTTTCGACCTCGATTTTATTTTTGCGGGCGCAAACACATTGTTGGCATTGCTGATTGCTTTCACCAAAATGTCATTCGTTGCACTGATTTTTATGCACGTTCGGTGGAGTTCAAAACTTATTTGGCTGACTGCACTCGCCGGATTTTTCTGGCTGGCGATTATGTTCGCCTTTACGATGCAGGATTACCTAACACGCGGTTCGGGAATGTTCAACCGCTGATCGCTTACAAAAAAGACGTTAAAGACACTCAAAACGCGGGGCTGAGGAGCAAAATGCTTTTCCCCTGCGTCTTTTGTTTGTTAGGACAAAACCATCCCGCGTGATATTATTCACGTCTTGGTTTGAATTTTAGGTTACCAATATTATAAAGATTTACCGAGAGTTTTTTTAGGACAACATCCATCTATCCGAAAACATCTCATTCGACTGATGTTAAAACAAAGTTATTCATTAAAATTATACTGCATTATCTTGACTTTTTTCGCACTCCTTTTGAGCGGATGCGTCGGCGGCATTATTAAAACGAAAGACAAAAGACCGACGCTGCTCAAAGTTGAAGATGTAACTCAAGATCGGCTGATCGAACAAGTCGCCAATTTTGCCAAAGTAGATTCGCTGCGTGCCAAAATGGATTTGAAATTTGAAGATAATTCTTATGCGGAAAGCGGAATTGCGGAAAAATATCGAACTGCCGACGGGGAAATAGTCGTGCAGCGTCCGGCAAACATTTTGTTAAAAGTTCAGGTTCCCGTAATTAAAACCGATGTCGCGCAGATGACCTCGAACGGCGAAAAGTTTCGCGTGGCGATTTTGGAAGACGGCGCGGGCGGAAAATACAAAAAATTTGTCGTCGGCACGAATGATGCCGATTATTCCGCTTTGCAGGATGAAGTCAGCAAAATGGAATTTGACAAAGACGGCAAGCAGTTAAAGAAAAACGTCAATGTTTTCGCCAATCTGCGTCCGCAGCATTTTACCGATGCGATGCTGATGCGCCCGATTGATACTGTTGCTAACGTCTATGTCGAAAGCACAATTTTGCAGCAGGAAGAAAATTTGGATTTGCAGAAGAACTCGCCTCTAAGAAAAGTTCTGCGCGGCTATTATCTGCTCGACGAACTTCACAAAAATGACGATGGAAGTGTGACGATTGTCAGAAGGTTTTGGTTTGACCGGGTTGGGAGCGTCAGACTCGCCCGCCAGCAAATTTTTGATATAAAAGGCGAGATAGATTCCGACATCGTATACGGCAATACAGGAAGTTTGACCGACACGGGCGAGTATAATGATTTGCCGCTTCGCATCGAAGTCACGCGCCCGAAAGAAAAGTATAAAATGCGGCTGACTTACCAATCGCCCGAAGATGTTGCAATTGGCAAAACATATCCGACCGAAGCCTTTGTGCTGAAAAACAGCTGGAACCTCGAAGAAGTTGACCTTGATAAAAAACTGCAAAGTGCGGAAGGTCAAACGGTAAAAAGTGAACAGCAGAAAGCGGCGGCACGAAACAAGTAAATCTTTTTTTCACCAATCGTCAATCGCAAATAGCAAATCGCTGCGGCGAAAGTTGCTGATAAATACTCGGATATTAAACAACGATTGACGATTGGACATTGAAGATTAAGCGTTATGAAGACAATCCTGCAAACCGACAATCTATCAAAAATATATAAAATCGGGAAAGTGGAAACTCACGCTTTACGCGGCGTTTCGCTCGACATCAAGCAGGGCGAATTTGTCGCCGTAATGGGACAGTCCGGTTGCGGCAAATCTACACTGCTTCATCTTTTGGGCGGTCTTTTGTCACCGACGAGCGGTAAAATTATCATTGACGGCGAAGATTTGTCAAAAGTTTCCGACGCGCAGCGCACCGACATTCGCCGCCGCAAAATTGGTTTCGTCTTTCAGCGATTTAACCTTTTTCCAACTTTGACGGCGGACGGCAATCTGCGTTTGGCTGAGAGAATTCATTCGGGCAACGGCGGCAGCGCGGAACGGCGGCGCGAAGTTTTGAGTATGCTGAAACTCGAAAACAAGATGAACAATAAACCGCTCGAACTCTCTGGCGGCGAACAGCAGCGAGTCGCCTTGGCGCGTGCCGTCATCAATAATCCGGCGATCATTCTGGCGGACGAACCAACCGGCAATCTAGACACGGAAAACTCGCATATTGTGCTTGATATGTTCAAAGAACTCAATCAACGCTACGGGCAAACAATTATAATGATTACCCATAACCCGGATGCGGCGGAAAATTGCAACCGCATTGTAAATATGTCAGACGGCAGGATTGTAGAAGAATAATTTCAGATTCCAGATTCCAAATTCCAAATTTGAGTAGTTTTGAAGTTTAGCAGTTAAGCGAAAAGTGTATTTCTAGAAAATTGCCGTTACAAAAGATACAATCTGGAATCTGGAATTTGGAATTCGCAATTGCTCTTGACAAAAATTCGTTGTTCAATTGATTATTAATCGAAATGTTTGGTGTGTTCAAAAAATTTATTCTTTGGCAATACGACCGCGAATCAACGCCGTATCTGGTTTTTTGTCTGCTGATCGTCGCATTTATTTTCTTAACGCCGAAGTCTTGGTTTGAAAAAAGGGAAAAACTGGCAACCCAAACAGCACGGCTGATCGTCAAAGCCAGAGATTTTTCGCCCGACAAAGCCGTGATGGACAGACGGGTAAAGGATTTAAGCGGAAACCCGAACGCGGAAATATTAGATTGGCAGGAAAAGAAAAATGCCGACGGCGAAACTATCTACGAAATCGAAATCCGCTGAAAACGTTCTAGATTTCAAGTTAAAGACTGCTCATTGTTAAAAATCTGAAATCCGCGACCTGAAATTTACACGAAGTTATAATTTTTATGAAAACATTATTTAGATTTAGTTTTGCAGCAATAATATTAGCAATATTTTTTAGTGCCTTTGCCGTAACCGAAACGAAAGCGCAGATAAATGACATTCTTAAAAGGATGGAATCCCACCGAACCAGTCTGACATCGTTGAAAACAAGCGTCACGATGGTCAAATACAATCCGCAGCTCGATACGCGAGATACCACAGAAGGCACGGCAGTTTATTTGCCGGCAAAAGGACGTGATGCCCTCGTGCGAATTGATTGGACAAAACCTGTTCAGGAAACTTTAGCAGTTGTTAATAAACAATATGTAATTTATACGCCGCGCCGCAAGCAGGCGATCACCGGAAACGCTTCTGACGCGAAAGGAAATGGAAAAGCTAATAACTTGTTTTCATTTATCAGTATGTCGAGAAGTGAGTTGAAAGATAATTTTGATATTAAATACATCGGTGAAGAGAAAGTAAACGGCGGGATTTCGACCTGGCACCTGGAAATGACACCGAAAAACGCCGGAGCCTACAAATTCAAATCTGCTGAAATGTGGGTTGACGGCAATGGTATGCCTTTGCAAATAAAAATCGTAGAAAGTAACAACGACACGACCACTGTTTTGCTTAGCAATCTGCAAAAGAACACGACTATAAAAGCCTCTGTTTTTAAAGTGGATTTGCCGAAAGGAACGAATATTGTCAAAGGTTAGAAATTCTTAAAAGTCAGCTAAAAAAAGGCTTCGGCGCAAAAAGCCGGAGCCTTTTGTTTGAAATTTGAAAAGACGCAGGATAAAAACTATAATTTCAAGTTAAATATAGATTTGAATTTTCAGGAGTTGATTAATAATGCCAAAGGCAAGCAGTTTCAGCCGGTTTACGCGCGGCGTGAAACACACAATCAAAGCGTTTGCTTCGACCAAACATCCGGTTCTTGTTCACATCGTCCCGATGCGGCGGTGCAATCTCGCCTGTACTTACTGCAACGAATACGACAAAACGTCAGACCCGGTGGAAATTGGCGAAATGCTCAAACGAATTGATAAACTCGCCGAATTCGGCTCGTCGGTGATTACGATTTCCGGCGGCGAACCGATGATGCACCCGGAGATTTACGAGATTATTGACCGCATTCGCTATCACGGAATGATTGCCGGTCTTATTTCCAACGGTTATTATTTTCAGCCTGAAAAGATCAAAAAACTAAACGAAGTGGGTTTGGATTATCTGCAAATTTCGATTGATAACGTCAACCCGGACGACGTTTCCAAAAAGAGTCTGAAAGTTCTCGACGGCAAACTGAAAAATCTTGCCGAACACGCGAAATTTAAAGTCAACATCAATTCGGTCGTCGGCGGCGGCGTGGCAAACCCGGACGAAGCGTTGCTTATCGCCAACCGCGCCCGCGAACTCGGCTTTTCTTCAACCGTCGGTGTCATTCACGACAGCGACGGGCTGAACAAAGGTTTAACGCCCCGCGAAAAGGAAGTTTACAAAGAAATAAAAGCCAAAGGCGCGAGCAGTTATGCGCGTTGGAACTGGTTTCAGGACAAACTGGTTGACGGCGGCGAATATGACTGGAAATGCCGCGCCGGTGCGCGTTATCTCTACGTTGACGAAGCCGGAATCGTCAGTTGGTGTTCACAGCAGCGCGGAACGCCCGGAATCTCTCTGCACGAATACACGCATTCCGATATGCGCCGCGAATACATCACCGAAAAATGGTGCGCTCCGACCTGCACGATTCAGTGCGTCCACCAGGTCGGATATCTCGACGCTTGGCGCGACCCGCAAATTTCACTGTCGGATTATAATAAGAAAAACGGCAAGGGCTTGAAAAAAGAAACCGTCGCACAGGTTTTGGGCGCGAAGTGATTTATACTAAAACAGATTAGAAACACTTTCTAATCTGTTTTGACATTATTTCAATCAAAAAGCGACGGCTGAATATTATTTTCTTCGACAATTTTTCTGACGGTTTCCGGCTTGATCTTATTTTTCCGCGTCGTAATTTTTGCCTCGCGCCTTTCCCATCGCTCGCGTTTTGCCTGCGGATTCAGTGAATTGTAGAAAGATTTAACACCGCGTTTTTCAAATTCTTCGATAGTCTGCCGCATTATTTTCTCAACGTGGCGTTCGTCGAGCCATTCAGGAAAATGTTCGCGGAAAAGCTCCTGCGTCAATTGTTTATGATTCATCGAAGCGATCCAGACGCGCTTCGTGATATACGGCGCAAACCGTGCCGCGTAGTTTTCGGGATCAAGCGGCAAAATCGGCATACACGACAGCCGCGTTGCGATTCCCGCGTCAAAATATAATTTCAAACCGCGTTCGCGTTCAATCAAACTCGGTGCTTTCGGCTCGAAAATCTTTTTCACGTCGTCGCGGTCAGTGTGAATCGAGTAGCTGACCAAGACGCTCGTTTTTTTCGCCAATTCCTGCAACAGCGGAATATCTCTGGCGACATCGCGCGAAGTCCCGCGCGTCTGCACTTCGAGTTCGAGCGGCGGATTGTCCAAAAAAAACTCCAGAATCGGCGGCACGAGTTCGAGTTTCCGCTCAATCGGCATATAAATATCGGTCGCGTTGCCGAAATAAATTTTCGATTTTCTGACTTTATCGCGTTCTTTGTGCAGCAGTTCGACGATATTCGTTTTGTAATCAACCCAGGAACCCCAGCCGGTTTTGTCCCACTTTTCCGTCGTGCGACCGGTAAAAAAATTCATCTTGATCGCCGAACAAAATTCACACGCGAACACGCAGCCTTGATACGGATTGATCGCAATATTCTTGCCGTAAGTCGAACTTAAAGCGTTGCGGGCGAGCATTGGCTTGAGCGTGAAAGACATTCTTAATTTTGTCTGATTTAACAAAATCAGGTAATTTCAAAACTTTTATACTTATTCTACGATTACACAACGACCGGCAAGAATATCTGATTCTATTTTTTTATATTTATTTTCTATGACTCTGCCGTCTTGATATTTCACTTTTACTTTATCGTTTCTGCCGTATTTTCTATTGACTATTACAGGTTGATTCACAGTTGATGAAATTCTAACTTGGCGTAACTGATCTGCAATTATCATTAAGCCTTTTTCATCCATCATAGATGTATGTTTTTTATTTGATTTAGATATTATTTCTAATGCTGTGTCTGCATAAATTTTAGCATTGATCCTATCTTTAATTCTGAAATAAGAAATAGCACACCAGTAAAAAATAATTGCTGACTCCAACTTTAGATTTTCGTCATTAATGTTGGAAAGTTTAGGTTCTATAAGTTTAAATAGCTTAATGGCTTCGGTAAAATTTTCTTTCTCATAACGGAGCCTTATACTTAATGCAAACAAATAAATATCATCCGCAGTCAATCTATTTGTTTTAGAGAGCAAACTAAAGTAATTATCAAAAAATTCAAAATATTTTTTCTGATTCTTGGAATTATTATAGGCTAATTGCCAATAAATATTGATTAGAAGGTCTTCATCACACTCCTCCTCAAACTGGAGAAGGTAATCCAAAAGTTTTAACCGATTTTCCTCTGATCTCAAAACAGTTTTGTAAACTACTTCACATTTACTCAGATTAGGAAGTAATTTTTCAACTGAATATTTGAGAAGTCTTTCAAACAAATACAAATCTGCATCATCGAAGACAAAATCTAGATATGTATTTAATAAATTTTCATTAAAACTTATTGGATAGGAATTTTTTTGGTCAAAATTCAAGTTATTATCTACTATATTATTGACTAAAAGTGTTTTTAGCGATTCATCCTTCTCACTTTCTAAAATATATTTATAGAAAATAACGAATAAAGAAAGTGATTTGTTAGCTATTTTTAATGCCTCGTTTATTTTAATTAAGGCTTCTTCTATTTTAGAATCTCTGACAAGTATTTCTGCCTGATAGTACAAAGATAATGTTCTATATTCTATTAAATCCTCTTCTTCTAAATTTTGATCTTTATTATCGGCAATAAAGGTTGATTGATATAATTTATCAAGAATTTTTTTCGCCCTTTCTCTATCGTCCAAGTTTATTGCTAGATTTAGAAGAGCATTGAAATAAGCACCAGTGTTCGTTTCTTTTTTCGTCCATTCCTCTAGTAGAGAAATACCATCTTCCCTCTTACCAGTAGCAAGTTTGCATACACCCAAATACAGTTTTGCATCGACAATATAGTTTTCCATTGAATATTCTTTAGCGAAATATTCAACTGCATTATCAAAATCTAGTAGCCGATAATATGACATTCCCGAAAGGTAATTGGAGGTTTCGACATCAATTTTAGAAGAATCGGTGTTCATTAAAATATTGTCGAATATTTCAATAGCGTCATTAAACTCTCTATTTTCATACTTCACAAATCCATTTGCGAGAGTAAAAATTTGTTCTTTATCCACGGATTTAATCCACTCTTCAGACAAACTTTGTTCGATTATTCTGTTTTTGATTTTGGTTTCTTGGTTGAATTTAGAGTCAATGATTCCATACAAATATAATTTTCTTTTGATCTCATCACTTAGTTCAAAAGATTGTTTTTTGTTAATTTGGCTGATTGCCTTTCTAATTGGTTTATTTGTTTTTACAAGTTCACGGATGTGGTCAACAGGGGCTAAGTCAAAAGTTGTTAAATATTTTCTCTTTACAATATTCGCTAATAAATCTTTGTTAATTTCTTCACCGTTCAAGAAACAGGTTTCTATTTCAGAACATACGTCAAAAGTGATTCTTGGATTTCCTTTAGCCCAATTGAAAATTTCATCGGAAATTTCTTGAGGAATTTTTAATTTACTTTTTTCAATGAAATCATTATGTTCATCTTTTGTGAAATCATCTAAATAAATTTTGTCACCAATGTTGAACGGAGATTTATTTCGATCTCTAATCAGTTCTGTAGGTTCAACAACTCCAGAAAGAACATAAGTAAGTCGTTCAAATTCAGGAAAATTGGTTCGGGAAAAGTAATTGCTTCGGATTTGAGCGAAAATATTGTCCGAATAATCAACGCTTTTCAAAGCATCAATTTCATCTAATATTATTACAATATCGCCCTCAAACTTATTTAGAATGATTCTCAAACTTCTTGAATATTCGTTGTGTGGTTGTATATTATTAGCTCTTATTTTTTCAATTTCACCTTCTATAGATTCAAACAAACCTATGTTCGGCTCAATAATGTTATCAATAATATTTCTGTAGCAATCTCTTTCATTGTCAAAATGGTTTGATAAATCAACATACACAAATAGTCTATTTTCGTTTTCAAGAGTTCTTTTGGCATTGAAAAGCAAATTAGTTTTACCCATTTGCCGAGCAACAAGAACATATCCCGGACGCTGCATATCATCAATTATTCCCTTTAGTTGACTGTCAGCGTTTCTATTGACATATAGAAGCTCCGGTATTGTTGTGTATTTTTTTAAAGTCTTTTCCATTAATTAACTAATTCAGATTCAACTGTTTTAATTGACTGCTCAACTGCAATAACATTTAAATTATTTGACGCAACAATTTTTCTAAAAATAGATTTCAATATCCTTGGTGAATTTTGCGAAGATTCTAGTATTCTAGTTTTGGATTCTGACAAATTCAAATTTAGTGATTTCGATAAAATTTCAAAAAGGTTTTCAATTTCAACTGACCAATTGTTACAATTTAGATACTGAAAATGTTCACCTGCCTTTGATTTGTTTTCGATAATTTCTTTCGGATTTGAAATCGTAGATACAACAAATTTTAATTCCTCTGATTCTGTGGCTGAGTTATTGAAATGAGTAACAAGTTTAACCAAATCATTTGCAATTTCTTTCAAAACGCATTCTTCTTTGACTGAAAGTTCATCAATTGTAATTACTATTTTCTTTCCGACTTTGCACAGAATTTGGGTAACTTGTTTGATTTTATTGTCGTTGGTTTGACGCTCGATATTGAACTTGCCTTCAATTTTGCATAAAATTTCTTCTAGTACATCTGATGAAGATTTTATGTCAACAGGGCTTAAGTCGCAGGAACAATATTCTAGATCACTGATTAACAAATTTCTGTTTACTAAAGTCGTTTTGCCAACTCCAGAATATCCAAATACCCATAGATTATTCAATTTTAATGAATTAACAAAATCTTTATCTATTTGCCTCTCTAAATAATAAGGCTCGCATATTTTCGTGTAATTATTGAATAGAACAACTTTGGGAGAAGATTCTTCAGGCAATGCTAAAGGTTTTGAAACTACTGCCTTATGAATTTCATCAATTTTTACAGAATCCTCAATTTTAAAAACTTGGTTATATAAATTCTGTTCTTTGAATAAGTCAATCAATTCACTGCCATTTTTTAATTTAATGAAGGTGTCTGATTTTTTGTATTCATCTGTTTTTTTCTTCTTCCATTTGAACCACCAAGAATTTTCTTCAATATCAATAATTCTCGGAATACATAGAATCCACTCTTTTAATTCATAATTATCAGAAGTTGCGGCTGTCTTGAATGAACTTCTGATCTGATCTTTTTGACTATTGTCAAATGTGTCAAGAAAGAATTTGCATTGAATTACCGTGATAGGTTCAACGCCCAATTCTCCGATAAATACATCAATGCCATCATCACCTTTTTTAACAGCAACTTGGCTCACGGATTTATCAGAATAGATTTTTCTAAATAATGTCTCACAAGCTATTTCAAAGGCTTCTCTTGCGCCTGCGATGTTACCGTTTAAGGATTTGAAGTCAGTCCAATCTCTGTTCATTTATGTAAGAATTAATATAATCTTGAGTGTTGAAGAAGTTGTTTATCTTCATAGAAATTTTACCAAAAATAGATCTCCCTTGATAATGAATTATAAAAGATATTGATAATTTATAAATTCCAACCAATCTGACTTTTCAGACGCATCACTGATTTTTCTTTGCCCAAAGTTTCAAAAATCGCCAACATCGAAGGTCCGACGGCTAAACCTGTTAAAAGGGTTCGCGCGCCGTTCATAATTACGCCGAGTTTTGCGCCTTTTTCTTCGGTGAAATCTTTGACGACCGCTTCGATTTCGTCGTGCGTGAAACTTTCCATCGGTTCAAATTTTTCCGCGAGTTCGGGCAGCCATTTTTGCAGATCGGGAAATTTCTTTAAGTTTTTCTGCACGGCTTTTTCGTCGAAGTCGAAATCTTCGCTGAAATAAGCGCGTCCCTGCGTCGAGAAATCTTTCAGCGTGAAAAATCTTTCGCGGATCAAATCAACGGTTTTTTCAAACCACGCTTTATCGTCGTCTTCGTATTCGTCGCGCCAGAGTTTGGCGGATTTTAATTCGGCTTTGACCGACGGCAGCAATTTTTCGAGCGGTTCGGCGCGGATATATTCGGCGTTCATCCAAATTGCTTTGTCGTCCGTCCAATGTTTTGCGCTCGTCGGGTCAAAATTAAACGTCGCGTTCGATTTGTGAATTCGGTCGAGCGAAAATTTTTCAATCAATTCGTCGAGCTTGTAAATTTCCTGTTCTTCGCCCGCCGACCAGCCCAAAAGCGCGAGAAAATTGCGAAATGCTTCGGGCAGAAACCCGGCATCGCGGTAAGTCGTCATCGAAACGATTTCGCCGTGAATTCTCTTTGAAAGTTTTTTGCCGCCCGGAGCTAAAATCAACGGCAAATGTGCGAAACGCGGCGGTTTTTCGCCCAGAGCTTCGTAAATCAAAATCTGTTTGTGCGTGTTCGTCAAATGATCCTGACCGCGTATGACATCGGTGATTTCCATTTCGATGTCGTCACAAACGACCGCCAAGTTATACAGCGGATGACCGTCCGAGCGCAACAAAACAAGGTCTTCCGTTTCGCTGTAATCGCGTTCGTTCAAACCGTAAACCGCGTCTTCAAAACTCGTTTTTCCGCTTTCGGCGACTTTTAAACGAATCGCAAACGGTTCGCCTTTTGCGGCGCGTTCGTCCGATTCTGCTTTCGACAAATCGCGGTATTCATTGTCGCGCATTGATTTTTCGCCTTGATTTTGACGCGCTTTCTCGGCAATCGAATCTTTAATATTTTTATCGGTCGGCTCGGCTTTCGGCGTGAAATCACGATACGCTTTGCCTTCTTCCAACAATTTCAAAGCGGCGGCGCGGTGTTTGTCGGCGTTGTTTGATTGGAAAACGATTTCTTCGTCCGGCGCGAAACCGAGCCATTTTAAGCCTTCCAAAATTGACTGCAAAGATTCTTCGGTCGAACGCTGCCGGTCGGTATCTTCGACGCGCAGCAGAAATTTTCCGCCTGTGTGTCGGGCGTAAAGATAATTAAAAAGCGCGGTTCTCGCCGAACCGATGTGCAAATATCCGGTCGGACTCGGGGCAAATCTAACTCTTGTCGTCATAAATTAATTCCAGTCTTTTTTCAAAAGTAATTCTTCGATGCGGTAAATATGTACGTAATCGTGCAGAGATAAATGGCGAAACATAATAAAAACCGAATAGTGAGCGTATTCTTCGTGGTTCGCTGTGCGCTGCCATTGTTCGGGCGAAAGCTGTTTTAACTTTTCGGTAATCTTTTTCCGATCATCGGCAAACTTTTTCAAAGCCGCGTCTAAATCCGTGTTTATCAAAACGTCGGGCGCGTCGTCAACATCGGGAAAATACGGCTTGATCGTCGGATTTTCCTGATTCAACATTAAATCCAGACGCTCGAAAAACATCGGGTGAACTTCTGCCAGATGACAGGCGTGTTCGTGAGCCGACCATTTTTCGGGTTGCGGACGCTTTTTGCGATATTCTTCGGGAATTTCGCGGACGATTTCCAGAATCGCGGGCGCGTTTTCCAAATTTTCTAAAACTGCTTTGATATTTTTCATATTGCTTTTTTCAGCTCACCGATCTGATTTGCTAACTCTTCTAATTTTTCTAAAACGTCTTTCTTGAATTTATTATCGCCGATATTGTCTTTGCCTTCGACGAGAAAAGTTCCGTTCGGATCAAGAATACATTTTTCCACATCTTCAACGCCCGAAAAACCTTCTTCGTGCGCGATTACATCTAAATCTTCTTTAGTCAAAAGTTCGCTTTTGATGGCTTTTTCGTTCACTTTTCCGTTTTCGATCAGAGTGCGCGGCGACCCTTCGATGAACGTTTCCGCCGCTTTACTTCTGAATTTTAAATGCGCCAACATCCAATTGATGCCAAGCAAAGCGGTCGCGCCGACGATGCCGCCGGAAAGAGATGTGTCGTCGCCGATAATCGCGTTCTGCACGGTATTTGAGAGCGAAAGCAGCACGACGAGATCAATCGGATTGAGTTGCGCGAGTTCGCGTTTACCGAATAATCGAAAGAAAAAAACGAGCGCGACATAGACCAGAATCGGGCGCACAATTTTTTCCATCCACGTAACTTTTTCGTGGTCGAGAAAAAACATATTCGTCCACGCCGAACCTTCAAACATCGCCAGATGAACTTCAATGAACATTTTGGAAACCTCTTAAAATTAAAATATAAAATCCTGAAAGAGTTTATTCCTAAAAAATAAAATTCAAAAGGCTATTTCAGTCAAAAAACCGAAATAGCCTCAAAAAAATTATGGCGGAGATGACAGGATTCGAACCTGTGGAGGACTTTTGATCCTCAACAATTTAGCAAACTGCCGCTTTCAGCCACTCAGCCACATCTCCGTTTTACTTTAATTAAAAAGCAAATTTAATTTTAACGAAAGAGCAAACTTTGTCAAGTTTCGCGCATCATAAAGGTCAAAGTTTCCGTGTCCGCGCTTGACAGATTTGATTTTTGGACAGAAAATGTCAATCGTGCGCGTATCAGATTTTGTAAGTTATCAACCGTAAAATTCAGCACTCCGCAATTAGCTTCTCCCGGAAACGACGTTGATTGGAGGTCGCATTTTTAGGATGTTTTTTTCATTTCTACTGACAAAAAAAATAGCTAAATCATTTTTAGTTTTATTTTCCGTCTTTTTTGCGGCTTTTATTTTTGTGTCTGAAATGCGCGCCGCAGTCATCATTGAAGAAAGAGGAAATCTCGGCATAATCAAAGGAATTGTCCGCGACGGGACAGGCAGTCCAATATCGAATGCTTACGTTTCAATTTTTCGGATCGGCACATCAACTCTTCTAAAACAGGTGCGTTCAGCGGCGGACGGAAGTTTTTTGGCGAAAATCATTCCCGGAACCTACACGGTTTTGGCTGTCGCCGAGGGATTTAATCCGATGACGATTTCCGAAGTCGAAGTCAATCGGTCGGCGGAATTAAACTATAAATTTAAGTTGGAGCGTTCCGGCAGCGGCAATACACTGCCCGAAAAACGCACTGACCGCAACAGTTCAAAATACTTGATTCGAGCCGCACAACTGCGCCGCTCGATTTATCAGGCGCAGGAAGGCAATGAGCCTGTGACTGCTGAAAATCTCCCTGCCGAAGAAGAAGATGAAGCGACCGGCGACAATGACGGCGGCGATCTGAAAGGTCAAACGGTTATTGAAACATATTTTGCCAATGCCGGCGGCGAAACATACACGGGCATCAATTTCGCCCGGCTTCAGCCTATAAACGAAAATACGGAAATCGTCTTCGCTGGACAAACCGGCACCGGTCAATCTGCTCCGCAGCGATTTGAAGCAAAAGTAAAAACTAGACTCAATGAAAATCATCAGCTTCGTTTGAACGGTGCGCTGGCGAAATTTGGCGGTTTCAAAACGGGTGAAAAGGGAAAACCGGTCGGACAGCTTTCAATTCAGGCAATTGATGAGTGGAAAGTCCGCGAAGGCGTGATTTTCGTGTTCGGAGTAGATTATTCACGTTTTCTCGGCGGCAGCGACGATTTTTCACTGACTCCGCGTCTCGGTTTGCAGTATGATTTAAATTCTAAAACCCGTTTTCGCACTGCTTACACGACTCAGACCGAAGAAAAAAACTGGCAGCAGGCGATTGATCTTGAAGAGACGCAGGTGCTTTTCCGCGAACCCGTCTCCGTGCAGGACCTCGCCGTTGAAAACGGCAAGTCTAAACTAAATAAATCCAGTCGGCTGGAGTTTGGGGTCGAGCGTATTTTAAGCAATAAATCGAGCATTGAAACGAATGTTTTTTTGGACACGACGGTCGGGCGCGGAGTCGGTTTAACGAATATTCCGTTTGACGCGCTGAACGACGAGGCTTTCAGCCGGTTTGTCGGCAATCAACAGGGTAAATCGCAGGGTGCCAGAGTAGTTTACACGCGCCGTTTGAGCAAAAATTTCAGCACTTCGGCAGGGTATGCTATCGGCAGCGGGCAAAAACTTTCCGGTAATGGTATTTCCAATCCTGCCGGTTTGTTTGAAAACGACTTTTTCCAAACGGTCGTCGGACAGTTCGACGCTAATTTCAAAACGGGAACGCAAATCAAAACAATTTTTCGTCTATCACCTCAGGCAACTGTTTTTGCGATTGACCCGTTTCAGGGCAGATTAGCGATTTATGATCCGAGTTTGAGTATTTTAGTTACGCAGACTCTGCCGAGTTGGGGTCTGCCGATTCGCGCCGAAGCATTGATTGACGCGAGAAATTTATTCGACGTTCAAACCAACGCCCCCGGTGAAGACGGCACACTGCAATTAAATTTGCAGCGGCGAACGGTGCGCGGCGGAATTTTGGTTAGATTCTGAAATTATATCGCTGAAGCCGGTAACTAAACAGGTGCGTCGAAAATGACTTCGATGCACCTGTTTTTTTATTTTTTTTCCAAAATCTTGGATATTCAGCGAAAAAGTGAATGAAAGCTCCGGTAGTTTGTCGTCTGTCAAAACATTTACGCCTGTGTTTTGCCTAATACTCGACAAAATGAGTGTCAATAAATACTGGAACGTCTCTTGCCTCTGAAAAAGTTGGCGAAGTATGCCTCGACGTAATGAAAGGTAAGATTTTAACAAGTTGGAGCTTACTCTGGCTGCTGGCAACGATTATATTCGTCATCGGCGGCGCACTTAATTTATTACAGCGGACGTATCACAATCTGCCGCCGACTGACGGCGTAGTTTGGACGGAGAAGGCGGACGGTATCTACGCGGAAAGAATTTTGCCGGAACTAGCCGCATCGCGGGCGGGAATCGCCGTTGGCGATAAACTGCTCGGCATTTCGCTCGACGAAAAACAATTTGATGAAATTGCCTCACCCGGCGATGTACAGATGTATCTTGAAACAGCGGGGGTTGACGGTAATCTGACTTATTTTTATCAGCGTCCCTCCTATTCTTTTGCCGAAAATTTTTATTACGCCGATTTAACTCACATTGATACGCTGCCGCGCTGGACAGCTTCGATAATTTTTTTGTCGCTGGTCGGTCTGGTTTGGCTCGGAATCGGTATTTTTGTATTGTTCAAACAAGGCAGTCGTTCGCCGTTTGTCCTGCATTTCGCTGCTGTGTGTCTTGCCGCTTTCATTTTTCACGTTTATAAACCAATCGGGTTGGGTGAAGATTTGGATTTGGCAATCAGTCTGCTGGATGATTTTGCATTTGCCTTTTTCGTGCCTCTTTTTCTGCATTTCTGTTTGCGCTACCCGGTCAGAAGCGAAGTTTTTGACGATCCGCGTTGGAAAACATACGCACTGTATGTTCCGGCGACCTTGATTTCATTCGGCATTTTCGCGCTTTCGTTAATTTATTATCTCGCGCCGAAATCCGACTTGATTGCTAAAATCGCCGGTTTTACCGATCGCAACAATCTTTTTGGTATTTTATATCAAGTCAATTTCTATCATTTCGTCATTGGAATCTCGCTTGGCGGCAGTGTTCTGTTATGGCGATTTTTCAAAAATAAACATCAGCCGCTCATCCGTCAGCGAATAAAATGGGCGATGTGGGGAACGATTGCGGCGGTCGTGCCGATTGTCGCCTTCCAAATTGCCAAACGCTTTCTATATCTCCCGGAAGATAATTTTTCGGTCGCCATTACTACTCTGCCGCTCGCGCTGATTCCGCTGAGTTTCGGTCATTCGGTGGTGCGCTATCGTTTGATGGATGTTGATGTCGTCGTGCGCCGTGCGCTCGTCTATGCGCTGACAACGCTGGCGATTGCGGCGATGATCGGGACAATCGCCATTGGACTCGTCTTTGTCGCGGTCGGTAATGATTTCGTTCTGAATGGGGAAATCGCCCTTCGAGCCTTGATTGCGATCATTGCGATGGCGGGAATTGTTTTACTGTCCGAACCGCTCAAAAGATTTTTACAGGAACGCGCCGACCGTTTTTTCTACGGCGAACGCTACGATTTGCGACACGGACTGCTTGATTTCGGCAGAACAATTTCGGCGACGACCGCGCTCGAACCGCTTTTAAATGCGCTGACCGAAAGACTGCGTCAGGTGCTTGATGTCGAAAAAGTGGCGATTTTCATCGAAAATGACCAGTCGCTGGAAGGTTATCGCATCGCCAAATCGGTCGGGATTACCGAAAACTACAAGATTCCCAGTGATTTCCGGCAGATGATCCGGCAGAAATCCGCCGAAAAAGGTATCGTTCGCGCCGACGATTTTGAACTTCTCGAAGGTGAAGAAGAGAACGAAACTCAACCCGAAAACGGCAGCGGCAAAATTTTCGGCATTAACAAGAGAAAAATCGCTCGTCAGGAACTTCATTATTTTGTGCCGTGCGTCGTGCGCGGCAAAATGGTCGCGGTTATCGGTTTAGGACGCGCCGGTGACGGTTCGTTGTTGTCGAGCGAAGATTTGGATATTTTGCAGACGGTTTCCGGTTATGTTGCCGTCGCTGTCGAAAATAGTCTGCTTTATCAGGAGCAGGAAACCCGCGCCGAAGAACTCGCGCTGCTCAAAGAATTTAACGAATCAATCGTCGAATCGGTCAATGTCGGCTTGCTCGCCGTTGACGAAAGCGGACGCATCACGCGCAGCAATTCGACGTTTGAAGCGATGATGGAATTGAGCCGCGAACAGATCATCAGCAAACTCGTCGAAGACATTTTTGACGAAAGTTTTGCGTTGAATTTAGAAAACATTCTCGGCAAATCGCGCTGGCATCTGACCGAAATCCGCAACGCTTACAAACTTTTTACAACTAATTCCAAAGGCAAGGCTTTAATTATCAACGTCGCCGTCGCACCGCTGCGGTCTGTTTCGCACGGGCAAACGGGCGCGATTATCGTTTTGGAAAACGTCACGACACGCATCAAACTCGAAGAGACATTACAGCAAAGCGAGAAACTTTCAAGCATCGGACTTCTCGCCGCCGGTGTCGCGCACGAAGTCAACACGCCGCTGACGGGCGTTTCGAGTTATACGCAGATGCTACTCGGAATGATTCCCGAAACCGACCCGAAACACGCGCTGCTGCAAAAAGTTCAGAAACAAACCGAACGTGCTTCAAATATCGTCGGCAATTTATTAAATTTCTCGCGCACGGGCAATGCGACTGAATTTACCGATATTGACATTAATAAACTGCTCGACGACACGCTGCAACTGCTCGAACCGCAGATGCGGAAATCGCAAATTGAAATCACTAAAAACTACTCCGATGCCGCACCGAAAATTTACGGCAGTGCCAGCAAATTGCAGCAGGTTTTCACAAATTTAATCATTAACGCACGGGACGCAATGGCATTCGGCGGCGGCACGATCACGCTGACGACTTCATTTGACGATGAAGATCGCATCGTCGTCGAAGTATCCGATACCGGCAGCGGCATCGAACCGGAAAACCTCAACAAAATCTACGACCCGTTTTTCACTACCAAAGGCGTTGGCAGCGGCACAGGTTTAGGATTAGCAGTTTCTTACGGCATTGTGCAGGAACACGCCGGAACCATTGAAACCATCAGCGAAGTCGGCGAAGGGACGACGTTTCGGCTTGTCTTTCCGGTCGTTCAAAAGCCAAATCTTCAACGTGCTGTTAGTTAAATTCAAAGTTACATTGCTCGAACTTAACGCTAATGCGACCAAACTACAAAGAAATCAAAAAGAAAATTGCGCTTAGATTTTTGCCTGTACTGATTTTGTTTTTCAGTCTTTCATTGATTGTAGTCGGGCAAAACGAAGAATCTAATGAATCTGTGCCAGTTGCCGTTACAGATCAAGCAATGGAACAAGTTGTTCGGAGAATTTTGGTTTGGTATTTCAAACCGAGAAAGCAGAAGAAAGTAATTTATCTTGCTGAAAAAGGACTTCAGAAACCTTGGCTGCCAAGAATTGAAGGTGTCGAGTTTTGGTTATTGCCTGAAAATGAAGTTGCGAAAAAGACGGCGTTCATTTTTTTACTAAACTTGAAGAAATCTCAAAGAATAAATTTCATATTGGTTTTGCCTTCGGTGATCCAACTTGTGATTATACTGGAGACAGTTGGAATTTTCGCATCTCGAAACAACAAGTAAGACTTTGGAAGAAAGACGGAGATAGCTTTGGTGCCGGTTGTTCGCGCAGTGATACAAACGTCAGCGATTCATAGATCACGAAGCAATCTAACACATCGTTGGATGTAAGAGCGAAAAGCGACTTTCCCAATATCTAATGTTACGCAAAGCGAGAAGAGACTGGATCGCAATCCGTCCCAGTTGCTATTGAGCATCGCTTCGGTGCGAAAAAATACTTGTTGAAATAAAAGTTCAAAAGCTGGCGAAACGCTTTTTCGCGCTATCGCGCTCATTGCAACCGGGACGGATTGCGCTCCAGTCTCTTGTGTAACATCAATTATAAATTTGAATCAAGCCGGTTTGGTAATGACGATTACGGGCGAAACCCGTCGCTAAACGTAATGAAGTTGTTATTTTAATTTCACCACTAAAATCTATAATCTTTGAAGCCAAATACCTACAAAAAAATACTCTTCAACAATCAAATTTTACCCGCCGATAAAATTTCCCTGCTGGCAATATCTTCCGCCTCACTTTATGGGAAAGGTGTGTTCACGACGCTCGCAATTTACGATTCAAAACCTTTTTTGTGGGAGAAACACTGGAAAAGATTGGCGGAGAATGCGGAGCAAGTCGGCATTGATTTGTCGGCATTTTCAAGTGAAAGTGCTGCCGATTCGGTCGCAAAACTTATTTTGGAAAACAAAATTACGGATGCCCGCGCGAGATTAACTTTTTTTGACGAATCTGCCGCCGGGATTTGGAATTTTGAGACAGATAAAAAAACGAGTCTTTTGATTACCATCGGCGATTTGCGAACTGTTTCAAAAGATTGGCGAGTGACGATTTCACCTTTTCGCGTTAATTCGACTTCGCCGCTTGCCGGTGTCAAATCGTGCAATTATCTGGAAAATATACTGGCTTTAGATGATGCAAAAACTAAATGTTTTGATGAAGCGATTCGATTAAACGAACGCGGCGAAATTGCGGCGGCGTGTCTGGCGAATATTTTTTGGATAAAAGATCAAAAGATTTTCACGCCGTCTTTGGAAACCGGTTGTTTGAAAGGCACGACGCGAAGTTTGATCGTCGAAAATTTCGCGGTCGAAGAAACAAAAGCAGAGTTGCGGGAAATGGAAAACGCGGAAGACATTTTTTTAACTTCAAGCGGAATCGGCGTGTTAAGAATTGCCGAACTTGAAACGAAAAGATTTGCCGAACCGTCAGAAATTTTCGAAAACATCGAAAATTTCTTCTCTAAAGTCAGAACCGTCTGCGGTAGCGGACAATTTTAATTGTTAAACTAAATATTTCGCTGATTACTTCAACCGCCCGCTACCGCAGACGGTTCTGACTCTGCAAACCTTGAACCTGAACCTTACTTTTTATCTTCAAATTTCGGACGCAAAACGCTGCCGACGATGCGGGTTATCAGTGAATCCGGCACGAAAATTCCAAATCGTGTCGTCAGATAATTTGTCCAGCCGGAAATGACGGAAGCGCTGCCATTTTTGACGGCGTTTAAACCGGCTTTGACGACTTCTTCGGAGGTTTGCATTCCTTTTTTCAAAAAAGCGTCCTTAACATTTGTGCCGATGTTCGCCGCGTCGAAAAAGTTTGTTTCCGTCGGACCCGGACACAGTGCCGTCACCGTAATATTAAACAGGCGATTTTCTTCTGCAATCGCTTCGCTGAACGAGCGAACAAACGCTTTGGTCGCCGCGTAAGTCGCCATAAACGGCACGGGCTGAAAACTTGCGGTTGACGCGACGTTGATAATAACGCCGCTTTTTCGCGCCCGCATCGGCGGCAGAAAACGATGTGTCAGAGCAACGACTGCCGTGATATTTAAATCTATCATTGCCAGTTCGTCTTTAAGTTCGAGCCGCGCAAAATCGCCCATCGAACCGAAACCGGCGTTGTTAATCAGCCATTCGACTTCCATTCCGTGACGTTCGGTTTCGTTGAAAAGCTGCAAATCCGCTTTAGGTTCGGTCAAATCAAGAGCGACGTAATGCGCTGTAATGCCGTGTTCGAGCATCAACTCATCGCAAATTTGATGCAGTTTTTTTTCGGAACGTGCTGCCAAAACCAGATTGTGTTTTTCTGCCGCGAGCCGCCGCGCAAATGCTTCGCCGATGCCGCTTGAAGCTCCTGTAATGAGTGTGCATTTCATAAATCAGTTTCATTTTGCGGGCAAATCGAATAGTAAATTGATGTAGTTCCAGCCGCAATGATAGTCAATGTTCCCAAAATTCGGATCAATTTTGCAACTGCCTTCGTCGAATTTATCAAACCCGTTTCGGTCAGCAAGTAATTCCAATCGTGAAAACTTCCTTCGCTGCCGGTCAAACCGCTCGTCAAAACAATCTGCATCACCACTGCGTCAGCCGCGTAAACAAAAACGTTGAGAATGCTTTGCCCGACCCAGAAAAGGACGATTGCCGCCGAATAATATTTTTCATACCAGACGAAATATCCAACAAAAACGGCGGACATTATGACTTGAAACAGCGAACCGCCGGCGATCATCATAAATTCGCCGAACGGACGAAAAAGCAGATGTCCCGTTTCGTGAATCGGCAGATCAACCAGATCGAGAAAACTGCCGTTCAGCGGCGCGTAAGCAATCGAAAGAAAATAAAGCGTCAGCAAAACGGCAAAAATAAGTTTCGGATAATTGATCGGCATAATTATTTGAATAAGATTTTTGAAGTGATAACTTCGGAGAATCGCACTGAACGACGCGACTTTTCAAATTTTACACTAAATTTAACCGATTCAAATATTTATTTTCAAAAATTCATCTTTGGAAATCGCGTACTGCACCAAACTTTGCCCGTAAAACGTGGCGATTTTGACGAACTGCATTCCGAGTTTTTCCATCACGCGCCGTGAAGCCATATTTTCGGGACGTGCGACGGCGACGAGTCTTTCGGCGTTTAAGTCTTCAAAAGCGTAGCGCACAAACCGTTCGGCGGCTTCGGTGGCGAAATTTTTGCCCCAGTGCGCTTTGTCAATCGCGTAGCCGATTTCTATTTCGCCGGTTTCTTTTAAACGCCAGATGCCGCACCATCCTAAAAAAAAATCCGTCTTTTTTTCGATGACCGCGCAAAATCCGAGCCGGTCTTTGTGCCATCGCGCCGAAACGAGTTTGATCCAGTCGAAAGATTCGTCACGCACTTGCGGTTCGCGGATAAAACGCATTATTTCCGCGTCGCTCCGCATCGCAAAAATATCGTCCACATCGCTTTCGACCAGTGGGCGCATAATTAATCTCTCGGTTTCCAACATTATAATTCCAAATTCCAAATTCCAGATTTTCGATAGATTGATTCTTAATTTGGAATCTGGAATCTTAAATGAGATGTATCAGAAGTCCGTCGCGCAGTTTCGGCTCGAACCAAGTTGATTTCGGCGGCATAATTTCGTTCATATCGGAAACGGCGAAAAGTTCGTCCATCGTCGTCGGGAACAGCGAAAACGCGACGCGCATCTTGTTTTCGTTCACCAATTTTTCCAGTTCGCCCGTACCGCGTGCGCCGCCGACGAAACCGATACGGTCGTTGGTGCGCGGGTCGTCAATGCCTAAAATCGGGTTCAGCAAATAATTTTGCAGAATGCTCGCGTCGAGTCGTTCAATCACATCTGGTTCGTCAACATAGTTGACCGCAAATTTTAATTTATACCATTTGCTGTTCAAGTACATACAAAATTCGCGTTTATTCTCAGGCGTTTTACCACTTGTTTCGGTGACGACAAAACTTTCGCGCACTTTGTTTAAAAATTCCGTCTCGCTCAAACCGTTCAAATCTTTAACGACGCGGTTATAAGCCAGAATATGCAAATCTTCCGCCGGGAAAATCCCCGCAATGACGAAATTATAGTCTTCCGCGCCGGTGTGATCCGGGTTTTTATCGCGCAAAATCTTCCGCGCCAGATTTGCGCTTTCCATTCGGTGATGCCCGTCGGCGATGTAAATTGCCGGAACTTCCGCAAACGCCGAAACAAAATCAGCGGTCGCCGCAACGCGCCAGATCATTTGCCGGATTCCGCCCGGACACAGAAAATCGTAAATAGGTTCGGTTTCGACGGCGGCAGCGATCAATTCTTTTATTTTATCAGTGTTGCGAAAAGCGAGAAAAATCAAACCCGTCTGTGCGCCTGCGCCGATAATGTGGGCGGTGCGGTCGGCAACTTTGTCGGGACGGGTCTTCTCGTGTTTTTTGATGATGCCGTTGTCATATTCGTCGAGCGAACAACAGGCGACGATGCCGGTTTGCGAATGCGCTTCGGTCGCCAGACGGTAAATGTAAATACACGATTCGGTTTCCTGAACGAATACTTTATCGTCAATGAACTTTTGCAGATTTTCTCTGGCGCGGGCAAAAACCGTCTCATCCGACGGATTAGATTCTGCCGGAAATTCGGCTTCCGAGCGCGTCACACGCAAAAAACTGAGCGGATTCGTTTTGATATAATCACGCGCTTCCGATTCGTAAATGACATCGTAAGGCACACAGGAAACAGGCTTTGCGTTTTCAGAAGTCGGGCGCAAAGCGCGAAAAGGTTTGATAACTGCCACTCGAAATTCTCCTTTGGTATCGTGTCGGATGTTAATTATTTATTAACAGCTGGTTTGTCCGCCTCGCCATTCATCGGCGACACCGGCGCGGCTGCCGGCATCGGCGGCTGTTTGGCGGACATATTCTGCATAAATTTGTCGAGCGCGACTTTCCAAATGCCGTCTTCTTTGACAAAGGGAATCGTCTCATAACTGTCCACTATCTTGTTTTTTACTTCAATGCTCGCCGTGTCACCCTCGATCTTTTCGTTGCGTGTTTCCGGCATTTCTTTGAGCGACGCGCTGACATTGTTGACCAGAATTTTATCAACCGTCGTGTTTTTGGCGACCGCAACCTTCTCGACCGCTTCCATCGAACCTTTTGAAAGCAGTTTTTTCATCATTTCAACGTCCTTGTTCTTCGAGGCTTCGACAAAATTGTTCAAAGTCGCCGCCGGACTAACCGTCGCTGTCGTCGTTGCGCCGCACGCCGCCAATGCCAATACACAATACACAATAATTACCGTTTGATAAATTTTCATCGTTAAAAAATCCAAAATCTAAAATCCAAATTGTAAAATCAATTATTGTTGATTGATCGCATCGTCAAGTTTTTTATTCTGCTCATTAATTTGCTGCATCATCTGATTGGCGGCACCTTGTTTGTCAATTTTCCAGATGCCGTTTTCTTTGACAAAATAAACCGTATCCCACGCATTGAAAGAATTCTCTACTTCAATCGTCGCTTTATCGTTTTCGGTCTTTTCGTTGCGAAACGTCAAACTTTTTTGATTTTCGTCAAAAATAGTTTCGCGTTTAATCACGTCATCAATCGGAATATTCTGCGATGCGGCTTCCTGTTCCGCCATTTTCAGCGAAGCATCGGAAAGCAGCGTTTTCATCGTTTTGACATCGCTTTTCTTGATTGACTGAGCGTAAAACTTGAGCGTGTCGAGCGGTGTGACCAGTTTTAAATTTCCGCAGCCGGCGAAGATGCTGACTAATACTAATACTAATACTAAAAAATATTTATAAGAACGCATTTTTGAATAAACCTTCGTAAAATCGTTATACTGAATAGCAAAGTATAACGAAAAAAAGATGGAGTTAAAAACGAGTGGAACGAAAAAAAGTGTCCGCCGAAGAAATTGGAAGTTCTTTGAGCGCATTAAAAGATTGGAAAGTTGACGGCATCAATCTCAAAAAGCGATTTGAATTCAGCAATTTCGCGGAAAGTTTAGCTTTTGTCAACAAAGTCGGCGCGATTGCCGAAAAATATGATCATCACCCGGACATCACGTTCGGATGGGGCTACGCCGAATTTGCGATCACGACGCACGACGCAGGCGGGTTGACGGATTTTGATTTTACACTTGCCGAAAAAATAGAGGAAATAAATCAATAACCATCAAGAAAAAAGTTTACACATCGAGTGTTTGCGACAAAAGCCACGGCAGTAATTCCTTTTCGCCGAGCGCGTTGAGATAAACATCGTGTCCGGCATCTTCGTATTCATTGTATTTCACGCATCCGTTGTTTTTCCTAATCGCCGCCGTTAAATTTCTCGATTCGCTCGTCTGCACGATTTCATCCTTGCTCCCGTGAAAAAGCCACGCCGGAGTTTTGCCGATCTTCTCTGCAATCGGCGAAAAACGGTCTCCGTTCGTCAAAGGACTTCCGCCGCAGATTGAGACCAACGCTGCGAAAGTGTTCGGATATTCGCTCGCAAAACTCCAAACACCGTAACCGCCCATCGAAACGCCGATCAGATATTTTCGTTTTTCGTCAATTAAAAACTCATCCTGTACAGCTTCAACCTCACGCATCACCATTTCATCCATTCTCGGATCAGACCAGTAAACGCTCGGACGACACTGCGGAAACATAATTACCGCCGGAGTATTTTTGAGATATTGTTTGATTATTTGTGAAAACATCCCCGAAATATAACCGCCGTTTCCGCGTTCGCGGATGCCGTGTAGAAAAATTATCAACGGCAATTTTTCAGATTTTGTATTCGGCGGAATATAAAGTTGATAAGTATAATTTTCGCTATCAATTGAAATCGAGCGTTTCAAAAAATCGCCCTGATCGTCGCCCGATATTTTAGAGGTAATAAAACCTGAAACAAGTTTTGCCAAATCATTTCGCATATATTCCAATTTAGCCAGATACGATTGAAATATTCAATCATAAAAACGCCCCTCCTTTCAAAAGAGGGGCGTGATACTATAAATTTTAGATCCACCTATCTCAAATTTCGTCCACAATCGCATTCAGCGTCGCTGAAGGTCGCATCGCCGCGTCAGCCTTGTCAGAATTCGGCTGATAATAACCGCCGACATCTTGCGATTTGCCCTGCGCGGCGATCAATTCTTCATTGATTTGCGCTTCGTTTTCCTGCAATGATTTGGCGATTGGTGCAAATTTTTCAGCTAATTCGCTGTCTTCGGGCTGATTTGCCAACGCTTCTGCCCAATACATTGCGAGATAGAAATGAGAACCACGATTATCAATTTGCCCGACTTTTCTCGCGGGTGATTTGTTTTCCGCAAGGAATTTCGCATTCGCTTCGTCCAGCGCGTCTGCCAGAATTTGTGCTTTTTTATTGTTTTGAGTTTGAGCAAGATGTTCCAAACTCGCCTGTAATGCAAGAAATTCACCGAGCGAATCCCAACGCAAATAACCTTCTTTTTCAAATTGCTCGACGTGCTTCGGCGCACTTCCGCCCGCGCCGGTTTCAAACAAACCGCCGCCGTTCATCAAAGGCACGATTGAAAGCATTTTCGCCGACGTTCCGAGTTCCAAAATCGGGAACATATCCGTCAGATAATCGCGCAAAACATTGCCCGAAACCGAAATCGTGTCTTTGCCTTCCCGCGCCCGTTTCAGAGTTTCGGTCATCGCATCTTTAACATCCATAATTCGGATGTCGAGACCGCTCGTATCATAATCTTTCAAATATTCTTCAACTTTTTCGATGATTTGTGAATCGTGTGCGCGATCTTTATCAAGCCAAAAAATCGCGGGCGTGTCGGAAAGTTTCGCGCGGTTGACCGCCAATTTCACCCAATCTTGAATCGGATCATCTTTCGTTTGACACATTCTGAAAATATCGCCGCTGTTCACATTTTGCTCAAGCAGAACATTACGGTTTTCATCTTCAACTTTCACCGTTCCTTCCGCAGACATTTGGAAAGTCTTGTCGTGCGAACCGTATTCTTCGGCTTTTTGCGCCATCAAACCGACATTCGGAACAGAGCCGAAAGTTGTCGGGTCAATCGCTCCGTTTTTCTTCATATCCTGAACAATCGCCGCGTAAAAACCGGCGTAAGTTCGGTCAGGGATTATGCAAACGGTGTCTTCTTCTTCGCCGTCTTCATCCCACATTTTGCCGCCGCCGCGAACAAGCGAAGCCATTGAAGCATCAACAATTACATCAGATGAAACGTGGAAATTGGTAATTCCTTTGTCCGAATTGACCATCGCCAGTTTTGCTCCGTTTTCGATTGTCTTTTCAATGTCCGCTTTAATTTCGGCTTCTTTCGGATGTCCGCTAATTTTTTCAAACAGCGTCGCCAGACCGAAATTCGGATTGATGTCTAATTCCTTAAAGGTGTCTGCAAATTTTTCAAAAACATCTTTGAAATATGTTTCGACAATCGCCCCGAAAATAATCGGATCGGAAATTTTCATCATCGTCGCTTTCAAATGTGCGGAAAGCAGAACATCTTTTTCCTTCGCTTCCGCCATCGCTTCCTCGACAAAAGATTTCAACGCCGAAATGCTCATCACCGAAGAATCAATTACTTCACCTGCTTTTAACGGCGCGTAATCTTTCAAAACTTGTTCGGAATCATCATTGTTATAGAAAACAATTCTGAATTTCCCTTCGCTTTCAACAGTCGTCGAATTTTCCGTTCCGTAAAAATCTCCCGAATCCATATTCGCCACCGAAGTTTTAGAATCCGAACTCCAAACTCCCATTCGATGCGGATTTGCCTTCGCATAATTCTTTACCGCTTTCGGAGCGCGCCGGTCGGAATTGCCTTCTCTCAACACAGGATTTACCGCGCTTCCCAAAACTTTCGCATATTTTTTATTGATCGCTTTTTCGTCGTCCGTTTTCGGCTCGCTTCTGTAATTCGGCAACGCAAAACCTTGCTTTTGAAGTTCGCTAATCGCTTCTTCCAACTGCGGAACAGAAGCGGAAATGTTCGGTAGCTTGATAATGTTCGCTTCCGGCTTCGCCGCCAATTCGCCCAATTCTCCAAGTGCATCGGGAACTTTCTGATCGTCGTTCAAGTATCCGGGAAAGTTGGCTAAAATTCTTCCCGCCAACGAAATATCGGGAACTTCGATTTCAATATCGGCGGATTTTGTAAAAGCCTTGACAATCGGCAAAAAAGAATGCGTCGCCAGCAGCGGTGCTTCATCGGTTAAAGTATAGTAAATTTTTGACATATTATTGGTCGTTTTCGTTTCGGATTATTATATTTGTTCAATTTTTGTAATTAACGCTATTCTAGTCAAATTTGATTTAAAACGTAAATTAGCAAGACAAAAATATTTCTGTTTTGTTATTCAATTCTTAAATTAATCTAAAGCTATTTTGCGCAATTTCAGTAACGAATTATGAGAAATTGCTTTGGCTTATCCTTTTTTTATCAATAAGATATTATAATTGCGTAACAAAATTTGAACGAATAAATAAATTATGAAAGCAAATGAAACGAAAGTTGATAAGTTTTTAGCCACCAATGAAACTACCTTTGCCATACCTGTTTATCAAAGGAATTATGATTGGACATTAGTTCAATGTAAGCAACTTCTACACGACATTCTTGAAGCAGGAAAAAGCGAGAGAATAAATGCTCACTTTATTGGAAGTATTGTGTATGTCCACGACGATGTTTACACCGCGTCAGGACTTACTGAATTAACTATCATTGACGGACAACAGAGACTTACTACGTTGACTTTAATTTATATTGCATTGTATCGAGTTGCTAAAGAATTGGGAGATTCAATGTTGGTCAACAGAATACACAAAACTTATCTTATAAACGAATTTGCTCCCGAAACGGAAAAACTAAAACTTAAACCAACCGAGAACAACAAAAACGCTCTAAAACATATCCTTAATCTAGAAGATGAAGAAGATTTCAGAGATTACTCCAAAATTATAGAGAACTTCAATTACTTCAAATCCAACATATCACGCGAAAATTTTGAAACGATCCAAAGAGGTTTATCAAAACTAATAGTGGTTGACATAGCTCTTGATCGTCAAAAAGACAATCCGCAAAGAATTTTTGAAAGCCTTAATTCAACCGGACTTGAACTCTCTCAAGCCGACCTCATTAGAAACTACATCTTAATGGGACTTTCAAGAACAAACCAAGAAAAGATTTATAAAAATTATTGGGAAGTCATCGAGCAAAACGCCAAAGATGAAAAGTCGAACAAGAGCAGAGTTTCAGATTTTGTGAGAGATTATTTAACCTTAATAAACAAGGAAATTCCAAACAAAGGTGATGTTTATAGAAAGTTCAAATCGCAATTTCCTACTACAACCGTTGAAGAACTTGAATCAGTTTTAACTGATATTAAGTTGTTGGTTAAGTTTTATAACAAATTAATCAATCCCAAAAATGAGCCGGATAAGGAAATAAGAACTCAACTGGAATACATTAACAAACTTGAAATAAATGTAGCTTTTCCGTTTCTAATGAAGGTTTATGAAGATTACGCAAGCAGTGATATTGATAAACAAACCTTTATTGCAATCCTGAGTTTAGTTCAATCTTTTACTTGGAGAAGATTCATCTTAGGTTTACCGACAAATGCTTTGAACAAGATATTTATGAGCCTTTACGACAAAGTTAATAAAGATAAATATATTCACTCAGTTCAACAATCCCTTCTTCAGCGTTCCGGCGTGCAAAGATTCCCAAGAAATTCAGAAACCATCAATGCTTTGAAAGAAAAGGATGTTTATAACGTAAATCCTAAAAATAGAACTTACTTGCTTGAACGTCTCGAAAATTATCAAAATAATGAACCTGTTTTAATTGAAGGCAATGCGGATATTACGATTGAACACATTTTCCCGCAAAATCCTGATCCAAAGTGGAAAATTGAGTTGGGACAAGATCAATATAATTTCATTAAAGAGAATTATTTAAACACAATCGGAAACTTAACTTTGTCAGGCAACAATGGAAAACTCAGCAATAAGGCATTTGTCGAAAAGAGGGATATGAATGTTGATGACAAAGAACAAGGTTATAAATTCAGCCGACTTTGGCTCAATCGAGATTTAAAAGAAAAAGAAGGTTGGAACAAAGAAGAAATCGAAAACCGAATAGAGAAGATAGCCGAAAGATTCTTACATATCTGGGAGTTCCTAGAAATTGAAATTGAATCTGAAACCACTAATAACGAAGTAAATATATTTGACGCAGAAGAACCGAGACACAAAAAATTAGAATACGCTGTCTTTTTCGACCAAAAACTTGAGATTACCCAAGTTGCAAAACTTTACGTTGAGGTTATGAAGCAACTTTTTGATTTGCAACCTGAAACATTTTTCACATCAGAAATCGGACAGAAAATTAGCTTAACCAAAAATCCTGTCGAAGATAATCTCCGACAAGCGGTAAGTTTGAATGACACATATTTCATAGAGTCACACCTAAACAACGAGAATAAATTTGACAGAATCAAGCAGGCATTAACTATTTTCGGATTTGAAGATGAATTGACAATAAAATATGCAGATAAAAATGATTGAGGAAAGCAAGTTAAATACATTTCGTGAAATTTCGTGTTTGTTCGTAGCTAAAAATTAAAATGAATATTACTGGTAAAATCACAGGGTTAAAATATAAAGTTTTGTTGTCGGACGCATTGAAAACGGTTGATATTAAAGATTCTGATGTCAACCAAACACCTTCCTCGTGCTTACTTACCGACGACGGTTATACATTTGCTATCTCAAAATGGGTGTCGCCTAAAAGAACTCGTTCTTATCCGTTTGAGCGAGTTTTTAATACTTTGAATGTTGCAAAAAAGATTACGGTTATTCCGATTGTTAAAGACGAAGGGGCGAAAGGTGACAGGGATTTTATTCAATGGGACACGGTTTCCTTGATGTCTTTGTTGGATGTTTTTGTGATTTTCGCTTACTACGAGAAAGCTGAAAAGAAGGGGCAAAAGATAACAAATCAGCAATTTGATAACGAATATGTGCTTTCAAAAATTAGAGAAATCGAACACTATCACAGTTCTGCTTTACATTGGAATTTGAATGAGTTGAACACGAATCTTCACGACATTATTGATAAAGTAAAATCTTCTTACGCCGCAATCGAAGAATCAACGGGCGTGAAACTGCACAATCCGAACGGTTTGGACAATTTCAAAGATAAGATCGGCAAAGACATTTCCTTATTTATGGCGTTTTCAAGAGGAAAAGCCGAAAAAGCGCAGTTGCGGGAATTTGTCACACTGCAACCGAAAGAAAGTTTGGCAACGCTTTCAAAAGCGAAAATCACCATCAGCAACTATTTGGGCGGACAATATTTTCTGACGGTTGACGAGATTTTATTGACCGGCGACAAAGTAAGTTTAATTGAAGGAAAGCACAGCAAAAATGCCGTTCTGCCGAGCAAAGGCGACATCAAAGACGGTTTGCTGAAAATGATTTTGTATTCCAATCTGTCCGAGGTAACCGTCAATGAAAAAGCGTTCAAAAGCGAAGCGGTTTTGTGTCTGACATCGGCACAACTCAAAGGTGCGGTTAGTTCGGCGAACGACGAAAAAGAGGTTACGGACTTCTTCGCCCAAAACAAATTTTCAGACGCGCAAAAACTTTTGATCGAAACAGTTTTTGCCGAAGCGACTGAAAATAATTTCATCGTTAGGTTACAATTTTCAAAATGATAAAAAGTCCGTTACGTTATCCCGGCGGAAAAAGCCGTGCGGTGAAAATTGTCGCCGAGCTGATTCCCGAATTCGACGAATTCAGAGAACCTTTTTTGGGCGGCGGTTCGGTTTTCGTTTATGCGAAACAGCGTTTTCCGAATAAAAAGTTTTGGGTGAACGATCTTTATTTTGAGCTTTACAAATTTTGGGAAATGACGCAGAAAGATGTTGACGCGCTTACCCAAAAAATCTACGAATGGCGCGGGCGTTTTCCAATCGGCAAGGAATTGCATAAATTTCTTAATCAACATCTCGACGGCTTCGACGATTTGGAACGCGCCGCCGCGTTTTTTATTTATAATCGCATTACATTTTCCGGCACGAGCTTGAGCGGCGGTTTCAGCGAAGGCGCATTCACCGGACGTTTTACGGAGAGCAGCATCCAGCGATTGAAGGAATTTGCCGCTGTCATTAACGGCGCGATGATTACGAATATCGGTTACGAAAAATTAGTAACACAAGCAGGCGAAAATGTTTTCATTTTTCTCGATCCGCCATATTATTCGGCGAAAAAATCTGCACTTTACGGAAAAAACGGTCATCTGCACAAATCATTCGACCACGAAAAATTTGCCGACACGATGAAACACTGCCGACACAAATGGCTCATCACTTATGACAACAGCGATTACGTCAAAAATTTATTTTCATTCGCCAAAATTACGCCTTGGGAATTGGTTTATGGAATGCGAAACGTCACGGAAACTTCCGACCAAAAAGGCAGAGAACTTTTTATTTCAAATTATCTGCCGTAAATATTCCGTGTTTCTATGCGGCTAAAAATTAGAGGCGAATATTGTGTGAAAAATAACAGGCATAAACTACAAAATTCTCGCCGCATTCGGCTTGAAAATATTGCCACTAAAGATTTTGCCATCAATCTTTTCCTTTTCTAAATAATTTAACTTTATATGTCTGATTTTATTGCGAACAAGTCTGTTCAAACGACGGACAATGCTGTCGAAAATAAAAGTTTCTGGTCAATTTTGCGTGAAGCGGTGCGCGGTTCCGAGCGCGATTTTACATCGGGTTCGCTGGGGACGGCGATTTTTTTGCTGTCTGTGCCGATGGTTTTGGAAATGCTCGGCGAAAGTTTGTTTGCCGTCGTTGATATATTTTTCGTCGCCAGACTCGGCGCGGGTGCGGTCGCCGTCGTCGGTTTGACCGAAGCGATGGTCGTGATTGTTTACGCGCTGGCGATGGGCATTTCGATTGGCGCGTCGGCGACGGTAGCGCGGCGTGTGGGTGAAGGCGATAAAGAAGGCGCGGCGCAGACGGTAGTTCAGGTTTTGTATCTCGGTTTGATCGTTTCAGCGGTTTTAAGTGCGGTCGGCTTGCTGTTTGCTCCGCAATTGCTCGCCTTAATGGGCGCGGAAGAGGCGGTTGTCGCACAGGGAACGAATTTTATGCGGGTGATGCTCGGCGGGAATTTCGTCATCGTATTTTTGTTTTTGATTAACGGAATTTTTCGCGGGGCGGGCAATGCGGCGATTGCGATGCGCGTGTTGTGGGTGGCGAATGTTCTGAACATTATTCTCGCGCCGTGTTTTATTTTCGGAATTTGGTTTTTTCCCGAACTCGGTGTCACCGGCGCGGCGGTCGGCACGACCATCGGGCGCGGAACCGGAGTTCTATATGCACTTTACGCGCTGATGAAAAGTGACGGACGTTTTGCGATAGAACGCCGACATTTGAAATTTGTTCCGGCGGCGATTTGGAAATTGACTAAACTTTCCGCCTCGGCTTCACTGCAAACTTTGATTGGAATGACAAGCTGGGTCGGGCTGATTCGCATCGTTTCCGCATTTGGCACGGATGCCGTCGCCGGTTATCAAATCGGGATTCGCGTGATTATTTTCGCGCTGCTGCCGTCGGTCGGGGTCAGTAACGCGGCGGCGACGCTGGTCGGACAGAGTTTAGGCGCGGGGAAACCCGAACGTGCCGAAAAAGCCGTCTGGACTGCCGCTTTTTACAGTGCCGGTTTTTTAACATTGGTCGGCATTCTGCTCGCCATTTTCGCCGTGCCGATTGTCTCGATTTTTACGACCGAGCCGGTGGTGGCGAAATACGCTTCCGATTGTCTGTTGATCGTTTCACTCGGTTTTCTGTTTTACGGATTCGGAATGGTGATTGAAACCGCTTTTAACGGCGCGGGCGACACGGTGACACCGACGTATCTCAATATTTTTATTTTCTGGCTGTTTGAAATTCCGCTCGCTTACACGCTCGCCTTTCATTTCGGACTGGCGGAATACGGCGTGTTCTGGTCAATCACGATTGCATTTTCCCTGCTCGCCGTCGCCGCTGCGATACTTTTCAGACGCGGAAAGTGGAAGAGTAAAGTTGTTTAGAGAAAATTGCAGGCTTCTGCCTCAATATAATTTCCTTGATAATTTTGGTGTTATTTGCGCCGCAGCCGACACCCGGAATTTTCAACCGTTCATATTTTACGTTTTATCGGCAATTTCGGTAACACGGCAACGCGGGCAAAGCAAAATCCGGTGCGCTGCGTCCGCCCATTGCGCCAACGCCTGATTGGAAAAACGCGGTTTTTTGCTTTCCGCTTCACCCTCGCGCATCAAGCGGGAAGTTTTGTGTTCCGCGTCATCATTTTGTGCGCTTAGTTCAGGTTCACAGGCTTTACAAATCCAACCGAAACCGTCGTTGTAAAAATTATCTATTTCAATTTTCTCCATAAAAACATTTAAGATTATCACATTCAGACGGCGGCAAAAAGTAAAAGGTAAAAGACGAGATATGCCGTCTTTTACCTTTATTAATTTACGGAAATTAAGTTTGATTGCTAAAACCGCTGTCCCTGACCGCCTGAACTTTGCAAGGAGGGTAAAAGTTTGACCGGCAGCGTCATCGTTTTGCCGTCACGATAAAGTTCGACTTGAACTGATTCACCAATCTGTTTTTTATCAAGCACCCGGTAAAGATCGTCCGTCGAGTTTGTTTTTTGATTGTCCACGGAAATAATAATATCGCCTAAATCACCGTTCGACGAAATTCCACGCAAACCGGCACGATCAGCCGAACCGCCGGGACTAACTTGATAGACGAGCAAACCGTCTTCAACGGGAAGCTGATAGCCGCGCTGAACGAAATCGCTGACGCTCGGTGTTACCGCGCTGAGTTTCGCGCGACGCACTTCACCAAATTGAATGAGCTGCGGCACGACCCGTTTGGCAATGTTGACCGGAATTGCAAAACCGACACCGACCGAACCGCCCGCCGGCGACAATATTTGCGAATTGATGCCGATCATCCGACCGAATTTATCAATTAGCGGTCCGCCCGAATTTCCCGGATTGATTGACGCATCGGTCTGAATCGCGCCTTCAATCGGACGATTGTTGCGGGCGCGAATCGGACGCTGCAACCCGGAAATAACGCCTGTCGTCAAAGTTCTGTCTAACCCGAACGGATTGCCGATTGCCAAAACTTTTTGTCCGACAACGAGTTTATCCGAATCACTGAACGGAATAACTGTCAATCCTTCTTTCGGAGGGTCAATCTGAAGGACGGCTAAATCAGTGTCAGGGTCGCCGCCAACCACTTTTGCCGGGTAAATTTTATCGCCGCCGAGACTAACCGTTAATTTCTGTGCGCCTTCGATAACGTGATAATTTGTCAAAATATGACCCTGCGCGTCAATTACCGAACCGGAACCGGAACCTTTTCCTTCCTGAACGCCGCCCCAAAAATCCTGCTGGTAAGATGTTGAAGTGATGAACGCGACACCCGGCGAAAGCGATTTATAAACTTCAATGCTGTTTTGCTCATCGCTGACCGCCGCCGGATCGGAAATTCCCGCCACGGTTTCCGCTGGCGGTGCGTTTTCCGCCAACGCCACGCTGCTTCCGTTGCGCGGCTGCCAAAAACTGCCGAAATTGCCCAACAAAGCCATTACGCCGACGGCGATGATCGCCGAAGCGAAGGCTAAAAATAAAATCTGACGTGCCGATAACTGATAAATTGCTTTTTTTGACATAATTCCTTTCCTTCTTATCTGTCCCGTATAAATTTGGTTTTAAGATGCAATATTTTTAATTGTGCGTTGCGTTTTTGTTTACGAAAAAAAAAGCCCGCGTGTTTCAATCAACTTTGAAACACGCGGCTGAGTTAAGATATAACGACCAATCAACGGATAAAAGCAAAAACAGTGTGCGACCGGGATTCATTTGTGCCGCTCGAATTTTATCCTGCATTTTTCTTGTCCCTAACGACTGCTTTACGGTCATTAAAAAGAATCTTTAAGATTTAACTGCTTTGTCCTGTCTGCTGAATTTTTGTGCGCGATATTTATCAAAAAGAGAGTAACTGAAATTATCAAGCATTTGATGATTTCAATTACTCTCTTTTATTTCGAGCGCCATTAAAAAGACAAAATCAGCTTAAAGCCAAACCGTCTTCCAGTTTGATTTCTTCGAGTTTTTTTGTGATTTGTTCAATCAACCAATTGGGCGTTGACGCACCCGCCGTCACGCCGACTGTTTCCACACCGCGCAAATCTTCGATATTTATTTCATCACCGGTTTCAATCAAGAAACTCTTTTCGCACTGTTCGAGACAAACAGCAAGCAATTTTCGGCTGTTCGATGAATGACGACCGCCGATAATATAAAAAGCATCAACTTCTCCTGCCAAAGCCCGCGCCGCATCCTGACGGTCACGGGTCGCCGAACAAATCGTGTTGACAACCTGTGTCTCGCCATCCGCTTTTTGTTTGACGGCTTCCGCCACGTCGAAAAAATTTTGCAACTTAATAGTCGTCTGCGAAACGACCAGCGGGTTTTTGAGCGTCGGCAGTGCGGCAACTTCGGCGACGTCGCGGACGACAAAAGTATGTTCCGGCGCGTAACCGAACACGCCGACCATTTCAGGGTGATCGGGATTTCCGACAACGATGACGTGACGATCTTCCGCCGCCGCACGGGACGCGAGTTTCTGCACCTTCGTCACAAACGGGCAAGTCGCGTCAACCACTTTTGAAGCCTTTTCGCGCAGTTCGCGTTCGACCTGCGGGGTCACGCCGTGAGCGCGAATGACGGCTGTTTCGCCGCGCTGTATCTGCACCGGCTCGCTGATCGTCGCTACGCCCTGTGCCGCCAGCCGCGACATTTCCTGATCGTTGTGAATCAGCGGACCAAGAGCGCGAACCGTGTCACCCTCGCTCAACGCTTCTTCGACCATCTCAACGGCGCGTTCGACACCGAAACAAAAACCATATTCATCTGCCAGTAAAACTTTCATTTTTTACAAATCCTTTTTCGCTATAAAAGCGTAAAACCACTTGTATTTTAACAAATGCTTGCCGGAAATAAAACTAATGCGGCGGAAAAGTTTTGATCGCTTGCAGATAATCTTCTTTTGACTTTGCGAAAACATCATTGTGATTAGCTTTATCCGACCAAAAAGAAAATTTCGGCTCATTAGCGGCAGCAAACAACATTTCGCCGTGCCAAAAAGGAATTATGCTGTCCTGTTTTCCGTGAATAAACAAAACCGGACATTTAACCTGTTTGATTTTGTTTAGATTTTGAAACTTATCAAACGGAAAAATTTTGTATTTTGTCAGAACGCGAAAAGCTGAAACAAAAGAACTTTCAACTATCAAACCGCCGCAGATTTTACGCGAAGCCAAATCAATTGAAACCGCGCCGCCGAGCGAACGTCCGTGAATAATAATGTTTTTTGGCGCAATTTTCAGTTCATCCGTTAGGTAATTGTAAGCTGCCTCAATATCCTGGTATGAATTTTCTTCACCGGGCTTACCTTCGCTCGTTCCGTAACCACGATAATCATAAGCAAAAACTGAAAAACCGGCATTTTGCAGTTCTTTCAAAAAAGGTGTTGCCGTCCCGATGTCTTCGGCGTTGCCATGACTAAAAAGAATGGTGTATTCGGCATTTTGATTTTGAAAATATTTAGCGGAAATTTTCTCACCGTTTGGAGCATCAATTTTAATTACTGAATCGTCATGCTTATAAAAAGTCGTTTGCGGTTGGAAAATAATGCTATCGGCAAACGAATGAGCCAAGATCATTGCAATCAAGTAGAGCAAAATTAAAATTACTAAAGTCGAACGAAACAATCGCCTAAAGCTAAATTCTCCGATTAAAGCGTTTCTTGACTTCAAATTCATTTTAATCAAATAAACCCGGCGAATCTGCTCTTTTCATCAAATCTTCCAAACCCAGATGTTGATACGCGAGTCGCGTTGCCAATCTACCGCGCGGCGTGCGATTTAGGAATCCGCATTGAATCAAATACGGTTCGATAATTTCCTCAATCGAGTCTTTTTCTTCGTGAATCGAAGCCGAAATCGTTCCCAAACCGACTGGACCGCCGTCAAATTTTTCGATGATCGTCAAAAGCAATTTGCGGTCAACTTCATCCAAGCCGAAAGTATCAACTTCCATCCGGTTGAGCGCGTCTTTAGCGACTTCTTCGGTGATTTTGCCTTCGTAATCAACTTCCGCGTAATCGCGCACACGCCGCAAAAGCCGGTTAGCGATGCGCGGCGTTCCGCGTGAACGTCTGGCGATTTCCGTTGCGCCGTTCGGTTCTATTTCGACATTTAAAATCTCCGCCGACCGCACAATAATCGTCTGCAAATCTTCGATGTTGTAGAAATCGAGATGAAACTGAATACCGAAACGCCCGCGCAAAGGCGCAGTTATCAAACCCGGACGAGTAGTCGCGCCGACGAGCGTAAATTTTGGAAGTTCCAACTTGATCGAACGCGCCGCCGTGCCTTGCCCGATCATCAAGTCCAAATTGTAATCTTCCATCGCCGGATAGAGAACTTCTTCAATCGCCGGATTCAAGCGGTGAATTTCGTCAATAAACAAAACATCACCTTCCGCCAAATTCGTCAAAATCGCCGCTAAATCTCCGGCTTTTTCAATAATCGGTCCGGCAGTTGACTTTAGTTCCGCGCCCATTTCGTTGGCGACAATTATTGAAAGCGTCGTTTTTCCGACTCCGGGCGGACCAAACAACAAAATATGATCCAACGCTTCGCGGCGTTTGAGCGCGGCTTGCATAAAGATTCGCATATTGTCTTTGACCTTTTTCTGCCCGATATATTCGGCAAGCCGAGTCGGACGCAGAGACAATTCCAACTGCTTTTCATCTTCAAAAGCATTGCCGTCGCGGTTGTCGTTATTTTCAAAATCTTCGGTCATTGTTAAGTTTTAGCCTTTAGCAAGGAGTTGCAAACTTCTTCGCAGCAATTTTTGCACGGACATTTCTGTCCCTTCCTGCATCGCCTGTTTCAAGGCTTTTTCGGCGGCGTTGGAATGATAACCGAGATTGCTGAGCGCGGAAATCGCATCGTCGTAAACATTGTCGCCGGATATTTGCGGAATTCCTTCGGACTTCATTTCTTCGGACGAAATGGCGGAAAGTTTGGTGATTTTGTCGCGCAGTTCGATGACTAATCTTTCCGCCGTTTTTTTGCCGACACCCGGAATCGAATTCAATCTTGCTAAATTATTCTGACGAATCGCGCCAATGATTTCGTCCGCGCTCATTCCCGAGAGTGCCGTGATCGCCGATTTCGGACCGATACCGGAAACGGAGATTAACAGCAGAAAAAGTTCGCGTTCACGAATGGTTTTAAAGCCGAAAAGCTGCAACGTATCTTCACGAACGTAAGTGAAAATCCGCAGCGAAACATCTTCGCCGATTTCGCCCAAATCGTAAAAAGTCGAAAGCGGAATCATCACGTCGTAGCCGACTCCGCCGACATCCACAATGACCGAATTTGCTTCTTTTTCCAGTAGTTTTCCCGATAGATAAGCAATCATATTGTTTCACACTTGAAACATAAATTGTAATGGATAAATAATTTAAGGGCAACGATAAAAAACGGTTTCGGCATCTTTGTAGTTTGAAAACTTTTTCACATTCGCTTTTATAACCGGCAAAATAATGAAGGTCGAGAAAATATCGGAACTGACAACCAACCGTTTGAGCGTCTATCTGCGCTGTTTGAATGAACTCGCAGATGAAGGCGCGAAAACCGTTTCGTCCGATAAACTGGCAGAGCGTTTTCATCTTAACTCGGCGCAGATTCGGAAAGATTTAGCGTATTTCGGCGAATTCGGCGTGCGCGGTGTCGGTTATTACGTCGAAGATTTACGCAAGGATTTGACGAAAATTCTCGGACTTGAAAATGAACACTGCGTGGCAATCGTCGGCGCGGGCAGGTTGGGAACGGCTCTAACGGATTATTACGGTTTTTCGCAGTCAAATTTTACGGTCGCCGCACTGTTTGACGCAGACGCGGATAAGATCGGAAAAAATGTCGGCGAGGTCGAGATTTTTGACATAAAAGACTTTGCTGAAATTGTCAAAAGAGATAAGATAGATGTTGCGGTCATTGCCGTTCCCGCGCCTTTTGCCCAAGAAGTTCTGGATAAAGTTACTGCCGCCGGAATAAAAGCCGTGATGAATTTTGCGCCGACTCCATTGCGAGCGAGCGAGGATGTTAAATTGAAAACGGTTGATTTGACGATTTCACTCGAAAGTCTCGCGTATTTTTTGGCACAACCGAACGGTTCGAATGGTAAAAGTTTGAAGACGAACTTAAACGAACGACAAAATAAGGGATAAGATAGAGTTTTAATTGTTGAAACTTTTGGCTCTGATTTTTAGTATTAAATTTAACGAGGTGATTTTTATGTGTTGTAAAGGATTTTTAAGCAGAATTGTTCCGTTTTTCCTGACATTTGCTGTCGGGTTGTTTATCGCCAGCTTCTTTGTCACGATTGCCGCGCCGACTTTTCGTCTTCCGTTTCGCGGCGAACGCCGAAGACATTTAGAGCGCGACCGGATGATGGAATATGAAAATCAAAGGCTGAATGAGGAAAATTCGCTTTTGAGAAGACAGTTGAATGATACGGATAAAAGCAGCGTCAAAAATCTCAAATATACTCTTGATTACGACGTTCCGCCGGTTCCGTTGACACCGCCGCCAGCACCGCCTGTGCCGCCGGTACCTTCAAATACGGTTCCTTATTCGAGAAGATAGTTTTTATCTAACGAATAAAAAATAACAAACCACAGATTAGCCGAATAAACGCGATTGAAATTTTTTCTCGGCGTTTGAATGTGCTAATCTGTGGTTAATTTTTTTACGGGAGAAATTATGTGTTGTAAAAATCTTTGGAAAAAACTCGCTATATTTTTTGTCGCGCTTTTTATCGGAATATGTGTTGCGTCATTTTATATTTCATCCGAACCTTCACAGGTAAAGCCGAAAACTTCACACATTGAATCCGAAAATACCTTTTTCTAACTCTAAACCGCCAAAATTGTCGGATTGTAAAAATCCATTAGTTGATTTGACTGAAAAAAGGAATGAAATAATTAGTTGGTTTCTCAAAAATAAGAATGTTGATAAAAAACAGAAAATAGCAAAAGCAAAAGAATTGGAAAGACTGAATATTCAGATTGAAGCCTTTAGAAGTTTAGAAAATTCAGAAAAAGAAATTCAAAAGGAAGATAAACCTGTAAATGATCTACTTTACAGAAAAAATTGTTACGAGTTTTAGATGGACGAATCACAAGCGCGAAAATTAATTATCGAAATCGGCAAATTGTTGTATGAGCGAAGCTACGTCGTTTCGTCAGACGGCAATATCAGTTGTCGTCTTGATGAAAACACGATTCTCGCCACGCCGACGATGACTTGTAAAGGTCGGATGACGGAAGACGGTTTGGCTTTGACGGATTTGGACGGCAAGCCTTTGAACGATAAAAAAGCGTCGTCGGAATTGGCGATGCACCTTTTGATCTACAAAATGCGTCCCGACATCAATGCCGTCTGCCACGCGCATCCGCCGCACGGGACGGCTTTTTCGGCGGCTGGTCTGGCGATTGACGCACCGATTTTGTCGGAAGTTATTTTGACGCTCGGCTGTGTGCCGCTGACCGATTACGGAACACCTTCGACGAGCGAGTTGACCGATTCGATGAAGCCGTTTGTCGAGCATCACAACGCGCTTTTGATGGCGAATCACGGCGCGGTCGCTTACGGCAAAGACTTGTGGGAAGCGTTCGATAGATTAGAAACGCTCGAACACACGGCGAAAATCGCCATTCTTTCCCGCGCTCTCGGCGGCGCAAACGATTTGCCGAAAGAAGCGATTTCAAAGTTGATAAACATTAGGGAAAAAGCCGGTTATTTGACCGAAGCGGCGCGGTGTCAGTCGTGCGGATATTTGGAACACGCCGACATCAAATGTGAACTTGACGGAACTACGGCAAACAATTCAAACTCGAACGGCGCGAAAATTTCGTTGAGCCGCGAAGAACTAATCGAACTACTCGCGCAAGCGGCAAATGTTGGATAATTTATGAAGGCTGTTCCGATTACAAATATGCAGATGACTCTGGAAGAATATTTGGAGTTTGACTACAATGCTGAAGGTCGTTATGAATATTTCGACGGCGAAGTTGTCGAGATGAGCGGCGGAAGCCCGGAACATTCGCTGTTGGGAAATCGAGTCGGTTTTTTGCTGCAAAGGGAACTGATTCAAAAAAAATGTTCAGTTTGTAATTCCGAAGTTCAAATTAAAGTGCCGACGTTGCTGCCGTATCGTTACGGCGATGTTTCGGCATTATGCGGACAGCCCGTTTATGAAAATTTGGGAAATCAGCGACTGCTCGTCAATCCGAGTTTGATTGCTGAAGTACTTTCGCCTTCAACGGAAACCTACGATAGAGAGGAAAAGTTTAAAGCACATAAATCAATCGAGAGTTTGCGCGAATATCTGTTAATTTCACAGGCGAAAAAATTTATTACGCTTTATGTAAGACACAATGAAAAATTTTGGTTCCAAAGCGAATATGTTGAGGGCGAAACCTTAAAAATCGAATCGCTTGATTGTGAATTGAGCGTGGACGAAGTTTATCAGGGAATTATTTTTGAATCATAAAATCAGGAGAAAATGAAATGCAGGAAGCATTAGGAATGGTTGAGTGTAAAGGACTCGTGGCGATGATCGAAGCGGCAGACGCGATGGTTAAAGCGGCGAATGTCGAACTCGTCGGTTACGAAAAAATCGGCGCGGGTTTTGTCACCGCGATTGTGCGCGGCGATGTCGCGGCGGTCAAAGCGGCGACGGATGCAGGCGCGGCGGCGGCACGTCGAGTCGGCGAACTCGTTTCGGTTCACGTTATTGCGCGACCGCACGGCAGCGTTGATGATGTGATGCCAATTGGTTTGAAATAACTAATCAAAAATGATAATTGCGCGAATTATAGGCACGGTGGTCGCTTCGCAAAAAGATGAGCGGCTGAACGGCAAAAAACTTTTAATCGTAAAGCCGATTAATCTCGACGGCACGGATCAGAGCGGCTATGTCGTCGCTGTTGATACGGTCGGCGCGGGTTTTCACGAAAAGGTTTTAGTCGTCGCCGGTTCGTCGGCGCGTCTTGCCGAAGGGAATAAGGACTGTCCGGTTGATTCGGCGATTGTCGGCGTGATTGATTCTTACGATTACAAATAAAAATTATGAGAAAACATCTTCCACTTTTTTCTGCACTTTTGTTTTGTTTCTGCATTTTCAATACCGCTCAGGCGCAAACCGACATCGCGCCGGAAAAGAAAAATCTGATCGCCGAGCTAATCGTGCTGACTAAAACTAACCAGCAAATCGCTAAAATTACCAACACGATACTCAAATCAATGGAGTTGACTTATCCGCTGACAATCAAGCGGTCAATTGAGAGCAGAACCGATTTGAACGCGAAGGAAAAAGCACAACTCGAAAGCGAGATGTCTGACAGTTTCAAATCGTTTAGTAAAAAGTTTCGGGAACGACTGCCTCAAGCCGTCGATTATCCTCGATACGTCGAAGAAGCCGTTTATCCGTTATACGACAAGTTTTTTACGAGCAAAGAATTGAGCGACCTGATTGCGTTTTACAGAACTGAAACGGGGCAAAAGGTTGTCGAAACAATGCCGCTTGTTTTCGCCGATGCAGATCGTTTATCGAGAGAGATATTGCTCCCGAAAGTATTGAAATTACTTGACGAAATCATTGAAGAAGATTTAAAAAATGCACGTCAACCGCCGCCGCCGAAAAAGGTTTCAAAGTAAGAATGCAAATTGCCCGCGTCATCGGAACGGTTGTTTCCACGATTAAAAACGAAACGCTCGAAGGGCGCAAGTTTTTGATCGTGCAGACGTTAAATGCCGATTTAGAGCCGAGCGGTAAACCGCTGATCGCGCTCGATGCCGTCGGCGCAGGCGAAGGCGAATTGGTTTTTTGGTGTCGCGGCAAAGAAGCGAGCTTTCCGTTTAAACGCGATTCGACACCGACGGATTGCACGATTGTCGGAATTATTGATTCGGATTCGCACGTTTTTAATGTCGAGCAGAAATAAATGTTAATTGCGCGAGTGATCGGAAATGTCGTGGCGACGCAAAAAAATCAGCGTTATGAAGGTGCGCGCGTGATGCTTTGCCGGCAGATTACGCCCGAAGGCGAAGATATGGATTATACTTGTCTCGCGCTCGATTCGGTTTCGGCGGGCGAAGGCGACATCGTTTTAATCGTGCAGGAAGGATGGGGCGCGTCAACTGCGTCAACCGGCAAACAAGGCGCGGCGATTGATTCGGCGATTGTCGGTGTAGTTGATTATATTGATTTGCTGCCGCCGCAAGAGAAATAATTCGAGATTTCAAATTTCAAATTCCAGATGGAAACTCAAAATATAAACAATTTAGCTGAAAAAATTGCGCTTCTATTGCAGACGGAAATGCAAAACGCGGATGGTAGTGTGAAATTTAGTATCGAAACAATCAACCGAAGATTAGCTGATCTCGAATCGAAGAATCCCGGGAATCTAGAATCCAAAATTCAAAATTCAAAATCGTCTCATTTCAGCCAACAAAAATTTACCAATCTCGAAGAACTCGCTGATGAAATAATTGCGGACATCGAAACGGAAAAGGCTTGCCCGTATGAACCGACGGGCAAGCCTTGCGACCATTGCGCGATGTGTAATTCGCGCGGCTTTTGATTTCTACTGGTTGGTGTTTTTTCGCATCGAATTCGGATCGCCAACGTCCGGGACCGTTTGCGCTCTTTCATCAGCTTTGAAAAACGGTTCTTCCTTGAAACCCATAATACTCGCCGTCAAAACAGCCGGAAATTTATTGCGCGTCGTATTGTAATCCGTCACAGCGTTATTATAATCGGTGCGGGCGACATTAATGCGGTTTTCAGTTCCGGCAAGTTCGGTTTGAACATTTTTGAAAGCGTCAATTGACTGAAGCTGCGGATAATTTTCCTGCAAGCTCAAAAGTCTGCCGATAGTTCCGCCAAAACTGTTGTTAGCGTCTAAAACCGCTTGTTTTTGTTCGGGCGTTTTGTCACCGTCAGCACCTTGCGGAGCGGCTTTCGATGCGTCTAAAAGCCGTGAACGCGCCTCGGCAATTTGCCCGAAAACTTCCTGTTCCTGAACGCCCGCCATTTGCGCTGTTTTGACCAAATTCGGAATCAGATCCGCCCGCCGCTGCAATGAAGTTTCGACGTTTGCCCACTTGCCTTTGACACCTTGCTGTTTTTCCGTCAAATTGTTGTAGCTGCAACCCGACAGTCCGAATGCGACGACCATCACAGCCGCTAATAAATATACTCTTTTCATCTTTTTTATCTCCTTCATAAAAAGTTAATTGTTAATTGTGATGTTAATGGCAATCGCCGTTTAGACAATTAACCATCAACCGTTTACGATTTTTCCATTTTGTCAACGATTTCGATGACGTTTTCAATCTGTTCCATATAATCGCCAAAAATCCGATTTGCTTCGACTTCATCGAGTGTTTTGGCAAAATTATTTTCCCGCATATTCAAAACTTTGACGAATGAACTGCCGTCGATTTTCAAATTTTCGACGGTCAGCGCGATGATTTCGTGTTTTGTTGACGGCGGCTCAACGCCGTTAAGTATCAGAACGGCGCGAAACAGCGAGGCGAAACTCGAAAGGCTTTTCGCCATTAAATTTACTAAACCTTCGACCGATGCCGATGCGGGAATATACTCGCGGCGCAGTCTGATAAATTTACTTCGCAGTTCAAATTCGGTTTGATGTCTTAAATATTCGTCGGAAATATTCAGGTTCGCCAGCACATCTGCGCCGTAGAGAACTTTGCGGGCGCGTTCCATATTATGAAACTCAATCGGGAAAACATCCGCCGCATTTTGCAATTCGCCAACAGTAAAATAAGTCGGCACGGAATGTCCCGTTTTTTTCCATTCGCGCATACACGCATTGGCATTTCGCAAGTCTTGCGGCGTAATTCGGTGCAGCGCGACCAATAACTTATAATCCGTCTGCTGCGCCGCGAAATCGCCCGCCGCCGCCCAGCCGTAAAGAATTACGGAAGCTAAATTTTTCCCGTGCGTCATCTTCAAATCATCAACAAATGCGTCAAATTTCATATAATTTATTCTTCAAAGGACAAAAGACCAGGCACGACTGCCTACCAATCGCCGCCTGCCCCGCCGCCGCCAAAATCGCCGCCGCCGCCGAATCCGCCCCAATCACTGCCGCCCGATGAACCGCCGCCGCCGCCCCAATTACTGCCGCCGGATGAACCGCCCGAACTGTTGACAATGGAACTTAGAATCAGCGGAAGCCAAAATGAACCGCCGCCGCCGCCGCGACCGCCGCCGCCTCTGCCGCCGCGACTAAAAATTATAATCATTAAAATAAAAAGCAGTATTAAACACCCGGCACTGCCGAAGAAAGAACCTCCGCTTTTTCGTGTGCTTCGCTCCTGCGGCTGAATCGGCGCGGGGTCACCTGTCTGCTTCGCCTTGATGGTGGCGATATAAGCGTCAATCGTGTCGGAAATGCCCTTGCCGTAATTTCCTTGTTTAAATGCGGGAACGAGTTGCTGCCGCTGAATTTGTCCGACTGCGCCGTCCGGCAGTTCGTCTTCCAAATCGCGGCTAATCTGTGTAAAGTATTTTTTGTCGTCAATCGCCACAAACAACAATGCGCTTGGATTGTCGGTTTGTTTCGAACCGATGCCCCAGCCGCGAGCCACCGCCAGCGAATAATCGAAAATATCGCGGTCGCCGGTTGTTCTGACAACCGCGACGGCGAGTTCGACCTTCGGATTGGTCGAATCACGAAACTGAATAATACGCTGATTTAGTTGTGCTTTGGTATTTTCGTCGAGAACCCCGGCGTAATCATTAACCGGCGCATTCGGTTTCGTCAGCGGCGATTCGTCAATTGAAAAAGGTTTGGCGGACTGCGAAAACACGCTCTGCGTCGTCAAGCCGAAAAGTAGAACAAAGAAAAATGCGCTTAATTTTGCTGTTGGTAGAATCTTCTTCATTTTTTCAATTATACATCGTTTGGTACTCTTCGACATAATACGAATAAAGTCGGGCGAAGTTCCCGGATTGAAATTATCGCTCCAAAAATGAATGCAAAATAAAATGCAAAACGAAAAACAGAGCGACCCCGGCAAACACCGACATTGAAACGAGCGGTTTTTTGCCGCCGTGATGATTGACTTCCGGGATCAAATCGCTTGCCGCCACATAAAGCGTCACGCCGCTTGCCAGCGGAAGCGCGTAAGCGACCGTGAAACCGATTTTTGCGCCGATAAAATAATAAAGCAGAACGCCGAAAAACGTCGTCAACCCGACGAGTGACGTGGCAAACATCACTTCTTTGAATCCTTTGCCTGCCGCCAAAATCATTGACGCAATCGTAAAACCTTCGGGAAATTTGTGCAGGAAAACGGCGAAAAATACGAGAATTCCGACGCGGTAGTCAACCTGCGCGGCGGCGGCAATCGAAACGCCGTCAAAAAATGTATGAATCAGCAAACCGCCGATTGCCGTGTAAGCCGAAGAGGTGGAAATTAAATGGTCCGGGTGCATTTCCTCGCCGAGGTGGAAATGCGGCGCGATGGTGTGTTCAAAAAATTGCGTGATTAAATATCCGATGAGCAGCAACCCCATCGGGTAAATTAATATTTCGCTGTTAAAACTGCCTTCTTTCTGCCAGAGTCCGATGACTTCGGGCAAAATGTCAATAAAGGTGACGGCGAGCATAAAACCCGCGCCCAACGCCAGAATATACTTGAGCAGTTTTTTGTAATTTTTCTGGATGCCGGGCGGAAACAAAATCAAACCGCCCAGGACGTTTGCCAAACCCGCAAAAATACCAAAAATTAAAAGATTGAGAAGCGTGATCTCCATAAAAAAGAGTTATTTTCGCGGCAATAAAAGCGATTTTTAAACTTGAACGGGCAAAAAATATAAGATATAAACTTTAACGCAAACTTCGCCGAAAAGAAACTATAATTCTACCGATAGTTTCTTAATCACACCATTAACAAATTTAAGCATCTGATTAAAGTAAAAAATATAAATAATTCTTGACAGTTGGCAAAAGATAATCGTAAGATGCTAATTACTTAGTTGAAAACAGTCCGAAGCGATATTTTAGCGCGGGAAAATTTTCTACAAAAGGTGTGTTTAAGATTAAGCACTTTCTCCCCTGAGAGTTTCCGACTGATGACACGCGAAGATTAATTAAAACCAGTAGGACGGTCATAAAATAATCTGAGTTTTCGCGTTTAATCAAAGAAAATTTAACAAAAAACTTTTTTGTCGAAGAATTTGGCAAATGCAGATATTAATGTGTCTTAATGTCGCGGACAATTGCGCCCGAAATCGCAGAGGTTCTTTAACAGTAGAGATGTGCCGAAATTGAAAGCTGAAAATTTACACAAACCCGTTCTACTAGCGGAAACCGTTCAATTTCTCAAGCCGCCGATCGGCGGAACTTTGGTTGACGCGACGCTCGGGTTGGGCGGACATTCGGAAGCGGTTTTGGCGAATTTTGACGAAACGAAAATAATCGGGATTGATCAGGATGCACGGGCGATTGAATTTGCGAAGGAGCGACTGGAAAAATTCGGCGACCGAATTAGTATCTTTCAGGCAAATTTTGCAGACATTAAAGAAGTTTTAAGCGATGCGGGAATTGAGAAGATTGACGGGGTTTTAGCCGATTTGGGTGTTTCATCATTGCAGTTTGATAGCGAAACACGCGGGTTTAGTTTCCGGTTCGACGCGCCACTCGATATGCGGATGGACGCGGATGCGGATACTGAAACCGCCGCCGAACTGCTCGCCGAACTCTCGGAATTTGAAATTGCGCGAATCATTTACGAATACGGCGAAGAAAAGTTTTCGCGGCGCATTGCGCGGAGAATAGTCGAAAGAAGGGAACGCGGCGAGCCGGTCAAAACGACAAAAGAGCTAGCCGAACTGGTTGAAAGGTCGGTCAAACGCGGCAAAAAAGACAAAATTCACCCGGCGACCAAAACATTTCAGGCTCTGCGAATCGCCGTCAACGGCGAACTTGAAATTTTAGAGCAGTTTATCCGCGATGCGGTCAACAGTTTGAGTGAAGACGGGCGGTTGGTTGTGATAACTTTTCATTCGTTGGAAGACCGCATCGTCAAGCAGACGTTTCAGAAACTGGCAGGAAAATGTTTTTGTCCGCCGCGAATGCCGCAATGCGTATGCGGCGCGGTTAAAGAGATTGAAATTTTGACGCGCAAACCGATTGTGCCAAGCGAGGAAGAAACCGAAGGAAATCCACGCGCCCGAAGCGCAAAACTTCGTGCCTGTTTGAAGCTTAAATAGATCGCCGATTTTTAGAAGTATTATGAACCGTAAAAAAATATCTCCGAAAAAACCGACTGTGAAAAAACGAGCCGAACGCGAACCGATTCCGCTGCGCTACTGTCTTTTGACGATGGCTTGCGGATTTATTTTGGTCGTCGGCTTTTTTTTCGCCGCTCGCCAGCATTTTTCTTCGATAGATTACGGCATCAAAAATTCCCGGCTGAAAAAGCAGATTGAAGAACTCGAAACCGACAAACGCCAGCTTATTCTGGCGAAAGAAATCGCGCTCACCCCGTCGGAAATCAAAAAAGCGGCGACTAAACTCGGTTTGACGGCGATGACGGCGAGCAATATCGAAGTTTTTCGACCGGTCCTGACCGGCGACACGGGAGAAAAACCGAAAGTCGAAAAAGCCGATTACACAAAACCCAAAACCGCTGCACCGCTGAAGACCGACGATGTGAAATTGGAAGTAAAGAAACCCGAAAAAGAAACTAAAAAAACGCCGGAGGCGAAAATCGAAAAAGAAAAACCGGCGGCGAAAACGACGAAAAAATAAGCTGCCGGTAATTCAACCGGCAAAGTCTCAAGCGAATTCCGAGAAAAAATGGCAGCCACCAGAAAAACCACAAAAAAGAAAAATCCGTCGCAGACCGCTTTCACGCGGTTTATGCTGATCGTCGCATTTTTCATTTTGTGGATCGGCGGAATCAGCGTGCGCCTTGTCCATTTGCAGGTTAATCAAAGCGAATGGCTGCGGGCGCAAGCACTTAACCAACGGCGCGATCAGGTCAAAAGCCGCCAGCTGCGCGGCACGATTTACGACCGCAACGACCGCACATTAGCGATGAGCGTCAAGTTAAAATCACTCTACGCTGATCCGGCGGAGATTGACGATATTGACAAAACCGCCAAAGAAATTGCCGCTGCTCTAAAAATCAAACCGACCGAGGTTTTGAAAAACCTCCGCGACGGCAAAGAAAACAACAAAAGATTTGTCTGGCTGGCACGAAAATTAGACGAAGATACCGCGCAGAAGATTAACGATTCCCTACGCGACACGGAAGTCAAAAAAAATGATGAGCCGCGTCTTGCCGGTCTTCACTGGCGCGAAGAGCAAAAACGCAGTTACCCGTATAAATCGCTGGCGGCGCAGGTGATCGGCTTCAGCAACGCGGACGATGTCGGGCAGGCGGGAATCGAACAGTCGCGGGAAGATGTTTTGCGCGGCGCAGTCGTCAAAGGCTGGCAGGACCGCGACCGGCTCGGCAGAGTTTACGACGAATCGGAAATCGAACGCGAACCGCCGAACGACATTGTTTTAACGATCAGCAACTCAATTCAGTATAAAGTCGAACAGGCACTCGAAAACGGCGTGAAAGCATCGAACGCGAAATCGGGTTTAGCAATCGTGCTTGACCCGAAAACCGGCGAAGTATTGGCGTTAGCAAATTATCCGACGTTTGACCCGAATAAATTTAACGAATCCGCGCCCGAAAATTACACCAACAAAGCACTGCAAAGTGTTTATTCGCCCGGTTCGGTTTTCAAAGTCATCACTTACAGCGGCGCACTTCAGGAAGATCAAATCGAACCTGACGGACAAATTGACTGCCGCAAAGGTTTTATCGAGGTCGGCGGACACCGGTTTAACGATCCGCACGCGACGAAAATAATGTCTTACAGCGAGGCGTTAGCCATATCGAGCAATTACGCGGCGATCAAAACCGCGCTCGGACTCGGCAGAGATAAATTCTATAATTACGCCCGCCAATTCGGTTTCGGCGAAGCAACGGGAATCGAACTGCCCGGCGAAGTGCGCGGACAGTTTCGTTCGCCGGAGACGTGGAATGGCGATTCGCTCGCTTCAATGGCAATCGGTTACGAAGTCGGCGTGACGGCGATGCAGGCGGCGACGGCGTATGCGGCGATTGCCAATGACGGCGTGAAAATGAAGCCGCACATCATCAAAGAAATCCGGCAGCCGGACGGTAAAGTCGTTTCGACGACCGCGCCGGAAAAAGTGCAAATCATCAGCGCGGAAAACGCCCGCAGTCTGCGGCAGATGCTTCGGCAGGTCGTTTTAAAAGGAACTGCCAAACGGGCGCAGCTCAACGGTTATACGTCGGCGGGGAAAACGGGAACAGCTTGGAAATACGATCCGGTAATCAAAAAATACAACGCGGCTAAATATGTTTCTTCGTTTATCGGGTTCGCTCCGGCGGATAATCCGTCAGTCGTCATTGCGGTCGTAATGGACGAGCCGAGCGGTGGGGCGCGGGACGGCGGACAAGTTTCCGCACCTGTTTTCCGCGAAATTGCCGAAGGAATTCTGCCTGAATTGAACGTCGTGCCGGACGGAAATATCAAAAAGGAAGTTTTAACGGCGAAAGACGTTCCGGCGGAAGTCGAGGTTGCGCCGCCGACGATTCAGAAAGGCGAGGAAGAAAAAGATGCTGCCCCCACTGTCCCGGCGGCAAAGGAAAAAAACTCGATAGCAGCCAAAAATCCGGAGCTGAAAGAACCGAAAGAATCGAAAGAGCAAAAAGAACCGAAAAAAGAAAATAAACCACTGGGCGAAGATAAAAAAGCCGTGAAAACAAAAACGGCGATACTCAGCGGCGATGACAAAAATAAACCGCTGAACGAAAAGGCGAAACGAAAAAATTGAAAATTGCTGATGCGATAAAATTTATGAACGCCGATGCGTCAAAACTTAATCCCGCCCTGCTCGAACGGCAAGTCAATTCATTTACGATTGACTCCCGTGAAACGCAGGCGGGTCAAGTGTTTTTCGCACTTTCGCAGCCCGATTATCAAAACAATTGCTTCAACGGCGATTTTGAGGATTCACACCGATACATTCCAGCAGCGTTTGAAAAAGGTGCGGTCGTTTGCGTTGCTCGTCCCGACCGTTTTGCGGAATATAAAGCGGAACTGGAAAAATTTGAAGACCGGCTGATTTTCGTTGACGATGCGATTTTAGCTTTTCAAAATCTCGCGCACGGCGTTTATCTGCAATGGAATCGTCCGGTTGTCGCAATCACCGGCAGCGCGGGGAAAACGACGGCGAAAGAATTGATCGCGCACGTTTTGGAAAATTCGGGGCGCAAGATTCTGCGGAATATCAAAAATTACAACAACGGACTCGGTTTGCCGATTACGGTTTTAAATTTGGCGAAAGACGATTCTTATGATGTCGCCGTACTGGAGATGGGAATGTCCACGCCGAACAATGAAATCGCCCGTTTGTGCCGCATCACGCCGCCGGATGTCGCGGTCGAACTCAATGTTTTACCCGTTCACGTTGAACATCTCGGCTCGGTTGAAAATGTGGCAAAGGCAAAAGCCGAACTGATTGAAGGAATGAAACCAGACGGCATCGCGGTTCTCAACGCCGATGATTTTCGCGTTTTGGCGATGCGCGAACTGCATACCGGCAAAACGATAACTTACGCAATTGAAAATGAAGCCGATGTCAAAGCGGAAAAAATTGAAATGCCGCGTTTCGGTGAAACACAGTTTACTTTGAGACTGCCGAACGAAACAGCCGAAGTTTCGATGCAGCTTTCCGGGCGACACAATGTTCTCAACGCGCTGGCATCCGCCGCCGTCGGATACAGTTTTGGAATATCGGCGAATGAGATCGCGGATGCGCTCAAAACGATTGCGCCGCCGCCGCAACGCGGGGAAGTTTTGCATTTTCGGGAGGGTTTTACGATCATCAACGATTCTTACAACTCAAATCCCGCCGCGTTGCTCGGAATGGTAAAAACTCTGGTTGATGGGAGAGGAACAGCGAAAAGACTGATCGTCGTCGCCGGTGAGATGCTCGAACTCGGTGCGGACGAAAAAGATATTCATCGCGAAACCGGCGAAACGCTGGCGAGCAGCGGAATTGACTTTTTGATCGGCGTGCGCGGGTTAGCGGTGGAAATGACGACCGGCGCGAAAAACAGCGGTTTGCACCAAACGGTATTTTTTGGTAGCTCGGCGGAAGCCGGAGAATTTTTGGCGAATGAAGTGAAAGCCGATGATTTAGTGTTGGTTAAAGGTTCGCGCGGAGTGCGAACGGAAAAAGTAATTGAAAAATTGATGGAAAAGTTTGAATCGGAAAAATAGGTTTGAAGGCGAAAAATACATTTTCGGTAAAACTGAATTTGAAACGAAAGCAAAAATGAAAGATAAAGGACAGCGGAGAAGTCTAAAGTCCGAAATCTAAAATCCAAAATCGAACGATGCTTTATTACATTTTATATCAAATTCTTTTCAAACAGTCCGCCGCGACCGAGTCTTATTTTTATAAGGCGTTGAATGTTTTTCAATATGTGACGTTCCGCACGGCGTGGGCGACGATCACCGCGCTGCTGATTTCGCTGTTGTTCGGCGGCAAGGTGATCAAGAAACTGACCGCGCTCAAATACGGTCAGGAAATCCGCGAGGAACTTTCAGCGGAGCATCAAGCGAAAAAAGGCACGCCGACGATGGGCGGAGTTTTGATAATCGGCGCGGTTTTTGCTTCGACGATTTTGTGGGCGCGGCTCGACAGTCTTTATTTGTGGCTCGCGCTAATTTCGACCGCGTGTTTTGCCGCCATCGGTTTTGCCGACGATTATATAAAAATCGTCAAAAAGCGCAGTTTGGGATTGACTGAAAGACAAAAACTGTTGTTTCAACTGGTCACGGCAATCGGAATTTGGGCGGTGCTTTGGTATTTTGCCAATTATCCGTGGAATCTGAGCATCCCGTTTTTCAAGACGACGGCTGAAACCAATCCGGCGATCAGCATCAGCTACGTTGGACCGTTCATTTACCTGTTCTTTATCATTTTTATTCTTCTCGGTTCGTCAAATGCCGTTAATCTGACGGACGGAATGGACGGCTTGGCAGCCAGCGTGACGTTTATTGCAATGTCGGCTCTGACCGCGCTGACGTATGTTTCAAGCGACCGTCGCTGGGCTGACTATCTGGAAATTACGCATAAACCGGAAGCAGCGGAACTGACGGTTTTTTGCGGGGCATTGGTCGGCGCGAGTCTCGGCTTTTTATGGTATAACTCGCCGCCCGCCGAGATTTTTATGGGCGATGTCGGAAGTTTGGCAATCGGCGGTGCGCTCGGCACGATTGCTATCTTGACAAAACAGGAATTTCTGCTGCCGTTCATCGGCGGTGTGTTTATTCTGGAAGCGATTTCGGTGATGATGCAGGTCGGCTACTTCAAATTTACGAGAAGAAGCACGGGAACCGGCAAACGTATTTTTCTGCAGGCTCCGCTCCATCATCATTTTCAGATGTCCGGATGGAAAGAACCGAAAATCGTTTTCAGGTTCATAATTATTGCGATACTTTTTGCGCTGTTGAGTTTATCAACATTGAAATTGCGGTGAGTTTTTGGTTTTTGGTCTAACGAATGCTTTTAGAGGGAAGAAAAACTTTGGTTTTGGGCGCGGGCAAATCCGGCGTGACTTCCGCCGCATTTTTAGCGCGGCGCGGCGCAACGGTTGCGCTCCACGACAAAAAGCCGATCGCCGAGTGGTCGGATGAAGCGCGTTCTTTGAAAAATAAAAATGTCGGGTTGCTCGACGGGCAGATTCCGTCGTGGCTGCTCGATCAGATTGATCTGGTCGTGATCTCGCCGGGAATTCCGACGAATACGGTTCCGGCGCGATATGTTGACCGTAAAGACGGTGAAGTGATCGGCGAAATCGAGCTTGCTTATCGGTTTATGAAAGGGCGCATTGTCGGCATCACGGGTTCAAACGGCAAAACAACGACGACGACATTGATCGGTGAAATATTGAAAGATGCCGGAATTACGACACAAGTCGGCGGAAACATCGGAACGCCGCTTGTTTCACTGGCGGAAACTTCGACGGATGAAACTTGGACGGTTGTGGAACTTTCGAGCTTTCAGCTTGAAACGATTGTAGATTTTCGCCCGAACGTCGCCGTCGCTTTGAATGTAACTCCAAATCATCTTGATCGTTACGATCTTTTTTCGGATTATGCCGCCGCGAAACACCGGATTTTTACAAATCAAACGGCGGAAGATTTGGCGATCTTGAACGCTGACGACGAAATTACGGCGAGTTGGCAAAACGGTTTGAAGGCGAATGTGACGCATTTCAGCGTGAAAAAGGAATTAGACAAAGGTTTGTTTTTGCGCGGGCGCGATTTAATTTGCCGCGCTGGCGGGAAAGACAAAATTTTGACGACCCGCGACGAGATTTTTTTGCGCGGTTTGCACAACGTCGAAAATATTTTAGCGAGTTTGGCAGTAGGACTGGCTTGCGGCGCGTCGCCGGATTTGATGCGCGAGACGGTGAGAAATTTTAAAGGTGTCGAACACCGCATCGAATTTGTCGCAGAAATCGGCGGCGTGAAATTTTACAACGATTCCAAAGCGACGAGCGTTGACGCTGCTTCCAAAGCTCTCGAAGCGTTGAGCGACGGTGGCGGAAAAACGATTTTAATTTTGGGCGGGCGCGGGAAAAATGCGCCGTATGCGCCGCTGATTAATTTGATCGAAAAATCGGTTCGCAAAATTGTTACAATCGGCGAAGATGCCGCGAATATCGAAAGTCAGTTGAAAAATCACGTTGAAATTGAGCGTGCCGATGGTATGAAAAATGCTGTGGTGAAAAGTTTTGAATCGGCGACTGAAAACGATACGATTTTGCTTGCTCCGGCTTGCGCGAGTTTTGATATGTTCAAAAGTTACGAAGAACGCGGCGCGATTTTTAAGCGCGAAGTCGCAAATTTAGCGGCACAAAGACAGGCGGGGGAAACACGATGAGAATTTGTTTTTTGATGATTTTTGCCGTTTTCGGTTTTTTTCAAAATCAGTGCGCTAAAGGGGAAACGACAAACGTAAATAAAACAGCGGCGGCAAATACGGCGAATGCGGCGATGAACAAAACGATGACAAATCAAACAAAAAACGCGGATAAATTCGACCGTTTGCCGGACGGTGTGAAATCGAGCGATGAAGTTAGAAAAGATGTTTTAAACGAAAAAGGCGAAGTCGTTTCGTACAAAGCCATAACGGTCGCGGAAATACTGAACGAACTCGGCGCGAAATATGAAGGCGACAAATTAGTTGACCGCGACGGAAAAGAAATTAAATTTTACACACCGCCCGTGCGCGGCGCGTCGCAGGGATTTGAAGAAGACGCGAAACAGCAGGCAAGAGACGCACAGGAATTTGCCGATCTGCAAAAGAAATATACGGTGATCGTTTTGTACATTGATCTGCGAAAAGTATCGTAAGCAAAAAATGACTAAAAAACTCCGCATTGACTGGTTTCTTTTTGCGATTGCCGCGAGCCTCGCGCTGTTCGGCGCGATTATGGTGTACAGCGCGTCGGCGATGATTGCGCTCAAAGAAACCGAAGGGGCGAGTCAGTTGACGTATTTTTACAAGCAGTTCGGTTTCACGGTCGCGGGGTTGGCGGTGATGTATCTAACGAGCAAAATCAATTACCGCTGGTATCAAAACGAATACGTCGTGTACGGCATTTTGGCGGTGACGGTGTTGCTTTTGCTCAGTGTTTTCGGTTTTCATTCGATCAACGGGGCGCGCCGCTGGATTCGTGTTCCCGGTTTTTCGTTTCAGCCGTCGGAAATTGCCAAAATCGCACTGCCTATTTTTCTCGCGTATTTTTTGACGAAAAACGAAGACGTAATCGGTGACTTGAAAGAGACGGTTTTGCCGTGCGTTTTGGTTTTGGGCTGTTTAGGCGCGTTGATAATACTTGAGCCGGACTTGGGGACGACGATTGTTTTATGCGCGATTTTCGTAGCGGTTTATTTTTCGGCGGGCGCGAAAATTCTGCATCTCGCGGCGGTCGGCAGCAGTTTGTTGCTGGTCGGTGTTTGTGCGCTGGTTTTTGCGCCGTGGCGAATGGAGCGGATGATGGCATTTCTTGATCCATTCGCGCACGCCGACGACACGGCATATCAGGTTGTGCAGGGACTTTACGCTATCGGTTCGGGCGGTGTGTTGGGCGAAGGTTTTGCCAAAGGTCAGCAGAAACTTTTCTATCTGCCGTATCCGTATTCGGATTTTATTTTCGCGGTCGTCGGTGAAGAATTAGGTTTGGTCGGCACGTTAGCCATCGTCATCGCTTTCGGACTGCTTCTGTGGCGCGGCGCACGAGCGGCACTGCTCGCGCCGGATAGATTCGGGCAGTTGCTCGGAATGGGAATTACCACCGGAATCGTCGTGCAGGCACTTTTTAATATCAGCGTCGTTGTTTCGATTTTGCCCGCTAAAGGAATTCCGCTGCCGTTTATTTCATACGGCGGTTCGTCAATCGTCGTCACGCTGTTTGCCGTCGGTATTTTGCTGAACATTTCGCAGTATGCGGGAACGACTGCGCCGGAAAAAACCGGGGCAAACGAAATTCAGAAACGTCGAAAACGCGGGAAGATAGGATTGCAGTGATGCGGCGAATATTATGAAAGTTTTAATCGCTGCCGGCGGGACGGGCGGACATATTTATCCGGGAATTGCCGTGGCGAAAGAAATTATGCGGCGCGACGAAAATTCCGAAGTGCGCTTTGTCGGAACTTCGCGCGGACTGGAAACAAAAATCGTGCCGGCAAACGGTTTTGAACTTTCTTTGATAAACAGTGCGGGACTTAAAAACGTCGGTTTTGTCGGTAAAGTTAAAGGTTTAGCGGTTCTGCCGCAGAGTTTTTTGGAAGCACGGAAGTTGATAAAAGACTTTCAGCCGGATGCGGTCATCGGTGCGGGCGGCTATGTTTCGGGTCCGGTTCTTTTAACAGGAAGTTTGATGCGCGTTCCGACGCTCGTGATGGAATCAAATGCGCTGCCCGGGTTTACAAATCGAAAACTTGCGCCGTTTATCACGAAAGCCGCGCTGACGTTTGATGAAGCGGTCAAGTTCTTTGGAAAAAAAGGCATCGTGACGGGAAATCCGGTGCGGAAAGAGTTTTTTGATATTCAACCGAAAGTGCGCGGTGAAAAAGTCAATATTTTGATTTTCGGCGGTTCTCAGGGAGCGCGGGCGATCAACAATGCGGTGGTCGAAGCGTTAGAAAATTTGCCGCACGGGAAATTAAATATCACGCATCAGACCGGCGAAGGTGATTTTGAAAATATTCGGGAATTATACAATCGCGCCGGTTGGGGCGATGTCGCCGAAGTAAAAGCGTATATTGCCGATATGGTCGCGGAATTTGCGAAAAGCGATTTGATAATTTGTCGAGCGGGCGCGACAAGCTGTGCGGAACTTGCCGCTGCCGGAAAAGCATCAATTATGATTCCGCTGCCGACTGCCGCCGACGATCATCAGCGCAAAAACGCCGAGGCATTGCAAAATGCGGGCGCGGCGAAAATGATTTTACAGCGCGATTTGAGCGGAGAAAATCTGGCAAAGGAAGTAATTGGTTTGATAAATGCGCCCGAAATAATTACGGCGATGGAGAAAGCGGCAAAGAAACTGGCAAAAGCGGATGCGGCGGAAGTGACGGTAGACTTAATTGAGAATTTAGCAAAAGGAAAAAATTGATTTTGATGGGGGAAAAGCGGATCTGAAAATCCAAAAATCCAAGATACAAGATCCAAAATAGAATGTTTCGGCACGTTAAAAATATACATTTCATCGGCATCGGCGGCATCGGGATGAGCGGCATCGCCGAAGTTTTGTGCAATCTCAATTTCTCGGTTTCAGGGTCGGATTTGAAGAAATCGAAAAACACCGACCGCCTTGAAAAAGTCGGCGCGAAAATTTACGAAGGTCATCAGGCGGAAAACGTCGGAGATGCACAGGTCGTCGTTTATTCGTCAGCGGTAAAAGACGATAACCCGGAGGTCGTTTACGCGAAGGAAAATAAAATTCCGGTCATTCCGCGTGCCGAAATGCTGGCGGAATTAATGACTTTGAAGCCATATTCGGTCGCCGTTGCCGGAACGCACGGGAAAACTTCGACGACTTCGATGATTGCGACAATTCTCGGACACGCCGGGGTCGAACCGACGACGATTGTCGGCGGCGTGGTGGACACGCTAGGCTCGAACGCCAAACTCGGCACGAGCGATTGGTTCGTCACCGAAGCCGACGAAAGCGACCGGTCTTTTTTGATGTTAAATCCAACATTGGCAATAGTTACCAATATTGATAAGGAACATATGGAGTCCTACAAAGGAATGGACGACGTGGTGCAGTGTTTTACCGATTTTATCAACAAAGTTCCGTTTTACGGCGCGGCGGTGATGTGTCTCGATGACCCGAACGTGCAGCTTATCATTCCGAAATTAAAACGGCGGCGCGTAACTTACGGTTTGACCGCGCAGGCGGATGTTTCCGGTCACAATATCGTTTACGGAAATGATTTCGGTTCATCGTTCACGGTTTGGAAGGGAACAGAAATTTTAGGCGAAATAAACTTGCCGGTGCCGGGAAAACACAATGTTTACAACGCTTTGGCGGCAACATCCGTCGCTCTCGAACTCGAAGTTCCGTTCGTCAAAATCGCCGAAGCATTTACAAAATTCAAGAATGCGGACAGACGCTTTCAATTCAAAGGGGAAGCTAAAGGAATCATTGTTGTTGACGATTACGGACACCACCCGACGGAAATTGTCGCTACGCTTTCGGCGGCGAAAAACGGTTCAAACGGCAAACGTACGGTTGTTGTGTTTCAGCCGCACCGCTATTCGCGGACAAAAGAATTGATGAACGAGTTCGCGCTGGCATTTAACAACGCCGATGTGCTTTATGTAACCGACATTTACGCCGCCAGTGAACAGCCGATGGAAGGCATTACGGCGGAAGTTTTGACCGAAAATATCAAACAATACGGTCACAAAAATGCAACGTATATCGGTGACATCGAAACCGCCGCCGACAAAGTAGTCGAAAATTTACAGGAAAACGATCTGGTCATCACGCTCGGTGCGGGCAGCATCACGCGGCTTTCCGACGAGATTTTGGAAAAACTGGGTTAAATTCCAGATTCCAGATTTCAAATTCCAAATTGGTCGAAAAGAGTCTGTAATCTGAGTTTTGAAATCTGGAATTTGAAATCTGGAATCTGGAATCTGGAGTTAAAAGATATGGCAGCAGTTAGAAAAAGAGTAACACCGCGCAAAACGGGGACGGCGACAAAAAGACGGCGAAGTGCGGCTCCGCGCAAACAAAGTTCGGTAGGGGCGAGTTTTCTCGCGCCGCTGGTTTTTGCCGTCGGAATTTTGTTTTGTTTGGCTTTCTTGCTAATTGCGGGTTATCGAACGGTGACGGCATCGGCGTTTTTCGATGTTAAAAAGATTGATATTCGCGGCACGACCCGCGTCGCAAAAGACGACATCGAAAAAATCGTCAGCCGTCAAACTGATAAATCAGGCGTTTGGAATGCGGATTTAGTCACGATCAGAGAAGACCTCGAAAAAATAACGCAGGTGAAATCAGCCGTCGTTTCGCGCGTTCTGCCCGACGGTCTGCGCGTCAATTTAGTCGAGCGCGAACCGCGGGCGGTCGTTCGGCTCGACCGGGGCGATTTATGGACGGATGAAGGCGGAGTTCTGTTCGATTTGGTCGGCAAAAACGAAACGCGCCCGCCGTTTGTGATGACGGGTTGGGACGAAAGCAAAACCGACCGTTCGGCAAAAGATAATCAGGAGCGCGTAAAAATCTATCTGAAAATGATTGATGACTGGCAGACTTTTGATTTGGCAAGCCGCGTCAGTGTGGTCAATTTGTCCGATTTACAGTCGCCGCAGGCAGTCGTTCAAGATTCCGGTGAAACCGTCACGCTCGAACTAGGAAAAGATAATTACGGCAGTCGTTTGAAAAAAAGTTTGGAAATCGTTGCAGGCAGAGGAAAAGAACTGGAATCGCTTAGATTAAACGGGCAGAAAGAAGTGTTAGGCTACCGAATCAAGTGAAAATTCCAGATTTCAAATTCCAAATTAACGGAAGGCTGCCGGGAACGGTCAAAATCTGGAATCTGGAATTGAAAAGAGATGAATCGTGAAATACACGCCGTCGGATTGGACATCGGCACGAACAAAGTTCGGTGCCTCGTCGGAGAACCGTCTGACGGCGGAAAAATGAATGTGATCGGTGTCGGACACTGCGAGTCGCGCGGTTTGCGGCGCGGCATTGTGACGACGACTGATGCGGTCGCCGAATCAATCAAAAAAGCCGTCGGCGATGCCGAGCGGATGTGCGGACTGGAAATTCACTCGGCGACGATCAATCTTTCAGGCGAACACCTGCAGGGCGAAAATAAAAGCGGTGTCGTCGCCGTCGCCGGCACGGGACGCGAAATTATGACGGAAGATGTCGAACGAGCCGTTGAATCAGCCAGCGCGATGCAGCTTCCAGCGGGTTGGAAAATCGTTGACCGACTGCCGCAGGAATTTATCATTGACGGGCAGGACGGCATTATTGAGCCGGTCGGAATGCACGGAGCGCGGCTTGAATGCCGGGTTCACATCGTCACGAGTCCGAGCGCAGGCGGTCAGAATATGATGAAAGCCGTCCATCGCGCCGGTTTGGAAATCGAAAATATGATGCTCGAACCGCTGGCGGCGGCGAACAGCACGCTGAGCGACGACGACAAAGAATACGGCTGCGCTCTCGTTAATATCGGTGAGGAAATTACGAGTTTGATGATTTTTGGGCGCGGTGCGGTGCAGCATACGAAGGTTTTTCCGTTCGGCGGAATGCACTTTACCAAAGATATTGCCGTTGGACTGCGCGTTTCGATTCCCGAAGCCGAGCGCATTAAACATTATTACGGCTGCGTCGCCGGGTATCTGATGAACGATGAGGAACGGCAGGAAATTATCGAGATAACGCCGGTCGGCAGACAGGAAACGCGTCAACTGTCAAAGGAAATTCTGTGCGACATTATGCAGCCGCGAGCTGTCGAACTGCTTCAGCACGTCGCGCAGGAGGTTTTCGGTTCGAACAGTCAAATTCCGAGCGGCGTAGTTTTGACCGGCGGCGGTGCGCTGAACCGCGGAATGGTCGAAATCGCCGAACAGGTCTTCGACGCGCCGACGAGACTCGGATTTTTAGAGGAAAAACACTTCGGCGGACTGCTCGATGAAGTGCAGAATCCCGAATGGGCGACGGCGGGCGGATTGGCACTATCTTCGATGTATCTGCAAATCCGCGAACAAAATGCGGGCGGACGTTCACCGACGCGCAAAGTTTCCGAATGGTTTGAAAATTTTCGGGAAAAATTTAGATAAATTTAACATTTCAACTGGATTTTTTATCGCAAATCGTTGTATGCTGATTCGCCGGATACACAATATGTTGTTGAAATTGCGAATTCTCTCCAAATGTTTTCTCGGATGTTTTTCAGCACTTAAATTATAATTATTAACTTACTTAAGGAATCATAAAAATGACTACACACGGGCTTCAAAATAAAAAAATTAATATGTCCTTTGATGATCCGCTCGACGTTGGTGCCAAAATCGTCGTCATCGGTGTTGGCGGCGGCGGCGGCAATGCGGTCAATCGAATGATTGAAGCAGGAATCAAAGGCGTTGAATTTATCGTCGTCAATACGGACGTGCAGGCGTTGAACAGTTCGAAGGCTCCGGTCAAAATACAACTCGGCACCGATTTGACGCGCGGACTCGGCGCGGGGGCGAATCCGATGGTCGGGCGACAGGCGGCGATTGAGGACACGGACAAAATAATAGATGTTTTACAAGACGCGGATATGGTTTTCGTGACGACCGGCTTGGGCGGCGGAACGGGAACGGGAGCCGCGCCGGTAATTGCCGCGCTCGCCATCGAACTCGGTGCGCTGACCGTCGCCGTCGTCACCAAACCGTTCACCGTCGAAGGCAGAAAACGGATGAATCAAGCCGAAGAAGGTTTAGCCGAATTGCGCGGCTGTGTTGACACGATCATTACGATTCCGAACTCGAAACTCAAAGAAGTCGAGGAAAAAATCTCGATTATGGATGCGTTTCGACGCGCCGACGACATCCTGCTGCAAGCCGTTCAGGGAATTTCGGATTTGATCACCGTGACGGGAACGATCAATCTCGATTTTGCCGACATTAAAAGCGTGATGCAGGGAATGGGCGTAGCGTTGATGGGGATCGGCTACGGCAGTGGCGACGGCGGCGCGGTCAAAGCGATGAAGGAAGCGATTGATTCAAAGCTGCTCGAAGAAAATTCGATTAAAGGCGCACGCGGTGCGTTAATTAACATCACGGGTTCGGAAGATATGCCGCTTGATGAAATAGAAGCCGCCATCGAACTGATTTATCAGGAAGCCGATGACAACGCCAACATCATTTTCGGAACTGTTTTTGACCCGGAAATGAAGGATAAAGTAAAAATAACCGTCATCGCCACCGGCTTTGACAACCAGGAACAGCGGCGTGAAAATTTAGAACCGCCGCAGTCAAATTCTGCGGTGTCGTCTGCCGAGAGCAGCAACGGTTACGCCGCTGCCGCTTACCAATCGGCTGTAAAATCGCTGCCGCAAAGTGACAAGGAAGATATAAACGTGCCGACGTTTATTCGTCGTCAGGCGGATTAGTCTGCACCTTGGCAAAAACAGTATGCCGGAAATGCCGTAATGTATTTAGACTGCCGCTCCTATCAAATTGCCGGCAGAGATAATAGAATTAATCCTCATCAAATTTAAAATTATTATAACGAGAAAATTATGAGGGAAAACTACAACGAGCGGAATTTTCCGCGCCAGAAAGAGAATACGGAACCGCGGAAAAAAATGCCGCCGCCGAGTGAAACCAATGCGGAAACGTATTATTACAAAAAACAGATAGATGCCCGAACGAAAATGACGGTTGTTTTGCTGGACGGCGAAGAACTCGAAGGCACTATCGAATGGTATGATCTCGATGCGCTGAAGATCAATCGTGACGACGCGCCGAATATTCTGCTTCCGAAACACAACATCAAATATATGTATAAGTCGGAAGAGTAAAAAGTGAAAAGTGAAAACCTAAATTCCGATTTGCCGCGCATCGGAATCACGATGGGCGATGCCGCCGGAATCGGTGCGGAGATCGTTCTCAAAGCACTGAGTGATGAAAACCTAAAAGAAATCTGCCAGCCGATCATTATCGGAGACGGGGCATTTTTGGAGAAAACCGCCCGTGAATTGAATCTGCCGTTCGACTTTGTTGAAGCCGGTAAAAACCCGCCAACAGTTAGTCAAACTGTCATCCACAACTTAAAAAATCTCACGGACAACATACAAATCGGCGAAGACTCCGCCCCGGCGGGAAAGGCTTCCGCCGAATACATCGAAACCGCCGTACATTTGTGGCGCGAAGGGAAAATTGATGCGATAGCGACCGCTCCGATCAGCAAAAAAGCCATTTCGCTCGGCGGCTACAATTATCCCGGACACACCGAATTTCTCGCTTTTTTGACGGGGACGCAGAAATTTGCGATGAGTTTCTTCGCCGAAAATCTGCGCGTCGTATTGCTCTCCACGCACGTTTCGCTACGCGATGCGATTGAACTCGTCAAAAAGGAAAAGCTGGTCGAATTGATTAAATTCTCTCACCGCGAAATTTCCAAAATGCTTAAAAAAGATGCGCGGCTGGCGGTTGCGGGATTAAATCCGCACGCTTCGGAAGGCGGAATGTTCGGCGCGGAAGAAGCAAACGAAGTCATTCCCGCGATTAACGAATGCCGCGAAAAATTTAACATTGATGTCTCCGGCGCATTTTCACCCGATACGATTTTTCTGCGCGGTTTCAAAGGCGAATTCGACGGCGTAATTTCCTGCTATCACGATCAGGCGACGATTGCCGTCAAATGTCTGTCGTTCGGCGCGTCGGTCAATGTCACGCTCGGTTTGCCGCTTATTAGAACGTCGGTTGACCACGGCACGGCGTTCGACATCGCCGGGAAAAACGTTGCGGAGGCTTCGAGTATGAAGGCGGCGATTAAGCTGGCGGCAAAGCTGGCGGCAAATTCGTAAAGACAAACAAAAGTTGATATTATATTGAACGAAAACAGGAAGCAGATTTTTTATAATGAATGAACAGCAAAGTGACGAAAAAAGACAGGTTTTAGTTGCCGATGATGATCCGGCGATTCTTCGCCTGGTCAAAGCGGTAGTGGAAAAAGAAGGTTACACGGTCATTGCGGCGCGTGACGGTAAAGAGGCATACAAACTGCTGCATTCCGGCGAAATTTTTACGGCGGCGATTTTCGATGTGGTGATGCCGTATATTCAAGGTACGGAACTCGTGCGTTTTATGCAGTCGGAAAAAAAGTTGATGAAAATTCCGGTGATTATGATGACGGCGGAACAGAATCCGCGCCTTTCGTCGGAAAGTTTCTCGGCGGGCGCAATTGCCTTTCTGCCGAAACCGTTCACCACTTCACAATTGCAGACGATGCTGCGGATGTTCGTTCAAAAAAAGTAGGATAAAGACAAATAAAGTTAATTTTTCTTGACGTTTTCACTGTCGAGTGGTAGTTTTCAAATCAAACATAATTTTTCTTTTAACCAAAAAAAATCCAGATAAGTTCGATTGAGGAGCGATGTTGCCTGTGTCAAAACGAAAACTACTTCTTGCAGACGATTCGATAACGATTCAAAAAGTCGTCAATCTAACCTTTGCCGATGAGGGAATTGAAGTCATCACCGCCAGCGACGGCGATTCAGCGATGCAGAAATTTGTCGAAAACAGACCGGATTTGGTGATGGTTGATGTCAATATGCCGGGTATGGACGGTTACCGGATTTGCGAATTGATCAAACAGGACAACGACACCAAACAGATTCCGGTGATTCTGCTGGTCGGTTCGTTTGAACCGTTTGACGAGGAAGAAGCCCGTCGCGTCGGGGCTGACGATTATCTGACTAAACCTTTTCAGTCAATTCGCCAACTAGTCAATAAAGTTTCGAGTTTGCTCGGTTCCGAAAAAGAAGAAAGTTCGGCTAATGTCAATTTCGAGCCGACCGACGATTATAAAAAACCGGATTACGAGGTTTCGGCTAATAACGCTTTCGGTGATGCGGGAATGGATGACGACGATATAATTCAGACCAATCAAGTCAATAATCTGCCGGTTGAAGAAGAGCAAAAGTTTGCTGCAAGTCCCGTTTCCGAAAATCCGTTCGACAGTCTTCCCAAAATGCAGCTGAAAAAGCCGTATGATTTCGGCGCGAAAAGTCTAACTGAAGAAAACGATCCGCAAACACAGCCGTTCACGGCGGCGGATTTTGATGAAATCACTCTGGGCGCGGCAAACACAAACACGGAAAAGATTTTCGATTTCGCAGATAAACCAAGTTTTTCAAAAAGATATATTATCGAAGAGCCGAAACCTCTCGCCAAAAAAATGACGGCGAGCGAAACTCCTTCAAAACCTTCTTTTGCCGAGGAAAAACCGCACGATGCGGCTGAGGAAAATACAATCGTTTTTCCGACCGCGCGACCGACTGCGCTGCTGAATTTCGATGATCTGAATCTGCTCGAACTTCCGACGTTCGAGAACGAGAATTTTTCATTTGAAGCGGAACAAGACATCTCCACAGATATGCCGGACGAGATCACTGCGCCGATGCCGAAAATATCGGAAATACTGGAAAAAATGCCGGAAACGATGGAAGCCTTTTCCAGACAAGAATCTGAAATTTCCGGGTCGAACGAAATGCCGGACAAGCAGTCGGCAACCATACCGGAAGCATTCAATTTTCCGGTGACTCCGCCGAACAGTGAAAAGCAAAGTGATGTGGCGGAAATGTCGCCGTTTGGTGAAACGAAAACAGACGAAGCGCAAAATTACACGGAAACGGCAGAGAATTCCGTGCAGTCAATTAATTTTACACCTGATTTAATCGAAGCGATTGCCGCCAAAGTCGCTGAAAAAATATCCGAAATAGCCGTGCGGGAAATCACTTCAAAGGTCACGCCGCAAATGGTCGAAATGATCATTAAACAAATGGCGGAAGAAAAAAGAAAAGAATAATCAACAGCAAAATGGTATATGGAAAATTGGTTAGTTTTCGCCGCTCAGATGAAAACTAACCATTTTTGTTTTAGAATGCTTCTAAGTTCGACACCGGACTTTTGAACCTTAAACTTTAAACTTTTTATTTATGGAACTCGAAAAAGCCTACAATCCAACCGAAGCCGAAAGCACGCATTACAAAAAATGGGAAGCGAACGGCTGTTTCGCGCCTGAAATCAATGAAAACCGAGAAGCCGAAGCGTTTTCAATCGTCATTCCGCCGCCGAACGTAACGGGAAGTCTGCATATGGGACACGCGCTCCAACATACCTTAATGGACGTTTTGACGCGCTGGAAACGAATGCAGGGTTACAGAACTTTATTTCTCGTCGGGGTTGACCACGCGGGAATTTCGACGCAGTTGATGGTTACGCGGCAATTAAAAAAAGAAGAACACAAAACGCCGCAGGATATTGGCAGAGAAGCGTTTACGGAAAAAGTTTGGGCGTGGAAAAAGCAGTACGGCGACACGATCACGAAACAAATTCGCCGCGAAGGTTTGTCGGTTGACTGGTCGCGCGAACGTTTCACGATGGACGAAAGCCTTTCAATCGCCGTGCGAAATGTTTTCGTTACGTTGTATGAAGAAGGCTGGATTTATCGCGGAAATCGAATAATAAATTGGTGTCCAAAGGACAAAACTGTTTTGTCGGATTTGGAAGTTAAAGAAGAAACAAAAAAAGACGGCAAACTTTATTATTTGCAATATCCGGTCAAGGATACGGCGGAAACAAGCGCGTCAGCAAGTGTGCCGAGAAGAATAACGGTGGCGACGACGCGCCCGGAAACGATGCTCGGCGACACGGCGGTTGCGGTTAATCCTGACGATGAACGCTACGCAGATTTGATTGGCAAAACCATCGAATTGCCGCTGACGAACAGAGAAATTAAAATCATCGCCGACGATTATGTCGAATCGGATTTCGGCACGGGCGCGGTCAAAATTACGCCCGCGCACGACCCGAACGATTATGAAATCGGTTTGCGGCACGATCTCGAACAGATCAATATAATGAACAACGACGCGACGATGAACGAAAACGCGGGCGCGGAGTTTGAAGGTTTGGACAGATTTGTTGCGCGTGAAAAAGTTATCGAAAAGTTTGAGGAATTGGGATTGCTCGAAAAAATTGATGATTACGAAGTCGTTTTGCCGCACTGCGAACGCTGCAAGACCGTCGTCGAGCCGCTTTTATCGGATCAGTGGTTTGTCAATATGTCGGAAATGCGCGATTTGGCTTTAGGTCTGATGAAAAAAGACGGTGTGCCGCATTTTTCGCCGCAAGTTCCGCACGAAAAAGTTTACACGACGTGGCTTGAAAATCTGAAGGATTGGACGATCTCGCGGCAACTTTGGTGGGGACATCAAATTCCGGCGTGGTATGACGAAGTCGGCAATGTGTTTGTCGCCAAAACCGAAAAAGAAGCGATTGCAAAAGCCGGAACGAAAAATCTGACGCAAGACCCGGACGTTTTAGACACTTGGTTTTCGTCGGCGTTGTGGTCGTTTTCAACTCTCGGTTGGAACGGCGACGTAACCGAAACCGAAGATTTGAAGACGTTTCACCCGACAAGTGTTCTTGTTACGGGACGCGATATTATTTTTCTGTGGGTTTCGCGGATGGTGATGACTTCGCTCAAATTCGTCGGCGAAAAACCGTTTGATGACGTGATTATTCACGGCACGGTTTTGGACAAAAACGGTCAGCGAATGTCGAAGACGAAAAATAACGGCGTTGATCCGCTCGATGTTTTCGATAAATTTGGCGTGGACGCGACACGCATTACTTTGGCAGGCTCTTCAACGGGCGCAGATTTCGCGTGGCGTGATGAAAAGGTCGAATCGTTTCGCAATTTCGCCAACAAAATCTGGAACGCGACGCGCTTTTGTCTGATGAATTCCGAAGGCGCGAAAGTTGATTTTGCTTCACTTAATAATACAGAGAACCTTTCAATTGCTGATAAATGGATAATTTCACGTTTCAATAAAACGGCAACCGCGTTAAATAAAGCACTCGAAACTTACCAGTTTCACGAAGCCGTGCAGCTTTTATATCATTTTTTTTGGGACGATTTTTGCGATTGGTATATCGAACTTGTCAAAGACGAAATGACGGCAGAAGAATCCTCGCCGAAACGTGACGAAACACGCTCGCGCATCGTGACGATTCTCGAACAATCGCTGCGTCTGCTTCACCCGTTTATGCCTTTCCTGACGGAAGAACTCTGGCATAAGTTGCCGGCAACTTCAAATGCTTTGCATCATTCGGCATACAAAAACGCTGATGCAACAATAATGCTTGCCGATTTCCCGAAAGGCGACGCTTCAATGTTTGACGAAAAAGCCGAAGCGGAAATGCAAGCCGTCATTTATTTGATTACTAAAGTGCGAAATATTCGTGCCGAAATGAGTATCAAACCGTCCGACAAACCGGCGATTCACATTGCGGCAAGCGGTCATTTACAAAGGGTTTTCCGCGAAAACGAAGCGCAGATTTTAAAGCTCGCCCGTGCGACGGATTTGCTCGTCGGCGAAAAGCTCGACGTTCCGAAAGCATCGGCAAAAGCGGTCTTGACCGGTGGTGCAGAACTCGCCATTCCGCTCGAAGGTTTGATTGATTTTGATAAGGAAATAGAACGGCTCGAAAATCAAATTTCCAAACTCGGCGTGGAAGGTGAACGGCTTGAAAAACAACTTTCAAATCAGAATTTTGTCGAACGCGCACCTGTCGAAAAGGTTCAGGATTTAAAAGACCGAATGACGGAAATTGAAACTCAATCGGCAGCACTCAAACAAAGTTTGGATGCTTTGAAGTAAAAATTAGAGAAAAATTTTGCCTGCGAAAAACGCGAAAAACTCTAAAGTGAAAAATATTGTTCCTTTATGCGTTTTTTTTGGTGTGCGCGGGCAAAATTATTTTTTAGCCGAATTATTTTTCACCCGGCATTGATAATTGTCAGCGGAATTTGGGGAAATTGTTTTTTTCCGCCCAAAAAATTATAATGACGTCAGTCGGCTGACATTTTTATCAACTTTTTTCGCCCAAATCTTATTTATGAAAATTAACAAATTAATTCAATGCTGTATTTTGCTGCTCTTCGCTGGTGTGCAGTTTACCTTTGCTCAAAATAATTCTAAAAATTATGCCGAGGGCGAACTGCTCGTAAAGTATAAAAACGGAGTTGATACGGCTCAAATTTCTTCGGTTAATAAACAAAACGGTGCGGAAATTGTCGAAGAATTTCCTGAAATCGGCTGGCGGCGCGTTAAACTTCCTGCCGGCACGACTCTCGACAAAGCATTATCACTTTACAAATCGAGTGCGGAAGTTGAAGCGGTGCAGCCAAATTTTTATTATCATCTGCTCAACACGCCGAACGACGCGCAGTTCGGCAATATGTATGGAATGCAGAAAATCTCTGCTCCGCTCGCGTGGGATTTGACGACCGGAAGTTCCGCCGTCGTCGTCGCCGACATTGACACCGGATTGCGTTATACACACGAAGATTTGGCGGCGAACGCGTGGCACAATCCGGGCGAGATTCCCGGTAACGGCGTGGATGACGACGGAAATGGTTTTGTGGATGATTATTACGGCTGGGATTTCTTTTATAACTCATCAGACCCGTTCGACAATGCGGGCGGACACGGCACCCATACCGCCGGAACTATCGGCGCAGTCGGCAATAATAGTTTGGGTGTAACTGGTGTGAACTGGAACGTCAAAATAATGGCGATCAAGATTTACAGTCCGAACGGCGGGGATACGACCTCGGCGATGCTGGTCAACGCTTACAACTATATTCGGCTGATGAAACAGCGCGGCATCAATATCAGGGTGACAAACAACTCCTACGGCGGATGCAACGAAGCGTGCGGTTACGATCAGGCGACGAAGGACGCGCTGGATGCGATGGGCGAAGCCGGGATATTGAATGTCTTTGCGGCGGGCAACAGCAATCAGAACAATGACGCAACCCCGTTTTATCCGGCGAATTACACTACGCCGAGTGTGCTGGCAGTCGCGGCATCCGACCAGAATGACAATAAA
>JBBSUG010000013.1:0-122255 GCA_038235165.1 Pyrinomonadales bacterium
AAAATATCGAGAAAAAATGGACAATGCCCATTCAGAACTGGAGTTTGGCGATGAATCAAATGGCAATCATTTTTGAAGGACGGCTCCCAATTGCCGGACTGACAGAAAACTCAATTACACAAAATATCTGACACCCTCTGATATTCCGACTGCCGACGAATCTGCGCCAACAAATCCTTGACAAACTGCATCTTCCCGCTTCCCGGCTTGCCCATTACAGCCAGATAGTTATTCGTCTGCCGGTTAAACTCCACCGAAACCGCCGCGTCCGTCTCCGCGTTCCAACCGATCTGCAAATCAATCAACCCGCCAAAAGCCGGATTCGCCTCGATCAACGGCGCGGCTTCCTGCGTCCGCTGTTCAAGCCCCGTGCGCGTCAATTCGACGAGATAATCAACATAATCATCTTCGGACTTAAACCCGTCGGTGTCATTCCGAATCAAATTAAACCCGTGGTCAACGTGATCTTTAAGCAACTGCAAAAACTCGTCGTCCGACAAAATGCGCTGTTGTCTTTGCACAATCAAAGCCCGAAAAAGCGGCGTTTAATTCTAATGTTGGCTTCATTTAACTATTTTCAAAATTTTTCTTCCGCGAGATGGTTTTGAGTCATTATTGGCATTGTTAGAATTTTTTGGCATACTCTCTGTTTTTATATCTTTTTCGGTAGCTTCCTGTAAGGATTTTTCTTCTTTTATTTGTTTCTCAATTTCTTTCGCTGCGATGACTTGTTTCTTATCAGCGTTACGTTTTACCTGAACCGCAAAAGGATAGCCGAAAATTTTCTCATAAGTTTTTGAAAATTGTTCAGATTTACGAAACTCTTTAAATAAGGGAAAGTGATGATATGACTCCTCACTTATCAATTCACCTTTTTTGCCTATTCTCTCCATTATTTCTGAAGCATCATCGAATTTATCTGTTAAAACATTTTCTGCCAACTTGAAATCAGCACTTGAACTAGACCAATCAATTGATGATAGAATTTTACAAGCCTCTTCTTTTTTCCCTGAAAACTTTAGTGCAATTGCAAGATTAATTGTGTTTATTTTTCGGTTTTGGTCGCTCGAAAGGTCTTTCTGCTTGATAATAAAATCAGCAAATACTATAGCCATATTCCATGATTCTGTTTGTAAGCAATCACCGTAAATAACTTCTGTTGAATGATCATCTGCCTCTGAAATTTCTTCTGGAAGTAGTTTTCTCCATAGTGTTTGCCCTAATTTGAAAGCTACTTCCATCATAAGTTCACAAGATTCTATAAAATATAATGGATTTAATTCTAACTTATCACCTAATGAAACAGGCTTGGTAAATATATATCCTTCTTTTGAACAAATTTTTATATATTGTTCGTTTATAATTCCATCATTATGCGTTATTAGGTTTCGTCTTTGTCCGCATTCAACAAATTGAGACCATCTTTCAAATTTTCTAAGTGTTATCTCAAAATCCTTTTCTAAATTTTCAAACTGTTCTACATAGCTATTTCTTCTAAAGTTTTCTATTTCATTCAATAAAATGCTGTCTTTCATTTCATCAAATGAATCAAATTTCAATATTTCTGAAAGCGGCACACTACGATTCACTTTATTGAATAATTCTGGTTTCTTTGAATACAGAGCTTTAAGAAGATCACCCGTAAAGGCATCGTAAGAACTAAAAAGTCCTAAAAATAAACTTATTTCTAGAATTTCAGGGACATCGGATTGAATCAAACGCTCAAGTTTCCTAAACGCATCTACAGTTTTTGTAATTCTCAAAATTTGAGATGCTTTATTTTTTTCTTTTATTAGTGTGCTAGTTTCTTCAAATATTTTACCAACCTCTGTAAATTTTTGTTTTCTTCGTTTCAATGACAGAGGTATATGAATTTTTGCCGCTGATTTAATATCTCTGGCTCTGTGCAAAAACTTATTGATTGCTTGAGCAATGGGATGTTCGTGTTCAATCACAAGTTTTGCATCACTTGGAAAATCTTCATCTTTTGAATTATTTTTGCGAGTCATGACCGGTTTTACGATTTGATTGTTCTCTTTATTTGCCATAATTTTGTCTCCTTATTGTGAAATGAGTAACTTCGTTTTTATAAATCAAGACAATTTTCTCGATGCCAACGAATCATTGTCAACGACGGACGAAATGGTTTTTCTTCTGGAAGCAGAATCGTTCTCGACTGCAATTTAGCAAGTGAAAAATCTTCGTTGCCGCTTTCGGAAAATGACGAAGCGACGACGAGTTTGTAATCATCTTCAATCGCAAATAAACCTCTGTCAAAAGACCAATGATGAAGTTTGCAAAGTGAAATGCCGTTGCCAATGCTGTCGTCGCGTGATTGGCTGAACGGGAAAATGTGTGCGGCATCAACGGCGGACTCGCCGTTTAAAGTTACGATTCGGTAATGACACGCGGCGCAAGTGTAATCGTAAAGCCGCATAATTGCGCGGCTGAAAGCCTTTTCGCGTTTCTTTTCGTCGGCGACGATTTTTGGTGAATCGAAATTTTTCTTTTCGGCGTTTTCGAGCAACAGGTTTTCGATGACGTTGATTTCTTGATTTTCGGCAATGGCGTGGCGGAAAAGTTCCGCTTTGTCGGAAAAGTAAGTTTCGATAGTCGTTTGCCGCAAAACTTCACGCGCTTCGGCTTTGTGCAGAAGCAAAAACAAATCTTCGTCTAAACTTGCGAAATCAACGACGCTGGCGAGTTGCGCCATTGATTTGAACTGCGAAATTGTCGCAAGCAAACTTTCTTGTCCGATTTTCGCGTGAAGATGCCAAAATTCATCCGACTTCAAATGATAAAACGGCAAATAAATTCGCGGTTTTTCGAGGCTCAACAAATTCCAGTATTTCAAAAACGATTCAACGATCAAAGGCGACGGTTCGATTTTGTTTTTGAGAATCGCGCCTTGCTCAATCAGTTCAATTATCGAGAGAAGCAAAATCGGTTTGTGCGGCGCGTTGCCGTGTGCGCGGTCAATGCGAAGTTTGCGGAATTTATTTGAGTAAAAGGTTAAAACGTCAGGCATTTGAAATTAAGCGATTGCAAAATTGTTAGTTTCTTGAGTTTTCAAATAAGTTTTCAAAGCCATATCAATATCCTGATAAAGATTATGGCGGCGCATCAGACCGCTTTTGTCTTTTTCGATTTGCAGTAATTGTTCGACCAATTCAACCGGAACGCCTTGTTCTTGGCAGATTTCTTCAAGCAAAGCGTGTTCGCGGGCGCGGCGTTGGTTGATTTCTTTGTTCATAACAAGTTCCTCACCATAAACTTCTTCGTAGATTTTTGTAATGCTTGCAGCGTGTCGTGAAAATCGTGATACCAAATCCATTGAATACCGGAAATTTCTTCGCTTGTGATGAGCGGCATATCTATTTCTTTTTGCATTTTCAAAAGCCGTTTCAGTATTTCGGCGCGGGCTTCTTTTGTAAAAGGTCCGAGTCTGTCTTGGAGATTGCGGCGGAATTTGCGGCGCATTGTTACGTCGTCGCGGATTTTTTTGAGCCAGTCGCGCATATCAAGCAGCGGTTCCATCCAGTATTCGCCCGTGTCTATTAAACCTTCCATTGATTTGTCGTTGTCCACGATGGTGCAAGTCCAGCAACCGAAACGCGAATTGCCGCAGCTTGGCGTTGAGGTATCAATGACCAGCGGACATTCGCCGCCGGAAGCGCCAGCGGTAAAGCGTGAAAAGTTTGCGGTTGTCGCCGCGCCACGGGCTTGGGACTTGCAGAAGATACGTCCAAACGTGGTCGTCGGTCAGATCGGCAATCGGCGCGAAAACGAATACGCCGGGAAGTTGGTGTTTGCGAAGACGCGAATATTTGCGTTCGTGCCGCGCCATCGAAGCCTTGCGGTTGGTGCTTTCAGCTTTTCGTGTGCCGCGCAAAATTATCGCTTCGCCGTTGTCGCCCAAAATGTCTTTGATGTATTTGTTGGTCGGATTGATTTTCATCCGTTCGGTACACCAACGGAAAAAACGGTTCGGCGACGGATAAACTTTGCCGATGAGATTGATCCAAAATGTATCACCCAAAACCGGCGAAACTTTGACGACTTTGATCGGGAAATTATAATCTTCGCCGCCCGTGCGGATTTTCTCAAGTGTGTCGTCAATCCAACGCGCCACCGCCGGATTTTCAACCATCGTGTCGTTACACAAAACGTGAATTTCTTTATGCAAAGTTTTCCCTTCTTTTTGCAGTTCGAGAAGCGCAAAAAATGTTAATTGCAAAAGCGTCGTCGAATCTTTGCCGCCCGAAAATCCGACAATCCACGGCGTATCGTCCGCCAAATACTGATCTTTGATTTCGGCGATAATATTTTCGATTAAAATGTGAGTCGAAACTTCGGCGAATCCGACGCTTGTAGTCATTTGATTTTCCCTTAATATTGACTCGAAAATTTGAGAATGGTCTTTTAGAAGATAACCAATTACGCGGCTGAACGCAAGATTGGCGGCTTCGTTACGATCTCGTTCGCGCCCTTACTCCGTGCGGGCTTCTGCATTATAAAGTTTTCGCCAGTGTGAAAACATGAACTTTTTTTGCGCCGGTTTCTTTGAGGACTTTAGCGCAGGCGGAAACGGTTGCGCCGGAGGTGAAAACGTCGTCAATCAGCAGGATGTTTTCATTTTTGATGAGATTTTCTCTTCTGACTTCAAACGCATTTTTGACGCTCATTGCGCGGGCTTTATTGTCCATTGCGGCGCGGTGCATCGGGGTATGCAGTAGGCGGACGAGACTTTTTCCGTCAAGTTTGATGCCGGTTTGTTTCGCTAGAATTTTAGCCAGAATTTCGGCTTGGTTGAAACCGCGTTCGAGAAGGCGTTTTTTCGAGAGCGGAACGGGAATGATTAACGAAACGTCGTGAAAATCGGAAGTTTGGAAGCGCGAGATGAATAGATTGCGCGGATGTTTGGCGACGAACGGTTCGCGTTTGAGACTGAGAATTGCTGCGGCAAGCGCGTGTTCGTAAAGTCCGACGGCGCGGGCGGAATCGTAAAAATGTTCGTCGCAGAGATGACAGAAAGTTTCAAAACCAGTCGGTTTCGGGTGCAGATAACGTCCGCATTTACCGCACAAGGTTTCCGAACCGGAAAAGATTTGCGTTTTCACCCAGCACTTCCGGCAGGCGGCACCGTCAGCGAAAGTTTCAACGCTGTCGCTGCAAACCTGACAGGCTTGCGGGTAAGCGAGAGTCAGCAGAGAGTCGTAGATTTTGTGAAACATCTCTCTTTTTAAAAGATAAAAAGGGTGAAAGGGAAAAAGCATCAAAGAAGAAACAGTTGAAGAACTGATAACTTTTACCCTTTTACCCTTTCACCCTTTTTTATTATTCTTCATCAAGCATCCCTTGTTCCTGTAACTCCTGACAGCTCAGGCAGTAACGCGCCCAAGGAACGGCGTTTAAGCGTTTCGGGTGGATGTCTTTTTCGCAGTTTTGACACAAACCGTATTCTTCGTCGGCGATGCGTTCGAGTGCTTCGTTAATAAAAATGAGCTGCCGGCTTTCATTTTCCGAAACTGCCAACATCACATTTTTTGAATAGTTTCTAACCGCTAAATCTACCGGATCAGGAGTTTCCGAATCATCCACCGAAAGGTCGTTTCCTTTCAGTTTCTCAATCAGAAGTTCGCGTTCGGCGATAAGTCTTTCTTTTATTTCCGCTAAGTTAATTTCATTCATTTTTGGTATGGAAACCCCTTGATTATTGTATAAGCTCGATAAAACTGCTCCAACATCACAACCCGCGCCGTTTCGTGGGTAAAAGTTAGAAGCGATAAGGATAAACTAAAGTCTGCCTTTTCGACAACCTCGGACGACACACCATCTGCGCCGCCGATGACAAAAGCTATTTCCTTCAATCCCCGATTTTGCCAATTCTCGATTTTCCCGGCTAAATCGTGTGAAGAAATCGAGCGTCCCTTCACGTCCAGTAAACAGACGAATGAGCTTTGATTCACCTTTTCCAAAATTCGTTTGCCCTCATTTTGTTTCGTATCATCTTTTAGCTCAATTATTTCAAACTTTACAAAATGCGAAAGACGCTGCAAGTATTCCTCCTGCAACGCCCGCCAGTTTTTATCTTTAGTTCTGCCAACCCAGACAAATTTAAAGTGCATAATTTTCTGCCGCGATAAATTACGAAATTTCACGAAATAAAAACTAAAACTTTTGTGTCTTTTCGTGTTTGTTCGCGGCTAAATTTCCGTCGGAATTTCAACCTTCCGCGCATCACGCCAAAGCCGCGCCAAGTCGTAAAAATCACGCGCTTCTTTTTCAAAAATATGAATGATGAAATCGCCGTAATCGAGCAAAACCCATTCGGCGGCACTGTAGCCTTCGATGCGGATCGCTTTTGTGTTCAGTTGTTTTTTGAGCTGTTCGTTTATTTCATCCGAAATTGCCTGCACTTGTCGCTGGTTTGCGCCGCTGCAAATGATGAAAAATTCCGTAAAACTGGCGATTTCGCGCAAATCGAGCGCGATCATATCAAACGCTTTTTTGTCGCTCGCGCAGGTTAGAGCGAGCTTTACGTTGTCGTCAAGTTCGGCAAAAGGCGTGACGGGCTGCACAATTTCAGCTGTTTCCGTCGTTTCGTGCTGTAAAGTTTTTTCCTGTGTTACTTCCATAATTTGTTTATCGGTTATTAGTTGTTGGTCGAAAACTCTGACTGCCGACCACCGACCATTGACTGCTGTTAATAAAGGTCGTATTTTTTGATGTATTTTGCAACCTCAACCGGCACTTGTTTGCGCCAATCAGGATTGTTTTCTTTGATTTCCCGCCGAATTTCCGTCGCCGAAATGTCTAGTTGAACGGCATCTGTAATGTAAATCCTTTGTCCTTTGTCTTTTGTTGTTTGCCCTTTATTTTCTTGATAAGTGTCATTTCGCAGATCAATAATTCTTTCCCTTATATCACTCGTGATGTGCGAAAAACCGATTTCGTAGTCGGGGCGCGTGACGACGATGATATTTGTCAATGTCAAAACCGTTTCCCATTCGCGCCACGTCGTGATTTCCGTCCACGAATCCGCGCCCATTACGAAAAAAATCTGCGCGTCGGGAAGTTCGGTTTTTAATCTCGACAAAGTTTCATAAGTATATGGTTTCTCAGGCGCGTCGAGTTCGATGCGGGAAATTATAATATTCGGCTCGTCATTCGTCGCCAGAGCGAGCATCGCGTAACGGTGAAAAGCCAGAGTCGGATTCTTGTCTTTTTTGTGCGGCGCGTGAAAAGCGGGAACGAAAACGAATTCATCGAGTTCAAAAAGTTCGGACAATTTTACGGCAATCGTCAAATGCCCGTTGTGAAGCGGGTCGAAACTTCCGCCGTAAAATGCGATTTTTTTCATCTTTCCAAAAGCTGACGAAAATGGTCAATAATTTCAAACAAAATTTCTTCGGGACAATCCGCATCTTCGACGAAAAACCAGTAATCGCCGAGATGATTGTTGACGGAAAAATTATGTTCCTGGTATTCAAAATCGAGCCACATTTCAACCACGCCGTCGGTTAAAAATTCAGTAATTTCCGCGCCGTCGAGTTCTTCGACGTGATTGGTTAAATCATCGAAAAAGACGACTTCGGGCATATCCACGAAATGCCGCGAACCGTCGTGCAGTTTATCTTCAAATTTCTCGTCAAACATTTTCAGGTTCGGTTAAATTAATCTCCGTTTTCTTTTTTTCAGCGTCCGATTTTTTTATTTCTTCCAACATCTGCGCTACGGCAAAAACCAGATCCTGCGTTCCGCGATTCGTCACGGCGGAGATTTCCATAAATGGTTTGCCGTCTGCCTCCGCCGCTTCGCGCAAATTTTCGAGTCGTTCCGGTTCATCCAGCGCGTCGAGTTTAGTGGCGACAACGATTTGCGGGCGTTCCGCTAAATCTTCGTTGTAATTGGCAAGTTCGCGGTTGATTATCTCGTAATCCTCGACCGGATTTCTGCCGGAAATCGAAGAAACGTCAACCAGATGCAGAATCAATTTGGTGCGTTCGACGTGCCGCAAAAAGCGGTCGCCGAGTCCTGCGCCTTCGCTTGCGCCTTCGATCAAACCGGGAATGTCGGCGACGACGAAAGTTTTAAATTCGCCCAAGTCAACTACACCCAAATTCGGTTCCAAAGTCGTAAACGGATAATCGGCGATTTTCGGTTTCGCGGCGGAAATAACGGAGATTAAAGTTGATTTTCCGGCGTTCGGAAAACCGACCAATCCGACATCGGCAATCAATTTCAATTCGAGCTGTAATTCGAGTTCGTCGCCGGGTCTGCCGGTGTAGTGAAAACGCGGCGCACGTCGCACGGGAGTCGCAAAATGCTGGTTTCCCCAACCGCCTTTGCCGCCCTGCGCCGCCAGAAAACGCTGTCCGGTTTCGGTGAAATCGAATAAAAGTTCTTCCGTTGCGGCATCGAAAACCTGTGTTCCGACCGGGACTTTAAGCATTACCTCTTCGCCGTCCTTGCCGTGCCGGTTCGATCCTTCGCCGTGTCTGCCGCGTCCGGCTTTGTGTTCCGGGTTGTAGCGCAAATGCAGCAGCGTGTTGTAGCCTTCGTCCGACTCCATCCAAATATCGCCGCCCTTGCCGCCGTCGCCGCCCGAAGGTCCGCCGCGCGGCACAAATTTTTCGCGCCGAAACGCCGTCACTCCGTCGCCGCCGTCACCGGCTTTGATTCTAATTTTTACGCGGTCAATAAACATTTTTTGTTGTTATAAGGCTAATTTTAAGTATTTTAAGTTTAGGTTTGAATCAATCTTTATGCAAATGCGGGAAATTTTGGATGTCTGCAAATGCGGAAGTCTGACTAAACAGTGTCGCCCAATCGTTATTCACCGAAAATATTTGTAAAATTAAATAAAACTCTTTACCTTTGGCGATATAAGGTCTAAAATTGCGTACTCTTTTATTCTTACAAAACAGGAGAAAACTATGAAAAAACAAGTTCTTTTTCTATTCACAATTCTTTTACTCGGATTTTCAATCGTGTCGGCACAAACTCAAACGATCCCGAAAATAATTGCCGGCGGCGTGGTGAACGGTAAGGCGATTAACCTGCCGGCTCCCAAATTTCCGGCGGCGGCGAAGGCAGTCAACGCGAGCGGTGCCGTTAATGTGAAAGTAACTATTGACGAAAACGGCAGCGTCACCGAAGCAATCGCGGTTTCAGGACATCCTTTGCTCAGAAAAGCTGCCGAAGATGCCGCTCTTCAGGCAAAATTTGCCGGGACTCAACTTTCAGGGCAGCCCGTGAAAGTCACTGGCGTAATAATTTATAATTTCACGCCCTCCGGTTCTGTTCAGGCAAACAAATTGCCAACTTACAGCGGACCCGGCAATGCAGTAGTCGGAGATCGAATGCCGCCGCAAAGAACCGATAACACGATTTCCGGCGGCGTATTAAACGGAAAAGCAAGAAACTTAGCAGTTCCGGCTTATCCGGCAGCGGCAAAAGCGGTTGGTGCGAGCGGCGCGGTTAATGTGCAGGTCGTGATTGACGAAGACGGCAATGTTATTTCCGCAAATTCAGTATCGGGTCATCCTCTGCTCCGAGATTCATCGGAAAAAGCCGCGCGTGAATCTAAATTTTCACCCACCTTACTTCAAGGCAGGACTGTCAAAGTCACCGGAATAATTGTTTACAACTATCTGATGCCGATGCCTTGGATTCAAATCGGCTACGAACTTTCTCTAGCGAAAAAATCTCTTTTCCTAAAGGATTATCCGGTTTCTTCGATTAGCGGAACTTTTCCTGTCGATTGGACTGAAGAAAAAGCGGATTTAGAAAAAATACGCGATTATTTAATCGAAAAAACCAAAAAAGAAAAAATCCAACAGAAAGAAACCGAGCAAAAAAACGTCACTTCTGCCGCATTGTCAGCAGAAAATCTGCCGAATGAGATATTTACTGTTCGCGGTACGGGGTTGACAGGTGATGAAAATTATCAGCTTGACATCTATTCAGCCGAAATGCTCGATCAATTGCAGTCTAAAATAGAGAATCGTTTATTTAACACAAATAAAATTTTGTATTTTAAGTTCGGAAAAAATTTGGGAAAATTAATTGCCGAAATTGATGATGACCAAAAAGCGTCCACGAATTCTCAGGAACTATATCAGCTTGCGGCGGCTAATTCTTCAACTGTTTCAAACGCATTTGCAGCGAGTATCAATAACATCATCGAAATTTCTATGCAGAACATTTCCGGTTCGGACAAAAAGGAAAAGGTGATTGCAGTTATCAAAAGATTGCAAGACTACTAATGACAAAAACTGATTTGCAGACCAAAAACAAGTTTTCACGCACGGAGCGCATTTTGGCGGCGGCAGGGATTTTGGCAGCAGCGGCGGGCGCATTTGTCGTCAGTTATTTTAACCCGACGACCGACGGATTTTTCCCTGTCTGTCCGCTGCACGCGACGACCGGCTTAAATTGTCCGGGCTGCGGAATGACGCGGGGCTTTCACGCGCTTTTTCACGGCGATATTCTCGGTGCGCTGCATTTTAATTTGCTATTGCCGGTTTTTCTGCTTGTCGGAATTTACCTGTTCGTTTCGCTCGGTCTAATCGTTGTCAGGGGACGCGGTTTGTCGTTTAATATCTTCAAACCGTATTTATTGTGGAGCTTTCTGATTGCATTAATCGTTTTCGGCATTGCGCGAAATTTGCCGTTTTACCCCTTCACATTTTTAGCTATTTAGCGAAAAAAGAAGGAAGTCTGCATAATTGTTTATGAGCAGACTTCCTTCTTTATAATAAACTGATCTGAACATAATCAACTGATTTGAATTAATTGTTTTTCTGCGCCCAAAGGTTTCGCATCTTTGCCTTCTCTTCGCAATATTTCGACTTCCTTGACAAATTCTTCGACAATATCCGCGCCGCCGACTTTTCGCATTGGAACGCCGTCTTTGAAGATCATTCCGACATTGCGACCGAATGTAATTCCCAATTGCGAATCGTGCGCTTCGCCGGGTCCATTGACGGCGCAGCCCATAATCGAAAGATGCAGCGGTTCTTCGACGTGTGCCAACCTTCGTTCGACTTCAGTGACGATTTCGACGAAATTATCAATATCAAGGCGTCCGCAGGTCGGACAGGCAACGACGGTTACGCCGCGTTTTCGCAGTTCTAAACTTTTTAAAATTTCCCAACCGACGCGCACTTCTTCGTGCGGTTCTGCCGCCAAGGATACGCGAATCGTGTCGCCAATGCCGTCAAACAGCAGAATGCCCAAGCCCATCGCCGATTTGATCGTGCCGCCGAACGGTGTTCCGGCTTCGGTTACGCCGAGATGAAGCGGATAATTGACCTTTTCCGACATCAGACGATATGCGGCAACCGTGCGCTGAACATCTGATGCTTTTAAGGAAATAATAATATCTGAAAACCCCAAATCTTCGAGAATGTTGACGTGGCGCATTCCCGATTCGACCATCGCTTCCGGCGTTGCCGTGCCGTATTTTTTCAGTAAGTCTTTTTCTAACGAACCACCATTGACACCGATTCTGATCGGAACTTTTTGCGCTTCGGCGGCGCGGACGACTTCGCGTACGCGGTCAATCGAACCGATATTTCCCGGATTCAGGCGCAATTTATCAACTCCGGCTTCGAGAGCTTTTAACGCCAATTTATAGTGAAAATGGATGTCGGCGACAATCGGAACTACGGTTCGTTTGCGAATTTCTTTGAGCGCGGCGGCGGCATCGTCATCGGGAACGGCAATACGGACGATTTCACAGCCCGCCGCAATCATTTCGTCAATCTGCTTAACCGTTGCGTCAACATTCGTCGTATCGGTTTTCGTCATTGACTGCACGGCAACCGGCGCACCGCCGCCGACCTGCACGTTTCCGACCATTACCGCTTTTGTTTCTTTTCTCATAACTGTTTAAGTTGACCGAGTTTGCCGAGTTGTTTGAATTGTTTTTGATTTCTTGACTGACTCGACTTCTCACGTCTTAACTCGGCAAACTCAGTCAACTTCCTACTTTCCAATGATGCGCGAAACGTCGAAAAAAATCACCGTCACCATCAACAGTAAAATTATTGCTAAACCGGCGAGTTGAATTTTTTCTTTGACCGCCATCGAAAGTGTCAATCCGAACAGGGCGAGAAATCCTTCGATTCCCAAAACCGCAATTTGCCCGCCGTCGAGCATCGGAATCGGCAGCAAGTTGAATACGCCGAGATTTAAGCTGATTAACGCCAAGATTGAAATTAACCCGACAAATCCCTGTTCGTGAACGACCTGCGAAATGATTTGGACGATGCCGATGGGTCCTGCCACGCCTGCATCTTTGACCGAGCGTTTACCGGCGAAAAGCTGTCCGAAAACTTTGCCGGTCAGACGAATAATTTCAAAGTTTGAATTAACGGCGAATGCGGCGGCTTGCGACACGGAAGCCGGTTCACGGTCTAAACTCTGGTTGCTCAAATTTGCGCCGATTAACGCTTTACCGTCTTCGCCGACTTTTGCCTGCAAAGCAATTTCCTGTGTTTGTTTGTTGCGGACGACGACGACTTTGAGCGGATTTTCTTTATATTTTTGAACGAGTTCCTTGAAGCCCTCAATGCTGCCGACCGTTTCGCCGTTGATTGAAATCGCCTTGTCACCTTTCTGCAAACCGGCTTGCTGCGCCGCTGAGTCCGGCAGCGGCGAAATTATCACCGGCTCGGTCGGCTCGAAATCCAACATCCCGACGCTGTTGCCTTTAATCTCTTCCTTCGTCGGTTTGATCGTCAAATTCGTGCGCTGACTGCCTCGTTCGACCGTGATCGGAACCTGCATATCTGGCGCAATCATCGAATCGTGATTAATTCGTTCCCAACTCGGGTTTTCAATACCATCGAACCCGACGATGCGGTCGCCGACTTTTATTCCGGCTTGTTCCGCTGCGCCGCCTGCTTTGACTGACGCGACGACCGGCGACGGCATTGCCGGAACACCGTACAGTAATCCGGCAGCAAAAGGAATTGAGAACGCCAGCAGCAAATTCATAAACGGTCCGCCGATCATCACGAGAAACTTCTGCCAGCGCGGACGCAGTTCGTAAAGTTCGGATTCGGGAACGACTTCTTCCTGTTCGTCCTTGCCTTCGAGCGGTCCGGTCGCCTCATCGCCGTAAAGTTTGACATACGCCCCCAACGGAATCGCGCTGATGCGGTAATCGGTGTGTCCGACTTTGAAACCCCAGATGCGCGGTCCCAAACCGAAAAACGAATAAGCGTCAACGCGCATTCCCAAAAGTTTGGCAACCGCGAAATGCCCGAATTCGTGAATGTTGATGGCAATTCCGAGAACGAAAATGACTGCTAAGATAACTATTAAAATATCGTACATTAAAAAAATTCCTTTATTAAAATTTCTGACCGTTTAGAAACAAAGTGAGCGCGACAAGTTGCAAACTAAAGTGTAAAACCCGTGCTTTTCAGAGTCAAACATTATTTTACGGAAGCAAATCGGCGACTTTGATTTTCGCGTCCGGCGCGGCAAGCGGCGAAACAACATCTGTCTCCGTGAAAATTGAAATCTCCGCATAGCTGAACCCGTAAAATGCTGTTTCGTCCTTGATTGGGCGGCGGTAAATTTCTAGACGTTTACCGTTTATATTTACAATCCAGTAATCTTTGATTCTATATTTGGCGTAAAGACTCATCTTTCTGCTTCGATTATATCGAAGCGTCGCGTCGGAAATTTCAACTACTAAGTCAGCTATCTTTGGATGAGAATCGGTAAAATCTCTAATACTGCCTTTGACAATTACCACATCCGGTTCGGGTTCGCTGCTTTTGCTGAAACTCAATGGGAGTTGATTTCTGACATAAAATGTTTTGCCAAAACTTTCCCGTAAAACTTCACTAACAAGAGAAACAGAGGTTGCGTGCAGACTTTTCATCGGTGCCATTTCAATGATTTCTCCTTCAATGAGTTCCACTCTTTTTCCTTGAAAAAAACCGAGTTCCGCCATTCGATAATAATTTTCTTGTGTCCACTTAATGGGCTGTGGTTCATCTGTAATTTTTTCTTCAACCACCGTTTCAAAAATCACCGGATTACGAGTAGCTGTTTCCGTCATTGTCTGCTGCATAATTTTCACCTCATTTCCCCGAAGCAGTTATTTCCAATTTCATTATAGCCTTTTTTCGCGCCGATTTATCAGCCGCTAAAACGGTTTCGAGATCGGCAACTTGTTTGGCTTCGTGTTCGTTCATCACGCTTTCGATGATTTGCGGGATTTCGGAAAGTCTGATTTTATCGTCCAAAAACGCTTGGACGGCGATTTCGTTGGCGGCATTCATCGCGGCGGGCATTGTGCCGCCGGTTTTTAGCGCACGATATGCCAGAGCCAAACACGGGAAACGCTCAAAATCGGGTTCTTCAAAAGTTAATTGCGAGATTTTCGTAAAGTCGAGCGGAGCGAGTTCGCCGCCTTTTCGCGCCGGGAAAGTCAGTGCGTATTGAATTGCGTGGCGCATATCGGTTACGCCGAGCTGGGCGATAATCGAACCGTCAACCATTTCGATCATCGAATGGACGACCGATTGCGGATGAACGACGACACCAATTTCGTCCGCACCGAAATCGAACAGCCACCGCGCTTCGATCACTTCCAAGCCTTTATTCATCAGTGTTGCGCTGTCAATCGTAATTTTGTCGCCCATTCGCCACGTCGGATGATTTAAGGCTTCGGCGCGACTCGCATTTTCAATTTCCTTTTTTGTTTTTGTGCGAAAAGGTCCGCCCGAAGCGGTTAAAATGAGACGTTTGACTTCGTTGCGCCGTTCGCCGCGCAGACATTGATGAATCGCGTTGTGTTCGGAATCAACCGGCAAAATCTCCGCACCATTATCACGCGCCGCTTTCGTCATCAGTTCGCCCGCCATCACGAGCGTTTCTTTATTCGCCAGCGCAACCCTTTTCCCCGCTTCGAGCGCACGCAGCGTCGGCACAAATCCGACCGCCCCGACCGTCGCCGAAACGACAATTTCTGCCTGTTCGTGTGTCGCCGCTTCAATCAAACCCGATTCGCCGACGACAATCTTTAGTGTTCTCAATGTGGAACTTGAAATCTTCCGAAGCAACTTTTCTGCACAAATTTCGTCTTTGACCGCGACGAGTTCGGGTTGGAATCGTTCGATTTGTTCGGCGAGCTTATTAATATTTTCGCCCGCACCGAGCGCGACGACGCGAAAATCTCCCAAATGTTCGATAACTTTTAGAGTGTTGCAGCCGATTGAACCCGTCGAACCCAAAATAGATATTGCTTTCATAAATAATCAAACTTTTAATCGTTTGCCCTGACACAACTTTACATCAAAAAAGCAAAATATTTCCAATAATGAGATTTTTAATACGCCATAAACTGTGTCGTCGTCGTTTTTTTGGGTTTTGGTGACAGCAAATAAATTAAGGAGAATACAATACCGTTCAAATAATCTTTGGTAACTTTTTCAAACATAATATTTTAATAAGTTTCTCATTTAGAGCGCGGACGGCTCATCCGCCCAACGCCAGCGCAGCGACGCGTTGGAAGCGTTTCTCTATGTGAATGTTGCTGACAACGCTTCCAACATCGCTATCACTCGTTGGGCGGACGAGCCGTCCGCGCTCCGGCTTTGCGGAAATTGTTTTCGCGCTCCAATAAAAAAGAGAACGCTGTTCACAGCGTTCTCTTTTCGTGCTTTGAAAAGCGGCGATTTATTTTATCGAAACATCATCCACGCGGAAAGTCGTCGTGACCGAACTGTCGGTCGTCGTGCGGAATTGCAGACGCACGGTTTGACCTTTGTAAGCCGCCAAACTGAACGATTTTTGCGAATACGCGCCTGACGTTCCTTTGTTCGCGTTGCTGTATGTCGCCAGCGTTGTCAGAAGAGTTCCACTCGTATTGCGAACTTCGACAAATAATTTGTCATACGCCGTCGTTCCGGTTTCGCTCGACGTGACGTTGAGCCAGAACGACATTGCGCCGCTTGCCGAACTCGGAATCGTCACCTGCTGATAAAGCTGACCGGACACGCTGTTGTTCACGCCGAAATAAGCGTAACCCGTTCCGCCGTGCGGGTAACTGCCGTTTGCCGTGAAGAAATATCCCGTCCCGGAATCAACCCACGGCGTATCGTTTGCTTCAAAACCGCCGTTTGACAGCAATTCTCCTCCTCCGCCGGTCGGCGGGGGCGGCGCACCGCAAGTGCCGACACCAACCGCACACCAGCCGTTTGAAACGGCGGCATATTGTGAACTGGAAGCACCGAAAAGATCGGTTGCCGCATTTAAAGTCGCCGTTCGCGCACCGGCAAAATTTGTTCCCGATGTCATATAAACGGTCAGCGCGCGGTACCAAACTTTCGCGGCGTTGTCCGCATTCATTCCTGTCACCGTCACGCCGCCTGCCGTGCCGCCTTTCGCCATCAAATAAAAAGCGTAGTTGGCGATGCCCGAATTGGTGTGAACGCCGCCGTTGTCGGCTGTTCCGGTATAGCGGTTGGCATAATTAGCCGGCTGATTGCCGCGCGTCGGATCGTCCATATAACGAAGCGCATCGCCGGCAATTCCGGGCGTATATGCGTCTTCGCCGATTTTCCAGGTATTCGCGTTCTCACCTTCGGTATATCTTTCGACCATCGCGCCGAAAATGTCGGAAACGCCTTCGTTCAATGCGCCTGATTCGCCTTGATAAGTCAAATTTGCCGTGCGTTCGGTCACGCCGTGCGTCATTTCGTGACCGCAGATGTCGAGCGTCGTCAACGGTGTAAATTGCGAACCGTCGCCGTCGCCGTAAGTCATAAACTGCCCGTTCCAATAAGCGTTGTTGTAATTCGTGCTGTAATGGACGATTGACGAAATCAAGCCGGTCGAACCGTCGGCGGAAGTATAATAGCCTGGACCGCCGCTCCCGTCAATGCCGCTGCGCCCGTGAGCCGCGCTGTAATAATCCACCACCTTTTCCGCGCCGTAATGCGCGTCAACCGCCGCTCTCTGCGTCGTGCTGTTCCAAATGTCGTCGGTATCGGTGAAACGGGAGACGGAAGAAGTCGTGTTGCGATAATCGAACGTGCCGACTTTGCGCGTGATGTCTTCCATATAATAGGTCACGCCGTTTTGATAGGTATTGATATTGACGCTGCCGCTGTAAAGCGACGAACCCGTTGCCGTTTGCAGATTGTCGTATTGAAAAACTTTTTCGCCCGTTTGCGCGTCAACGAAAATTACCGGCATCGCCGTTCCTTTCGTTCCGTCTTCGCGCCGCATCTGCACACGGTAAACTAGGTGGTCACGGTCTTCGGCGCGGTAAATCCACATATCGGCGGTCGGTTTTTCGGTCAAAAACTTCGCGCCTTTGTAAAATGTTTTGGCAATTTTAACCGCTTCGTCGTCCGAGAAATTCGGCTGTGTGTTGACGCTGACAGTCGCTTTCAAGTCGTCGGTGATCGAGGAAAGTTTGCCGTCCGCCTGCAAATGAACAATCGCTTCACTTTCCCAAACGGGAACTTCATTAACCGTCTGACGCACTTTCGTATGCGCCATTTTCAAATCGTCAAATGCGACGGCTTGAACCTTTAGTTCGTCCGCGCCGGAAACGGCACGGTTTAGTCGGTCGTTTCGCAAATAGTCGAGACTAATCTGTTTGACCCGTTCGATGTCGTCGGGCGTTCCTTTCCCGAATGCCGTTTTTTGGGCTTCGGAAGTTTTAGGAAGAAATGTAAAAGTAACCACGGCAGCCAGCACGACTGCGCCGAATATCAGAATTTTTTTCACTTGTCTTATCTCCTCGGACATTTAGAATTCAGGAAATTTGCCGATAAATTTATCAAGCCGTTTATGTGTAAAAATTACAAACTCAGCACTGAAAACCTCCGAGTCTCTGTGAAAAAACGCCAACTGATGGTTATGAACGAACTGAAAATAATTGTTAAAATTCTTTTGGAATTTTGGGAATATGGTAGAAAAGAGTGTAGCACCGGAGCTTTTAATGTCAAGCCAAAACTTTAAAGATTGTTTATTAGAAACAAAGTTTTTAAAAGATGCCGACATCGGCGATATTTTTTCGTGGAATGAAGTGTCAGAAATCCACAAAGTCCGCAACGGCATCTATCAGCGAATAGAGCAACTTATCTCACTTTTGACCGATTTCGGTAAAATAAATCCGTGCTACCCGGATTATTCCGGCGAAAACGAAAATATAATTTTCTACACTGGCGCAGGCAGGCGCGGCGACCAAAAACTCGACGTTCACAACCGCGCACTTTTTAACGCTATCGAAAGTAAACATTCCGTTCCGCTGTTCAATAAGTTAGCCGTCGGACGCTGGGAATTTCTCGGCTTTTGGCAGGTGTTGGAAGGAAAATATATTTTCGACGAACAGCAAAATAGAATGGTTTGGAAATTTACGCTGAACCGAATCGAAAAGGAGAATTTATGAAAAATATTTTAACGACGCTCCTGATTTTAGCAGGCATTTTTGCTATTCACAGTTTTGTAAATATTGAAAACAAACGGGCTGACAAAAATGACTGCGAATTTATCGAAAGAAGTACAGAGGAAATCAAAACGATAAAAATCGGGATGAAAAGGGAAGACCTGAACAAAATATTTCGACCGGACGGAGGCATTTCAGGTGTCACCGAACAGCGATTCGTTTACGAAAAATGTCAATTTATCAAAGTTGACGTAAAATTTTCGCCGACCTCTAAAAACGGAAAAACTGCCGTAAATAATCCCGAAGACAAAATCACCGAAATTTCAAAACCATACTTGGAAAGTCCTTTTGCCGATTAAGTTTGGAAAGTACGGGCGGTCGCCTAAATGTCCGCAAACAAACAACATAAAAAAACGGTGCAGATTTAACTGCGCCGGACATTTCCTGCGGACAGGCGGTTGTGATTCGTAAAATGAAGCGTTCCAATATACCGAATTTACCGCGAAATAGGAACAAGCAGGGCTGAAGGCAAACTTAAATTTAAAGATTTATCTACGGCACAAACGCATTTTGAATCGGGCGATCAGTCGCCGCGCCGAACTGCTCGGCATAAAACCAGTCGTTTGCACTGTTTAGCCGATACCAATTACCGCTGCGAAATACGGCAATATCAGCTTTGCCGTCGCCGTCATAATCCGCCTGTGTCGGTAAATCAGTTGAAATGCCGAATTGCGCTCCTGTAAATCCTGCCGTGCTTCTTTGCAAATACCACGAACCGTTTGACGGGCGAAAGACGGCGATATCGGTTTTGCCGTCGCCGTCATAATCTGCCGGAACGGGTTTATCGTTGACGGCACCAAATTGCACCGAATCAAAGTTTTGGGACGGTGTTCCGGTCGGACGGGCGATATACCAAAATCCATTTGACGGACGAAAGACGGCATAGTCGGCTTTTCCGTCGCCGTTATAATCGGTGGCAACGGGTATATCTCCCAGTGCGCCGAACTGTACGAAGGTGCGGAGTCCGGTTCTCAAATTGAAGATGTCCCAGAATCCGGTTGACGGGTGCCAGACAGCTAATTCAGCGCGTCCGTCACCGTCGAAGTCAGCGGGCTGCGGAATATCTTCAGAAGATGTATTTAACGCCGCGCCGACAAATCCTGCCGAACTGCGTTGGAGATACCATGTTCCGCTGCGGTAAACGGCAAGATCGGTTTTACCGTCGCCGTCGTAATCAGCGGGAACGAGTTTGTCGGCGGCAATGCCGAATTGCAACCCGGTGAATCCTTCCGTTGACCGATTGAGATACCACACGCCGTTGGAAGGACGGAAAACGGAAATGTCCGCTTTCCCGTCGCCGTCAAAGTCAAATGCCCGTCGAATCACAAAAGCCTCCTGATTAACGGTGAAAGTTAATCCGGCAATAGTCATCGTGCCGGTTCTGGCGGCTCCGGTATTTGTGCTGACAGCGAAACTTACACTGCCGGTGCCGGAGCCGGATGCGCCGCCGGTAATAGTCAGCCACGAATCGTTACTGACCGCACTCCACGCGCAGCCGGAAGGAGTTGAAACTGTGACCGTGCCGGTAGTGAACGGTGCCGGAACTGTTCGGGAAGCGGATGGCAAAAGGTTGAAAGTACAAGGAATTGGGGCGGCTTGATTAACGGTGAAAGTTAATCCGGCAATAGTTATTGTGCCGGTTCTGGCGGCTCCGGTATTTGCGCTGACAGTAAAATTTACACTGCCGGAGCCGCTGCCGGACGCGCCGCCGGTGACGGTCAGCCATGAATCGTTACTAACGGCACTCCACGCACAGCCGGAAGCGGTTGAAACTGCAACTGCGCCGGTGCCGAGTGATGCGGAAAATGTTCGAGAGGGCGGCGAGAGAGTAAAAGTACAGGGAATTATGGCGGCTTGACTGACGGTGAAGATTGATCCGGCAATATTCAATGTGCCGACTCTCGCCGCGCCCGTTGTATTGGCGGCGACAGTGTAAGTAACCGTCCCGTTGCCATTGCCCGCACTGCCCGACTTGACGGTTATCCATGGTGCGTTACTGCTCGCAGTCCACGCGCATCCGGCGACGGTTGAAACTCCGACCGTTGCGTCTTCGCCGCCCCCGCCGACAGCCGCGCTGGTCGGGCTGATTAAATAAAAACAAGCGGTAAAATTCACGCCGGACGATTCAGTGGTGAGATTCGTCAAAGAGCGACTCGGCGGAGTGAATGTGTAACCTGATAATGACGGAGTGACGGTGTAGTTTCCGCCTGAAGTTAATCCAGGAAAAACATAATTGCCGTTTAAATCCGTTCTCGTCGTCGCAGCGGTCGTCCCGCTCAGAGTCATCACAATTCCGTTCAGGGCGTTTCCACCGAGAGTAATCTGTCCGCTGATGAAAATCGAACCGGCTTGCTGAACGGTGAGCGATGACGCGCCGATTCCGATAGTGCCGCTGCGCGCCGCGCCGGTATTTGTCTCAACCTGAAAACTAATTTTTTGCTCGTTGACATCCGAAACAATGTTCGTCACCCACGGAATCTGATTTAATAAAAAAGGTCTGAAATCGCAGCCTTCTTTGGTTCCGACACTGACGGTTTGGGTCGAAGCCGGTGCCGGAACGTTGATGACGGACGGATTAAAACTCCATTGGCAGCCGCCGATTTGCCTGACCGTGTACTGCATCTCGCCGATGGTGATCGTGCCGATTCTGTCCGGGCTTCCCAACGGATTCGGGGCGACCGTAAATTCAACCGTGCCAGAACCGTTTCCCGCGCCGGAAGTGATTTGGATCCAATCAGCATTACTGACCGCCGTCCAAATACAGCCGCTGTTGACACTGACGGTTAAAACACCCGGTCCGCCGCTGGAGATAATCGTCGCGTTGCCGGGGATGAATGTATAAATACAGCCGGGTGTTATTCCGCCGATGGTGATCTCCCCGTCCGTGTAGGTCGGCTGTGTGATCGGGAAGTTCGGGTCAACCGGCGACGTTTTCCGTCGCGCCGGGATGTCCGTAAACATAATCGGGGTTGTTCCCGCCGCTGCACCTGCCGCCACCGTAAAAGTGACGGTGACGAGCGTTTTGTTATTTCCTTCGGCGATAGTTCCGCCGGAGAAAGTCGTCACCGAGAAACCGATCTGACCGGCATTGCCTGCATTAAAGAAAACATCGCCCTCGCTGTTGCCGATGACCACCTGCGGATTGGTCAACTTGGTTGAATCGAAGGCGATGCTGAAGGTGTAACCCGCTTCATCGCCGACGGTATCCACAAGAATCGGGACAACCAGCGTGGAACCGGCACTCGTGTTTTGCGCGTCAACACGAAATGCCGCCGGTTCTGATAAAATTTCGTCAGAAACCCGAATTGTCTTTTTGTTGAATGCAGAAATTACCGGATCGTTAATAAGACTGAACTCAGCCGGCGGCAAAAAAATGATTTGATAACAGAAACATCCTTGACTAAAAACTTTCCACTATTTTCGGAATTCAGTCGAGTTTTTGTAATCGGCGAATAACCAATGTGACTCTGCGTGGTAATCTCCGTCGCCGCTGCTGCTGCTTCATTCTCCGCAATACAAATCATTGACGACTGACACTTTGCCGGAGTTATCGTCAAGAACAAAAAAATCGTCAGAAATGCAAATAGTATTCGGTATATGTATGTTTGAGTTTTCATTAGTCTAATTATTCGAGTTTCGCGGGTTTTCAAATTCACTGCCTTGGGGCAATCTTATGAAAACAAATTCAAGTTAAATACTTTACGCTTTTTGAAAGACAGTTTTAAGTTGCTTATTACTGAAACAACATTTTGTTCCGTTTGATTTGAGAGATTAATTTTTACTCAGTCTGTAATTAATGATATAAGGCTACAAAATACTACAACAAAAGTCCTTAACTTTTTGCTAATTCTTTGCTAATTCTCATAAGTGCTTTGATAACTGGATTTACGCACGAGTCGTTGTTTTTATAATTGCGTAAAACGATAAAAAAATTGCTTTGAAAGTGAAATTAAAATAAGATTTTCGATAGATTATGATTTCCCCTCGCTATAAATTTGCCGATTTCGTGCTTGATGTGCGCGAAGAAACGCTGTCTAAAAACGGCGAATCACTCAATCTTCGCAGCCGAACTTTCCAGATTTTACAGTGCCTGGTCGAAAACGCGGGGAAAATTGTTACCAAAGAAGAATTCTTTGAACGGGTTTGGCAGGGCGCAGCGGTCGAAGACAATAATCTGACGGTCGCCGTCGCGCAGATTCGTAAAGTGCTGGACGAAACAAAAGACAATAAATTTATCGAAACGGTGACGAAAAAAGGTTATCGTTTTGTCGCCGAAGTCGAAAAGATGTCCGGCGCAGATGAAATTGCCGAAACGGTCACGGAAAATGACGAAAATGCTTTAATAGGCGGTGAAGAGATTCCCGCAACTTTGACAGCCGGGGAACAAAAACCGTCACAGCAGAAGAAGGCGCAAATGAGATCGGGCGTGGCTGCCTTAATCGCTTCGCACAGGATTTTAGCCGCTGTTGCGTTTGGCTCAATCGTTTTTTTAATCGCGGCATTCTGGCGGCAAAATGTCGCGCCGGTCAAAGCCGAACCGCTTCATTCAATCGCTGTGCTGCCGTTTGCGACTGAAAACAATTCACCCGAAAATCAGCTTTTTGCCGAAAAACTGACCCGTGATTTGACGCAGAATCTCGGTCGCCTGACGGATGTTCGCGTTTCGGCTTATGAAGCGGTCGAAACATATCAGGAATTTAATGCGGATTTGGCGAAAATAGAAACGGAACTTAAAATTGACGGCACGGTTAACGGGACGATTCGGACGGACGGGACGGCGACCGAAATCGAAATAAAAATCAATGATCTGCGAACCGGGGCGAAAATTTGGGAAAAACGATATTGGATGAACGTGCAGAATTTGCCCGAATCGCAATATCTCATCGCACGGGACGCGGCGCGGGAAATCGGGCAGAGCAAACAACTGCAAAGTCCGGTTGCCACGGCGAACTTTGAAGCGTATCAGGGGTATCTCGCCGGACGACATTTTCTTGACGAAGGTTCATCGAAAGATCTCGCCAAAGCCGTCGAATATTTTACGGCGGCGACCGTCAAAGATTCGTCGTTTGCCGACGCTTATTCGGGGTTGGCGGTCGCTCATATCGTCCAGGGACTCGATCTTTACGCGAGTAAGGGATTAAACGCTTCGCGGCAGTCTTTTCCGGCGGCGGCGGAGCGGGCAAAACGGGCGTTGGAACTCGACCCGCAGTCTGGCGAAGCCTTTGCTGCACTTGCCTTTGTCAATTATCGCTACGAATACAACTGGACGGCTGCCGAGCAGAATTTTAAGCGGGCGATCAATCTAAACCCGAACAATATTTTGGCGCACCGCTGGTATGGCGGCTGTCTGCACCGCGGCGGGCGATCCGATGACGGACTGCGCGAACAAAAAACTGCGCTCGCGCTCGCTCCGAATTCGGCGCGAATTTTGAACGAAATGGCATGGGGCGCATATCTCGCGCACCGTTTTGACGAAGCCGTCGGTTATGCCGATAACGCGCAGAAAATTGATGAAACCAACGCCGCCGGACTTTATAATGCGAGCGAAATCTACGAGAACAAAGGTGATTTCGTCAAAGCCTTTGAACTTTGGCGGGATGCGATGATTATTGAAGAGGCAAATCCTAAGTGGATTGCCAATTTGGAAGAATCTTTTAAGAAAGACGGTTCACGCGGTTTTATCAAAGCGAAAACAGAATGGCTGGAAAATTTAGCCGAAAAAGATTATATTTTTCCGACTGATTTGGCGAAATGTTACATCGCTCTGGGCGAAAAAGAAAAGGCTGTCGGGTGGCTCGAAAAAGGAGTTGAAGCCCGTGTTCCCGATATTTTATCAATTAAATATGCGCCTGCCTTTGATTCAGTGAGAAACGACGCACGTTTTCAGGCAGTATTGGCAAAAATGAATTTTCCGAATTAGATCGGCGGTCGCACCTTGTAGAATTTATTCGGAGTTTGCCGGTCGCTGCGAGATGTCACCGACGACAGGACGACCGACGAACTCCGAATAAATTTGAAAGACAAGCCAACTCAAGATGAAACAAACAGTATGAGATTGCCCGTTTTTACTTTCAGCCGTCAGCCTGCTTTTATCTACTGTCGAATACTTAAACACTTATCTTTTGGAAAGTCCTTAATTAATTGCTAATTTTTTGCTAATTAATTGCTAATTTCTATAAGTTGCTTTCTTTTCAATAATTATTCCGGATATGTTTTGACGATATGCGATTGTTTATGCCGGATATTTTTCAGCGATATACGATTATCGGCAGAATTGAAAAGCTGAAAAATTCGTCGCCCAGCATATTTAACCGCTTGAAACTCGTTTTTCGGAATTTGATTGCAATCTTAAAATAATATAAGTTTCTACCTGTTAATTTTTCAACAGACTACCGGAAGTTTTTTCGTGCTGCGTGATTTCAAAAGTAAAAAATAATCTGTTCGGGTGAGTATTTGTTCACAATTTAAGTTAAACTTTGAAAAGTTGTTAATTTATTGTGAACGCCGTCGTCTGATCATTTGACGATTGATGAACGACGAATAACGATTGACAATTTATGTACAAACAAATTGGAATAATAACGGGCGGCGGTGACGCGCCGGGATTAAATGCCGTGATTCGAGCAGTCGTGCGGACGGCGGTTAAAGAGTTCGGAATGAAGGTGGTCGGCATCGAAGACAGTTTTGAAGGGCTTTTGGGCGAGACCAGCACGATGAAGCTGACGACCAAGGGAGTCAGCGGAATTTTGCCGCGCGGCGGAACGATCTTGGGAACCCGAAATACGGGCAGCTTTTGCAAGTTTGTCAACGGCAGCGTAGTTTTCCCGGAAGAGACGATTCAAGAGGCGATTGACAATCTAAAGAGAATGGAAATCGAAGCACTGATCGTTCTCGGCGGCGAGGGAACGCTGGAAATCGCGCAGGAATTTTATAAACGCGGCTTTCCCGTCGTCGGCGTACCGAAAACGATTGACAACGATTTAGCGGCGACCGAATTGACGTTCGGGTTTATGACCGCGCTCGACATCGCCACCGAAGCTCTCGACCGGCTGCACACGACCGCCGCGTCACACGACCGCGTGATGATTTTGGAAGTGATGGGACGGAACACCGGTTGGATCGCGCTGCATTCGGGACTGGCGGGCAGTGCCGACGTGATTTTGATCCCGGAGATCCCTTTTTCCTTTGAATCAATCGTGCAAAAAATCGTTTCGCGCGAAAAAAGCGGTTCGCGGTTCACCAATATCGTTGTCGCGGAAGGCGCGACGGAAATCGGAAAATCAGAGATTTATCAGGATTACGGCGATGTGAAATCCGCACCGCGATTGGGAGGAGTCGGCGATTACGTCCGCCAGAAAATTGAAGAATTGACTGATAAAGAAGCCCGCTGCGTCGTGCTTGGACATCTTCAGCGCGGCGGCAGCCCGAACGCTTTTGACCGGATGCTCGGCACGAATTTCGGTGCGTGTGCGGTTCGCGCCCTGGCAGACGGGGAAGCCGGAAAAATGGTCGCGCTGCAAGCCGGAGTCGTCGTCAATGTGCCGCTCTCCGAAGCTATCGCTAATGTCAAAACCGTGCCGGTCGGCGGGCAGCTCGTCCGCACGGCACGCGACATCGGCATTTCATTTGCCGCACCGAAGGAAAACAAATTGTAAGATTCCAGATTCCAGATTCCAGATTCCAAATTGGAAGAAGTGATACTGAACCCTTATGATGTGGAATCTGAAGTCTGGAGTCTGGAATCTGGAATTAGAAAAATATGGAAGCAATCAGAAAGAAAATACAGAATGAACTAAAGGAACTTGAAAACGAACTGCGTTTCAAATTGCCGAAGGAAATACAGTTGGCGCGGGAATTCGGCGATTTGAAGGAGAACGCCGAGTATAAAGCTGCTCTGGAAAAACAGAAAATGGTGATGGCGCGGGTCGTCCAGCTGAGTCAGCGATTGAGCGAAGTCGAATCAATTGATTTGTCAAAAATCCCGCACGACCGCATCGCCTACGGTTCGACGGTCGTTCTCTACGACGTTGACCGCGACGAGGAAATAACTTACAGATTAGTTACATCGGAAGAAAGCGACCCCGACAACGGGCTGATTTCGACGGTCACACCGATTGGACAGGGATTAATGGGCAAAGAAGAAGGTGACGAAGTGAAGATAAAAACCCCGAACGGTTCACGCTCGTTCGAGATCAAACGACTGACGACCATTCACGAACAAAAAAGTTAGTGTGGCGTTCTTTATCATTTTACATCTAAGAGAGAAGCAAGGGACAAAGGACAAAAAACTAAAAAATGTTTGGAGCAAGTATCGGGCGCGGGGCAATGCGGATCATCAATGCGATGGTGCGCTGGTTGGCGTTTGGCGGCATTAATCCGAATTATTTAACTATTATCGGCGTGACGATAAATGTCGGATGCGGTGTTTTGTTCGGTTTCGGCGAGTTTTTCTGGGCGGGAATTGTTCTGATCGTCGCCAACCTTTTTGATATGCTCGACGGCAATGTGGCGCGGCTGTCGGGGCGGGTGACGCGCTTCGGCGGTTTTCTCGACTCATCGCTCGACCGGCTTTCGGATATGGTGTCGTTTCTCGGCATCATCATTTTTTATGCCAGCAACACGCCGCAGCATTCGCTCTTAAATGTGACTTTAGCCGGGGTCGGAATGATGTTTTCGGTAATGGTCAGCTACACGACGGCGCGTTCCGAAGGTTTTGGCGTGAAGGCGAATGTCGGATTTTTGCAGCGTCCCGAACGAGTCGTGCTGCTGGTCATCGGTGCGCTTTCGACTTTTCCGAATGCGACGGGATTTTTTGCTAACCGGATGCCGCAGGTGTTATGGGTTTTAGCAATTGGTTCGTTGTGGACGTTTATCCACCGGATGTTTCATATTTGGAAAGAAATTCGTCGAATCGAAGCGGCGGAAAGCGCGTAGTTTGTCATTGTGAATAATATGGCGGCAAAAATTTATGGATTGGTTTGGAGAAATTTGGCAGTGGATAGTGCAGTTTTGGGAATCGCTGACGTGGGGGAGAATCGCCTGGGGCGCGTTGTTCTCAGTTCTTGCTATTATTGCCAGCTACGGCTTGATCGTCATCGGAATGATAAAAATTCCGGCTGATTATTTCAGTTCTCAATACGTCAAAAAAAGTAATGAGGACAAACATTTTTCGGTGCGCTGGGGCGCACTAATAATCAAAAATGCAATCGGTTTTCTTTTGATTATTGCCGGAATAATTATGATTTTTACGCCCGGACCCGGCGTTCCGACGATTCTGCTGGGGTTGATAATGATGGACATTCCGGGCAAACGTCCGCTCGAAGCAAAACTTATTCAGCGTCCGATGGTTTTGTCGGCAGTCAACGATTTACGAGCAAAATACAATAAACCGCCTCTGATAATGGATTAACAAAAATGGGATTCTTTGATATTTTTAAACCGAAAAAAATAGTTGATTTGGAAAAACAGCGACGCGAATTTCTGCTCACCAAGGGCAGAATTTGTGACGGCACGATTCTGGAAAGCGAGACTGCCGAAAACGGCGACGAAATAGTCTTTTATTTTTACAATATTCAGGGCGTTGATTTTGAATCGTCCGAAATTCTGACCGCCGATAAATTGGAAGACCCGTTAAAATACGCGCCCGGTGCCAGAATCGGCGTTCGTTTCGATCCGAAAAACCACGGGAACTCAATTTTAGACTGAAATTGATTATTTTCAAAAGTTCGCGTCGTTTATGCCGAATTTAGAGATAATCGGCGACGCGGAGTTTTTCGGATGAAGATATATTATTAAAAATAATGTTCAAGAAAATATTAATTGCCAATCGCGGAGAAATCGCCTGCCGCGTCATTCGCGCCTGCCGCGATATGAATATTGCAACGGTCGCGGTATATTCGGCAGCCGATAAAGATGCGCTTCACGTCAGAATGGCAGACGAAGCTTATTTTATCGGCGAACCGCCATCGAATGAAAGTTATCTGCGGCAGAACAAAATTATCGAAGTCGCGGAGAAATCCGGGGCGGAAGCGATTCATCCGGGGTATGGTTTTTTGTCGGAAAATGCCGAATTCGTGCGCGAGGTGACGCGGCGCGGAATCACTTTCATCGGACCTTCGCCGGATGCGATGGACGCGATGGGCGGCAAAATTTCGGCGCGAAAAATTGCGATTGCAGCGGGTGTGCCGGTTGTTCCCGGCACGACCGAACCGTTGAAATCCGCTGACGACGCGCTCGAAACCGCACGAGAATTCGGTTTTCCGGTGATGCTCAAGGCTTCAGCGGGCGGCGGCGGCAAAGGAATGAGGCTGGTCGAAAAAGAGAGCGATTTGAAAAACGCCTTTGATGCCGCGCAGAGTGAAGCATTGGCGAGTTTTGGCGATTCAGCTATTTACGTTGAGAAAGCGATTGTTCGTCCGCGTCACATCGAAATTCAAACTTTTTCCGATACGCACGGCAATTATGTTCATCTCGGCGAACGCGAGTGTTCGATTCAGCGGAGGCATCAAAAGGTCGTCGAAGAATGTCCGTCGCCGATCAACGATGCGAAACTGCGGGATGCAATGGGCGAATGCGCGATCAAAGTGGCGAAGGCGGTTGATTACGTCGGTGCGGGAACGGTCGAATTTCTCGTGTCCGATTTGGATAAATCGTTTTATTTTTTGGAAATGAACACGCGCCTGCAAGTCGAACATCCGGTCACCGAACTCGTCACGGGAATTGATCTCGTCCGCGAACAGATTACGGTCGCCGGTGGCGCGAAACTCTCATTTTCGCAAAGTGATATTTCGTGGGACACTCACGCGATTGAGTGCCGCGTGTACGCCGAAGACCCGGAAAATAATTTTCTGCCGTCGCCGGGGAAGATTACGAGATTAAGAGTTCCGCAAGGCAACGGCGTGCGCGATGACGGCGGAATTTACGAAGGCGCGGAAGTTTCGATTTATTACGACCCGATGATTTCAAAACTCGCCGTTTTCGGCAAAACCCGTCCTGAGGCAATTGATCGTCTGCGCCGCGCTTTGCGAGAATATGAAGTCGGCGGCATCAAAACGACATTGCCGTTTTTTCGTGAAATCGTCGAAGACGAAGAATTTATTGCTGGAAATCTCGACACCGGATTTATCGAGCGTTTTAACCAACGCCGCAAACCGAAAGAATTAAACGATGAAACGCGGGATTTAGCCTTGATCGCCTCAGCGTTGGCTTTTTCCGACAAACAGAAAGCCGTTTCAAATGAAACCGGCGAAACGCGGCAAACAGTCAGCCGCTGGGTTCTGGCGGGCAGAGCGGCGGCGATGGGAAACAGAAAATTTTAAGAAAATAATACGGAGGATAAAATGGAAGAATTTTTGAAACAGTTAATGGGAAAAAAAGTGGACATCTCCTGCGGCGCAAACGCGACGTTCGGCGGCGAAGTGGTTGATGTCAAAGGCGGCATATTGTTTTTGCGCGATGACGACGAGCGCGTCGCTTATGTGGCGATTGATAAAATTGCGATTGTCTGGGAAGAAAAAGAAAGCCAGCATCGTCCGGGCTTTGTCGTCTGAAAATGATCAGCGAGTAGTTATTTACTTTAAACTTATTGAAGTGATTAAGTAATCGTTCAGAATTACTTTAGGTTGTTGAAATATGAGGCGGAAACACGACCGTCAGGGAGTGTGTTATTGGTCGAGCGATTGATACACTCCCTGACGGTCGTGTTTCCGCCCTTTCGTCATAACTAATTTGCTTGAATACTTGTCTGCTCTTATTTAGTAACGGCAAGACGGCGGTAGCCGACGATGCGTTTTTGCCAGTAGCCTTCAAATTTTGAATAGGTGACTCCCTGACTCGACGACGCTTGATAAAAGCCGTTTTCGTCGGCGACGATGCCGATATGTCCGAGTTTATTGAAGAAAACGAGCGTTCCGAATTTAAAGCGGTCATCACCCTCGACCGGTTCGGAATTTTGCCACAATGTTCGTGCGCTGGTTCGTTCAAAATCGAATCCGGCATCACGGAAAACGCTCCATACCAACCCCGAACAATCGTAAGTGTAAGGTCCGTCTGAACCGTAACGATACGGTATCCCGTATTTCGATTCGATGGCGGATAATAAGCGGTTGTTAAAATCGGGAGCGTAAGTAGGGCGGCTGACGTAGATACTTGGGATGGCGTTGACCGGGCGTGATGATCCGGTTTTTTTGATAAGCGATTGGGTCGGCTGAACGATGATTTGATTGGTGAGCGGCGGTATTCGTCGCGGCAAACTCTCGGCGGAAGTTCTTCGTATCGGAGCGGGTGCCGGATATCCGACCGGCTGACTTTCCACTACTCTCGTTCGACCCTGCGAAAAAGACTGACCGGCAAAACCGACGAGAAACAAAACCAGAAACAAAGAAACGCACAAAGGTTTACAAAAATTCATCAAAGACAACTCCTACATTTTAATTTTTTTATTTACTTGAAAGGCTTTTGAGGTGAAGGCGGAGAAAACTCTCTACCTTAGTTAAAAACATTTAAAACAAATGCAATTCCAAAAAATCCTGCTTAAAGATTCGGACAAAACCAATTTAATTTTCGTGTTATTGTTATTTTAGAAAGACTGATTATCGTTTGAACAAAAAACAATTGCAAACGACAAAATCATTTTTACAATAATTTCGGGTAATTTGGCAAGCGAAAAATGCAAATTTTGGAAAATAAATTTGCCGGCAGATGAAATTTTCGTTCGATTAGGAAACTTGGGAGAGGGATTTCGTTTCCGAAATCCCTTCCCTTGAAAGCCCGCTCTTCCCCACCTTCCGTCGTTCCTTTGTGTTGTCTTGGTTACTTTATAGACAAGCGCAATCGAACAATCTTTCCAGTTATTTATAAAAATAATTGATTTCGGGTTTTGAACTGCGAACGACTTTGTGGTGAAATCTGGTGTTTATGAGTCAAAAAATATTTATCGCCGGTTCCGGCGGAATCGGTGAAGCAGCGGCAATTCTAATTCGTGAATGGGCGGATTTTGAAACTGAAATTTTTTTGGGAGACATCAGCGAAGCGAATCTCCGCAAAACCAAAGAGTTCGTTTTACAGAACTCGGAAAAAACATCGCAAGTGAGTGTTGTTTTGATGTCGCCGGACGGGATTAACGACGAGATGAAAGCGGCGTTTGAGAAATCAGACGTGTTGCTCGACTGTTCGCCCGGAAGTCAGGCACCGCGAATGGCGCAGTTTGCCAATGATTTCAAAATGCACTACGCGAATCTGACCGAATATGTCGCCGAAACCGACGAAATAATTAAAATCGCCGAAAATGCCGACACGGGTTTTATTTTGCAGACCGGACTCGCACCCGGATTTATCAATGTGCTGGCGATGTCGCTCTACCGCCAATTTGCCGCGCAGTTCGGCGTTGAAAAGGTCGAAAAAATCGGGATGAAAGTCGGCGCATTGACGGCGCACGCGCATCAGCCGCATTTTTACGGTTTTACGTGGTCGCCGATTGGCGTGGCGACCGAATACGTCAAACCTTCGCGCGTCATTCGTGATTATCAAATTACCGAACAACCCGCGCTTTCCGACCGCGAAACAATCGTGATCGGCGGCAGAACTTACGAAGCCGATTTAACAAGCGGCGGCGCGGCTGATTTGCCGGAGTTTTTTGCGGACAAGGCGAAACGCCTCGATTATAAAACTTTGCGCCACGTCGGGCATTACAATTGGGTTGACGGCGTAATTCGTAAGTTTCCAAATGACGAAGAATTGCCGAAAAATCTATTGGCGGAATTTTTGCGCGAAGTTCCGGCGATTGAAGACGATTTTGTTCTCGTTCACGCTTCGGTCGAAGGTTTTGACGACAAAAATGTTCGCCGTTTGAGTGAAAAAGCGTTTTTTGTCGAACCTTTGGAAATCAACGGTCACAAGTTGCGCGCAATTCAAACGACGACCGCCGTGCCTTTGATCGAATCGGCGATGATGCTGCTTTCGGGCGACATCAAAGGCGTTGTTCTGCAAAGTCAGATCGATCCGGAAGAATTTTTGAGCGGCAATTTCGTTTCAAAAATTTATAAGTCGTAAGCGAATTTTAAGCTGTTTCGTTATCAACGGTTAAAACTTCGTGGCGTTCGGTCACTTCGTCGTCGGTTGCGTCCTGCAAATTGCGGTCGCCGGTTACTTCTTCCCAGTCGTAACCGAGAAATTCGGCAAAGTGATAAAGCTGCGGTTCCCACGCCGCGCGGTCTTTTGAATATTCGTTAAAAGCCTGTTCGACGTTAGGACTGGTTTTTATTTTGTTTGAACGCAAATGTCTAAAGGCGCGATTAAAACATTTTCGTCGCCGTAGCAAGATTTTTTCTTCGGACTCAAATTCATCGGTCGCGTGTTCCGTCAAATTGAGCGATGCGAGCAGTTCAAATAAAACGTGTCGCGCATTGTCTCCGGCAATCAAAACGTCCGGGTGTTCGCCGGCTTCGATGTATGTTTCTTCATCAATTTGCGCGTTGATAATAGCGACTGTTTCGAGAACGACGAACAGCGCGCGCGGCAGACCTTTGTAAACTTCGACCGGATGAAAATAATGAATTACCGGATGTTCGAGGTGCGATTCGAGCGATTCCTGCAAATCGCGCGTCGCCTCGCGCAGCGATTCGGTCAAGCTGTAGAATCGTCCGCGTGAAAAATGACTGGAGATAAAACCGGAAATGTCCGCGCCCTGCCGCGCCTGATGATAAAATTTCAGCGCAACGGCGCGTTTTCGCTCAAGTGCGCCATAGACGCTCAACAGATATGTAATTGAAAGTGAGATAATGCCGATGCCCGACGCGCCTTCGACGATGGCAAAAATACGCGTAAAATCCGTAATCGGCAAAATATCGCCGTAGCCGATAGTCAAAAGCGTGATGCCGCTAAAATAAAATGCTTTGAAGGCTAAACTGCCGACAACCGCATCATTGATTTTAAAGCCCGTCTCCATTCGCGGCACATAAATAAGCGCAAATCCGGTGAGCAGCATCACGATAAAAATCGAAATCAGCAGCGGCATCAAAAGCGGTCCGACGGCTGATAAAACGCGATGCCGCCAGCGACGTTCGAGCCTCCAAGTCAGCAGTGACACGCCGCGCCACAAGCCGTGATTGAGGAATCTGCTAAACACCCCGTTATGCTTTGTTCCTCTTAAAATCGTCGCGTAAATGTCGTAAAAAACCAAGCCGAGCAAAACCAAGCCGGCTGCCGTCAGCGAATAATTTGTGACCAAATCCATTAAATATTTTATTCTCCGATTATTTTTTTTGAACTGACGGAAGAGTTATGCTTTGATGAAACAAGCGGAATTTAGTTTATACTTATTTTGCCGCGATGACGATGATTAATAAGAAATTAAAAATAGTTTGTATCTCCGACACGCACAACTGCAACGGGCAAATTACTGTGCCGGACGGCGATATCTTAATTCACGCGGGCGACGCGACGATTTCGGGAACGATTGACGAAATCATTTTGTTTAATAATTGGTTTGCGAATCTGCCGCACAAATACAAAATTTTCGTCGCCGGAAATCACGACTGGCTTTTTGAAACGAACAACCGTATTGCCCGTAACTTGCTCGATAAATCAATCATCTATTTGCAGGATTCGGCAGTTGAAATCGAAGGTCTAAAAATTTACGGTTCGCCTTTCCAGCCGCGATTTTTCGATTGGGCTTTTAATTTGAATCGCGGCTCGGAATTGGCGGAAAAATGGAAGTTGATTCCCGATGATGTTGATATATTGATTACGCACGGACCGCCGAACGGGATTTTAGACGAAGTTCCGCGTCAGTATTTTATAGAAAATACGGGTTGCGAGGAATTGCGAAAAAAGGTTGAAAAATTGCGTTTGAAAAATCTGAAACTGCACATTTTCGGGCATATTCACTGTGGCTACGGAACAACTGAAAATCTCGGCGTAAAATCTGTCAACGCATCGAATTGCGACGAAAGTTACGAGCCGACAAATCCGCCGATTGTCGTTGAAATCTAAAAATTTTTGTTGGTGCGCTGACAAATTGTGTAGAATGTGAAAATGTTAGTTAAAAACTGTCAAAGATTCTACGCTGCCGTATTCGGCTCGATTCTGCTTGCGGCAGCAGTTCTGATTTCGGCGGGCTGTCATCCGAAAAATGTCGCGTCAATGCCGGATCAAAAATTGGAAATGCCCGCGCCGACGAGTGCGCCGGTTAATTCCAATCAAAAAAATAGAGGGGAAAATATGAATGATAAAAATCTCCAGCCGGTTTCGGAAGGGAATTGGGGAGCAACCGGAATCAACTTTGTCGTTGAGGGAAACGATGTCAAAATCGAATACGACTGTGCCAACGGTGAAATAAAAAATAAGCTGATGAAAAACGAAAACGGCGACTTTCAGGCGGACGGTTTTCACACACGCGAAAGTTTCGGTCCGACCCGAGTAGATAATCCGCCGCAACCGCAGCCGGCACATTATGAAGGGAAAATTTCCGGCGATAAAATGATGCTGGTGGTTACTTTGACCGAAACAAAGGAAAAAATCGCCGATTTCACACTGGAACGCGGTAAATTCGGGCGATTGCGAAAATGTCTGTGAATTGTTTTTAGTTTTTGGTTTTTAGCTTTTGGTTTTTTTGCAGAAACCCGCACGGAGTAAGGGTGCGATGAACAACGCTCTTGCTCCGTGCGGGTTTCTGCATTGAAGTCAACAAAGCCAAAAACTAAAAACTAATCAGCCTGTTTCAACCGCAATCTCGTAATTTTCGTCGCTCTTCCCGTCGCTTCATCAATTTCAACGATAACCGCACAAATCCAGACATTTCCTTTGGCGTGGTCGGCGCGGCGGGCGGGAAAGTTGATAAAACGGTTGATTACTCTGTCCTTGTCCATTCCGATCACTCCGGCGTAGCTGCCGGTCATTCCGACATCGGTGATATACGCCGTGCCGCCGTCCAAAATACGTTCGTCCGCCGTTTGAATGTGCGTGTGCGACCCGACGACCGCCGAAACCCGTCCGGCGAGAAACCAACCCATCGCGTTTTTCTCCGAAGTCGCTTCGCAGTGCATATCTACGATACGGATTTTGACATCATCGGGAATTGAACTTATCTGCTGTTCGGCGACGCGAAACGGGTCGTCAACCGGCGGCATAAAAACTCTGCCGAGCAGGTTGAGAGCCGCGATTTTGTGACCATTGATTTCCCCGACAAACAAACCGTTTCCCGGCGTTCCGGGCGGATAATTTGCCGGACGCAGCAGGCGCGAATTTTTTTTGATGTAGGGAATTATCTCCTGTTTATCGAAAATGTGATTGCCCGAAGTCATCAAATCAATCCCGCTTGCAAAAAGTTCGTCGGCAATCGCCGGGGTAATCGAAAAACCGCCGGCGACGTTTTCGGCGTTCATCGTCGCAATGTCTATTTGATACTGCTCGCGCAACTCCTGAATTTTCTCCAAAACAGCGAGTCTGCCGGGACGCGCCACCACATCGGCAATAATTAAAATGTTCATAAATCGTTTTTTCCTCGTCAATCGTTTTTCTCATTAATCGTAAGTCGTCAATCGTAAATTGTGAAGAGGTCAATCGTCAATCTTTAATTGCGGTCGGATTATCGGCGAAGTGACGGATAAATTGTTTTTAGTCGGATTTCAAATTTAAATCGGTGTGGTAAGATACTTTTTTTCGGCTGAATCTAAATAATTATGACTAACACAATTTTTGAAAAAAACATCTTACAGGACAAAGTAGCTTTTGTAACGGGCGGCGGAACGGGCATCACGGGCGGCGTTGCCCGTGCGATGGCGGAACACGGGGCGAAAGTGGCGATCACTTCGCGCAAAATCGAAAATCTCGAACCGATGAAAAAACTCATCGAAGAGGCGGGCGGCGAATGTTTCGCGGTCGTCGCTGACGTGCGCGATTACGAAGCAGTAGCGAACGCGGTCGCGCAGACGGTCGAACATTTCGGCAAAATTGATATTGCGGTCAACGGTGCGGCGGGAAATTTTCTCGTCAAACCCGAAGAACTCTCGGCGAACGGCTTCGGCACGGTGATTGACATTGATACCAAAGGAACTTTCAACGTCTGCCGCGCTGCATTTGAAGAGTTAAAAAAATCGGGCGGACAGATATTGAACATCAGCGCGACGCTGCATTACACGGCGACTCCGATGCAGATTCACGTTTCGGCGGCGAAGGCAGGCGTTGATGCGATGACGCGCAATCTTTCCATCGAATGGGGCAAATACGGCATCCGCGTCAACGGCATCGCGCCGGGACCAATCGGCGACACCGAAGGTTTTCGTCGGCTCGTACCGGAACCTCTGAAAGAGCAATTGGAGAAAAAAATTCCGCTTCAGCGATTCGGGAAAATTGAAGACATTGAAAACGCCGCGCTGTTTTTATGCTCGGAAGCGGCAAGCTATGTTACCGGCGTAACTTTAGTGGTTGACGGCGGTCACTGGATGACCGGCACCGGGTTGGGTTAAGTAAAACAGTCGTGACGACTGCGTCACTTTTGTTCAATTGTAGCGGCAGTCGTGACGACCGCGGTACCTTTTTCCTTATCTCCGCCCAAAACCCCGCGCAGTATTAACATTTTCGCCAAAATACGGACTTCGGGACGGTCGAATTTATTTGCCAACGCCCGTGTTCGCGTGAAATCAGCGACGGCGAGACTGCGAATAGTCGTGTCCGTTGCGCCGAGATTTCGCAGCAGTTCACGCGATATTCCGCCGCCGAAACTGCCAACCTGGATTTCGCCGTCGTCAATGAGGTCGCCGTTAATGTCCATAAATTCACCCACTTTAATAAAGGCGGAAATCGTTTCGTTGAGCCTGAAAACGGCATCTTCCAGAATATTGAATGATTTTCCCGCGTCAATCTGGGAGTAGCCGCCAGCCAGCATCCAGATTTTCATAAAATCAAGATAATTTTTCGGCTGTAGATTTACCAAATTGCGACCCTCATCCATAATTTCAACCGCTAATTCCTTGTCGCCCAGTTTAGAAATCTGGAGTGCCAGCGCGGTCAACGCCATAATCTTTTGATTCGGGTCTTTAATTCCGCCGATAGTTTTCCGGGCGGACGCGACGATTTTTTCGCGTTCCTCCTTCGGAAGTTGTTGTGTGTTCAGCTTGGCAATCTGATCCATCGCATTTTCAGGCGATTCCGCGCCAGTATTGCTATCGGGAGACGGCGGCGGCGGACTTACCGCCGAAGATTCGACGCTGCCTCCTCTTCGCGGCTTCTTAATGTCAAACTTTTGTCTGATTTGAGCGGCGCGGGACGGTGCATATTTTTCAATTTGCGGGAGAAATGACACAAATCCCGATCCTTCGTCGTCACTCCGCGCCAAAATTTGCTGAGCGAACAAATCGGCAATTTCGCGCACCGCTTGTTCGCTGAAAATCGGTTTTTTGCCGGACTGCCCTTTTGCCGAGTCGAAACTCTGCGCTCCTAAATCCAAGAGAGAGTTGTAGATATAAAAGTTTTCGGGGTCTGATTTGTCGGACTTTAATCTGGCTAATATATCTTCGCCGAAAGAAATTCCTTTGTCGGCATCCTTTTCGTAAATTTTTCTCAGTAAACTCAGAGTTTCGTAGTTGAAACCTTTTTCCAATGATTTGCGGGCATATTTGAGAGCCGTATCAACATCTTTTTCGGCGATCAGCATCAGCATCCGGTTTTCAAAATAAGAATCCTGACCTTCGATTTGTTTTTTGTAAGTCGGATTGGTAATGAGGAGACCGGTGTCATTGAAAAAATCCAGCGCGAGCTGCGGATCGTGTTCGGCGATTGCGGTCGCAATCTGCTGGCGCACGGCGACCGCTTTCATAAATTTTCTTCTCAATTGCCCTGCCTCACTCGCAACCGGTGAATATATCTGTTCTTCACCCGATGCAGTTTCCGAAGCGTTGAGCTGTGCGTCATATTGAGCGAAAAGCTGACGAAAATCGCTCATTGCGGTCTGAAACATTGTCCGCGCTTCCTTTTCGTCTTCAAACCACATCAAACCGGCAAGTTCAGCCGAGAAACTGATGCGGTTTTCCAACGTCCGTAAGCCGTTGACATCGGTCGAAGTTTCACGCAGAAAGGCGACCGCCTCCTTTTTTACTTCGGGCGAAATACCGTCTTTATTCGTGGAGACGACGGTTTGAGAACAAATAAGTTGAGCGGACAGTAGAAGCAAAAAAACGGATGACAATAATTTTCGATTCATTTGAAAAACTCCTTAAAACTCTGTTCGATTAATTGAGAAAAAATGCAAATCTGACGTTTTTGATTGGCGATCAACATTTGAACGACTAACGATCTCAATGATCGCCTTCCTGCTCACTCAAACTCGTTTGAATGTCTTTTTCATTTTTCGCCGCATTCGGGTCGAACAGCACTTCGACGATACGAAAACGGGCGTAAAACCGGACTTCGGAGCGGGCAAATCTCTCCGCCAGATTTATTGTGCGGTCGAAATCAGCGGCGGTCAAGTTTTTTAACAATTCAACGCCTTTCGGCATATTTCGATAAGATTCGCGGCGCACCGCGTCGAGCCGCAGTTCGTCATTTTCTAAAGCTCTGCTCTCATTAAAATCGTCCAGCAAAATCGCCGCGCCGATAACATCGTTGAAAAACTGCGTGTTCGCTTCCAACATTCCGAAACCCTGTTCGAAGTCAATGAATGCGTAGGCTTGCGCCATTTGAAAGACGGAATTCAAGTTGCGGCGGTTTTTCATTCTGCCGTTGTAGAAAGAGCGTGCTTCGTTCATCAGCGCGGAAGCGGTTTTCTGATCACCGCCTTTGGCAACCGACATCGCCAGCGTCGTTAAAACTTCGATCCGTTCCTCGGGCGTTTTCAGTTTTGTCAGCAGTCCGCGAACTTCGCGTAAATCGCCTTTGGCAGCCAACATCAGCGGCATCGCATCGCTGATGCCTTTCTCGATGTAATCATACTCGCGTTTTGTTTTGACCTTGCTGTGAAATGTTTGAGCTTTCTCGATCTCGTCGTTGTTAAACGCCGTTTCAGCGGCTTGGTAATAAAAATCGTCGCGGTCGGCGGCAGGTTTTTTCTCGATGATTTGTAAAATCTCTTCGGTTGAGCGGTCTTCGGTCTCGTTGGTAAAAACCTCGGTTTTGACCAGATTATTAAGTGTCGCAGCTTCCTGCTGACCGATTTTACGCCGAATCGCCAGAGCCTCAGCGGGGAAAAATTTCGTGAGGTCAGGCATTATCTTGGAAACCTCATAAGCCGAAAGATATTCCTGTTTGACAAATTTCTGCGCGAGAATTTCAACCAGTTCTTTAACGTCGCCGTCACGCAAAACAGGAATTTTTTTGTCCCGCGCGGATTGTCTGTTCAATTTTTTGACGGAATCCAAAAAAAGCTGTATTTCCCAAATATTGACCGTCGGAGCCAAGTCCGGGGACTTTGCACCAGCCGCATTCGAATTCGCCGAATTGACAGGAGAAACAGTCGGTTGATTGACGACGTTATCTCTGCTTTTGATTCTGTTCAAAATATCCTGAGCGTATTTCGCTCCGATTTCCGGGTCTTTTTTGTACAAGCTTTCCAGTGTCGCAAAAACACTTGGTCCGAGTCCGGTTTCGAGATTTCTTTTGGCAATTTGATACGCTTGGTTCGGATCGTTTTCGACAATTTTGGCGGCGAGTTCCAGTTCGAGCGTCTGGCTGTCCTCGAAAATACTTTTGCCCTCGGCATTTTTTGCGTCCAAGGTCTGCAAAGCGTCCAGCGCAGTTTTCGGGTCGCGGGCAGCCAGCGCGATCAGCAAATCTTTTCGCAAATTAGTCACGTCGGCGGTCTTTAAATATCTCTCGATGTCATAGCCATCGTCTGATTCGGTCTCTTCCGGCGGAATTTGACCGAGCATCCCGTTCAAATCGGAAATCGCCCCCTGAAAAACGATTCGCGCGGTTTTTTCGTCCGTGTCCCAGAGCAAATTAGCGGTGATGATTCGCGCAGTGATCCGGTTGAACGGAAGGGAAAACTGTTCGGCTTCACGCGCCAAACCGTTCAGCAGACTCAACGCTTTTTCACGAACTTCAGGCGAAACATTTGTTTTGGAATTTTCTGTTTTTGCGGCAGTCTGCGCGAAAACGGATGAGGTCAGTAAAATACAAAGAAACAGCGAAACGAACTTTTTGTGAAACATCAAATTTCTCCGTCAAAACTTATCTGTAATAATATGTCGTCACCGGCAAATATTAAATGAAAATTTAGCCGCTGACTATTACAGAACGTTTTTGTTTAGAAACTTTGCAGTTTGAATTTTAGATATTTGTGCTGTTGCGGATTATCTCGTCGTTTCGCCGAAGTTCGCAGTGAATTTGAATCCTGCCACTCTTTTTTTCGAGTTTTCTAATGTTCAGAGTCCGCGCTTCATCGTGCATCCGCCGCGCTTCGCCGGCGTGGCAAATTAAAGTTTGAACTCAAAACACTCGAAAACTTAATTTACAAACTGTTTAGCGTGAAAAAAAGCCGTTAGCGTGTGCCAAATCAACCGCAGATTAATGATTGACCGCACAGAACCGGGAAGTGAAGAGAAATAAAGGTGAGAAGAAAAAGCAGATAACTGCCAACAATTACTTAAATGTCGAGTCTTCTACTGTGATTCGTTGATGCCGGCGACGGGCGTTACTTCATATTGAATTTTATCTTCTTCGAGTTCCTGCATCGCAATCCGGGTGGATTTGCTTTTGCGCGGGTCCATATCAACGCGCGGAGTCGCGCCGCGCTGCAGCTGTTTGCTACGCTGTGCCGCCAAAATTATTTTGCGGTATTTTGAATCGTTTTTGGAAAATTCCGTTTTTTCCTGTGCGGTACTCTCTTCGACCATCTGTTCGATTGGTTCAGCCATATAATTTATTAATCTCCGTTGGTGTTTAAAATAGAAACATCGAAACTATCTAAAATAACCCGGATCGCCTCGTTTTGCCTAATCCGTTTTGATCTTTCGGCTAAAATTATATTTTTTAGTACCGTTGCTGCCGCTTCAACATCATCGTTTATCACGACATATTCAAATTCCGTGTAGCGGCTCACTTCACCGAAAGAGTTTTGCAGCCTGACATTTAATTCACGCTGTTTTTCGGTGGCGCGGGCGGTTAATCGCCGTTCCAAAACTTGATACGACGGCGGCAAAATAAAAATGCTGACCGCTTCCGGCATTAACCGCCGCACATTCGCCGCGCCCTGCACGTCAATTTCCAAAATAATATCGCGACCCAATTCGGTTTCGGCTCTAACCCGCTTAATTGAAGTGCCGTAAAAATTGCCGTGAACTTCGGCGTATTCGAGAAATTCGCCCTGCTTGATTAATTCTTCAAATTCTTTTTTAGCAATAAAAAAATAATCGCGCCCGTTTTCTTCGCCGTGACGCATTTCCCGCGTCGTGAACGAAACCGAATAGCCGATATCCGGCACGGTTCGCAACACTTCTTTGATTAATGTTCCTTTCCCGCCGCCCGACGGTGAACTGATGATAATTAAATTTCCTTTCATTTTTTAGCTTGTAATAATACTGCTTTGAATAAAAGAATGAAAGGTTACGAAGGATTTTCCGGTTTGGAAAGCGCGAAAGTCGCCGAATAATCTGCGGGTTTAATCGCTTTGTCTTTGTCGGTATTCGGTTCGAGGTTCATCAACCTTATTTCCTGACCTTGAAATACGACGCTCTGCGGAGATAAATTGGTGTTGAGTTCAAAAGTTTCCGATTTCTTGTTTTTCCCCATCACTTTGATTTTTACTTTGCCGTTGCCCGCCCAAATGCAGTTCACCCCGACGGGACAGCGCGAATCTTCGACGACGGAAATAAATTTGATCGTCAAATTACTTGCACGAATCGTTTTTTGTTGATTGATACGAAGTTTGACCATTTGACCGGCATCGGTTTTCATCGCCGCCGCTGCCGCAATGAATCCGCAAATAATTATAAATAGCAGCGATAACAATTTTGTTTTCATAATGGTTTTATTGATAAGTAAGCGTTCAAAACTACTTTATGTTGTCGAGACGCGGGGCGGAAACGCGACCGTCAGGGAGTGTGTTGTTGTTCGAGCAATTGACACACTCCCGGACGGTCGCGTTTCCGCCTTTGCTTACAAATAATTTTGTTTGACTACTCAAATCAAAATAAACGCTTCCGAACTTCGGTTAGATTGCTAAAATTTTATGTAAAGTTGTATTTGTCGGAGATTTGGTGTTATTTATTGCTTTATTAGTAAAGCGTCAAATAATCTTGAAAATAAAAGATATACAATCTCACTATACTTATTATGTTGATGTTATTGACTTTACATCTTTAATAATTCAAGTTTGGTTGAGCATTAAATTTCCATTGTAAAAATAACCTCTAAAACACTTGCTATTTTTTTTTCTGTGATATTACTTCCATTCAAGGACAAAAAACGGGAAATCACGGATTGTTTGTCACTCAAGTTTGCCCTTCCTATCTTGCAGCGCGGCTGCAACGAAACAATTCTCTATGATTTTCTTTAACATTCACTTTCTAAAAGGAAAAAATAAGATGAAAATAAATCAAAATAATTCTGTAAAGAGAATTAGAATTACGTTGTGGCAAAAAAAAATGGTATTTCTGTTTTTTGTTTTGATGATTCCCTTGTTTTTTATTTCGAGGAATATAATCGTCGGATTCACTCAAACCACCGACAAAAATGAAAAGAGAATTACAAAAGAAGTATTTAAAAATGAACCGATTGAAATTCTCGAAATAAAATCTGATGAAAAAGCAGTTAGGCTCAAGGAAAATTTTGCTCAGAAAGATGATTGGTTGAAAGACTTTACACTCAAATTCAGAAATGTTTCCGGTAAATCAATTGTTTATGTTTCAACTGTAATAGGTTTTCCTGAAACTGAATCAACCGGATATGGTATGGTTTATCCTCTCAAATTCGGCATTAACCCGCTCGTAAAGAAATCTAAGGGGCAACCTAAACTGTTAAAATCAAATGACATAGGAGAAATAGTTCTAACTGCTGAAAATTATCTAAATCTCAAGAATTTTTTGGCAACGAGGTCACATTCACTTAATGACTTAACAGAAATTCATCTGACAATTTTGGTAGTTTACTTTGATGACGGAACACAATGGGGTGCCGGAACAACTTTTCGCCCAGACCCAAATATACCTGACAAATTTATTCCAGTTGACCAAAATAATCAGGAGGAAGAAAAATGAAAAGAGAATATTTGCTCTTGGTGTGTCTGGTTTTGATCAACATTATCGCAGCTTTTTATAGCGTCGAGAGAAAGATTTCAGAAACTGTCCATGCACAAAATCCCTATATTATACACGGCTGTTGGGAGAGTATTATGCCAGCAGCATCTCCTTGCTCTTGTGAAGGAAGTACTAATGACGGTTCTGTTGATACCGCAGACAATGGAATAGGAACCGGAAAAAACAGTATAAATATTCAAGGGACGACTTGTGAATCTGGCGGCGAGAATGGAACTATTAACTGTCAAACCACCGTTGGAATACCTATAAGTAATGATGCCTTTTGTACAACGCCAACGCCAACGCCAACACCAACAGGTGGTGGCGGACATTGGGAATGCGCCATAAATTGTAATACGGTGCGCCCGCAAAAAGACGGTTACACGGGTATTGCGCCTGACGGTAAAGGCAGTAACAAAGACATTACGCCCGATAGTGTTGACAATTGCTGTGTCTGGACTCCGCTTTTGATTGACATTCTCGGCAACGGTTTTGCGATGACCGATGCGGCGAACGGCGTGATGTTCGATTTTAACGGCGATTCTGTTCCACACCGCATTTCGTGGACTGCCGCCGGTTCCGATGATGCGTGGCTCGTGCTTGACCGCAATAACAACGGCACGATTGATAGTTCGCTGGAAATGTTCGGCAATATGACTGAGCAGTACGATTCGGGTGGGAAAAACGGTTTTCTCGCGCTCGCCGAATTTGATAAACCGGCAAACGGCGGCAATAACGACGGCGTGATTAACAGTCAAGATGCGACGTTCGGCAATTTGCGGTTGTGGCAGGACACAAATCACAACGGCATCTCCGAGCCAAGCGAACTGCATACTTTGCCGTCGCTGAACATCGTCAAGATGGATTTAAATTATAAGGAATCGAGAAAGACGGACGAATTCGGCAACGCATTTCGTTACCGGGCAAAAGTTTACGATTCAAAAGGAAACAAAACCGGACGCTGGGCGTGGGATGTGTTTTTGAACATCACCGAATCCGGTAATTAACAAAATAATCGGCAACGATTAAAGCTGAAACGTCGCAGGATAAATTTATCCGGCAACGTTTTTTTTTGCGTCTTGCGCCAAAAAAAGTTACGGGAAATAAAATCCGATTCGCCAAACTTCCGCACTTCCGTTAAAATTTACGTTTCAGGTCGGAAAATGCCGGTTGTAAAATTTAATTATAATGTCACTTAGCACCATCGAAGAAGCCGCCGAAGATATAAAAAACGGCAAAATGATTATCATTATTGACGATGAAGACCGCGAAAATGAGGGCGATTTAGTCTGCGCGGCGGAGAAAGTCACGCCGGAAATCATCAATTTTATGATTACGCACGCTCGCGGGTTGATTTGTCTGCCGCTGACCGAAGAACGCTGCGATGAACTACATCTGCCGCCGCAAACTTCGGAAAATACGTCGAGTATGGGAACGGCTTTTACCATTTCCATCGAAGCCAGAGAAGGCGTGACGACCGGAATTTCCGCTGCCGACCGTGCGAAAACTATTCTGACCGCCGTCCGTCCCGACGCAAAACCGGCGGATTTGGCGCGTCCCGGTCACATTTTTCCGCTGCGTGCCAAACGCGGCGGCGTTCTCGTGCGCGTCGGTCAAACCGAAGCGAGCGTTGATATGTCAAAAATTGCTGCACTCGACCCGTCGGCGGTGATTTGCGAGATAATGAATGATGACGGCACAATGGCACGGCTGCCCGAATTGGAAGTTTTCGCCCGCAAGCACGATTTGAAAATTATCTCCGTCGCCGATTTGGTGCGTTACCGCATTCAAAAAGAAACGCTCGTGCGCCGAGTGGCGGAAACGGTTCTGCCGACCGATTACGGCGATTTCACCGCCATCGCTTACGAAAATATCATCAACGGCGAAACGCACGTCGCACTCGTGATGGGAAATAATTTTTCGCAGACAACCGAATCCGTTCTGGTGCGCGTCCAAACGGAGAATATTACGTTCGCAATGTTCGGTTCCAAAATCGGCGAAGCGTCGCAGGCAATCAAATCTTCGCTGAAAAAAATCTCCCAAGCGGGCAAAGGCGTGATCCTTTATTTGCGCCAGAACCAGCATAATCTCGATTTGATTCATCAATTACAAACTTACGCTGTAATGCGTGAGGAAAATCTCGATTTCCAAACGGCGCGAAAGCAAACCGGCTACGGCAGTTACCGCGATTACGGCATCGGCGCACAAATTTTAAACGATTTGGGCGTGAAAAATATCAGGCTTTTGACCAATCATCCGCCGAAAGTCAATGCAATTGAGGCTTTTGATTTAAAGATTGTTGATGTCGAATCGCTATGAAGTTTGATTTCAACTTTTCATAAATAACAAATTATAGTTAAAATAATTTCAGCAACTCTCCCATAATACAGATGCCGGAAGAAAACGAAAATCAGATTGAAGAAAATCAGGAACCCGAATCACCTACTAATACGGCGGAAGAATCTGCGTCAGACAACACGCGGCGAAGATTTTTTACGCGCCGTAATGGTGTCATTGTCCTCGGACTGATCGCACTATTGGCGGTCGGTCTCGCGGTTTTGACGACCGTTTCGTATCGTTACGGCGTTCTCGACAACTATATTAAAGAACAATTCGTCGTAAAAATGGCGGACATCGGTGTTGTTTTTAGTGCCGATACGTTTCGGTTGACGGTTGCGCCCCTCAAATTAGAGATCAAAAACGCCACCTTCAACGACAAAATTTCCGGCGATAAACTCTTTTTCCTCAAGCAAGCTGATCTTTACCTGCGAATCAAAGACCTTTACGCGTGGCAGTTGAGCCGTGATATTAGTCTCGAAACGACTGATGTTGACGGGTTTGAAGCGTGGGTGAAATTTGACGAAAACGGCAAATCAAATTTTTCAAATCTAAATTTGGTGCAGGATGAAGCCGGATCAAGCGTAAACTTTACATATTCTTCGGTTAAAGCCACGATTAAAAACGGTCTGGTGCATTTCGGCGATGTGCAGCACAAAATATCCGCCGACGCGAAAAATATCGCGGTGATCCTCGAACCGGAAAATTACGATGTTCCCGACGAACAAAAGCGTTACAAAATCAATTTCGCTTCGACCGATTCAAACTTTATTTACGACGACAGCCCGATTCAGCCGATTGACATTCGCGCCGTCGGAATTGCCGACAACAACGGGGCGGACATTTCCGAATTGAAGTTGACGACACCGCTCGGCGAATCATCTTTGAGCGGTAAATTAACCGATTGGGCGGCGTTGAAATACGATTTGAACATTGATTCGACCGTAGATTTAACGCAGACATCGAACATTTTGCCGCTCGGCACGGCATTGCGCGGCGCGGCGAATTTCAGCGGGAAAGTGACCGGCGAAGGCGCGAAATATAGCATCGAAGGTGAAATTCAGTCGGACGCGCTGGCGGCGGACAACATTCGTTTGAAAGGTCTGAATGTGGCGGCGACAGTGGCGGGCGAAAACTCGATGTATGAAGTCAACGGCAAAGCGGTCGCCGAACTGCTCACGTTTGAAGATTACAAAATCGAACAGCTGCAATTAATCAACAACATTCGCGGGACGGGAAGCGATTTTAAGTGGTTCGGCGAATTGCAGGCGGCGGCGGCAAAATCTCCAATGGGAACCATTGCCGGACTGTATATCACCGACGCGGTTGCCGAATACAAAGACAAACATCTGGACGCGACGCTCGGCACAATTCGCGCCGGTAATTTTAGGTCGCCCGATGCTGCTATTGAAAATTTGCAGGCAAACAATTTGAAAATCAATTCCGCCGACGGCACGACGAACATCACGCTGCCGGGGGCGCGGGCAAATTCGATCAAATTAGAGGGAACCGAACTCAACGGCGTGGCGGTCAGCGGAGTCAAAGCGACGAATCGCGGCGATAAAACGACGGCGCGAATCAACAGTTTGAAGGCGGCGAATCTTCGCACCAAAGACGGCAAGGTTAACAATGTGGCGGCAAACGGTGTTGACCTGACTTTGAACAATGGCACGACGAACGTGACGGCGAATAATGTTTCAGCCGATGGATTAAACGCGGGAACGACACAGATCGGCGCATTACAGGCTTCGGGCGTGACTGCCAAAATCGCCGGAAATACGACGGAAGTTTACGCCGGCAACGCGAAGATTGCGAAAGTCGCCACCGACGCGGCAAAATTGGGCAGCATCAATGTCGCCGGTCTGCGGCTGACGATTAAACAGGGAACAATCGAAGCGCGTTCCGGCGACATCAATGCCGGTAATGTCGCGCTGACAAACGCCGCTGTGCCGGGTGGCGGAAACATTGAAAACGTCAAACTCTTCAAACCCGTTTTCGTGCTTGAACCGTCAGGACGCTACCGCGCCAGTCTCGATATGAGTTTGGGCGGCGGCGTGGTCGGCAGTGTTAAATTGGGTGCGGCGCGGGCTTCGGTCGTTGCGGAAAATGACCGCATCGCGTTGAGTAATTTGACCGCCGACGTAATGGACGGCAGCATTAACGGCAAAGCGGTGATCGCTCTGAACAACCGCAGCCGTTCGAATGTGGATGCGACTTTTTCAAATTTGGACTTGTCGAAACTGCTCGCGCTGCAAGGCGGACAAATTGTGCCGATTGAAGGAAAAACGACGGGCAGCGTCAATCTGAATTTCGCCGGGACAAATTTCAAAACCGCTAGCGGGATAGCGACCGCCAATTTTGCGGCGAACGCCGGAACCGCCGACCGCGGACTCGTGCCAATCAGCGGCAAAGTCGGTTTGAACGCGACTAACGGACTTTTCAACATTGATTACGCCAACTTGAACACCGAGAAAACCGCTTTCAATGCGACCGGACAGTTTGATTTGAACGGATACAATTCGAACTTGAATGTCGCGCTCAATTCGACCGATGCGAGCGAAATCGAGCGCATCATCAGAGTTCTAAACGTCTCGCCGGAACTTGAAACACAGCTGAATAATTATCAAGCGCAGCTTGCCGGAAACTTGAATTTTAACGGAAAAATAACGGGCAATTTGACCAATCCGACGCTTGAGGGACGCGCTTCGCTCGATTCGTTAATTCTGCGTGGACGCGATCTCGGTTCGCTGGCGACCAATGTTTTCGTGTCGCCGGAAATCATCGAACTGCGCGACGGTAAGTTGCAAGAACCGAACGGCGGCGGTAACCTTGCTTTTAACGTCACCGTGCCGAGCGTCGGCACGAACAATATTACGGTACAGGCGAAGCTGAATAATTTGAACACGGGCAATTTGCTCGCCGCACTGCCTGTTGATGTTCTGCCCGCCCAGCTTCAAGATTTTCAGGCGCAAACGTCCGGCACGATTGATGTCAGCGGAATTCCGGGCAATTTACAGGGCGAAGCAAATATTTCATCCGGCAAAGGCACGATCAATAACCAGCCGTTTGACGGTTTTGACACAAAGGCGACTTTTCAGGGCAATTTAGTCAATCTCGAAAATTTTAAAGTTCGTTTTGGTGAGGGTTCGCTCGAAGCAAACGGTACTTATAACACCGATTCGACGGCATTTAACCTCGTCGCTACCGGGAAAAATATTCAAGTTGCGCGAATCGCGCCGTTTTTGTCCGCCGGAACGGATATTTCCAATATTAACGGAATTATTGATTTACAAGCGACGGCGTTGGGTGTCGGTTCCGATCCGAAAACTTTTGATGTCAATTTCAGCGGCACCGGGCGTAATGTCGTTGTCAATGAAAACGCGCTCGGTGAGATAGCTTTTAACGGGAAAACCGAAAATCAGCAGCTCAACGCCAATGTAACCGTCAATTTTCAGGGACAGGCGCAGACCCTCAACGCGAGCGTTAATTTTGGCGACGAAAATCTGCCGTTTCGCGCCGAGACCGGTTTCAGTAACACTGAACTCGCGCCGCTAATCGCGCTTGTTCGTCCCGAAGGCGTTGATGTTTCGGGACAGGCGACAGGAAATGTCGTCGTGCAGGGAAATCTGTATCCCGTCGGGGCGGACGGAAAACGGGCGTTTTCGACCGACAATATCAGCGGGTCGGCGATGTTCAGCCAACTCGCTCTGCGGATTGACGAAACGCCGATTGCCGCTGTCGAGCCGGTTTCCGTCCGTTTTAATATGAAAGAAGTCATCGTGGACAACGCAAAATTTGCGGGCAGCGGGACAAATATCGCGGTTAGCGGCACGAAAGCATTAACCGACGACGGCATCAATAATTTGGCGGTTGACGGGAAGGTCAATCTGCGAATTTTGAATGCAGTTTCAAAAAACATCGTCGCCGCCGGTTTGGTTGATGTCGCAGTGCGGTTGACCGGTGTTAATAAAACGGCACGGCTGACGGGCGCGGCAACCGCTGAAAATGCTTCGGTTTCGGCATTCGTCGGAGCGGAGAGATTGACGCTCAATCGGGTTAACGGGCGAATCATTTTCAATTCGGATAATGTGCAGATCGAGAATTTGAATGGGTTTTTGGGCGGCGGCAGGGTGTCGGCTTCCGGCGGCGCGTTGATTAAAGGATTGGAATTACAGGGATTTCGGATTGATGTGCGCGGCAATAATTTTACCGCGCCAGTGCCGTCCGACTTTATCACGACGGGCGACGCGGAAATTCAAATCAGCGGCAATCGGGTTGACGGCGATCTGAATACGCTGATTTCCGGGAGAATTTACGCCAAACGCAGCATTTACAACAAAGACATTGATCTGGCGGATCTTATCAGCGGACGGCGCGAAGGTTCGCTTTCGGCGGGCGGTTCGTCAAGTTCGTCGGATGGTTCTTCATCATTTTTCGGAGTGCCGAAACTTGATATTCGTCTAGAAGGACGTGACGCGCTGATCGTTCGCAACAATCTGGCTGATCTGACGGCTTCGCTTGCACTGCGCGTGACGGGCGACATTGATTACCCGCAGGTCTCCGGCAGAGTGACCGCCAACAGCGGAACGATTTTCTTCCGCAAAGACCGCTACGAAGTGCAGCGCGGGGTGGTTGAATTTCCGCCGAACACGAGCATCGAACCGTATATCAATCTGCAAGCCGGAACCGACATCAACGGCTATCAAATTACGGTCAGCTTAATCGGTGAACTGACTAACACCGAATCACTCAATGCGACCGTCCGGTCGAGTCCGGCACTGCCGCAAGCCGATGTCATTTCCCTGATTACGACCGGCAATCTGGCGAACAACGGCACCGGCAGTCCGACTTTGGCGCAGTCGGGCATCAACACGGCGGCGGAAATTCTGACCGACCAGCTGATCAACGATCCGCTCAGCAAAGCGACCGATAAACTTTTCGGTTTGAACCGATTCGAGTTGAACCCAACCGTTTCCGGTCAAGGCTTAAATCCGTCGGCGCGCCTAACTGTCGGCAGACAAATTAACCGCAATCTTTTGGTCACGTATTCGACAAATCTTTCGGAAGATCAAAATCAGATTCTGGCTCTTGAATATCGGGTTTCGAATCGTTTGTCGGTCGTCGCGCAGTATGAACAGCGACCGATCAGCAATGTGACGAGAAAAAGTAACGTATTTAGTTTTGAAGTTCGTTTGAGAAAAAGATTTTAATGAAGTTTTCACCACCGACAAATAAAAGAGACGAGAGAAGAGGGACGAAAGACGAGAGTAATTTGAAAATTGCTTATTTTCTGTTTTCAATTTTTCGTCCGGCGGCTTTTTGTTTGTGCTGTCTTGTTTTCACCTGCGCCGTTTTCGCGCAAAACCAATTTGAAGATAAACAGATCAGCAATGTCGAAATCACCTTTGAAGGAACGGATAAAGATTTATCCGCCGCTGAACAGTTTCGTCTGATCGCACGAAATGCTCTCGGCGCGACGTATTCGACCGTTAGAGTGCGCGACGCACTAGCGGCTCTTTATAAAACTGAAAAAATAGTTTCCGCATCCGTCACCGCCGATCCGGTCGGACAGAACGACGTGAACGTTCGTTTTATTATCAAGCGCAAAACGAAAGCCGGAAAGGTCAATGTCGTTGTCGGCACCACCGAAGGCAAAGCCGTCACCGAACAGCAGCTTCTCTTAAAGTTAAATCTGCTCAATCCCGGAACTTCGATTACCGATCAGACGCTGCGAAACAACGCCGACGTGATTTTAAGCTACCTGCGTGATCGCGGCTATTTCAAAGCCGAAGTAACATACAGTCAGAAGCCGCTGACCAGCGAAACTGAAGTCGAGGTGAGTTTTAACGTCGTTCCAAACGCCCAGGCGAAACTTGATAAATTTATTATTGGCATAGAAGGTTTTAACGCGGCGAAAGTATTGACAAAATTGGAATTGCAACCCGGCGAACTATATTCAAAATTACTTTTAAATCAGGATATTGTCACCATTCGACAGGCTTTGCGCGATGAAAAGTATATTGCGCCCGAACTCGAAGAACCGCGCCCGGTTTACGACAGCGAAAAAAACACGATCAGTATTGAATTGAAAGGTAAAGTCGGGGCAATCGTCAATATCGAAATTGATGCCGGAAAAGAAAAAATCGGCAAGAAAAAACTAACCGAACTGCTGACCATCAAACGCGAAGGAACGCTCGATTACGCGGCGATTGTCGAAGACGAAAGACGACTCCGAAATTATTTCCAGGAAGCAGGTTATTTTTTCGCCGATGTCCAAGCCGTTTGCTCCGTCAAACCCGATTTTACCGAAGTCGAAGCCAGCGAAACTCAAAACGAAACCGACGTTTTGTGCGGCGCATTGAGCGGTGCGGAATTAAAAGACCGCGTGGTTGACATCAAATATAAAACCGATCTCAACCGAAAATTAAAATTGGTGGACATTCGCGTGAAGGGAACGGACAAGTTCACCGCCGAAGACATCACCGGAATTCTGGGTTCACAGGAAGCCAACGCGCTCGGCTTCATTCCGTTTTTCGGGTTGGGGCGCGGCTACACGAGCAATGAAACTTTAGCCGCCGACCGCATTGCTGTCGAATCCGTGCTGCGCGAACTCGGGTATCGGCAGGCGCGTGTAACAGTCAATCAAGGGGTTGCGCTCAACGGCGAGGATTTGATTATCACATTCGTCGTCAACGAAGGTATTCCGACGCGTATCGCCGACGTTGACATCACCGGCAACACTTCATATTCCAAAGACGAACTGCTGGCGAAACTGCCCGATCTGGCAGGCAAAAGTTTTTCCAGAGCGCGGGCGCGAAACGGTGTCAAAACTCTCTCAACTTTTTACTCGCAGGAAGGTTATTATGACGCGAAGGCGAATTACTCAATCGTCGAACTGCCCGATGACCCGAACGCTTCCGAAGACCGGGTAAAACTGATTTACAATCTCGAAAACGAAGGGAAAAAAGTAATTGTCAATCGTATTTTGATTGACGGCAACGAGAGAACCAAACGCGAAGCGATTCTCAGAGCCATCAATTTGAAAACCGAGGACGTTTTGCGGGCGACCGACGTTTTTGCCAGCGAACAAAATCTTTACGCGACGGACGCTTTCGGTCTGATCGAAATAAAACCCGAACCGGCGGGTGAAACGGCGGACGGAACCGCCCGTCTGTCCGATATTATTATCAACGTCGAGGAGCAGAAACCACGCTTAATCACTTACGGGGGCGGTTTTTCAACCGACATCGGGGCGAACGGTTTTTTCGATATTCGTCATTTTAATTTATTCGGCAAGTTGCAGCAGGGCGGCGCACGAATTCGCGTCAGTCGTTTGCAGCAGCTCGTTCAGCTTGATTTTGTCAATCCGCGCTTTATGCCGGACGGGAAAAATCGCTTTTCCCCGCTGACGCTTTCCGCCGCCTATCAGCGCGATTCGACCGTCACGCGGTTCTTCCGCTCGACCTTCGATCAAGGAACTTTCGGCATCGTGCAGCGAGTGGACGAAAAAGGCAACCCGATTGACCAATTCGGCACTAAAACCGGCAGCCCGACGATTAACCGGCTGACGCTTTCGGCGGAAACCAGCCGCACCATCAGCATTAAGAAGAAAAGCTTTTTATTTGTTCGTTATCGCTTTGAAGACGTGCGGCTGTTAAACTTTGAAAGTCTGCTGGTCAAGGATTTACTGCGCCCGGATTCTAGAGTGCGGCTTTCCGGCTTCGGTGCAAATTTCGTTTACGACACGCGGGAAAACTGCAACATTCAATATACTTTTATTGAACTGCTTCAAAAAGGCGAACCCGGCGACCGTTGCCGCTATAACGCGACCGACCCGACACGAGGCAATTATCTTACCGCCGAATACACACTTTCCGCACCGTTTTTGGGCGCAAACACCGGTTTTCATAAGTTTCAGGGTTCTTACAACACTTATTTTACGATTAATAAACTCAATAAAACGACGCTTGCCGGACGTGCCATTCTCGGCTTGGCAAATGTGTTTTCCCGCAACCAGGATTTTAATTCGACCCAGTTTCCCGACTTGAATGACAGTTTGCCGATTAGCGAAAGATTTTTCGCCGGCGGTTCGACGACGATTAGAGGTTTTGAATTTAACGGTGCGGGACCGCGCGTGGCGATTGTGCCGCAGGGAATTTTTCTCGATGCCAATAAGAAACCCGTCTTTTTGAGTCCGTTCACCGTTCCGTTCGGCGGCAACGCGCTGGCAGTCGTCAATCTAGAAGCGCGCATTCCGGTTTCAAGTCTGCTGCGGGTCGTGCCTTTCTACGACGGCGGCAATGTTTTTCGGCGCGTCAGCGATATTTTTAAACCTCAGCAGAATGTTCCCGCTAACGATGTTTTCAGACAGAATCTGCGGGCGATTTGGTCAAATACGGTCGGGTTAGGACTGCGAATCAAAACGCCGATTGGCGGAGAATTTGCGGTTGATTACGGCTACCTGCTGAATCCTCCGCGCTTTCTAATTCCGCAGACGAACGGCACGAACGCCTTCTACAGACTGCATCAAGGGCAGATTCACTTTAGATTCGCTCAAGCATTCTAGTAGTCGAAAAGACAGAAGAAAGAAAGTTAAGGGTTATTCTGCTTTCTTTACTTTGGATTTTCTACATCTTTTTGCTCCGGCAGAACAATTAGCTTGCGGTGTGCCTGAACGCTCAGATTCGGGCGGCGCGAGGTAACTTCGATGTCGCGGATTTCACCCGCCGGTGAATCTATCAAGGGGCGTTTCGGTGTGTAGGTGACGACATAGCTCGAATCAATAATATGAGCGACGAGTGCGGTTTTATCAATCATTTCCTCTAATGAATCGGGCAGAATGATCTCGCCGTTAGTGTCTTTGGCGAGAGCGGCGAGATATTTTTCGCTGTCAATCAAATCCTGTTTGCGTTGGCGCATTTTTCTCAAAAAAGCCTTGTCGGTATTGATCGTCAAAATGTGACTGCCGCGATTCATTGCGATAATTCCCGGCGGCATTTGCGCGGCAACTTCATCCGGCATCGCTTTTGGCGGCGGTGTTGTCGCAATGCCTTTAGTGCGCGGCTCAATGTCGGCGCGTTCGAGCGAAGTGTAACTGAGAACGTGAACATTGACATCGGTCGCCAACAAGTTTTTCATCACTGCGTCTCTTTCTGATAATTTGTTGAATGTGTCCGTGCCGTCCGTGATTAAAACGAGATGCCGGTTGTCGAGCGCGGATTTCTGCAAAAATTGCGTTGCCGCCTCCAGTGCGTCGAGGAATACCGAACGTCTGCCGAACTTAGCTTTGCTTTTCAGAATCGTCAACGCTTCCTCTTTATTCGTCCATTCGGAAATGATGTCAACTTTGTCGCTATACTGCATTATCGCCACCGAATCTTCGGGTTGAAGCGATTCGATCAAACCTTTCGCCGTTTTGACGGTCTGCTGAAAACTTTTCACCTGCCGCATTTCGCCGCCGGTGTCCATCACGATTAAAACATTGGCGGGAACACGTTTGATGCTGTTCGCCTGGTTGAGCCGTCCGTCTTCGGTGATAACCAAATCTTCTTTTTTCACGCCGGAGAAAAATTTGCCGTCAACGTCGGTGGCGAGAATGTTGAGTTTGATTTCTTCGGTGAAAACTTTCTCCGATTCTTCGGTCGGTGTCGGCGTCGGCGTTTGCGCGTGAACGGCACAAACCAGACAAAATGCTAAAAAAAACAGTGAAAAGCAGTGTTTGATTGATGAAGACAGCATAAAAAAACTCCTGAAAAACCGGTCATTTTCACGGTTTGATGCGCGAGTCAATTAGATAGTTGTAGTTTCGGCGGCAAAAGTTTAGATTGAAAGCCAACCGTAAAATTGATAATTTGTGTATTGGAAAACCTTTTATATTTCAAAAAGTTAAAATTAAAATTATGAATCTTGAATATCGTTACAAAGAACCTAAAGTAACCGGCGGAGAAAATAAAAAGTCACCCCTTTTGCTGTTGCTGCACGGCTTGGGAGCGGACGAAAATGATCTGTTCGGACTCGCGCCATATATGGACGAGCGATTTTTTATCGCCAGCCCGCGTGCGCCGTTCGCCCTGTCGTATGGCGGAAACACGTGGTTTGAACTGATAATTCAGCCGGGAGAGATCGGCTTTAACGCCAAACAACAAGAACAAAGCCGCCGGATGATTCTCGAATTCGTTGACGAATTGCTTGCGAAGTATGCCTTGGATGCAGAAAAAGTTTATCTGTGCGGTTTTAGTCAGGGCGCAATGATGAGCTTGAGCTGTTTACTGAGCGAACCGGAAAAGTTCGCCGGAGTTGCGGCGATGAGCGGACGCGCAGTGCCGGAAATGATGCCCGCTGAAAAAGATTTCGACGCGCTCAAAGATTTTCCGATTTTAGTAACGCACGGAATTTACGATCAGGTTTTGCCGATAGAAAACGGTCGCGCCACGAAAGAAATGTTGTCGCAGCTGCCGGTCGTTTTGGAATACAAAGAATATCCGATGGCACACGAAATTTCACAAGAAAGTCTGCAAGATGTAACAAGTTGGTTTCGTTCTTTACTCGATACGAAATAATCGGATTTGAAATCCAGTTAAATTTAGTTGAAAGGAAAAATTATGAAAGCGAAAATATCTGCAATTCTTATACTGACAGGAATTATGTTCACCGCCTGTGCAAGTGTCGCAAGCAAAAAAAGCTCGATGAGTTCCAATACCAATATGATGATGAGTTCGAGTTCCGCACCAAAAGGCGGCGGAGGCGGCGGACGCGATGAACCGATTGCAGAAGAAATTGCATTGAAAAGCTCGGAACAAATTCAAAACGCGCCGGTTATCGAAAGAAAAATCATCCGCAATGCCGATTTAACTTTGGAAGCAAATTCGCCGGAAGAAGCGCAGCAGAAAATCAGCGCGATTGCCGAAAGTAAAAAGGGTTTCGTTATCGAATCAACGCAGAGCGGCAGCGATGTGAAAACGACGACGCGCGACACGGTGACGATGACGATTCGCATTCCGGCTGAACAATTTAACGCCGCGCTCGACGAAATCCGTCAAACTTCCAATCGCGTCATTGTCGAAACGGTCAAAGGCGAAGACGTGACCGAAGAATTTATTGACATCGAAGCGCGTTTAAAGACGAAAAAGGCACTCGAAGCGCAGTTTCTCGAAATAATGAAGCGGGCAAATTCGGTCGAAGACGCGCTGAATGTCCAGCGCGAACTCGCCAATGTGCGCGGCGAAGTTGAACAAATTGAAGGCAGAAAGCGTTTTCTGGCAAATCAATCGAGCCTTTCGACGATTAAAATTACCTTGCAGTCGCCGACCGCTTTTTCCGCCAATTCGTCGGGCTTTTTCTACCAATTAAAAGAATCAATCGGCAGCGGTTTCGACGCGGCATTGTCGTTTATTTTGGGTTTTATCACTTTTTTAATCGCGTTGTTGCCGTTTCTTTTGCTGGTGGTTTTGCCAATCTGCTTGATTGTGCGATACCTTTGGAACAGGCGCAAAAAACAAAATTTGGCGAGCGAGATTGCGCGTGATGAAATAAAAACCGAGTAAATAAAATGGAAAGACTTTTTCAAATAATAGCGGTAATTCTGGCGGGAGTTGCCGTATTTTTTTGGTGGCGCGGCAGCAGCGACGCGATGTTTATCACAACCGTCGTCGCTTCAGTCTGCTTTTTTTTGAGTTATCGTTTTCAAGTTAAAGAGCGAATGGAGCAGCGGGAACGAGAAAAACAGCAGAGCAGCGAATAACACGAGCAAGCAAATTTACCGCAGACCGTTCCGGCTGCCTCAGTCTAACAAAATTTAAGTTTTGAGCGCATCTCGCGCTCAAAACGACAGCCGAAACGGGTTGCGGTTCTAACGACTGCGTTACTTATGAAAATACTTTTGGCGACTTATGGCTCACTCGGCGATCTGCATCCGATTTTGGCTCTGGCGATTGAATTGCGAAAACGCGGACACGAAATTTCGATCTGTTCACTGGAGGTTTACCGCGAAAAAATTGACTTGCTCGGCTTTGAATTTTTTCCGCTGCGACCTGATGTTGATCCTGAAAACGACCGCGAATTGGCTAAGGAAATAATGGATGCGAAGGGCGGAACGGAGAAACTTCTGCGCGAAATTCTGCTGCCGAATGTGCATCTGATGTACGAGGATTTAATGGCTGCCGCCGCCGGTAAAGATTGTTTGATTTCCGGCGAAGTAGTTTTCGCCGCCTCATCCGTCGTCGAGAAAACGAAAATTAAATGGATTACGACGAGTCTCGCGCCCGCTTCTTTTTTGTCGCCGCACGACCCGTTTGTGCCGCCGACGGCGCAGTGGCTCAATAAATTTCGATTTCTCGGCGCGACATTTCACCGCGCCGTTTACTCGCTCGTTCATCGAATGGTTGATTCGTGGCTTGCACCATACAAAGAATTTCGGCGCGACATCGGTTTGAGTGAAAACCACGATCCGGTTTTCAAAGGGAAGTTTTCGAGCCTGCTGCATCTCGCAATGTTTTCCAAAGTTCTCGGCAAACCGCAGCCCGACTGGCATTCGCCGACGCTGCAAACCGGATTTTGCTTTTATGACGGGCAAAATGATCTCGGAAAAATGCCGGAAGATTTGTCAAAGTTTTTAGACGCGGGCGACGCACCGATTGTTTTTACATTGGGCAGTGCCGCCGTGATGGATGCGCGCGATTTTTTCGAGGAAAGCGCCAAAGCCGCGAAACGTTTGAATCGCCGCGCCGTTCTGTTGTACGGAGTTTTCAATGAATCGCCCAAAATTACCGGTGAAAACATCGCCGCGTTTGATTACGCGCCCTATTCGCTCGTTTTCCCAAAGGCTGCCTGCGTCGTCCATCAGGGTGGTGTCGGCACGACCGCCCAGGTTCTTCGCGCCGGAGTTCCGCAGTTGATAATGCCGTATTCGCACGATCAGCCGGACAATGCGGCGCGGTGCGAACGCCTCGGTGTCGGGCGGACGATTTCGCGCGATAAGTACAAATCCGAAACCGCCGCCAAACAATTGCGCCAACTGCTTGCCGATAAAAGTTATCAAACAAATGCGCTCGAAGCAGGCAAAATTGTCAGAGCCGAAAACGGAACGAACGTCGCCTGCGACGCGATTGAATCTGTTCTGAAAAAAAAAAAACGTGAACTTGAGCGTGAAATAGCGTAAAATGGTTTGGGAATAAGGAGAACCAAGCAAAATTTGAACGCCGCTTGCCAAAAAGCAAATTCAGTCAGAAACAACGATAGAAAGATAAAAAACTGCATCTCAAAACTCTTCTCAAACGTCAGAAAATCGGAATATGAAAATTACAAATTACGAGCCACGAATCACACATTATTTGTCGGTTTTGCTGTTGCTAACGGCTTTTTGTTTGCCAATGACAACTGCCGCGCAAATGTCGCGGAAACCGTCGCCGTCGCGTGAACCGCGGGGCGTGATGAACAAAAAGCCCGATTCGGCGAAACGCGCTTTGAATGACATTGAATCGCGTGAAGATTTTGATTCGATGGCACGAATTTATCATCAGGGAACGCCGTATGCGCTGCCGCACGCGATGTTTATTATTGACCGCAAATTCAAAAATAAAATTTATTACGTTAATTCACAAAAGTTTCGTTTTCATAAAGATTTTCTGCTGGCAAATTATCTCGTCGCGCGTGGTGAAGATGTTTTTGCGCCGATTTATATTAATCAAAACAGACGCTTCATCGTCGGCACGATTGCGTGGCAAACGCCGATTGAAAAATTCACGTTTGAAATGTGGGAGGGCGATTTGGCAAATCCCGATTTGATAAAACTCGCTTACGACACGATTAAAAATACCTTTTACGCGCCGGTCGCTTATAAACCGAATTCGATTTTGCAGGAAGAAAATTCCGATAAACTCGGTATTAACCGCATTTCAGCCGACGAAATTCAGAAGAATCAGGAATATCTCGCGCTCAACACGGGCGAAGCGGTCGGGCGCATCCACATTATCGAAAAACTCGATGACACGGTGGAAATCGGCGACAACGAAATTTTGGTTCTCAAAGAATTGCCCCTGACGCTGCCGCAGGTGCGCGGAATTATCGTCGCTGCGCCTTCAACGCCGCTTTCACACGTCAATATTTTGGCGAAGGGATGGGGAATTCCGAACGTCTATATCAAAGATGCCGATAAATTATTGAAACAATACGATAATCGCTGGGTTAAACTGACCGCCGAACTCGATAATCAGAAAATTGTCCCGGCAGACCGTGAAGAATTAATTAAGAACCCCACCGAACAACCCGTTCCCGCACCGGCTAATTTGGAAGTCAAAAAACTCGCGTCGCTCAGTGAAATGCGAAAAAAAGACAGTCTTATTTACGGCTCAAAATCTTCAAATTTAGGCGAAATGATTAATGCCAAAATTCCCAATACGGTTGTCCCCGGAGGTTTTACCGTGCCGTTTTACTGGTACGAAAAATATATGACGGACAATGGTTTTGACGAAATTATCGGTGATTTGATGGATGAGAACGATTTCGTTCACAATCCGCGTGTTCGCCGTCAGAAATTGGAAAATTTTCGCAAAATGCTGCAAAACGGAAAGTTTGACGATAAATTGAAAGCCGAAATACTCCAAAAATGGAAAACGCAGCTCGGCGGAAAATCAGTTTTCGTACGCAGTTCGTCAAACGCGGAAGACTTGCCGAAATTTTCGGGCGCGGGACTTTACGACACTGTGAAAAACGTCAAAACTGACGAGAATATTATCGAGGCGGTAAAAACCGTTTGGGCTTCGCTGTGGAACTTTGACGCTTACGAAGCGCGGGTTCGTAATTACGTCAACCAAAACACGGTTTATATGTCGGCATTAATCCAGCTCGGTGTCAATATGGACAGCGGAGGTGTGATGTTTACGACCGATCCGTTCGACCGCGAAAACAAGGGCGCGGTCTATATCAGCGCAGTGTGGGGACACAATGATCCGATTACCGCCAATAAATTCGTTCCCGAACAAGTTCTTTTCAATCCGAAATCGAATGCCGTCCAAGTTTTGACGCTTTCGCAGCAGGACAGCGTCCTAAAATTCGGTGAAAACGGTGATCTCGTCGAATCGAACGAAAAATTTAACCGCCGTGTTTTAACCGACAAAAATGTGCGCGAACTGGTCAAAGTAGCTTCGACGATCAAACGAACTTTCGGCAGCAAAAAAGAGCAGGACATCGAATGGGGCATTATGAACGGCAGAATTTATCTGCTTCAGGCGCGTCCATATATTGACAACAGCAAATGAGTTGCTTGATGGAGCGCGGAAGTCCCGTCCTCCGCAACGTCAGCGAAGCGAGGCGTTGGAAGCGTTGTCAACGGGCATTAAAAATTAACGCATTCAATGCTTCACTAAAATTTAACTCCTGGAAGAAATTTAATTTTATAATTTGGCTGAAAGTGAAAAGTCTTTAGCGTTGGCTTGTGTGAGAAATTATTAGCATCTGCCTGTTCAGTATTTGTTAGCGAACGCTTCCAACTTCGCTGCGCTGGTTGGGCGGACGAGACTTCCGCGCTCCGGTTTAGACTTTAATATTTATAATCTGTGAATTTATAGTTGTTTGATAGCGGTTCCGTTGAAAGTCGTAGAACTTTTTTGTAATAATAAATGTAATGAAAAAAATAGCAATTTTAATTTTATCAGTCCTTTTTTCGGTTTCCTGCGGAAGCACGGCGCAAACTACCAACACGAACAGCACCGTGCAGAATGCAGCAGTGCAAAATTCAAACGATTCGTTAGTCGTTTCAAGTCATTCCGGTAGTGCGAATATGGGAGAGAATACGGCAGAAAATACCACGATTGTCCCGCGTTCGGAAACAAAAACAATGTGGAAACAAAGCGGCACGCCGATTGACGTTAAAAAAAATGACGCGGAAATTGCCGAAGCCGAGAAAATGCTGAAAGCCAAACCGGGTAACGAAACGGCGAAAAAGAATTTGTCGGAAGCATATATGAAACGCGGTATTGCGCTGACCGAAGCGCGGCAGTATGCGGCGGCTCTCGGTGATTATCGGCGTTCCGTCAAATACGACCCGACGAATGAAGAATCGAAAAGCGGGATGGATGTCATTCTCACTATTTACAAAAGTTTGAATCGTGAAGCCCCGCCGGAAGGTCAGGAACCGCTGCCGCTGCCGTTTATCAAACCGGAAGATGTGAAGCCGAAAACTTCCACCGAAAATATCAAGTTTCAACCGGGCGCGACTTCGGAAATCGTCACCGAAAATTTAACCGGCTACACCGATTCGAAAAATTTTTTAATTTCCGTCAAACCCGGTCAAACGCTCAACACTGAACAAGTCAAAAGAGAAAACTCAACGGCTTACGTGACGGTCGTCATCGCGGATTCGTCCGGCAAATATCTTGGCGATTCGGACGCTTCGTAAAACAACCGGAAAGCGATCAAAGTGACTGCCGCCGCCGAATGTCGAATTACCGGTGACGGAATGCACGAAAGCCGAACCTTGAAGCGGTCAATTTAAGCTGAAAGTTTCAGCCGAATAGTTGGGATTCCAAATTCCAAATTTTAGATTCCAGATTGAAGAAAATTTGTTGAAGAGCATTTCTGGAAGTCAATTTTACGATTCTCTCAGTGAGCCGTACTAAAAAGTTTTGGACGGCTTTTCGATATTTTGTTCTTCGAGCTCAGTCCGAGAACGACGAACACGAAAAACGCCGCCGTCAAATAAACGCAGAGCATTAGTTTGCCGAGCGGCAGCAGCGTTTTAATGCCGTATTTGCCGACAGTAAAAGCCATCGCGCCGAATGCGCCAACAGGTGCAGCACGCATTATTATCGAAATGATGCCGAAGAAAACGTGCGACAGCAAATCGAAAATGCGGACAATTGGTTTACCTTTTTCGCCGAACATCGTTAGTGCAACGCCGAATAAAATGGAGATAAACAGCACCTGCAAAAGCTCACCGCCAGTGAACGCGCCGATTACCGTGTCGGGAATAATTTTCAGCAGGTGGTTGGTGAATGAAAGTCCCTGCGCCTGCTGAACATACTGTGCGGTCGCCCCGACATCCAGCGATTCCGGCGTGGCGTTGATGACCGCTCCCAGCTGGAAAAAACGCATGACGAGAAGCCCGATGACGAGCGTGAGTGTGCTGACAACTTCAAAATAAATTAACGCTTTTAAGCCGACGCGCCCGAGTTTTTTGATGTCGCCGATACCCGCGATGCCGGTGACGACCGTCAAAAAAATGATCGGCGCGATGAGCATTTGATCAGTTTGACGAACACATCGCCGAGCGGTTTCATCTGTGCGCCGAGCGACGGATAAAGTGTGCCGAGTGTAACGCCGATGATAATACCGACGATCACCTAAAAATACAGACTGCGAAAAAAAACGTGCTGTAACGATGGCGGCATTTCAGAATTTGTCATAAAGTAATTTAGATTTTCTAAACTTTAAACGAAAAAAATGGACAGCCGAAGTGCAAAAGCATTATCCGCTGTCCATCGTTATTTATTCAATCGAAATTTTATAGATTTATTTTTTCGTTTTCACCACCGTTCGTGCTTTTTCCCGTCACCATCGCTTTGACGAAACCGACAACTTGCACGAGCGTCGAATTTGACGAATCCCAGTATTCGGCTTGTTCAGCGTTGACTTTCAACAAACAGATATGCGGATCGTCCAAACCTTTTGGAAACCACGCCTTCAAAATCGGATTCCACAGCTCTTCCATTTTCGCTTTATCTTTAACAACTTGTGCCGTTCCCGAAACCGAAACGTAAACATTGTCGCCCGGTTTTGAGTAACTCAGATTAACGCGATTATCCTTTTCGATTTCGTCGGTTTTGTGCGTTTGATCGCTGGTAAAAAACCACAGCGCATCCGTCACTTCCGATTCCTGCGTGGACATTGGACGCGAACGCAAAACACCATCGGTGTCAATCGTCGTCATCATCGCAAAATCAATGCCTTTAATAAGTTCGTTTAGTTTCTCAATTGCTTCTTGTTTTGTATTTGCCATAATTTTCCTTCCCTTTTTTACATACAAAAATTCGACCTTTCAAATTTCAATTTAGTAAAGACTTGCCAAAGCCGAAGTTTCTAACTTGCTTCAATCATACAATTTTCAAACGGTAAACCAAAATCAACAAATAATGACATTCACAAAGTTTTTTGTAGTTATTAACAGAAATATGATTTACAATCGTAAGCGAAACGCTTTTAGCCGGGGAGAATAAAATGAATTATCCGAAAAGTCTTTTTTACTATGCCGTTTTGGTTTGTTTTGTAATGATTTCGACACTCAGCGCACAAACCTCACTAACTGCCGAGCAATATGTTGAGCAAGGCGATAAATTAGCGGCGAAGAAACAATTTGACGCGGCAATCGAATCATATAAAGAGGCGATAAAACTTAATCTAAATTTAGTTTCCGCGCATTTGGGAATCGGCGCGGCATACGGAAACGCGGGCAGAACCGGAGACGCTTTTGAACCGCTGAAAACAGCCGTGCGGGTCGCTCCCGACAATCCTCTGACGCATATTAATTTAGCCATTGCTCTGATGAATTTGCGTCGCTATGATGAAGCGTTTGCCGAACTGAATGAAGCGAAAAGGCTTAATCCAAATGATGGACGCATTTATAATTTGTTCGGAATCGCTTTCAACGACACCGGCAAACTTGAAGAAGCAATTAATCAATATAAAAAAGCGGCTGAATTAAAACCCGACGCTCCGGCAAATTATAACAATATTGGTTTGGCATATATGCGTTTGGGGAAATTTCCCGAAGCCGTCGAACCTTTGCAAACCGCTCTAAAACTCGATCCCTCGTATCAAAATGCCAGATACCATCTGAGTAACGCTTACAGCAAAACCGGTCGTTATCAGGAAGCGATAGAATCATGGACAAAATTTCTCGAACTTGTCCCGAACGATTCCGAAGCACTCAATAATCGCGCCCTAAATCATTTATACGAAGGAAATTACGGGCGCGAGATTGCCGTTGATTCACGAGTATTCCTCGACAACTATGGCTGGAAGAATAATACCTCGACTTATATGGTTATTTATGCAAATTTCGGTCATCGCAAAGCGGCAATGTTTCCCGAAGCGCAAAAGATATTGTTTGAAGCATCAAAAAAGTCCAATACAAATACTTGGATTTACAGCGTTGTTCGATATTTGAGTGGAGAAATTAACGAACAGGAATTGATGCAGCTTGCTGTGGATAATGACAAAAAAACCGAAGCGCACACTTATCTCGGAATGGATTTATCTTTAAAAGGCAAAGCGGATGAGGCGCGAAAGCATTTTGAATGGGTAAAAGATTACGGCAACAAACGCTTTACCGAATATCCGCTTGCCATTGAAGAATTAAAAAGATTGGTAAAACAATAAAAACTAAGAAGTGTGGTCGAGGATAATTTTCCAACCGTCTTTAAATTTGCGAAACGTCAGCGTGAATTTGCCGTGCGGATTGTCACTTTCACGCGCCAATGACCAACTGCCGAGAACGACTGCTGCGTCATTTGCCAAAATATTCACTTCTAAATCCGAAAACGTCAGAACACCCATTTTTGCTTTCGTATCGTAAGTTTTCTTATAACGGTCGAGCGTCGGCTGCCACCCTTTAGTGACGTTATCGCCGGAGACAAACGTCATCTGCGGTGAATTCCAGTAGCCTTTCATAAAGCCTTCGATGTCGCCGCGATTCCACGCCGCCGCCTGTTCATTCATTACGCTGCGAACGTCATCGGCGATTTTATTTTTTTGTTTTTCCATCTGCGCGAAACCGGCATAAACCGACAGCAAAATTAGCGAACTGCACAAAATGATTTTTTTCATATAGACAATAAAGTAACATAACGAAACCACTCCGCAAAAAACGGTCTTTTTAAAATCACAAGTGCGGTGAGCAAAGAAGTGTTAATTTTGATTTTAACATCTCTTTTGCTCACCGCATTATTTACTTCCAACGATTGATTTTACTATTGAGCGGCTGATAAGCCAGCGAAGCGACTCTGCTTCCACCAATCTATTGTTTTCTGCAAACCATCTTCCAGACCGACGAGTTTTTCGTAACCGAGCCATTCTTTCGCTCGCGTGTTGTCAGCTTGCGAATGCTTGACATCCCCTTTTCTTTCGAGCTGATAATCTGCCGTAACATTTTCGTTACCCGTGATCTTTTTCAAAACTTCGAGCAGTTCGTTCAATGAAATGCGCTCGCCGTTAGCGGTGTTGACGACTTTGCCAATGCCCTGGGATGTTTGCGCGGCTTTGATGTTGGCATCAACTACATTGGCAATATATGTGAAATCACGTGATTGTTCGCCGTCACCGAAAATTATGGGATTTTGATTACTCATCAGCGCGTCAATAAAGCGGGAAATGACTCCTGAATAGGTCGAGGAAGGATTTTGACGCGGACCGAAAACATTGAAGTAGCGCAGGCAAATAGCCTCTAAACCGTAAACACGCGAGAAAACCTGACAATAATACTCGCCCATCAACTTAGCCCCCGCATACGGCGACAGCGGTTCGGGCAGCATTGTCTCGATTTTCGGCAAAGTTTCCTGATCGCCGTATGCGGAACTCGATGCGGCATAAATCACCCGTTTGACGTTGTTTTCCTTAGCCTTTAAGAGAAGGTTAAAAGTTCCGTTGACACACGCCTGATGAGTCTCGGCAGGATTTTCGACTGAACGCGGAACCGACGGGAGCGCGGCTTGATGAAATATAATATCAACGCCTTCGAGAGCTTTGACCAGCGATTTGTCATCATTCAAATCACCTTCAACAAAATCAAAATCGCCGCTGATCTCATCCAAGTTTTCACGAAATCCGGTCACGAAGTTGTCAATAATAGACACTTTCGCGCCCTGTTTGAGCAGACCGTCAGCGATATTTGAGCCGATAAATCCTGCGCCGCCCGTAATCAAACATTTAGTAGTTAGTGACATATAGTTTTTTAGCGTCCAACGCCGACGTAATCGAACCCCAATTCACGCATCTTTTTGGGTTCGTAAATATTGCGAAGATCAGCAACTTTGGGTGATTTCAAAAGTTTTTTGACTTTTTCCATATCAAGCGCACGAAATTGATTCCATTCGGTCAGAAACACCAATACATCCGCGCCTTCAATCGCTTCGTATTCGTCTTTGACGTATTCAATGTCGGGCAGATAATGTTTTGCCTCTTCCATTGCCACCGGATCAAATGCTTTTATTTTTGCACCGCGCTTCTGCATTTCTTTGATAATATCGGTCGCCGGTGATTCACGCATATCATCGGTCTCGGGTTTGAATGAAAGACCCAAAACTGCCACCTGCTTACCGGCGAAATCGCCCACCAGACTCTCAATTTTGGGAATCATCGCTTTCCGCTGAAGTTCATTCACTTCAATTACGGTGTCAACGATGCGCGATTCCGTGCCGAATTGCCGCGCAACGGTTGAAAGCGCACGAGTATCTTTCGGGAAACAGGAACCGCCGAAACCGGGACCGGGATGAAGAAATTTAGTACCGATACGCTTGTCCATCCCCATTCCGCGGGCAACATCGTGAACATCACAGCCGATTTTATCACACAAATTGGCAATTTCATTGATGAAAGAAATCTTGGTCGCCAGAAAAGCATTTGCCGCATACTTAATCAGCTCAGCGGCTTCGAGTGATGTAATAACAATCGGGGTTTCGATCAGGTACAGCGGACGATAAAGGTCTTTCATTATCGCAATCGCATCTTCTTCATTGCTGCCGATAACAACGCGGTCGGGGCGCATAAAATCTTCAATTGCCGCGCCTTCGCGCAAAAATTCCGGGTTTGATGCAACGCCAAAATTTGTTTTGAAACTTTGATTTTCCTCAACATATTGACGGAGCCATTTGCCGGTGCCGACGGGAACGGTAGATTTCGTCACCAAAACTTTATACCCGTTCATAGATTCGGCGATGTCTTTTGCCGCCGATTGGTAAAAAATCATATCGGGCGAACCGTCTTCTTTCGGCGGAGTTCCGACTGCCAGAAAAACGACCAATGCCTGTTCGACGGCGGTTTTGATCTCTGTTGTGAAATGGAGCCGTCCGGCTTTGACATTTTTTTCGACTATATTATCAAGACCGGGTTCATAAATGGGAATAATTCCCTGATTAAGCCGATCAATCTTATTTTTATCAACGTCAACACAAGTCACTTCCACGCCGAATTCGGCAAAACAAGCACCTGTTACCAATCCGACGTATCCTGTTCCGATTACTGCTATGTGCATACTATAAAAATTATCATAAAAGTGTATTTGTTAAATTATTAACAATCGCGGACAAATTTTTACGGGTCACGTTATAAAAACGTGACCCGTAATTTTAGCCACTAAATTAATAGAAAACTTTTTGATAGGTTACTACTAGCGGGCAGGACTGACAACTACAACGCCGCCGCCGCCGAGATCAACATCACCGCCGGTCGTGCCGAAATAAATTCCGGCACCAACTGCACCCGCAGCTGCGATTAAAATAGCAGCCAAGGCACCGGCACCAATACCGGCAACCGGAGCAGGTGTGTTAACACCCGGACGCAGACACGGTTTGCAGCCTGTTTGTGAAGGATTACCGAATGTTGCGTCGGTTCCGGCAACAACTTGCTTATCAGTCGTTCCGCTTCTCAGATTAACCAAACCGCTGATTGTTTCAACGTAAGTTTGGGTACATCTGGCTTCATCGGAACAGCCGACATCAACACCAAATGTGTTAGCTTGTCCGGCATCAGCGACAACCGCCGCGTTTCTCGTGTTGACCGAAGTAGCAACACCGGCACTATTGGTGACGCGAACTTTTCCGGCTGAAAGCATTCCGATAATGCTGTTGGAACTGAATTTAAGGTCGAAACTCGTATCTCCAAGTAATTCGACGCGACCGTTTTTGCCCAAATTGACAATTGCGGATGAATTAGCCCCGGTCACAATTGTGCTGCCGGAAGTAATTGTTGAATTGGAAACAGCAGGCTGCCCGTTGACGGTTACTTGTCCGGTAACGGTAATTTCGCCCATTGTGTCGTCTGCGGGAGCAGCGATTGCCACCATTGAAAATACACTCCAAACAGCAACGGTCGTAAGTAGTGTGATAGACTTGCGAATCAAATTTTTGCCAAACATTTTAATTATTCTCCTTTATATAAAAGCCTTGATAGGTATACTTAATCTTTTGTTAAACAACTGCGAGATCAAGATTTGCAATTATGAGATCAAGATTTTGCAATTAGCGAGTCGGACTGACCACTGTTGTGCCGCCGCCCAATGAAACTCTATTGTTATTTGAAGTAGCCGCGATAATGATGCCGGCTGCCGCGCCGCCGAGAATCAACGCCCAAATCAAATAGCTGCCGTTGCCGCCGGAATTGTCGTCATCCTGAGCTTTCGCGCCTTTTGCAGTCGCTGATTCGCCGACGTTCAATTTAGCAGTACCGTTAGCTGTCGTTATGTTGACAAGGTTAGAAGCATTCAGAACCGACACTTGGCCGGCTGCCAAATCGCCGCTGATGCCTTTCTCGTCGAATGTCAGGGCTAAAACCGTATTGGGGGCAAGTTCAATTTTGCCGAGTTTGCCGAGATTGATAATCGCATTTGCATTTTCCGGTGTGGCAATTGTGCTTGAGGAAAAGACGGAACGACCGTTTTGCGCCATTTCACCGTTCACTTTAACAAACGGGGCTTCACCGTTGACGTTTTTTCCGGTGATTAAAAGTTCTCCGGCAACTCTCTCCGAGCCTGCCAAAGCAACCATTGAGTAAGTTGCAATTGTAGCAACCACTAAGCACGTTGAAAGTGCTTTACGAAATAATACTTTGCTATTCATAGTTCTCCTGTTGTATCGCATTGAATAAATAATTTCAAAAAATCAAACCTTTGAAACTTTTACACGAATAATTTACTGATGTCAACAAAAACCTAATGTTAATTGAAATTGTAGTGTAAAAATTATAAGGTCAAGTTTCATCGAGTTTGTCATTTTTGATGAACCCGAGTCAGTCTATATTTATAACACATATTTACATCAATTTGAAAGTTATAATTTCAAAAAAAAAATCAGGAGAAAATTCTTCTGTTTCGATAATGCAAAATATGGTAAAAGGCAATTGTTTATTGATCTGCTGCGTGACTTGCAGATTCTGCAATTCGGCGGCATTTTATTTTTGAAATCAGATAGATGATAATATAATCCGGGATAAATTTCCACTATTTAATTTAGAGAGCGGGAATATTTTTTTGGTTCCCGCATTGATTACATTAAAGTAACAACATAAAAGGAGTAATAATTATGGTTATCAGACTTGGTGACACGGCACCTGATTTTACGGCAAACACGACTGAGGGGGAAATTAATTTTCACGAATGGATCGGCGACAAATGGGCGGTTTTGTTTTCACATCCGAAAGATTACACGCCGGTCTGCACGACTGAACTCGGGATGGCAGCGAAACTCAAACCGGAATTTGATCGGCGGGGCGTTAAAATTATCGGTTTGAGCGTTGACCCGCTCGATTCGCACGAAGGATGGGCAAACGACATCGAAGAGACACAAGGATCAAGAGTAAATTTTCCAATGATTGCCGACAATGATCGCAAAGTTGCTGATCTCTACGATATGATTCATCCGAATGCCAACGACACTTTGACGGTGCGGTCGGTTTTCATTGTTGATCCAAACAAAAAAGTCAGACTAATATTGACATATCCGGCGAGCGCGGGACGAAATTTCAACGAAATTTTGAGAGTTATTGATTCGCTGCAATTGACGACCGATTACAGTGTGGCAACACCTGTCAATTGGGAAAACGGCGACGACTGCATCGTTTCCCCGTCGCTCTCGGACGACGAAGCGAAAGCAAAATTTCCCGCCGGTTTTAAAACGGTCAAGCCGTATTTGCGAATTACGCCGCAGCCTAATAAAGCATAAGAGCCGGCTTTATTGATTGGAGTAAAAATTTCGGCACGAATTTAGATTGTAAGTGTCTGAATTCGTGCTATTTTTTGATGAAATGTCTGAAACAAAGAAAACTAAAAATTTGGTGTTTAAATTGTGCGAAGCGTGCGGTGAAAAAATTTTCTGCGGGGCGGATGTTGGCAAATGCTGGTGTTTCGATTTAGAAATTAAAGCGGAAATTTTGACCGATTTGCGCGAAAAGTTTGACAACTGTTTGTGCAAAAATTGTCTGAACGAAAAAAATACGGCAAGCCTTGATGTCTAGCCGTTTTTCTGCGAAAAATCTTTCATAAAATCAACTAATGCTTCAACGCCTTCGCTTGGAAAAGCGTTATAAATCGAAGCGCGAATGCCGCCGACGCTGCGGTGTCCTTTCAAACCGTCGAGTCCGCCGGCGGTCGCTTCCGCAACGAATTGCTGTTCCAATTCTTCCGACGGCAAATTAAACGTTGCGTTCATCGTTGAACGCGCCGACGAATCAGCGTGTCCGCGATAAAATCCGTCGCTTGCGTCAATTGCACGATAGAGAATTGCAGCTTTCTTTTCGTTTTTCTCTTCCATCGCGGCAAGTCCGCCGTGTTTTTTGATGTGTTCGCACACTAAATTTATGATATAAATTCCCCAGGTATTCGGCGTGTTGAGCATCGAATTGTTTTTCGCAATCGCCCGGTAATCAAGCATCGAATGTTGATTTTGAGGAGCTTTTTCAAGCAGATCGTCGCGGATAATTATCAGTGTTACGCCCGAAGGTCCGATGTTTTTTTGCGCCCCGGCATAAATCAGCGCGTATTTCTCGATGTCAATTGGCTTCGAGAAAATATCAGACGACATATCACAGATGACCGGAATGCCGCCGCCGTCCAATTCATATTTGAACTGTACGCCGTCAATAGTTTCGTTCGACGTATAATGCACATAATTGGCGGACGCGCTGAAATTTAGCTCGTCCTGCGTCGGCACTGATTTGAAATTTTTGTCTGCGGTCGAAAAAATCACGTTGACATCGCCGCAGCGTTTCGCTTCTTTGACCGCTTTTACGCCCCACGCGCCGGTGACAATATAATCAGCCGTTTCTCCCGGTGAGAGAAAATTAAGCGGAATCATCGAAAATTGCAAACTCGCGCCGCCCTGTAGAAACAAAATTTTGTAGTTTGGCGGAACATTCAAAAGCTCGCGGATGCCGCTGACCGCACCTTCTAAAATCGGCTCGAAATGTTTGGAACGGTGACTGATTTCCATCACCGACATCCCGATTCCGTTTAATGAAAGCAATTCTGCTTGCGCTTTTTCCAAAACCTCGACGGGCAGAACGGCAGGTCCCGCGCTGAAATTATAAATTCTTTTCGTCATTAAATATCTGTGTAAAACAATTGCCGAATAATAAAAAGTAAAGATAACATAGCGGCAAAAATTAATAAATTTTGACAAATCAACTTTTTGACTTCAAAATTTTAAGCCAATTGAGTTAAAATAAGTTGCATTATTAACAACTCTTTTTTTGAAGGTGACATCTTAAAAAGGCGTTTTTCGTTTTTATTACAAACAACATATTTTGGGAGGACTCTAATGTTTCGTAAAAATTATTTTACATTTCTTTTGACAATTGCCTTGTTTGCAGCAGGCAGCATCGTTACTTTTGCTCAAACCGCCCCGGTTACGGGACGGGTCGAGATGAAAAAAGCCGACGGCACGACCGAGCCGGTCGCCGGAGTTTTGGTCGAGGTTTTCAGAACCGATCAAAAGGGCAAATTTCCGTCGGACAAAACAGGTAAAAAAGGCGACTTCGCCTTCGCCGGATTGCCGCTCGGCGCAACTTTTGTTTTTTCCCTCAGCGGTCCTAAAATCGCGCCGCAGCTTTTTCCGAACATTAGAGCAGGTGCCTCTAGCTTAATTATTACAGTGAGCGAAGGAGACGGTAAAAAAATGACGGAAGCAGAAGTCAGAGAGTCGCTGACTGCACCTGCCAAAACCGCCACCGCCGCGACCACGCCGGCTTCCGATGCGAAAGCCGAGCCGACCAAAACTGAATTAACGGCTGAACAGAAGAAGCAGAAAGAAGAGTATGACAAGCAGGTTGTCGATGTAACCGCTAAAAATAAGAAAGCTGAGAACGCCAATGCAATTGTTTCCAAATCCGTTACCGAGGGCAACAAAGCGTTCGACGCTAAAAATTACGATTTGGCGATTTCCAAATTTCAGGAAGGAATTGATGCCGACCCGGATTTTGTCGGAAGTGCGCCGATTTTGTCGAATAACAAAGCTCTTTCGCTGACAATTCGTGCCACCAATAATTACAATCAAGCTCTGAAACTGGATGCCGCGAGCCGACCTGCCGCGATGGAATCGGTCAAAAAAGACTTTGCCGAAGCGATCACCGCTTCCGACAGATCGCTGGAACTTTTGAAAAATGCTTCATCGCCTGATGCCGCGACTCAGAAAAATTATGAAGGCGCAAAATTTAATGCGCTGGCAAATCGCAAAGAAGCCTATCGGTTGATGATTAAAACGGGTTCCGACCGCACCAAAGGCAAAGAAGCACTCGTCGCGTTTGAAGAGTATATCGCTGCCGAACCGGATGCGAAAAAGAAATCCGATTCGCAGTTGGCATTGGCTGAAGCCCTTCAGGATTCAAACGAATTCGATCAGGCGGTCGTCGAATATGAGAAAGTTTTGGCGGCGGATGCCAAAAACATAGATGCGCTTGCCGGAGCCGGTTTCAGTTTGGTCAACATCGGTTATCTCAACGATGACAAAACCAAATTACAGCAGGGTGCTAATTACCTGCAAAAGTTCAGCGAAGTCGCTCCCGATACTCATAAATTCAAGGATGATGCCAAAGCACTGCTCGATTCGCTGAAAAAAGAGCAGAATGTTGCTCCGCAGAAAACTACCAAGAAGAAAACTTAATAATCACCTGCACCGGACAGAAACGATTAAGAGAAATATCAAATAAAAAAAGTGACGGCACACAGAAAATGTGCCGTCACTTTTTTGAAATTCAGCTAACGATTTACGAGACGCAAAGAGTTTGCGAAAAATTACTGCTTAACAACTGCCGCGCCCTTGACGACTTCGACGTTTTGCGGCGTTTTGACGACTTTGCCCGGATCAAACCCCATTTTTTCAGCGCGGCGCAAAATGTTTTGGTAAACCGCATCGCTGAGTTCCGGCGTGCGGCTCAGAATCCAGAAATATTCACGTTTCGGGTCGCCAACGGCGGCATATTGATAGTTATTGTCTAAATCTATAATCCAGTAATCTCCCCAAACCGCCGATATAAACGAAAGAAAACCCGGAGCAAAACGAACTTTCAGTTTGGCATTAGTCGCCGAATCTACAACTTTCGCCTCTCCTTCGGCTTCATCGGTGATGCCGTTTTTCTTAACACATTTGTTGGTTACTTCAATTTTGTTGTTTTCTTTGATGACGTAATTAGCCGTCGTATTACCGACGCATTTTTTTTGAAACTTATTCGGGTAACGGGCTATTTCGAACCATTTTCCGCTGTATTTTTTGAGGTCAACCTGCGGAACGGTTTGCACCTGTGTTTGAGTGACCGCATTGTTTTGTTGAGCGAAAGAAAACGCCGACAAAATCAATAAAGCGGGTAAAACTGCGATTGCTGCTATTTTTTTCACGATAAAATCTCCTGTTTGTGTATAATCTGCTCTGTTAGTTAAAAGCAAACGGCTTGCCAAAGGTTGCTTTTATTCAATTTCAGTTTTTATAATTTAGCTGATAAGAAAAATTATAAATTAAATTTTATGCCGATTTACGAATATAAATGTTTAGAGTGCGGTTCGCACCTTGAAAAGATGCAAAAAACCTCTGACGCATCATTGACGGTTTGCGAAAACTGCGGCGGGAAGCTGGAAAAGCAGTGGTCGCTCTCCGGTTTTCAATTCAAAGGCGACGGCTGGTATGTAACCGATTACTCAGGCAAGGGAAAAGAACCGGCGGCGGAAAAATCCGCGACAGGTGAGAAATCCGCCAAGAATGACGCTTCTGAAAAAAGTTCGCCGGGCGAATCAACCGTCAAGTCGGAAACGGCATCAAAGAAAACAAACGACGGCGGTGATTCCAAAAAAGATTCGGTTTCAAAAAAAGAGTGAGGTAAATTTATGAAAGTTTCGGTTGAAAGGGCTTGGATTTTAATTTTTGCAGTGTGTGTTTTTACATCATTTGCCGACGCGCAATCGCGCAACAGCGCGCGAACCACGACGAACACCGACGGGACGATTTTAAGCGTTGCCGCGTCCCGGACAACCGAATCTAAAGAACCGATCAAACCCGAAAATTTATATCTTTACGAAAACGGAATCGAACAAAAAATTAAAAATTTCAGCTTTGATCCGTCGCCTTCGAGAATAGTTTTGCTGGTTGATAATTCTCAAACAGTTCCCGCCGACATCGAAAGATTGAAAAAAGCGACGATGGAGTTTGCCTACGAAATTTTTGACGGCGACCAGCTTTTTGTTATCGCGTACGACGAAAAAGCCGAAATTGTTCAGGAATGGACGGACGACGCGAAAAAAATTGAAACGTCGCTCGCTACCTTTCGCAAACAGGGGAACCCGTATTTGTTCGACGCTTTGGATGTGATGACCGAAGAAGTTTTGATGCCGCTGATGCCTGGAACGCGAAAAACGGCGGTTGTCGTCATCGGCGACGGACTCGACCGGGGCAGTAAAACCACTTTTGATAAGATTTTAGGGAAACTGCAAAATCAGAACATCACCGTTTACGCGCTGCAAATTCCCGACAGAACGGGCGGTGCCTATCGCCGCGACCAGCCGAAAGCGGGCGAGGTAGTCACACGGCTGACGGAAGGCACCGGCGGACGCGCTTTTTCGATTGACGATGCCCAGACCGCCGCCAAATCAATCGCTGACGAACTGAAAAAAAATCGCTATCTGTTGTCTTATTTCCCGGTTAACATATCTACGTACGATGCGCGGCGCATTTTCTTAATTGCCGACGACGGAATTGCCGTTCGCCTGAAAAATGCCCAACCGCCGAATGTCAAATAAAAGTCGCAGAGTGCCGATTTTAATGTTCGCGCATCTGAATAAATCTTTCTTGACAACGACCGACCGCGTGTTTTACGGTTAGCGAAGCAAAAAAACTATTAACCAACGTCAGATATGAAATTCCGCGTTCAAAACAATTTGCAGGAACTGTGAAGGAGACCAAAGCCGTGAGTGATTCCAACGATTTTCCAAAACCGCCGCCGCCCGACGATTTTTCTAAAACTACGCCGAATATCCCTATTTCAGACAAAGATAAATATTCAAGCAGCAGTTGGGACAAGACGAATTACAGCCACCCGGAACAGCCGCCCGCCGATGATTGGGGAAATACGGTAGCAAATTACCGACCGAAAGACGGTTATGAGGATTTCGGAGACACCTACGCGCCCGCCGCCAACAAACCGAAAGTGCCGGATTGGGGAATTACACAGGCGAATATCAATCTGGCTGACGCAGATTTCGGCGATAAACAAAGTGCGGGTACCGGTCGAAACGAAGAATACGGCGTGACCACGCCATATTTTCGTCTGCCTGAAACCGAACGCCTCAAGTATCAAAATATTCCGCCGACTCCGACGCAGGAAGCCGAAAATAAACAACAGGAAGAAAAAGCGAGAGGCGGTATTCCGTCGTGGATGTGGGTTTCCGGTGGTCTGCTGTCAATGTTCCTTTTTGCCGTTTTTGTTCTGCTCGTCGTCTATATCGCCTTTTGGAAAGAATCCAGCTACAAAGTTGAGATTAAAGGCGCACCTGCCGGAAGTAAGGTGATGGTCAACGGGGCTTACTGGGGCGTTGCCACTAAGGACGCATCAATCAGCCTTGACGTTTTGAAAGCCGGCGAAACCAAAAAAATAGAAATCACGCACATCAATTTTAAATGTGAACCGGAAACCATCAAGGGTGAAGACGGAGTGCAGCACGAACCCATCATCGCCAAATGCCAGCCGTTTGCCAAACCGCTCGATGATAAATGTCAAGATATTAAAGCCGGTGCTTTTGATGTCGCGGAACAGTGCGCCAATATCGCGCTGGACGGTCTGGGTGAAGATTTTTCGGTGGATGATCTGCTCAGAGCGATGAATCTTTACATTATTCAATTTGCCAGCGGAAAATATGATATACCCGACAGAAATATGCAGTTTCTAAAGAAAGCTGCCGGTTATATGAAGAGACTGCCGCCGACCGTGCAGGTCGAAGTCGGCGGACACACCGACACGACAAGCACTGACGCAATAAACCAGCCTCTTTCCGAAAATCGGGCGAAGGCGGTGCGAGACGCCCTGGTCAATAATTTCGGCATCAGCTCGGATATGCTGACCGAAAAAGGTTACGGTTCAAAAAAACCGAAAACTACAAATGACAACGAAGACGGCAAATTCCAAAACCGCCGCATCGAATACATCGCAATTAAGAAATAAGCTCAAAGCTCACAAGGATTCAGGTTCAAAATTCAACCTGAATCCTGAAACCTGATCCCCTTCAATTATAACCGATTAACATTCAGTTGTTGCAAGCAAACTAATAATATGTGAAAATTTCTGTTACGAAAGTTGTTTATAACAGGAGATTTTCACCAGTGAAATCAGAACTTGAGAAGTTAATCGAATTACAGAAGACGGATACCAATATTCGTCAGTTAAAAAAATCCATCGAATCTGCGGAAGAAAGGCGTGCTGTTCTCGAACAAGAGTTTGAACAGCACGCCTCTTCCATTAGGGAAATACAAGCCAAACGCGATGAGGCAAAAGAAGCCCGCGCCGTTCTGGAAAAGCAAATCGCCGAGAATAAAACCTATATTGACCGCGCCGACCGCAATCTAAAAAATTCCCAAAATCAAAAAGAATACGAGACGGCGATGCGCGAAACAGACGCGCTGCAAAAACAGGTGTCCGCGCTTGAAACACAGGTTTTAGAAAAGATGACCGAAATTGAAGAGGTCGAAAAAGTATTGGCGGAACGAAGTGATGAAATAAACTCGCTTGAATCAAACCGTGAATCGGCATTGATGGAATTCGATTCCGAAATTACCAAAAATAAGAAAAATTTCGATAAAGAAACGAAAAAGCGTCACGAAGTTTTCGTCACGCTGCCCACCCGGATGGCTTCGGTTTACAATCGTCTCGCCCAGCGCAGCCGCGACGGAATCGCCGTCGCCGAGGTGGTGAATGGTTCGTGCAGCGCGTGTTTTATGTCTTTGCGCCCGCAAATGCAGGTCGAAATGAAAACCAGCGATCAGATAATCACCTGCGAAAGCTGTACGCGCATTCTTTACATCAACTCGGAATCGAAGACAGCCAGTCAGGAATAAATTAAAACCAATAATGTAATTTGTCGCCCGTTATGAAACAACCGCTTCCATTTAACAGATGTGAGCGGTTGTTTCAGTTTGCAGAACTTCGGATCAAATTTTGATTGGCGAAAGGCTTCCGTTGCTTGCCCAACTCGACCACATTAAAAATCTTCATCTCAAACAAAAACTTTTGATACACAAACGCAGCGCGAAGGCTATTTGGATCACTCGTTGATCGGCACATTGGCGCGGCGCATCACTTGGCGATTCGATGAATTAGCGACGGCTATTTGGCACGAGGGGAAAATCGTGGACGATTTTGTCAACCGAGAACACCGAAATTATCGTCCCGACTATCATTCCGTAACCGGCGATTTAGCGATTGACAAATACAAAGAATTTTTTTTCTGTTAAAATCTCTGGCAATGTTTTGGAAAAATAAAGTCGTCTTTCTAACCGGCGCATCGAGCGGCATCGGCGAAGCGTTGGCAATCGAAATGGGAAAACGCGGTGCGGTCGTCGGACTTCTGGCGCGACGCGAAGATTTGCTCAAACAAATCGTCGCCAAAGTCGAAAATGACGGCGGCACGGCGCGATGTTATGCGGTTGATGTGACCGACGCGCAGACGACGGCAGAGGCGGCGAACAAACTGCGAACCGAATTCGGCAAAATTGATATTTTGATCGCTAACGCGGGAATTGGCGGCAATAATGCCGAAACGCGCAGCCTGAACGCCGAAGCCGTCGCTAAGGTCATCAACATCAATTTGCTCGGCGCGGTCAACGCGGTCGCCGCCGTTCTGCCGCAAATGCTGGAAAGTAAAAGCGGTCAGTTAGTGGCGATTTCGAGTCTCGCCGGAATTCGCGGACTGCCGAAATCCGCCGCGTATTCGGCGAGCAAAGCCGGAATGACCGCATTTTTTGAAAGTGTCCGCCTTGATGTACAACAACAGGGCGTTGATGTGACAATCATCCAACCCGGCTTTATCAAAACACCGCTGACTTCCGGCAGGGGCGCAAAAATGCCGTTTTTGATGGAACTGGACAATTCAATCCCGCTTTTTCTCAAAGCTGTCGAAAAACGCAAAAAATTCGCCGCCTTCCCGTGGCAGTTAGCGACGTTTGTTCGCGCCGGAAAGTTTTTCCCGACTTGGCTGTATGACAAAATTGCCGGTCGCTCGAATTTTCGAGAATAATTTTGACGTTTGAGTTCAGATGGTGCAAACCCAAATTCACAGAGCTTTGGACAAATAAAACAAGATTTCGTAGAGAATCTGTTCCTTGTCCACATCCGCAATGTCTCTATCAATAATTTCACAAGGCAGCGAAAGGACTTCGACATCCTGCCCTAAGATAACACTAGGAAAATAATTTGGTCATAAAAGACGAAATTTGTGGTATTGGCATTGATTTACACCATCAAAAAACGAAGTTTTTCATCTAGCTTTTTGTACTAAAATATTTATGTTTAGCGACAATTTCAGACGAGAAGAAGGAAAGGAAAAGGGAAAGATCGGCTCAAAAGCGGCTTCAAAGTTGGCGAATATTGGCTGGAAGGGGTTTCAGGCGGTCAATAAAACTCTGCCCGAAGGCAAATCTATTACGCCGAATTGGGCGGCGGAACCGCTTTTGAAAAGTTATCAACGCACTGCGCCGTCGTTGGGTCTTCCGCGTGAAACTGATTCTCTGTGTCCGGCTTGTGTGAAACAGATGCGCGAAGGCGTGATTAACAAAACGATTCCGTTGGAGATTTTGATGAACTCGCATCCGGGCGAGATTAAGGCGCAGATCGTCGAGGAAAACGGGCAGGTTTTGATGAAGAAAACTCGTCCGATACACGGCGAATTCGTTGATATTATTACGACAGACGCGAAGTTTTTGGAACGCATCGAATCGGTGTTTTACGGACGTGATTTCAGAGCGGCGGAAAATAAACACGTTCATCAGTAAAAGTGCCTCACACTGTGACGGAATGGTGGGGAGTTTTTCCCCATTATAAATATACGAGGAACTTTTTTTAACTCTAAACTACGCTTTTACGAGCGAATTAATAAAAAGTCGAACAATTTGCAGTCTGGCACGAATTTTGTATATAGACATTTATACAATAACCTCTGCCAAAGAAAACAGGAACGCTCAGTTCGGTCAAGAACTGACTTGCGCCGATTCGATCATAAAGATACGTTGAATGTTTATTTGTTGATAATAAACATTCAACTGGCTTTGTTTGATAATCGGTTAGGTTTATCAGGCGTTAAAAGTTATAATCAACTCTCTGAAAAGTGAAAAATTTATTATTTTGAGAGAGGAGAAAAAGAAATGCCGGACGAAAGAGATATTGCCCACGATAAAAAAGTTTTAGAACAGCATAAGGGAGAAAAGCTGGAAATTGTCGGTGAAAATCCCGAACACGCGCCGCAGCCGGGTAAGAAAACGCCCCAAGAACACGAGGACAAAGACGCGATTGACGAAAGCGGAAATTTAATTCACGACGACGGAAAGGACGAAAACGACGCGAAATAATTCGGCGGGCAATTACAAAAGGCGTTCAGGTTTGCAAAAACCTGAACGCCTTTTCTGTAAGCGGAATAAATAAAAATTACAGCACAATTTTCGGATAGATTTCGTTTTTCGCATCGCCTAAACTCAATATTATGAAAACAGAAATTTATTGGAATGCCGTGCAAAACAATGACGCAAAGTTTGACGGCGCGTTTGTTTACGCGGTTGCTTCGACGAAAATTTACTGCAAACCGTCGTGTTCGTCAAAACTGCCGAAACGCGAAAATGTGCGGTTTTATCGTTCGCCGGAAACGGCGGAAGATCACGGTTTTCGTTCGTGTCGGCGTTGTCAACCGAAAAATGAAACGGTGAACCTGCAAACCGACATCGTGCTTCGGGCGTGCGAACTGATTGAAAATGAACAGTGTCTCACGCTCGAAAACTTGAGCGCGAAACTGCATTTGAGTCCGGCGCATCTGCAAAAAACATTCAAGGAAATCATCGGCATTTCGCCTAAGAAATATGCAGAATTGAAGCGTCTGGAAAAGTTCAAAAGCGAACTTAAAAGCGGAAATGAAGTGGTTGGTGCGATGTATGAAGCCGGTTTCGGTTCGAGCAGTCGGCTTTACGAAAATGTCGTGAGCAAAATCGGAATGACTCCGGCAGCTTACAAAAAGGGCGGCAAAAATATGCAGGTTGAATATACGATTGCCGACAGCGTGTTCGGAAAGTTACTCGTCGCGCGAACCGCAAAAGGGGTTTGCGCCGTCAGTTTCGGTGAAAGCGATGAAATGTTGCGGGAAAATTTACAAAAAGAGTTTCCAAACGCCGAAATTAGTGTGAACGATGCGAATTTGAAAAGTTTTGTCGAAACAATTTTGGCAAATCTTTCCGGGACAAACAAAACTTTAGATTTACCGCTCGACGTGCAGGCGACCGCTTTTCAAATGCGTGTTTGGGAATTTTTGCGAAAAATTCCATACGGCGAAACCGTTTCTTATCAGCAGGTTGCCGAAAATATCGGTAATAAAAACGCTGTCCGCGCCGTGGCGACGGCTTGCGCTTCAAACCGCGTCGCGCTCGTTATTCCGTGTCACCGCGTCGTTCGCAGCAACGGCGAATTGAGCGGTTATCGGTGGGGCGTTGAACGCAAAAAGTCTATTTTGGAAAAAGAAAAAACAAGCAGCTAACGCGAACCGAATGTGACTAATTAACCCGCGTATTCAAACATTTTTGAAACTAATCAAGTGATATCAAAGAAGCGAAGTTCAATGTTGAGTTTCGCTTTATTTTATTTATCGAAGCAGGGCAAAAATCCCCACTGTTCAATTATAAAGTGAGGAATTTTGTCCTGCTCGTTTTTTTCAAAGAATCATAAATCAAATTAAATTTCTGTTTCACATCGTAATTTCACGAATTTTATCAAATAGACAAGCGGCACGAGATTTGAATACAGCAGATAAGAACTTGTTCTGTCGTAAAAGGATAAGTGCCGATTTTATCAGAAAGACTCACTTTAAATAAGAAGGAAAAACTAAGGGAAAATAATGAATAAAAAAATTTTGTTTGTTGATGACGACTCAAATATTTTGCAGGGTTACAAACGCATTCTTCATAAAAACTTCGATATTCACATCGCTCTGGGCGGCGAGGAAGCGATTGAGGTGATTACGAAAGAAGGCGGATTTGCCGTGATTATCTCCGATATGCGGATGCCGGGAATGGACGGCGTGGAGTTTTTGGCACTCGCTAAAGAACTCTCTCCGCAGAGTGTGCGCGTGATGCTGACGGGGGATGCCGGACAGGGAACGGCGATGGATGCCGTTAATGAAGGGATGATTTTCAGGTTTTTGACCAAACCCTGTTCGGTTGAAGAAATTGCTAGAACGCTTGATGCCGCCATTGAACAGCACCTTTTGATTACCGCCGAAAAACAGTTGTTGGAAGAAACTCTCAGCCAGAGTTTAGAGGTTTTGGTTGACGTTCTCGCGCTGGTCAATCCGGCGGCGTTCAGCCGTTCGACGCGTGTTAAGAGGTTGGTGCGCGAAGTTGCCGTTCGGCTCGGTATCACGAATCTGTGGGAAATAGAGATTGCCGCAATGCTTTCACAAATCGGATGCGTGACCGTCCCGGAAAATATTTTCAGGAAGATTGCTAATTGTGTTCCGCTGTCGAGCAAGGAATTGACGCTGTATTATCGCCATCCGCAAATCGGATATGAATTGATCGCCAGAATTCCGCGAATGAAAACGGTGGCGGAAATCATCGCGCATCAAAATTTTCGCCAGTGCGATTACGAAGCCGGAGAAACGCCGCTTTTGGGAAGTTCGACAATCAGGTGCGCCCAAATTCTGAAAGTGATTTTAGACTTCGATAAATTGCTGTACTTGGGAAATTCTCCGCACGAAGCCTGCCGCGAAATTGCTCTGCACGAAGACTGGTATGACTCGACTGTTCTGAAGGCTGTCAAAGAATTGCTCGACGAAAAAGTTGCCGAATACAGAACCGAAAGGATTGTTGTTAAAGATTTGAAATTAGGAATGCTGCTTGAAGAGGATATTTGGGTAACGGACGGCACGGAAATTATCGAACGCGGGCGGGAAGTAAATTTATTTTTGATGGCACAGCTTAAAAGCTACGTTAAAAACGGTCATATTCCGGCGGAAGTTTCGGTAAAAGTCCCGATCAATCGGAGTTTTGAAGATTCGCTGCGGTTGATGGTGACGGATGTAAGAACAGAAGCCGCACCGATGTTTTAGGATTATTATTTGATAAGTTACGCTCGTAATGCGAAATAAAACTCCTCAAAATCAAAGATCGTCGGATCAGGTTCGCGCCGCCGATATTCTTGACAGACAGCAGCACGTCATTCACAAGCGGATGGACAAGTTATTTACCGTTCTGTTGTCGCTCGAATGGCTGGCGGCGTTCGGGGCAGCCGGTTTTGATTTACTGCTGACGAGCAACAGTCCGTCGTCCAAAATTTTCGAACGATTCTCCTTGATTTTGGTCAGCGGACTGATCACCGGCTTGTTCGCCGGTTACGCGTTGAAATATGCGGGCGCACCGCACACGCGGTATTTGATCGCTGCCGGTCAAATTTTGGTTTCGGGCTTTCTCATTTATCTCACTGCCGGAACTGAAAATCAACATCACGTTTTTATTCTTCTTGCCTTGCTCGCTTTTTACAGAGATTGGCGCATCTTTGTTCCGTCGGTTTTCTGCGTGCTGATTGACTACTTTTTGCGCGTCTCGTTTTATCCGCATCTATTGGGGGAATCTTCCGGCAGCTTTAATTTTGCCGGAGCGGATCACCTGATCTGGATCATTTGTGAATCGCTGCTCCTGGTTTTGCTGTGCCGCTACATTGTCAGCGGAATGCGGCAGTATGCTGATCAGGCGGCGGCTCTCGAATTCAACGAAGGTCGGTACCGCGCTGTCATTGAACAGTCCGAAGAGGGCATCGCTCTGATCGAACCGGAAACGATGCGCGTGATCGAATGCAACCAATCTTTTGCGCGGCTGCTCGGCTACGATGCGGTCGAAGATGTCGAATCTTTGACCGCGTATGATTTCAACGCTGATGAAGACTGGCGCGACAGATATTTAATCGAGCAGAAAGGTTTACAGAAAATTTACTACAGCGGCGAGAAAAATTATCGTCGCCGCGACGGGAAACTCGTGCGGGTTGAAGGTACGGCGAGTCTCATTTCACACAACAACAGCGAAGTTTACTGTGTCAACGTCAGAGATGTGACCGAACAGCGGCAAGCTGAAGAAAAACTTTTGAGTTTGGCAATCGTCGCTCAAAAAACACAAAATGCGGTTATTATCACCGATGCCGAAGGCTGCATTGAATGGGTTAACGAAGGATTTATAAAATTGACCGGTTACAAATATGACGAGGTTATCGGTAATCTCGGATACATTTTACAGGGCGAAAAAACCGACCCGGAAATGGTTGAAACCATTCGCACGACAATGTGGGCGCGACAGCCTTTCGCGGGTGAAATCTACAACTACAAGAAAGACGGCACCGGGTTTTGGATGTCCATTTCGATCACGCCGACCTATGACGACAAAGGCGAAGTGCAGGGATTTGTCGCCGTTCAAATGGACATTACGGATCGCAAGGCGTTGGAGGAACAATTGCGTGAAGCACACAGCAAACTGGAAATTCGCGTTACCGAACGCACCGCCGAACTGCTCGCCGCCAATTGGTCGCTGCAAATCGAAGTGAGCGAACGCAAACGAGCTGAGTCAAAACTCAATGAAGCCGGACATTTTCTGCGCCGGGTAATTGACAGCGTGCCGAACTTGATTTTTGTCAAAGACGATCAGGGACGCTTTACCCTGGCGAACAAATCGCTCGCCGAAATTTACGGGACAACGACCGACGATATAATCGGAAAAACCTCCGCTGATTTTAACTCCGACTCTCACGACATCAGCCAGACTGCCAGAGATGACAAGCACGTTTTAGAAAATCTCAAGGAGAAAATTATCTATGAAGAGAAACTCACTGACGCCGCCGGCAACATCCACTGGCTGCAAACCGTCAAACGACCGTTTGTGGCAGGCGACGGAGAGTCGCGTTATGTTCTCGGCATCGCTACCGATTTGACCGAGCGGAAAATTTTGGAAACACAGCTTCGTCATTCGCAAAAAATGGAATCAATCGGGCAGCTCGCCGCCGGAATCGCTCACGAAATTAATACGCCGACGCAGTATGTCGGCGACAACACCCGGTTTATCCGCGACGGTTTTACCGATGTCAATAATATTCTGACGAACTGCCGCGAACTAATCAAAAAACTTGATGCTGACGAACTTGATATGGAATCAATCAAAAAAATTCGGCAGCAGTTTGAAGAAAGCGACATCGAATTTCTGATTGGCGAAATTCCAAAAGCCATCGAACAGGCACTCGAAGGTGTTTCGCGGATTTCCAAAATCGTCCAGTCAATGAGAAACTTCGTTCATCCCGGAGCGGTCGAAATGAAAGCTGCCGACGTTAATAAAGCTATCGAAAGTACGGTCGCCGTCGCGCACAACGAATGGAAATATATTGCCGATTTGGAAACCGTTTTTGACGAAAATCTGCCGCCCGTGCCGTGTCTGCTCGATGAATTTAATCAGGTGATCTTGAATATGATTATCAACGCCACGCACTCAATCGCCGATGTTACCGGCGAAGGAACGCGCCGCAAAGGGAAAATCACGATTTCCACTGCCTGTACCGACGACCAATGGGCGGAAATCCGCATTGCCGACACCGGCGCGGGAATTCCCTGCGAATTTCAAAGCCGCATTTTTGACCCGTTTTTTACTACTAAAGAAGTCGGCAAAGGAACCGGGCAGGGGTTGGCAATTTCGCACAATGTGATCGTCAAAAAGCATCGCGGACAGCTCACGTTTGAAACGGAATCAGGACGGGGAACGACATTTATCATTCGCTTGCCGTTGCACGATGATTGCCCGCCGGGACTCGCGCCGTGACGGATTCCAGATTCCAGATTCCAAATTCCAGATTAATTATCTGAAGTCCTTGAACCTTGAATCTATCAGGGTTGCGCGGCATTCTGATGGTTCAGTAGATTTTTGACAACATCTTCCGCGCTGTTCGGACGCGCCATTTTTTTGACGTTTTCTTTCATTCGGGCGAATCGTTGCGGGTCGGCTAAAAGTTTGTCGAATTTATAAGCGAGGGTCGGTAAGTTATTGCATCTAATCGCACAGCCTTCTTCGAGCAGATGGTCGGAGTTGCGTTCTTCCTGTCCGGGAATCGGGTTGACGACGACGAAAACCAGATTTTTCGCCAACGCCTCCGAAGTCGTCAGTCCGCCGGGTTTGCCGACGATGACATCAGCCGCCGACATATATTCGTCCATCGCGTTTGTAAAGCCGATTGGTTTGAATGTAACGACTTCACTATTTAATTTGTCGACCGCCAGCTTTTCGAGTTTCGCTTTTAATTCTTCATTACGCCCGCACAGAGCGACGATTTGCGCGGGCGTTTTCATTTCGGCGAGTGCCGACAAAAGATTTTCGATATTGCCGACCCCGAAACCGCCCGCCGACACGAGAATCGTAATTTTATCTTTCTCCAAACCGTATTTCTCGCGCATTTTGATTTTGTCTTTCGATTCGGCAAACACCGGATCAATCGGAATGCCCGAAACCGTAATCTTTGCAACGGGAATTCCGACTTTTTCGAGATGAACTTTCGTTTCTTCGAGCGCGACGAAATATCGTTCGTAATGATGGCAAAGCCACAGCGCGTGGGCATCAAAATCGGTCACGACAATCGCCTGCGGGCAGAATATTTTCTCTTTCGCTCTGAGCCACGAAATAATTTCGGCGGGCAGAAAATGAGTGCAGACAGCGATGTCTGGCTTCTCTTTTTTCAATAATTTAATCAACGGCTGTGTGTTTAATCTGTCCAACGCGAGCCGCCGTTTTTCATTTTGCCACGGTTTGTCGAGCGAATCGTACATCCAGCCGAGAACTTCGGGCATCGTGTTGACCATATCGAGATATGCTTTGCCGTAAAGCCTGCGGAAAAGCGGATTTGTATAGTTCAAAACGTCAATGTTTTTAACTTCTTCCGCCGCGTTTAATTTTACAAACGCTTTCTCTAACGCGTCCGCCGCGCGAAGGTGTCCCGCGCCGACCGATGCTGACAAAATCAAAACTTTTTTGAACATAAATTATCCAGACGCAATTTTTTTCCGGGTCAGAACCGTCTGCGGTAGCGGACGATTTACGTTGTCAAAGCAAATTGCTCGTTGTCAGCGTTGACCCGCCCGCTGACGCAGACGGTTCTGACTTTGAGCAAACGTCTTTAATCATATCCGAAACTAAAATAACGACAAACCTGTGACTAGCGAAAATAATGCTTGATTATTTTGCAAAGAACGAGAATTTAAAGGACTGGCGCAAATTTGGTATAGTTGAAATCAATGATAAAAAAGTTTTTAAATATCACTGAATTGAACGATTTTGCCGCCGCCAAATTTATTGAAATCGGGAATTCGGCGATTGAAAGTAACGGCAGATTTGCTGTTGCGCTGGCGGGCGGTTCAACCCCGAAAGCACTTTACCGGCTTTTGGCGACGAAAGAATTCAGCAGCCGCATTGACTGGGAGAAAGTTTTTTTCTTTTTCGGTGATGAACGCAACGTCGCGCCCGACGATGAGCAAAGCAATTTTCGGATGGCGAACGAAAATCTGCTCCAACCGCTGCAAATTCCTGCGGCGAATATATTTCGCTGGCAACCCGAACTTGGCGATGCGGAAAAAACTGCTGATAAATATCAAGCAGCCATCGTGCATTTTTTTGATTTGGCGAACGGTGAATTGCCGCGCCTTGACCTGATTTTGCTTGGAATGGGCGACGACGGACACACCGCTTCGCTTTTTCCTTTTTCAAGTGCGTTAAATGAAACCGATAAAATCGCCGCTGCCAATCCCATCGAAAAATTGAATACAACTCGTTTAACTCTTACTTTCCCGGCAATTAATAATGCTGCCAACGTAATTTTTCTTGTCGGCGGCGCAGCAAAAGCCGGTGCTTTAAAAGAAGTTTTGGAAGGCGCACCGCAGCCGGAAAAATTTCCGTCGCAAAACGTAAAACCGACGAACGGCGAACTTTTTTGGCTGGTTGACGCGCCTGCCGCACAGTTTCTCAAATAAAAAACTCAAACTGAACATTTACCAATGACCGATAACCCTTTACCATTAAACGAATATGGAAATTGAAATAGCCATCGCCGTTTTGATTTTGTTTGTGCTGACGTTTATGGCGACGATTGATATGGCATTCTCACAATTGAGCGATGTCGGTCTGCGCCGGATTTCAACGGAATGGGAGGAAAATTCCGCTTCGCGCTCGTCGGCATTTCTGCGGGAAATTTTGGAAAACCGTCCGCGTTTTCGTTTCGCACTCTCGTCGGCGATTCAAATTTTGCTAATCGGTTTTTCCGTTTTGGTGACGATGGTGACATTTAGTTTTAACTTGCCGACGTGGGAAGTTTTGATTATTTCTCTGGTCATCGGTTTGGTCGCGTCCACCGCTTTTCGCCAGATCATTCCGCGTTTTTTGACTTGGCAAAATCCTGAAACAAAACTGATTTTTCTGCTGCCGGTGATTCGCCCGTTCTACGCCTTGTTTTCAGGTTTGGCTAACCCGTTCCATTTTTTTACAAAGGACAATTCACCGCTGGAAGCGACCGTTATGCCGAATCAAACGACCGAAGAAGAACGGCTCGATTACGCCGAAGACATTCAGGCGTTGATCGAAATGGGCGAAGCCGAAGGTATTTTAGATGAAAAAGAGCGCGTTTTGATCGAAACGATGGTCGAGTTCGGCGACACCCGCGCCGGTGATATTATGACTCCGCGCACGGAAATTATTTCACTGCCGATCAAGTCAACCGTCAAAGACGTGCGCGATTTGATTATCGAAGAAAAGTTTTCGCGGATGCCGGTGTACCGCGACACGATTGACAACATCGAAGGCGTGATTTATGTCCGCGATTTGCTCAATGCGTGGTCGGAAGGCAACGAAAATCAGACGATTGAAAGTCTCCTGCGTCCGGCATACTTTGTTCCCGAAACGAAGTTTGCCGCCGAACTGCTGCAAAATATGCAGTTGAGCCACATTCAGATTGCAATTGTGATTGACGAATACGGCGGTGTCGCCGGACTTTTAACGGTCGAAGACATTCTCGAAGAAATCGTCGGCGAAATCGAAGATGAAGATATTGCCGAAGAAATCGTCGAAATTATCGAAGGCGCGGACAAAAGTTATTACGACGTTATCGGTTCGACCGAAATCGGCAAGGTCGAGCGTATTTTCAATATGGAAATCGAAGACGACGATTTTACGACCATCGCCGGATTTATTACGAGTGAAGCCGGATACGTTCCCAAAGTCGGTGAAAAACTGGACATTCGCGGTCTCGAAGTGGAGATTTTACAAGCAGACGAAAAGAAAATTTCACTTCTGCGTTTGAGAAAATTAATGCCAGAAACGGAAACCGACATTCAGGAAGTCTAGTTCTCAATGTAACAACATCCCGTTTTTCCAACTAACGATTTACAATTTACTATTTCAAACAATTGACGATTTGATGCTGCAATCCTACATTTTACAACTTCAGGAAACCGCGCCGGTAATGGCGATTTTAGCCACGCTGGTCGGCGTTTTAATCGTCGGCACGGCATCGCAGATTTTGGCGGAACGGCTTCGCATTCCCGCCACCGGACCTCTTTTAATCGCCGGTTTGCTGTTCGGTCCCGAAATTATCGGTTTAATCGAGCCGCCGGTGTTGAAGGAAGGTTTCAGTTTAATCATCAAAACTGCCGTTGCCATCGTCGTTTTTGAGGGCGGTTTGATGCTCAACGTCTATGATTTGCGCCACACTTCCCGCGCCGTCACCGGACTCATCAGCGTCGGACTTTTAATTACGACAGTTTTGAGCGCACTGCTGGCGCATTACGTGATGGGAATTTCGTGGTCAATCAGCGTGCTGTTCGGCGCGTTGATTTCTGTGACGGGTCCGACGGTAATTACACCGATTTTGAATAAAGTCAAAGTCAATCGGCGTGTTCGTTCGACGCTCGAAAGCGAATCGGTCATCGCCGACCCGCTCGGCGTGATTCTCGCCGCGATAATTTTCACCGCGATTACCAACAAAGGCGAGTGGACTTTTATCGCCACCCACGCGATTGAAACCATTTTAGCGGGAATGATTACGGGACTTTTCACAGCGACTTTTATCTGGCTGATTTCAAATCGGTTTCACCTGCTGCCGGTCAAATTTTCGCGGTTAGTGATTTTAGGCAGCGCACTTTTCGCATATACGGCGGCGGAACTTTTCGCTCACGAATCCGGCGTCTTGGCGGCGGCGATTGCCGGCATCGCCATCGGTTCGCTCGATATTCCGCACAAAGAAGAAGTCGAAGAATTCAAAGGCGATCTCGCTTCTATTGCGATTTCCGCCGTTTTCATTCTTCTCGCCGCGAGTTTAAAGTTAGATGATTTGGCGGCAATCGGCTGGCGCGGCATTCTGCTGGTTGTGCTGGTGATGGTTGCCGTGCGTCCGGCGCGTGTTTTTCTTTCGACCTACGGTTCGGAGTTAAAGCGCAACGAAAAACTTTTCATTTCATTTTTAGGTCCGCGCGGAATCGTCGCGGCTTCCGTCGCCACCTTTTTTGCGCTGGAACTGCCGAAGTACGGTTACACGGAAGACAAAATTTTAGTTTCACTCGTCTTTGCCGTCGTTTTAGGAACGGTTTTAATTGAAGGAACCGCCGCCGGATGGCTGGCGAAAATATTTAGAGTTATGCCGCGACTAACATTAATTATCGGAGCCGACGAAACGGCGCGAATTCTTGCTGAAAAACTGATCGAAGCCGGGAAAACCATTTCGATTATTGACACTGATGAAGAAAATTGTGCCGCCGCCCAAGCCTTAAAAGGGGCAAACATTTTCTGTGCCGATGCTTCCGACATTGACGTTTTGAAAAAATCCGGCATCGGCAGTGCCAAAACCGTCATTGTCGCCACGTCGAGCGACAAAGTGAATTTATTGGTCGCGCAGGTGATTCGGTCTAATTTCGACGAAAAACGCATCGTCGCCCGCGCCAATACGACTTCAAACTTTTCCGCCTTCACCGAAGCCGGCATTGAAACAATGAGTCCGGTTCACGCGGCGGCGGCGATTTTGGAAAATATGGTTTTGCGCCCGAGTCTTTTCAAATTGCTGGCGACCCGCAGCGAACAGGACGAAATGATTGACGAAGTGCGCGTCACGTCAAAAAGTAAACTCGGCACGACGCTGGCAAAACTGCAATTGCGCGGCTGTCTCGTCGTCGCCCTGCGGCGTGACGGCAAACTCATTCCGCCGAACGGCGCGACGACCATCAAATACAACGATATTTTGACATTGCTGGGCGACGGCAAGTCGCTCGAAGGCGCGAAAAAAAGATTACAGGTGGCGGATTGAAATTCGAAATTTACATTTCAGCGGCTTAGGATAAAATCGAATTTGCGTATTATTATTGAAAGTTGACAGGGAAAAATATGAAAGCAATTGTAGTGACACCAAAAACAGTAAATTCGGTGCGGCTTCAGGAAATAGACAAACCGAATTTCGCCGAGATAAAAAACGGACGCGGCGTGTTGGTCGAAGTGCTGCGCGTCGGCGCGTGCGGAACTGACCGGGAAATCAACAACGGCGAATACGGCGTTGCGCCTGAAGGTTCCGACTTTCTCGTTCTCGGACACGAAAATTTCGGGCGCGTTGTCGAAATCGGCGCGAACGTCAAAGAATTTACCGTCGGAGATTTCGTCGTCGCTACCGTTCGTCGTCCCGGACACAGTTTTTATGACGACATCGGCGAACAAGATTTCACGACCGACAGCGAATATTACGAGCGCGGCATTTCCCGTCTGCACGGTTATATGGCGGAGTTTTACACCGAAAGTGCCGATTCTTTGGTGAAAATTCCGCCCGCCATCGAAAATATTGCCGTTCTGCTCGAACCGCTTTCAATCATCGAAAAAGGTTTGAAGCAGGCGAGCGATATTCAGGAAAGATTGAAAATTTGGCGACCGAAAACGGCGGCGGTGCTTGGAACGGGCAGTGTCGGACTGCTGACAGCGATGGCACTGCGTTTGCGCGGCTACGAAGTTCACGGTTTCGGCAAAGATAACCGCGAAGGCTACTTTAACGCCGAATTGCTTGAAGAAATCGGTGTCACTTACGATTCAACATTGGAAACTTCCGTTGTCGCCTCGGTCGAAAAATACGGGCAGTATGACTTGATTTTTGAATGCACCGGCTATTCGCCGATTATTTTTGACGCGATGCAGTCGCTCAACGAAAACGGCGTGTTGATTTTAGCTTCCGTCACCGGCGGAACGCGAAAAACCGATGCCGTCCCGTCCGACAAAATCAATCAGGAGTTCGTTCTCGGCAACCGCGTAATGTTCGGCACGGTCAATGCCAACCGCGAACATTTTCAATACGGCGTGCAGGATTTGGCGTTGTGCGAAGCGATGTTTCAAGGCTGGCTTTCAAAAATGCTGACGCACAAAATCGAAGGTCTCGACAATTACGAAAAGGCTTTTGATATCTTAAACAACGCCGCGCAGTATAAAGCGATTAAAGTATATTTTGAAGTGAGTAAAATTTGATAAAAGTTTATGCCCGAATTTCCCGACAATGAATACGACGGCGACGTTCTGACCGAGAGCGAAACCCGACTGGAAAAGCCGAAACTTTTCAAAGTTCTGCTGCACAACGACGATTTTACGACGATGGAATTCGTCGTTTTCATCCTGAGTCACGTTTTTATGCGCTCCGACTCCGAATCATTTGCCATAATGCTCAAAGTTCACAACGAAGGTGTCGGTCTCGCCGGAACTTATTCGTATGAGATTGCCACGATGAAGTCGGAAAAAGCGATGAATCTCGCCCGCGCCAATGAATATCCGCTACTTTGCACCGTCGAAGAGGAATAAGAGTTTGAACGATTGTTTGGAAGAGATATCAAACAAAAATCCCGCATTGGTCAGATGCGGGATTTTTCATTCTAAATACACATTCGCACAGTTTTACGGAGTTGGTTTAACACCAAAGTCGAAGAACTTTGCCCCCACCGCCGCACCGGTAGACGAATTGCCTGAATTGATCAAATAAAAAGCGTATTCACCGTTTTTCAGAGTTGTTTTCGGAGTAATCTTGAATGTGCCGCCGCCTAAATCTTCCACATTATAGTCAACCACATATTCGTCGGAGAGTCCGCCTTTTGCTCCAAAAGCATTAGATTTGCCTATAGTTACTTCTCGGTTATCACTTCTGACATTGAACCTGATTAAAGCAAATTCGTTTGGCGTGGAAGGAATTCCGCTGGAAGTATTCAACCCGCCGCTTTTCGTGTCAAGATAGAAATAGAAGACCGGCTGTATTTCTTTGATCTGTAATTTTGCCGCTGTTCCGGGCAGATTTGATTTAGTTTTAACCTTTCCGATACCATACGTCATCGAAGAGGTAAATAGTCCGCCAGTGCGGTTTTGCGCCGAAACGTTTGGCGTAAGCTGGGTCATTTTTTTAGCACCGTTCGCTTCTTCATAAAGGTAGAGACCGAAACCGTGCGGAGCCGTCGGGTCGTTCGGGTCGCCGGCAACATTCGTTGTGGTTGAGTTTGCGGAACTCGTCGGCAGTGATTTTCCGCTTTTTGCTTCCAACATCGCGTTGACTATTTCGTCGGAAACACCGGCTGTCTTCAATTTGATTAAGTTGTCGGTCGAAAGATCAAAATTTGATTTTGATGTGCGAATTTTATTAACGATAATCGAACTATTTAACCCGGCTTTAGCTAATGTAATGATTTCATCGTTGGTCATCACTTCACCCTGAGCGAAAATGTTTAAATCGGTTGCTGAAAAAATTGCCGTCATCAATAGACAGGCAAATATAAAATTAGGTTTTCTCACTATTGTCTCCTTAAAATAACTGGATTTTTTTGAATTTCATAAAGCGGTCAGACTGAAAATAATACGGCAATCAAAAAAATTTTAGTTCAACCGCGGTAAATGAGGAGTTATGCTTTAAAACTGTTGCACTGTCAGCACATAACCGCTTCTGGCACGAACTGACAGGTTCGGACGATAGACCCGAATTCGTAACGAATATGTTACACCAACTTTTCTTTCATCGCTAGGGTAATAACCTAAAACATACACTTTTCGGAGTTCGTCGGCAATACTGGTGAAAGCCTGATTTAGGTTTGTGCCGGAAGAAACACGAAAAATTCTACCGCCCGTCTGCGTTGATATTTCTTTAAAAAAGTTGGTCGCTTCTTCGTAATCCTGTTCCCTTTCGCCTTTTTTTCTAGGCATCTCAACCGAATACGGACGATCATCATCGTCATAAAAAATTTGAGCTGAATCCTTTCTGCTTTTCTGCACATCGTCCCAAGTATTATATTGAATCGGATAAACTAAAACATCGGTTTCGATTATTTGTTGCAAAACATCATTTGCCGACAGATTTCTGCTGCTCGTGTCAACGCCGTCACTCAGTAAAACTATCGCTTTACGTCCGCTGACTGACTTAAATTTCTCGCTCAGTACTACGTCGAGTGCTGAGTATAAACTTGTTCCCGAAGCAATTTTTGCGCCTTCAATCGCCATCTTTAGAACTTTTCGATTGTCAGTCGGTTCACACAAGATATTTACTTTTTCGTCAAATGAAATAATCATCACCTTATCATTTTGACGCAGTTGATTAACGAATGTTAGTGCCGCATTTTGAATTTCCTGAAGTTTAAAAACGCTCGAATAACTCATATCCAAAACGAGAGCGACGGTGAACGGTTGCTGTTCGTTTGAAAAATAGGCGATTTCCTGTTCTTTTCCGTCTTCAAAAACTTTGAATTCCTCTTTTCTCAGGTCGGCGACAGGTTTCCCGCTGCGTTGAGAAATTTGCGCCGGAATAATTACCAAGTCCGTTTCAATTCGGATCACGTCTTCGTCCGTCTTTCCGTCCGCTTTTTCGATAACCGATTGTTTACTCATTTTTTCGGCAGCTTTTTCAGGTGAACTCTCCGAGTAAGCCGGAACGCGACCTGATTGTCCGAACAAATTGTTGAAACATATTAAAACAATAAAACTGATTTTTACACAATCTTGCATTTCGTATTGCTCCGTTTAGTTCCATGATTATAACTTTTCGGTTCAGCAGTTGAAAGAATTATTTTCATTATTCCGAAACATCACTACGGTAAATTGGCTGAAAGAATACAAAAATGATCGTCACGCTTTCCGCAATTATCATAATTCGTCTGCGAGAATATTTTCAAAAGAAGCGCGAATGTTGAGCCGGTGGAGTGTTAAATTTTGGAGCAAATCATCAATTGTGGCGAGTTTCATCCGCCCGATGATAATTTCTAAAATCTTCCGATTGGCGGTCGGCAAAAGCGTCGAACGCCCGATGGTCAGGCGCAGATTATGGTCGAGTTCGTTTAAGAAAGCGTGACCCAGCCGAAAATTTTCAAAATCTTCGGCTGACAGGGAATTGTTTTCGCGGAGTTTTTCGAGCGTGTGAAGCGTCGAACGATTTTCCGCGTCGTCGGGAACATCGTCGCGCAGCTGCAAAAACCGGACGGCAAAATAAACGTCGAGCATTCCGCCCTCGCCAAATTTGATGTCAATTTCTCTGCGTTTTCTCTTTTTCTCTCTCGTCTCCAAAAGCCGCTGCCGAATGCGCCGGGTTTCTTCACTTAAAATTTGAGAGTCTGAATCTGAAATCTGCAATTTTCGCGCGTTCCGATGAATGATTTTTCGGGCTTCATTTTCAGTTGACTTTGCCAGTTCCGCATCGCCCGCCGCGCCGCGCAGTTTGACATACGCCAACCATTCCCACATCGCCGAACGATTTTCCAGATAATTCAAAAATGCAGTTTTGCTCGAACTCGTCGCCCCGTTTTTCCCGTCGGGACGAAGCCGCAAATCAACGCGATAAAGAGAACCGTCACGCGTTAAACTCGACAACACGGTGACGAAAATCTCGACCGCACGGGCTTGAAAAATGCTGGATTCCAGATTCCGAGTTCCAAATTTCTCTCCTCCGGCGACATTTTCTCGTGTTGCAGTAGTATCTTTCTCCTGCGCTTGATTATCCAATATGGAATCTGACATTTGCAATCTGGAATCTTGCCCATAGATGAGAATCAAGTCCAAATCCGAACCGTAATCCATTCCGCCGCCGCCGAGTTTTCCGAGTCCCAAAACGGCGAACGGCAATTCTGTCAGTGTGACGGGAAATTGTCTTTCTAATTCGCGTTTTGTGATGTGAAGTGCAGTTTCGATGCTCGCTTCGGCTAGTTTTGTCTGCATTCTGCGGAGATGCTGAATCGTCGTTTTTTGATAAATATCAGTGACGACAATTTCGAGCAGAAAGCGCGACCAAGTTTTTCGCAAAATCGCCAATTCGTGAACGAAATCACTTTCATTTTCAACGAGCGAGAGCAGAATTTTCAGATAATCTTTTTCGGCGATGTCGTCGGTCGGGTTTGGTAAATCACTGATTAACTGAGGATTAGCGGCAACCATTGCGGTGAAATGCGGGGAAGTGTCCGAAAGTAGATAAAGAGTTTCCATCGTTTCTGCATCCGGCTCATTTTCCAAATCGGATTTTTCGAGCGAGGAAAATAAGGGCTGAAGCGGATTGTCAGCTACTTTGGTCTGATCGGTTTCGACGGTTTTTGTTTTACGTTGCGCTTTCTTTTTTTTGATGACACCTTTTTGATCAAAAACGCGCGAAAAAATCCGGTTAACATTGTTGCTGTGAGTTTTTAAAGCGATGTCAAATCCTTCGACATCATTAAAATCCATTCTTTTGGCGAACATTAACCGTTTCTCCGGTTCATTCGGAACAAGGTGCGTTTGCAGTCCGTTTTCCATTTGCAGACGATGTTCGAGCCGGCGCAAAAAAGCGTAAGACTCAAACAATTCAGTCAACTCGTTTTCGCTCAACAGCTGACGGTCGGCGAGCCGCGACAAACTGATTAGCGTGTGCGGCGCACGCAGCCACTCATCTTTACCGCCAAAGGCAATTTGCAGTGCCTGTGCGATAAATTCGATTTCGCGGATGCCGCCTTTGCCAAGTTTGACGTTGAAGCCTTTTTCGGATGTTTTTTCGAGATTGATTTTTTCTTTGGAAAGCCGAACATTTTGCAGTGCGTTTTCGATCGTTTCGTTTTTCGAAAAAACGTCAGACTTGACACTTTCAAAAAAGCCGTGGAAAACCCGTGCTTCGCCCGCGCAGGCGCGTGAGCGAATCAAAACCTGTCGTTCCCAACTTTGCGCGGAACTTTTGTAATAGTTGACCGCTTCGCTGACGGGAATTGCCAACGCGCCGACGCGCCCGTGCGGGCGAAGCCGCAAATCCACGCGATATGCCGCGCCTTCGCCGGTTTGTCCGCCGACGAGTTTCGTGACGAATTCCGCAACTTTGACAAAATATTCGCGGTTCGTCACGGCACCGCGCGAACCCTGCCCGGAAGTGCCGCCGTCATTTGAATAAAGAAAAAGCAGATCAATATCGGAAGCGTAATTAAGTTCGCCGGAGCCGAGTTTACCGAGCGCGACGATGCACATCTGCGCTTGTTTGGCGCGTTCTTTCCGGTCAATTTCCAGCGGAGTACCGTAACGGTTATCAAGTTCCTGCTGCGCCAGCCGCAGCGCGTATTCCAAAATCGCATCCGCCAAATTCGAGATTTCCTCTGTAATTTCAGCAATCGTGCCGAGGTTGCGGATGTCGCGCAGATAGATTTTAAGCAATTCGCGGCGGCGAAAACGCGCCAACAAAATATTCGGTTCGATTTGCGAATTGGTCAGCGCAAAACGCGCCAGCGATTCGAGAATCTCTTCCTTGCCGCGCACTTTGGCGGAAACCTTCTGGCGGTTGAGCCACCAGATATAATCCGGGTGCTGCAACAGCGTTGCCGCCAAAAAAGGACTGTAAGCTGCGAGCGTCAAAACGTCGGAAAGCAAAAAATCGTCTTTATCGAGTTTTTTTATCTGTGACGGATATTTTTCCGCCAACTGCGAATAAAAACGCACGGCACTTTCTGCACCAGGCAAATTTGCCGCAAACGTTTTGATCTTTTCGCTTAACATTTTCTGTTACGCTTCGATGATTTCAACCTTAGTTTCAATCAGATGTTTCGGAATCAAAGCGGGAAAATAAGCCATAATTTCTTCGACTTTTGGTCTGCCGCCTGCAAATCCGGTCACTCCCGGCGGTCCGGTGAGAATCAGCGGCGCGAGTTCCTTGGTAAACCGCGTGACGTCTTCCTTGCTTTGTCCGCGCACGCCGAAGCGAAGCTGGACTTCGGGGATGTCGGGGCGTGGTTCGCCGGAAAGATGTCCGTGCGTGGCGTTGACTCCGACGAATTCGGTTAATATCACGTCAAAATTCAAGCCGAGTTTATCGAGCCGCGAACGCAAAATCAAATCCGCCGCTTTTGCTTTTTCGTAAGCATCGGGATACGAATAAACGAGCGTTCCGACTGCTTTCCAGCCGCCCGAATAAGCGATTGAAACTTTGTAGAAATCGGTGTTCGGTTTGCCTTTGATGCCAAACACTTTGACGCGATTTTCGCCGTCGGGAGCGACATTGATCGTCGTAAAATCAGCGATCACATCCGGCGTAATATAACTGTGCGGGTCGCCCATTTCGTACAAAAGCTGTTCTTTGACCGACTGCACACTGACTATTCCGCCCGTCCCTTCGTGTTTCGTAATGACAAAATCGCCGTTCGGAGATGCTTCGACAATCGGGAAGCCGATGTTAGCGAGATCGGGAATATTCTGCCAATCGTATTGACAATTTCCGCCCGAACACTGCCCGCCGCATTCGATGATATGTCCGGCAATCGTCCCGGTCGCCACCTTATCCCAATCCTCAAACTGCCAGCCGAATTCGTGCATCAGCGGCGCGAGCGTCAAACCTGTATCGGTCAATCGTCCGCCGACGATAATTTGCGCCCCTTTGCCCAACGCTTCGACGAGCGGTTTTGCGCCGAGATAAACATTTGCGCTCTGCACTTTGTCGAGAATATCGGACAGCGGTTCGCCCGTGTCCATATTGTTTATCTCCACGCCGTCGTCAATAAATTCCTGCAAACGCGCCAGAATGTCGTCGCCCGTCACGACACCGATTTTTACTTTTCCGCTCAATCCTAATTCCTGCGCGACCGTTTTAATCGCGTCAGCGCAGCCTTCGACATTGACACCGCCCGCATTTGATAAAACTTTAATGTCTTTTTCAACACAATCAGGCAGAATCTCTTTCAACAACGTAATAAAATCGCCGGCGTAACCCGCCTGCGAGTTACGTTGTTTCTGCTTTTGCATAATAGACATCGTCACTTCCGCCAAATAATCGAGCATCAAATAATCAATTTGCCCGCCGCGCACCTGATCTATCGGTGCCGTCAGCAAATCGCCCCAAAAACCCTGTCCGCTTGCTACTCTTACTTTTTCTTTCATATATGCTTTCCATTAAAAAGCAAAAAAGAAAAACGGTCAACAATCAAAATAATTTAATGATTGTTAACCGTTCTTCTTTTATTGCGAATTTGAATAAATTTAGTTCACTACATCAACTGTTTTATCGGCGGCTTTTTTCGTGAATACCCAAACCTTGTTGGAAACCCATTTTGTTCCGTCCCACGTTGTCACGACGGTTTCTTTGCCGACATCGTAACCGAGTTTGCCGAAATCAGCAGCCTTGTCACCCGTGTAATAAACGGCTTTTTTCGTTCCTTTGACAGTCGCATCCCAAACATCGGAAGCGACATTGCCGGTTTTCTCGGAAATATTCACATCACCCACCACATTACCTGCTTTATCATATGTGTTAGTCGTCGCGTCGGCGGTTTTCTTCGCCGCGTCAACGGTTACATCCTTTGTTTTTCCTGCTACGTCCTTTGTCACCTCGGCAGTTTTTTTCGCCGCGTCAACCGTCACTTCAGCAGTTTTTTTCGCCGCATCCTTCACCGCATCTACTACCTGAGCCTGAACCGCGCCGTATGAAAACAATACGACCGCCAACAAGAATCCGAAACAGTTCAACATTTTAACTCTCATAATAATTCTCCTTTTACGAATATACTCTGATATTCGTGCCTTTATTATCAAAGTTTGCACATTCCGTGCCAAAAAAGAAGACGGAGATAATTTTCGATAATTATCTCCGTCTTCTTTTCGTCAAACTGTAAATTAAATTTTACTGAAGAATTTTCTTCGTGCGGCTGATGACTGCTTTAGTGCCGCGTTTTGTTTTATGCGCGGTATATTTCGCACCCTTAACGGTTTTCTTGGTCACATATTTGCCGCCTTTATAAACTTTTTTGCCGACATAAACCGTTCCTTTGGCTGATTTGCGATAGACGTAAACCACGCCGTTCTTGCCTTTGCGGTAAACGTATTTAGCCCCGCGAGCAGTTCTCGAAGCGATTCCGTTTTTTCGCTTTTTAACTGTTACCTGACCGCTTTTGGTCTGCGCCTGAGCGGAAAACGGATTGTTTTCCGAAACCGCACTGCTGATAAAAGTTATTGACAAGATCATTGCTAAAGCAAGTAAAACACCTGATAATTTTTTCATAATTTTAACTCCTCAAATCTAAACATTTTGAATCTTTCGTTCAATTTCTGTAACTAAACAGCGATTTTAATACATAATTCAAAAACAGTATAGTGAGACAGCCAATATACCGAAAGAAACTTAGTTTTCGCTTCTCACATTTTGACGAATGAAAGTTACGATGTCTTCGGTCGAAGTTCCGGGCAGAAATATCTCCGACACGCCGTTTGATTTCAGTTTGGCGATGTCTTCCTGCGGCACAATTCCGCCGACCAGAACGAGCGTGTCGTCCATCCCGTTTTCGCGCAAAAGATTGACGATGCGCGGGCAGAGCGTGTTGTGCGCCCCGGACAAAATCGAGATGCCGACCGCATCAACGTCTTCCTGCAACGCCGCCGCCGCAATCATTTCAGGCGTTTGGCGAAGTCCGGTGTAAATAACTTCCATTCCGGCATCGCGCAGTGCGCGGGCGATGACCTTTGCGCCGCGGTCGTGTCCGTCGAGTCCGGGTTTGGCGACTAAGACTCTGATTTTTCTTTCGCTCATAATGTTTTACAGTATATTAGCGAATAAACTCGGCAAGCAAACCGTCAGGCTTGATAAATGGTTTTAACTGCGAATAAGTAAAAAAGAAATCGCCCTTCGGCTGTAATGAACGCGAAGCGAAATTGAAACCGTAATCGTAATGAAATGTTAAGCCGCGCCTGCCGATTGAAAAATCGTCGAGATTGTTCAAATTATATTCGCCATTTTCCGATTCGGGCGGAAAGCCGCCGTATTTTCTTTTTGCCTGCGCGATTTCCGCCAAAAGTTTGCGCCGAACTTTTTTTGCCAAAGTTTTCTTAGTCGAGCTTTTAAAACAGTCGGCGGCGGAAATGGTTTTGCCGGTTTCCAAATCGAAAACCAACTCTGCCCGATTCGTCCACGGATACGCGCCCAAAGTTTCGTAAAACAAACGTATGTCTAAAAACCCGGAATCGTTGTAAATTGTTTTGAAGTAAAGACTTGTAATATCTATATAGTCTTTGCCATCTTTCCCGACCGAAATGTCGAAAACCTTTTCGTAATCAAGCTGCCGCCGAATTTTCCTTTCAATCGCCGGGTTTCCGGGAATTTTCAGTTGCGGGTAGATAATAGTAAATTCTTTTTTCAAATCATCATTTTCGTAATCTTTCCGCTGATAAATAACGGTTTTTGAAGTGACGACGGCTTTGTTCGCCTGAGCAAAAGCGGCTTCACCCGAAATGCCGAGCAAAAAGAAGTTAACAATCAAACAGAAGATAATTTTTTGCATTTTAGCGAATAAATTTACCAAACAAGCCGTCTGGTTTGACGAATGGTTTCAACTGCGCCCAAGTGAAAAAATACCTGCCGTCCGGCTGTAACGCTTGAATGACGTGCGGAAATTCGTAATTATAAATAAACGTTACGCCTTTGTCGCTGACGGAAAATTCATCTAAATTTTTCACGGTGTAATTTGAATCCGTAAAAAGGCTTGCCGAATTTTCTTCTTCCGGGTTATCTTTTTTTATATTAACAACAGCTTTTTTTATTTCGGCTTGCTGTGCCAATTTGATTTTCGCCGCCAAATTTTTGAGATTTGTAAAAACGCTTGCCGGTGTCAACTGAATGCCGGTTGCTGTGTCAATGACGACTTCTTTGCTGAACGAAGACGGGTAAGCCGCCGAACCTTCCATCGAAAGGACGATATCGAGCAAGCCTTTTTCATTATACTTGACTTCATAACTCGCATCTTCCAACCATTGAAATTCGCCCATTTCTTCTTTCAAATTAAAATTGTTGTTTTTCTCATAGCTGATTGCCGTTTCAATTTTTTTCGACAGCGCGGGCGTGGCGGCTTTGATTTGCGGACGGGTGACGACAAACGTTTTTTTGAAATCCTCAGTCGGTTTCGGTCTTTTATATGTGACCTTTTTCGGCGTGACGACGACGCTTTGTGAAAAGGCGAACGACGTACAGCAGATTGCTAAGATCAGCGCGGACAATAGTTTTATTTTCATATTTTAGTTTGTTTTTTCAAGTTTGAATCTTTGAATCAGCGTAAATTTTCTCTTCAAAATCCATCGCGGGCGCACCGAAAATACATCTTATTTTGCCGAAAATCGTCTGTTTTGTCTGCATCGCCGCCCGCGTTTCCGCCCAACTGTGCGTGTTGATCCACAATAAATTGTAACTGTTCAAAGGCTTGATAATGCCGTAACGCGGATTTTCTTCTTCGGTGATAAAAGTACCGAACAATTTGTCCCAGAAAATAAAAATTCCCGCGTAATTTTTGTCCAAATAATCTTCATTTACGCCGTGATGAACACGATGATGCGACGGTGTATTCAGAACATTTTCCAGAATGCCCATTTTTTTGACGTATTCTGTGTGAATCCAAAATTGATAAATTAAATTAACACCGTGCATCGTCACAAACGCCCACAATGGAAATCCGAGCAGGGCAAGCGGGATATAAAAAATCCAGTGTGCGATGCCGGAAAACCAGCTTTGGCGCACGGCGACACTCAGATTATATTTATTTGATGAATGATGTACGACGTGAAAGTTCCAGAAAAATCGCACTTCGTGGCTGAAACGGTGAAACCAATAATAAGCGAAATCATCAGCAAACAGTAAAATCGCCCACGTCCACCAAACATTCATCGGCATTTTATAAGGCGCGAAATTATAGGCGGCCAGGTAGAACAGGGAAGTCGCCAAGCTGAAAAACGCGCCGAACGCAACACTGCCGAAACCCAAACTAATATTTGTCCAAACATCTTTCCGGTTGTAATTCTCCCGATTTTCCCGAATGACAAGCCACGATTCAAGCGCAATTAACAACGCGAACAGCGGAATGGCAATGACGGTCGGTTTCAGCATAAAAATTTAATATGCGCGAAAACGGTTCGATTCGATTCGTTCGTTGAAGTTTGTCTTCTATCCGGTTTTGTACGATGTGCAAAACTTCATCCGACAAAAACTTTAATTTCACTGTGCCAAAAGATTGCCTAACCGTTTCCACTCGTCAATCGTCAAAGTTTCGGCGCGGCGGTTTCCCTCAATTTGAACTTTGTCGAGAATTTCCTTTATTCCGCCGCTTTCATCAAATTTTTTCACTAAAAACTCACCGCTGTTTTTCAGATTATTGTGAATAGTTTTGCGTTTCTGCCGAAACGCCGAGCTGATGATTTTACGAAACATTTGCTCGTCGGTAATGCCGATCTCCGTTTTCGGAATCAACCTGACGACTGCGCTGTCAACTTTCGGCGACGGACGAAATGCTATCGGCGGCACATCGAAAAGTTTGTGAACTTCCAGATAATTCTGCACTAAAACCGACAAAAACCCGCGCTCTTTATTCCCGACTTCCGCCGTGATTCGTTCGACGACTTCACGCTGAAACATCAAAATCATTTCGCTGAAAACTTCGCGCTGTTCAATCAATTTTTGCAAAATTGCCGTCGAAATATAATAAGGCAAATTTGCGACGAGTTTTAATTTGGAGTTTGGAATCTGGAATTTGGAATAATCAATTTTGAGTGCGTCGGCTTCGATTAATTGAAAATTCCCGTTTCCTGTAAATTCATCTTTCAAAACCGCGATCATTTCGCGTTCTATTTCGACGGCGATAATATTCGCGCCGGATGCAACAAGTTTTTCCGTTAATGCGCCGCGCCCCGCGCCGATTTCGATGATTGTTTCACCGATTTGCGGATTGAGCGCGGCGATTATTTTATTGATGTAATTGCCGTCAACGAGAAAGTTTTGCCCGAACGATTTTTTAGCAAACGACGGCTTTCGGAATTTGGAATCATTCATTTCGGATAACCTGTAAATTCGTAATCTTCCCCGTGTCTAATAATTTCTAAATTGCACAATCGCGTTACATTTCCCAATGAATCTGCACCGTTTCCGCCGATTGCGACTGGCGCGGAATGCCCGCCAATGATAATTGGCGCGACAATGAAAGTGTATTTATCAACCAGTTTCGCGTCAACAAACGCACCTGCGATTTCTGCGCCGCCTTCGACCAAAACGCTTTGCAAATCGCGTTTTCGCAACGCTTCCAAAACCGCATTCAAATCACGCACATTTTCACGGATTACTTCAACGCCGTTTTCCATTAACTTTTCAATTTTCGCCTCGTCCGTCGAATTTGAAATTATCAAAGTCGGCGTTTCCCGCGCTGTTTGTACCAAATTTGATTCGAACGAGACTCGCAGACGATTGTCCAAAACGACACGTACAAGTTTCCGCCGCCGCCGTCCGCCGCTTCTGTCTGTCAAACTCGGATTGTCAACCAGCGCGGTGTTGCCGCCGACTAAAATCGCGTCGTATTCGTGCCGCAACTTTTGGACTTTGACTGCCGATTCCGCGCCCGAAATCGCCGTTGAAATACCGTTTGCAAGTGAAATTCGCCCGTCCAAACTCATCGCCAATTTCAAATGCACAAACGGACGCTTTTTCTGATGCCAAACGCAGAATTTTTCATTTAATCGCGTTGCTTCGTCGTGCAAAATGCCGGTGATAACTTCGACTCCGGCAACTCTCAACTGTGCAAAACCTTTGCCGGAAACCAGCGGATTCGGGTCTTCGACCGGACAGACAACCCGCTTAATTCCGGCGTTTATCAACGCCGTCGTGCAGGGTTTCGTGCGTCCTTGATACGAATGCGGCTCTAACGAAACATACGCCGTCGCGCCCTTAGCGAGCGTTCCGGCTTCCTGCAATGCTGTAACTTCAGCGTGAGTTGTGTGGTCATAAATATATGTTCCCTCGCCGACAATTTCGCCGTTTGTGCCGACGACGACGCAGCCGACCAGTGGACTCGGCGAAACCTGCCCGACACCGTAAGACGCGAGTTCCAAAGCGAGCCGCGTCATTTTTATATCAAATTCGCTACCTTTCATTTGTGAGGGCAAAACCTCGTGGTCTGCCCGGTTTCTGTTTTGTAAAAGCGAAAGATTGTGGTCGCCTGATTTTTGTCGTCTCCAACAAAATAATTTCCGAACCGAAAAAGAACGCATTTTTTAGAGAGTTGGGGTTTTTCATCAATTCGCTCATTTCCCCAACATCTTCTGCGGAAAGTTCTTCCTAAATACTTACGGTTAAATATATCCTTTCATCTGAAATCATTTTAGTTTAATATTTTGTCATCAAAGATGACCAACAACATAGCCCAGCGAGCATCGCTGGAAACTTGCAGATGATCTGGTCCGACGCTGAAAGTGTCGAACAATCTTCGCCTGTTTTGTTGCTCACTTTCAGCGAGCGGTGAACTTTCTTAAACGACCTTACGATTCTCGCTAGGCTACATTGTCGGTCACCGTTGGCGACTTTTAATCTTTTTCGTCCAAACCTAACACGGATTTCTTTTCATCTTTTCCAAATGTATTTTTAACTGCTGTTTTGATAACTTTAGCCGGATTAAGATGAATTCCGAGTTGTTTCTTCAAAAATTCGCTTTCGCCGATTTTTAAGCCATCATAAATTTCTTCAAGTTCTTCTTTATTTTCGACCGAATCCATCATTATTGTTTTGCTTGAAATCATCTCAATGATTTTATTTTGCTGTTCAATTGTTGAATCTTTTTGCTGAATTGTTTTGTCTTGATTTCCAATTACTGTTTGAGCTAACCGTAATTCTCTTTCTGATGTGCGAATTTCTCTAACTGCCATTCTCTGTGAATGTTGTAAGTTCTCAACTTGTTGCTGTAATCTCATCGCCGCAAAACTTTCATCATAAATAATCGGACCGGAAGGCAAATTCAAATAAACGGCAAGTGCTTCACGAATTTTGTCTAGTGCTTCAACATCATCGGTTGGCGTAACTGCAAAAAGAATCTTTCCCGCTTCTTCTTTTAAATTTGAAGTGGCGTTAATTCCTAAATCTTGGAGAAATTGAGCGAAGTATTCCAAATATTGTTTACAGTGAACTTTTAATTCCTTGGGAAAATTAAATATACTTTTAATAATTCTGAAGTTTTCAATGTCTTGTTGAAAAACATCTAATGTCTCAATAATTTCTAACACTTCTCTATGATATGAATGTAATATATTAGACAGTTTATGTATTTCTATATTGAGGCTGTCTTGAAATTCTAAAATTGTAAACATAATTTCAAAACCAAATGTTTTATGCCTAAGACTCCCAAATTGTGGTTTTAAGTTATTTTTTCTAAATTTTTTTGCTACTTTAGATTCTTTGTAATTTAGTTCAGTAATAAATCTCGAGTATGAACTATAAAAACGCATATATTTGTTTTTATTTTTCCAATTTTGTGAGTCAAATTGGTATCGAAATTTGATTTCAAATTTTCCAGTAGAATCATTATAAATTATGTAAATTCGATTCAAGTATTTCTTATCCAATATATCTAATGGCATTGTTAAATAATATAGATTAGGAAAATCCGCAAACTTATAGTTGCTGATTGTTTGAGTTGAATTAATTCCTGTAGCATACAAATTTATGTACAATTGACCTTCTCTCTCAAAATTACGCACTTTAGCAGAAACAATCTTTTTATCAATCAAAAGTTGAAATCTATTTTTAGGATTATTAATTTTTGTTTTTTCAACAAGCTCAATCATTTTTCAATTAAATAACCCGTTCACATAACTTTCCGCGTCGAAAACCATCAAATCGTCAACCTGTTCGCCGATGCCGACATATCTGATGGGCAAATTTAATTCTTTGGAAATGGCGACGGCAATGCCGCCTTTTGCCGTGCCGTCGAGTTTGGTGAGGACGATGCCGGTGACATCCGCCGTTTTTAAGAATTGCCGCGCCTGTTCGAGTCCGTTTTGTCCGGTGACGGCATCAATAACCAAAAGCGTTTCGTGCGGTGCGCCTTCTACTTCGCGTCCGGCGATGCGTTTCATTTTTTCTAATTCCGCCATTAAATTCGATTTATTGTGCAGTCGTCCCGCCGTGTCCACGATTAAAACGTCGGCGTTTCGCGCTTTAGCTGATTTTAATGCGTCGAATAATACCGCCGCCGGGTCGGTGCCTTGTTTTTGCTGGATCAAGGGAACTCCCGCCCGCTGCGACCAGATTTCCAGTTGTTCCGACGCGGCGGCGCGAAATGTGTCGGCAGCGCAGATTAAAATGTCGTTGCCCTCTTTTTTAATACGCTGTGCCAGTTTGCCGATGGTTGTCGTTTTGCCGACTCCGTTCACGCCGACGACCATTAAAACGTACGGTTTAATTGATAAATCGTATTTCGTTTCGTCTGCCACGCCTTTCGCCGTCGAAGTATGCAGAATGCCTAAAAGTTCCTTTCGCATCGCGGCTTTGAGTGCCTGTAAATCGCCGATTTCCTGTCTTGACACGCCGCGCCTTACCGCGTCTAAAACCTGCATCGTCGTTGCAACGCCGATGTCGGTAGAAATCAGCATCTCTTCCAATTCGTCAAGAAATGCTTCGTCAATCTTCTTACGATTTTCAAAAATCGTGTCGAGTTTGTTGTTGATCGAATACCGCGTTTTCTCAATCGCTTTGGAAAACCGCACACGCACTTCGCGTTCGACTGCCTCTTCCTGCGCTTTGAGTTCCTCCATTGACTTGTCCAAACCCAAAGTGGAAATCGAAAATTTATCTTTGTCTTTATTTCTTCGCCAAAATGCCATATATAATTATTTTGATTAATATCCTGCTTAAAATTATGAAAGTCATTGAGTTTCATCCGGGAAATTCAATGACGAAAATATACTATCAAATTTAACTTGGTTGAGGTTGTATATCAAGTTGTTGATTTTTACGCAGCGGACAATCGAATAAATTGCCAATTCACAACGGTCACGCGAAAGACTTTTTCGTTGAATCGCGTTGTCAAACTTTTTAAAAGTTTCTGAAAAGTGAAAATATCGAACTTTTGTGGATGGATAAACCCGCTGATTTTGTCGAATTATAAAGGACAAGTTTCCTCAAATTAAAATTTCAAGGTAAATGTCACACAAGGAATTCCTAATTGATTTTTCAGTCAAATTCAGCTTGAAACTATTTTCGTGCTAATTTATTTAATAAGAATTAAGAGTTAAAATTTCTCCGTATCAATTGAAAAATTATGAATTTACAAATAGCCAAAATATATGGTGCTTGTAATCCAGATAATCCGGCGACGGAGAAATTTTATTATGATTGCAGCGCGGCACGCGGCGGAAATGTTTTTGTCGAACAGATTAAAGATCACATTGGTTTAGCAAACGCTTCAATGCACGAGTATTCGGATGCGAGCGATTACAAATGTTTTCTTTTTACAGGTCATTCGGGTTGCGGGAAATCGTCGGAATTGAAAAGACTCGTGCGTGAACTGAGAACTTATTCGGCAGATTCGAGATTTTATCCGATTTTTATTGATGCCAATGAATATCTGGACAAATTCGATGTCAAGATTACAGATATTTTACTGGCAATCGCTACCGAAAGCTACTGATGTTTTGCAAAAAGATGAAAGTTTTACAATTAAAGGCAATTATTTTAAGAAATCTATCGAAAAGTTAGGTGAAACAGTTTTCTCTGAGTGGGAAGTAGATAAAATCGGCGTGGAATTGCCTTTCGGATTTGCGACGGCAGACATTAAAAGATTGGCGAAAGATGATTCAGCGAGAAAGAAAGTTCGGGAAGCGTTAAAAAATGATACTTATTTGCTTTTACAGGAAATAAACAAACTGCTTGTTGAAGCCAGAAAACAAATCACCGATCTATCGGCGCACGGACAACCAGAAAACTGCAAAGATGTCGTTATCATTCTGGACAATCTTGAAAAGATCGAGCGATTTGACGGCGCGGAAATGGGTCTGGAATCAGCGCAAAAACTGTTTCTTCAATATTCAACGCAATTGACAGCTATTGAATCGCATATCATTTACACCGTGCCGATTGATTTAATGCGCTCAAATGATGCCAGCATTATTGGCAAACTTTACGACAAATCGTTCGTTCTGCCGATGGTTAAAGTATTTCAGCGTGATGGTGAAACGCCTTTTGAAATCGGTAGAGACGCGATGACCGAAATTCTGAAAAAGCGTCTCGGCGATATTAAACGTGAAGACGCTTTTACCGACGACGCTTTGGATTTGCTCATCAAATATAGCGGCGGGCATATTCGTACATTTCTTCTTTTCGCCCGCGAAGCCTGCACGGATGCCGATGTGCTTCCGATCTCCGCCGAGAATGTTGATTATGCGATTGACAGCGAATATCAAAATATTTCGCCGAACTTTTTCCCACAATATACTTGGGATGTTCTGGCAAAACTCGATTTATCGTCTAACCAAAATATTAATGTGAAACCAGAACAATGTGTCGAAGTGCTTGAAAAGTTACTTTTGTTTGAATACATCAACGGCGACGATGCGAGCGTTAAAGGAACGGATCGGAAAAACCGCAATCGTCAAACGCCGTGGTATGCTGTCAACCCGATTTACCGCGAACTCGACCAATTTATCGCGGCAAAAGAAAAACTAACTAAGCCGCAGGAAAATGACGAAGCTGAATAATCTCGATTCTGAAATACAAATCTTAGACGAAAAGCGGCAAATGCGAAACCTCGTCAACGCTATTAAATTCGCCGATAGTTTTTCTCTGCTTTTCGTGCGCTGTAACCAACGCCCGCGCCAAAAAGAAATAATCGAAGAACTCGTAAAACAGCTTGACGATTATAAAATCAAAATCATCTTTCTCGAACACCAAATCGAACATTTGCTCGACGAATTGCAGACGCGATTAGGCGATGAAAAATACGACGCGGTTTTCGTTTACGGTTTGGAAAGCTCTTTCCCGAAAGCTAACGAAGCCGCCGAATCAAAGTTCGTTGTTACCTTGAATCATTCGCGCAATTCGTTCAAAAAAGTTCTTAATTGTCCGCTCGTTTTATTTCTTCCCGAATACGCCCTCAGCGCGATTTATCACGGAGCGACCGATTTCTATTCAATTCGTTCGGGTGTTTATCTTTTCTCTGCCAAAGCGGTAGAAACTGAGCAATTAATCTCAAAGTATTCTTCACAGGAATTTACAGAGTTAGAGGGTCTTTTATTTGAAGAGAGACAAAATAGAATTAAAACAATTGAGAATTTGCTTAATGAATATCAATCTTTACCAAATTCGCAATGCGACTTTGAAAAAGAAAATAAACTCAAATTAAAATTAGCTGCACTTTATTCTATATCCAATAATTATGCTGTTGCTGCAACCATTTATCAACAAATTATAGAAGCCACAAGAAAATCTAAAAGTTATATTTTGTTAGGCGAAGGTTTGAATTGTCTAGCTTCGGTTTATGCCGAGCAAAATAAATATAAAGAAGCAATTAATTTATATAAAGAAGCTATAGAGGTTGCCGAGAAAACGATAGGCAGAAATCACATAAATTATGCAATTTGTTTGGATAATTTGGCATCAGTTTATACATCACAACGTAAATACAATAAATCAACGAAATTGATTTTGGAAGCCTTAGATATATTTGAGAAAACAATTGGCACAAATAATCCTGAATATGCGACTATTTTAAATAATCTAGCTACGTTATATAAACTACAAGGGAGATATAAAGAAGCACTAAATTTATTTGAAGAGTCACTCAACATAGTTAAAGAAACACTTGGCAAAAATCATATCAATTATGCAAGCTGTCTAAATAATTTAGCAGTGTTATATATGGAACAGGAAAAGTATCAGCTTGCATTAAATATTTATAAAGAAGCATATCGAATTTGGGTAAAAATATTAGGAAGAAATCACTATCAGGCGAAAAAAATTTATGGCTATATAGAAACGTGCCAAATAAAACTAAAAAATAAAGCTAAACTTCCCGTTCCATATAAAAATTAACGCTGTTATCAAACCTTTTAAAATTTCTCAAAAGGGAAAATATTGAGTTTCTGTGGATGAACAAACCGGGCGATTTTACGGAAATTACCGGAGATTAGATTTCAACCTTTGTCGAGTTCGCGCATAATCGCTGCGGCGGCGCGTCTGGATGCACCGCCGCGTCCGAGAGTTTTGACGACGGCAGACAATTTTTCGCGCATTTGCCGGTTGGTTTCCGGTTCGAGCAGGCGAAAAAGTTCTTCCGATAAAATTTGCGGCGTAAAATCGTTTTGAATAAATTCTCTGGCGATTCGTTCCCGCGCGATCAGGTTGACCAAACCGAAATGTTCGACCTTAATCAGTGGACGCAGCAGTTTGTAGTTGAGCGGTGAACCTTTGTAAACGATTGCCAGCGGCGTGCCGATAATCGCCGTTTCAAGAGTTGCCGTGCCGCTGGTGACGGCAGAAACATCGGCGGCATTTAAGGATTCGCGCGTTTCATTTTGAACGGTCAGCAGATTTTTCGGGAGCGTCAAGCCTTTTATTGTCAGTTGTTCAATTGCCGTTTGAACTTCGGTGAGTTTGCGCGTCGAAGACAGAGCGATGACAAATTGCAAATCCCGGTTCTTTTCCGCCATCAGACACGCCGTTTCCAGCATTTCCGGCAAGATTCTGACTATTTCCTTGTGGCGGCTTCCCGGCAGCAGCGCGATGATCGGCTTATTGTCGTCAAGATTATATTTGTTGCAAAATTCACTTTTGGAAAGTTTTGAATAAACTTCCATCGCCAGCGGATTGCCGACATATTCGACGTGCGAGATGCCCTGCGCGGCATACCAATCTTTTTCAAACGGGAGTATCGCCAACAGCAGATCAACATATTTCGCAATCGTTTTAACGCGATATTTGCGCCACGCCCAAAGCTGCGGCGAAATGTAATAGATTACTTTGAAACCTTTTTTTTTGAGCGATTTAGCTAACTTCAAATTGAAGTCGGGGAAGTCAACCAAAATCACCGCGTCGGGTTTGCGCCGGACGGCTTCATTTTTCAATTGTCGAAACGCTTTCCAAAACATCGGCAGGGCGCGGGCGATTTCCGGCAGTCCGACAATCGAAAAATCATCGGCATTGACTATTTCCTCAACGCCCGCTTCGCGCATTTGATGACTGACTGCGCCGAAAAATTCAAAAGATGTTTCCGGCGCAGTTGCGCGCAGTGCATTGACGAGTTTGGCGGCGTGGGCATCGCCCGACGCTTCACCGGCGACGATTATTATTTTGCAGGTTTTTTTATTTGCCATCCAAGTCAACCATTTGCGCCGAAAGCGGCATCAAAGCATTTGTTTTTTAGATAAAATATCATTTTAATTTTCCAGTTGCTTGCCAGTGGCGTTTTTTACCTTTAAAATGCTGTATTTTGTGCTTCGGGCAATTTTCAACAATTTTCATACGTCTTTTTTTATTTACTTTGGAGGAGTTTGTGAAATTTCACATCATCGTTTTACTGGCTGTGACGGCTTTTTTTATCAATGTCATCACTGTTTCGGCACAGGTTGATTCGGCTATCGGACAAATTACCGATTCGGCTTCCGAATCATTTGCCGGCGGAATCAGCGGCGACGGGCGGTTGGTCGTGTTCGAGTCAACCGGAAACATTGCGACCGAAAATCCGCGCAATGCCGACGGCAACCGCGAAATCTTTATTTTCGATTACGCCCAACGCCGCATTTTTCAAATCACCGACACTAAAAGTTTGTTGACCAATACGACTTTAGCCGCAACCTCCGACAACATCAAAGTCGAAATCTCAAATCTTCGCCCGGTGTTGAGCAATAACGGACGCTGGATTTCCTTCGGCTCGAACGTCAATTCGGTGGCAACTCCTGCCGCCGGTATTACGCCTGGAAGTTTCGATGCCGCTTCGCTCAATGTGACCGTTGACACCACCACAACCAACGCCCTGACGAGCGATGGTAATACGGAAATCTGGCTCTATCAAGTTCCGGCGGTTGCGCCCGTCAATTTATCGGCGGGGGCGGAAATTCCGCTGACTGATTTGAGTGCCGGGACATTTACACGGGTTACCAATACCCCGCCGAGCCGCACACCGTCCGCCGGTTCTTCAACCAGCGGACCGGTTATCGCCGACGATAACCGCAGTACGAGCATTAACGACAACGGCGGTTATCTTGCATTCGTCTCAACCCGCGATCTGGTTCCGACCGTGGGCAATGCCGCGCCCGACAACAACGACGAGATTTTCACGTATGTTCGCGCCGCCAATACCTTCGGGCAAGTCACCAAAACGCCGCGCGGAACGCTGAGTGCGCCGATTTTTAACCAAAACCCATCAATTTCGGGAAACGGTCTGCGCGTCTCTTTCTTGAGCAAAGGCAACAACCCGATAGTCGGGATGACTGGCGGCAGCAATGCCGACAATAATGTCGAAATTTTTTATTCCGATCTGAATGCGGCTGGCGTGCCAAGCGGCGCGAATCAAAAACAAATCACGACGACTACCCAGACCAGTTTGGCGGAAACGATAAATATTTTTGACATCGGCAGAAGAATGAGCCGCGATGGTCGCTACATTGCGTTCGATTCATACGCTGATTTGGCGAACGAAAACGGCGGGGCAAATTACGCATCATTCGCTCTTTATGTATATGACGCAGCGGGCGGAACTTTTCGCCGCATCGGACCGCGCAGCGATGCGGATTCGACTGCGGCGGCGAGCGGCGGCGACATCGCTCACTATCCCGGATTCACCGACACCGATGCCAACGGCACACCGCAAACCTTAGTTTTCGAGACACGCCTGAACATTATTCCCGCTGGCACGGTTTCCGCCGTCAATGACGACGGTTTGAATTCAAATACGACCCGTCCGGCGCAGATTTATTCGTATCCGCTCGGTGCGCCTTCGTCTTCAACCGTTTTTTCCAGACTAACCAAGTTCCCGTCACCGAATTTCTTTCTGGCTTCGGCACAGCCGATTCCGAGTGACTCGGCGAAGCGAATGACCTTTACTTTGGGACTGACTGAAGTCGGCACGGGAAACTTCGATTCGTCAAACGAAACTTATTATTATCTTTTGCCGACGACGGCTTCGACGACCGGTGCGCCTTTGAGTTTTGTCACCGGCGCGAGCCGCATCCCGGTTTCAAATTCGCCGGTCCCGACTCCTTCGCCGACCCCTGTGCCGTCACCGAGTCCGTCGGTTTCGCCGACTCCGCAAACGCCTGTCGCAGTGCAGGGAATTTCGCCGGGAATGCTGGCAATCGTTGATTATACGGCGGCGGCAAATCCGGTCGTGGCAACGCAAACGGCAGTCGGTTCGATTGCCCGCCGGTTCACACTGCCGATAGAATTAGGCGGCGTGACGATGACCATCAGCGGCGCGGCGTGCGGTTTGAAAACGGTCAGTCAGAATCAAATCACATTCGTCGCCCCGCCCGGACTTTTTCCGCCCGGAGCCGACAATGTTCTGCTGCCCGTCGTCATCAATAACAACGGCGTAGTCACCAAAGGGAACATCACCATCGTCAACGCCCGCCCGGATGTTTTCACGGTTAATCCCGTTCCCGGACCCAACGGGCGCGCGCGAATTTTCAACGTGACCAATCGTGTTTTCAGAAGCGAACCCTTCGCCGTCAGAACGATAAAGACCAAGGGCGGCAGGTTTGTGCCGACCGTTTTGCGTGTTTATTTAACGGGTGCGGAAATTGTGAATGCTCAGAACGTGGTTATCACAGTCGGCGGCTCGACGATTAGCGGAACGCAGATTACAACCAATTCCGTGACCCGTGAGCCGGGTGTCAATACCTTCGATTTCACGCTGCCGCCCGGACTCGCCGGTGCCGGTGACGTGCCGATAACTGTCACAATCACTCTAAATAACGTCGTTTACCAAAGCCGTCTTGACGACACCGCGCCGCGTTTCAGCATTTTTTAAAAGTTCAAGAATCAAGGTTCAAGGTAAAAACATAATTTACCTTGAACCTTGATTCTTAAACATGAAACCTTGAACATTCCCCATTCTTGCCTAACCACTCTCGTTGTACTATTCTTAGTGTATGCAAAAACATTAACACACAAAGAATTTTAGAAATTTAATTCATTTCGTTATTTCTTTCATGTTAGACAACCCTTTTTCATACCTATTTTAGGAGTTTATTAAAAAATTATGGCAGCAAAAGATGTAAGTACGATGCGAATTGCGCCCAAAGTGTGGCGTAACGGTGAGTTTATCAATTGGGAGGACGCACGGGTTCATGTGATGACTCACGCGATTCATTACGGTTCGAGTGTTTTCGAAGGTATTCGCGCCTATAATACGGAACGCGGTTCGGCGGTTTTTCGCCTTACCGAGCATATTCAGCGTCTGTTAAATTCGGCGAAAGTTTACCGGATGGATGTCACACCGACCCGCGAAGAACTCTGTCAGGCGACGGCTGAATTAGTCCGCGACGGCGGAATGGATGAATGTTACATTCGTCCGGTTATTTTTCGCGGTTTGAACGAAGACAAACCGGCGTTCGGGGTCAACCCGTTTCCAAATCCGGTTAATTGCTACATCGCGGCGTGGGATTGGGGCAAATATCTCGGCGACGAAGCTCTCGAAAAAGGGGTCGAAGTCTGTATTTCGAGCTGGACGCGCACACCGTCGAATTCGCTTCCGGCAGTTGCCAAAGCGGGCGCAAATTATATGAATTCGCAGCTTATCAAAATGGAAGCGATTTTGAACGGCTTCAGTGAAGGCATCGCGCTCGACGACCGCGGCTATATCTCCGAAGGTTCAGGCGAAAATATTTTTCTCGTCAACAACGGCAAACTGCTCACGCCGCCGCTCGGCGCTTCGATTCTGCCGGGAATTACGCGCGATACGGTCATTAAGATCGCCCGCGAACTTGGCATCGAAGTCGAAGAAACGAACATTCAACGCGCCGCACTATACTTGACGGACGAACTCTTTTTCACCGGCACCGCTGCCGAAATTACGCCGATCAGCAAAGTTGACCGCATCACGGTCGGCAGCGGCAAACGCGGCGAAATCACTAAAAAATTGCAGGACGAATTTTTCGCCATCATCCACGGCGAACGCCCCGCGCCGGACAACGCCCCGTGGCTGACGTATGTTAATGAACAGGGCGATAAAAAAAAAGCGGTCGGAACGGTTGAAAATTAAATAAAATGTTTGACAACCGAACAAACTAAAGCAAAACTCGCCTGATAACTCAATTTAGGCGGGTTTTTCTCTTTTTTTAATGAAGATTAAGAGCTACATTCTCGAAATCACCGTCTTCGTCTGCGGCGCACTCGTGATGGTTTACGAAATCATCGGTTCGCGTCTGCTTTCGCCGTATCTCGGCGCGTCAACTTATGTTTGGACGAGTTTGATCGGAGTTATTCTCGGCGCGTTGAGTTTGGGTTACTGGCTCGGAGGAAAATGGGCGGATGCCAAACCGGACATCAAAGTTCTCGCCTCCGTCATATTTCTTGCGGGCGGCGCAGTTGCGCTGACCATTTTGTTCAAAGATTTAATCCTTGCTTTGATCGCGGAAAGTTCGGCAATATTAGAAGTCAAATCGCTGCTCGCCGCCTTTTTGCTGTTCGCCCCGGCAAGCGTTCTGCTCGGTTTCGTTACGCCGTATGCCGTCAAATTAAAGATGTCATCGCTCGCCGACACCGGTAAAACCGTCGGCAGATTGTACGCGCTTTCAACCGTCGGCAGCATTTTAGGCACATTTCTCGCGGGATTCTTCCTGATTCCGTTTGTCGGCAGCGAAAAAACGCTTTATTTAATCGGTGCGTGTTTGATCGGTCTTTCGATTTTGCTGGCACCATTTGCGTTGAAAACCTTCAATCTGATGATTCTGGTTTTGTTTCTCGTCGGCATCGGAGTCAACGAGTTTCGCCGTTATTATCTTTTCGAAATCAGCGATTTGCGCGATATTGACACCGAATACAGCCGCATCCAAATCTTCAAAACCAAAACAAACGAAGGCAAACCGATTCGCGCCCTCGCCACCGATCCGTATTTTATTCAATCGGGAATGCTTCTCGATTCGGACGAACTCGCTTTTGACTACGCCAATTACTATCATTTGATTCGCCATTTCAAACCGGATTTTCAAAAGACTTTGATGATCGGCGGTGCAGGCTATTCCTATCCGCGCGACTACCTGAAAAAATATCCGAACGCGAAAATCAATGTCGTTGAGATTGATCCGCAAATGACTGCAATCGCCCGAAAATTTTTCAGACTAGAAGACAACCCGCGTTTGAATATCATCCATCAAGACGGCAGAATATTTCTCAATCAAGCCGAATCAAATGAGTACGACGCAGTTTTAATGGACGCATTCGGCTCACTTTTTACGGTTCCTTTTCAACTGACAACTATTGAAGCCGTTCGCCAAATCAACCGTGTTCTCAAAGACGACGGCGTTGTCATCTTCAATCTCGGCGGCGCACTCAAAGGCAATTTGAGTAAATTTTTCCAAGCCGAATTCAAAACCTACAAACGGGTTTTTCCAAACGTCTATGTTTTCAAAGTCAACGCTCCATACACCGACGAACAGTGGCAAAATCTGATAATTGTCGCAAGTAAATCGAAGGAAATCGAATCTTTCACGAGCGAAGACGCGGAGATGTCCAACCTTTTAGAACATTTGTACAAAAAAGATTTTCAGCTGGAGACAGAAATTCTGACCGACGATCTCGCGCCGGTCGAATATTACAATTCCTTCCCGCAAAGCACCTATCGTTAATTTTCGATATTTTTTCATTTTCCCTGTTAAAAAAGATAGTTTTCGGATATTTTCGGCGCTTATACTAATAGAATCCATTTCTACAAAAAAACACATTAGCTAATCGGATGAAAAACCGGTAATAACAGCCGATTTGTCCGCAACATTACCAAAAGCTGAGTTGAAGGGAATTTCCTTACTTTCGCGCTCGGCGCGGTTGTTTGTTTTCTTTTGACCGGAAGACTTTATAATGCGGAAAATCTCGCAGAAATCGGTAAATTGCGCCGAAATGTTCCGTTGCCGCTGACGGAAATCATCGAAAAACTGCTTGCCGATTCTGTTTTGGATATTTCAAAAGCCGTCAAAGCACTTGAGAAAGTATCGAATTCGCTTTTTTTTAAATTCAAAGTTTGACACATTTTCTGATTTCGACGAATCTCGGATCGGATTTCACCTTGTCAACAATCGGATCGGTAATCCATCCGGGCAGGGTCGGAAATTTCTCATCGCAGGATTTATGTAGATTTTCAAATGCTTTAGCATAATCTCCGAGTCCGACATAGACGAGTGCTTTTTCCTGTGCCGGAACGTAACCGGTTTTTTCAGAAAGTTCAAGACCGGCAATTATTTTCTTCGCTTCGTCAAAACGTCCTGATTTTGCGTAGGCAAAACCGAGCGGCGCGGCAGCATAAATCCTATCTTCCTTGTTACCCGATTCATAAATGTCCCTGAGAATTTCGATTGTTTCGTTGTATCTTCCGGTATTTATAAATTGATAGCTGCGAACATATTTGAGTCCTTTGTGGTCGGGATTTCTTTCAAGCAGATCCGACAAAATTTCATCGGTTTTTCCGAATTCTTTTTTCCGGTAGTAAATTTTGGCGATTTCTAGATCGGCGACGATTGAAACCGCGTCAAATTCCTTAATCTTTCTTGCTTCCGCCAACGATTCATCAAATCTTCCCTGCATATTCAAAACACTTATTAAACCGAGATGCGCCGGGATAAATTCGTCGTCGAGATAAATTGCCGACCTGAAATTGCTTTCCGCTTCCTTCCAATTCCATTCGAATTTTGAATTTATCAAACCTAGCGAAGTGTATGTTTCGCTGAGCGTATTGTCTAATTTTAATGCTCTTTCCGCCGCCGGTTTCGCCAATTCGACAGCTTTTTTAGGTGCAATTGGATTTTTCGCACTGGGCAAACTCTTTTGAAGATATGCGTCCGCCAAACCCGTCCAGGCTTTGGCATAGCCCGCATCGAAATCTTTAGCATCGGTAAAACATTGAATCGCCTTTTCCAAATCGTCGCCGTCCTTTTGGGTTTTCAATAAAAAGCGACCTTGCAGATACAATCTTTTGGCATCTTCGCTGTCCGTATCTTTTTCGGCTAGTTTGTTTTTATCCTCGGCGTTTATATCCAGTTTGATTTTGTCTAAAATTCGCGCCCCAACTTTTTCCTGCAACCCGATCAAATTTGTTTCGACAATCGGTTCTTCGTCCGTGTCTATCAAAAAACCGTCGGACGTGCGAACGAGTTTGGTTTTCAAAAACAAATCAGCGTCGCGCTCAATGATTGAACCCACCCAAACGGCATCGGCATTCAATTCCTTGCCGATCTTTCCGGGTTCGATATTTTTTTCCTTAAAGCGATTGACGGAATATTCGCTTTTGACGTTCAACTCTGACAAATTAGATAATTCTTCAATAAAACTGGCGGTCAAACCGTCAGCCAGATATTTTTTGTCGGCTTGTGTATTGTCGAAAGTGATCGGCATTACGGCGAGAGTCCGGCGCGGAGATTTACCGTTCGAGAAAAATATGAACGCCAAAACCGTGAACAAAGCAACGGTGGCGAACATTGTTTTGAGCCAAAAGCTCCGGCGGCGTTTGGAATTTTTCCGACCGTTGTTTTCAGTTTCGGCGGTGTCGAGTTCGACCAGCATTTCCGCCGCCGATTGAAATCTGTCAGCAGGATTTTTGTGCAGACATTTTTCGACCAATTTAACCAGCGAGCCGGGGAAATCTGCGGCAAATTCTTTAATATCCGGCGGTTCATCGCTTAAAATCGCGGCGATTACTTCCGCCTGACTTTCGCGGTTAAATGGATTTTGCCGGGCAAGCAATTCGTAAAGAACGACTCCGATGCTGAAAATGTCGCTTCGATAATCGAGTTTTTTGCCGCGAAGCTGTTCGGGCGACATATAGGAAACTGTGCCGATTACCAATCCGCTGCTTGAAAATTGACTCGCCTCACCGCTTGATTTGCGTCCTAAAAACGGGTTTTGCGGAGTAATTTGCGCCAATCCGAAATCGAGAACCTTGATGATGCCGTCATCGGTCAGCATAATATTTCCGGGTTTCAGATCGCGGTGAATCACGCCGTGCGAATGGGCAAAGGCAACGGCGGTCAAAATCTGGCGCGTGACGGATTTGAAATCTTCAACGCCGATTGAGCGGTTCTTGAAACTTTCGCCGAGCGTTTTGCCGGCGATATACTGCATCACGATAAAGTGATTTTCGCCGGTTTCTTCGATGCCGTGAACCGCGCAGATATTCGAATGTTCGAGCATTGCGGCGGCTTGTGCTTCTTTAATCAGCTGGCGTTTTGCCGTAGCGTCATTTTCCAAAGCGGCAGAGAGAAATTTCAAGGCGACGCGGCGATTTAATCGCGTGTCAACCGCTTTGTAAACTTCGCCCTCCCGCCCGCGCCGATCTTTTCCTGTAATTCGTAAACACCGATAACCGAATTGGCGAGATTTTTTTGTAATTTGCTGCTGATTGCGCCGAGACCGAGTTCAAAAACGGATTCGTCGAGAATGTCGGAATCCTGCTCAAAATTTTGTATCAGAGATTCGACTTCAGACAACAATTGACCATCGCCCGCGCATTCGTTTTGCAGAAAAGAAATTCTTTCTGCAAACGGTAGTTCGACGGCAATGGGAAAAAGGCTCTCGACTTTTTCCCAGGTGTCAGTTTCCATTTTTGATCTCGCGTGCCAGCCACGCCTTCGCCATATTCCAATCGCGGATCACAGTGATTTCAGCAATCTGCAAAACTTCGGCGGTTTCCGCCACGCTCAATCCGCCGAAATAGCGCAGTTCGACAACTTTTGCCTTGCGCTCGTCAAATTCGGCGAGACTGCACAATGCTTCTTCGAGTGTCAGAATTTCGTCCGATTTTTCTTCGGTCATCACCAATGCGTCTTCGAGCGACACCTGAATTTGTGCGCCGCCGCGTTTCCGCCGTTTTTGATCGCGGATGTAATTAAGCAGAATCCGGCGCATCATATTCGCCGCGATGCCGAAAAAGTGGGCGCGATTTTGCCATTCTACTTTATTTTGACCAACCAGTTTGATATATGTTTCGTTAATCAGTGCCGTCGTTTGAAAGGTATTTCCCAGGTTCATTCGCGCCATATAATGATGTGCCATTCGGTGAAGTTCTCTTTCGACGAGCGGAAAAAGTTCGTCCAGAGCGTCTTGGTTTCCTTTGCCCCAATTAATTAAAAGTTCAGTTAAGCACCCCAACAGAAATAGGTTAGACTGTTGTCGAAATGGGTAAAACAAAAGTTATCGAATTAACCGCCGAACAGCGGGCGGCATTGGAGAAAGGCTATCGAACGGGCAAAAGTCATTGCTTTCGAGTGCGCTGTCAGATGATTTTATTGAAAAGCGAAGAACGCACTTCGGTC
>JBBSUG010000014.1:0-121360 GCA_038235165.1 Pyrinomonadales bacterium
AAGTGTAGAGCGGCGACGTTCCGATGTCGCCGAAAACGATGCCGAGCGCAACGAGCAAGCCCGCAAATGAAACTTTATTTAAACTTGGGTGGTGATTGTTTTCGTTCTCCATATCAGACAATTTACCTATCTTTTACCGCAGATTCAATCCTTGTAATCTTTAAATTGTTTTCCAAAGTCTTCGGTTCGATCCCGATTAGAAATCCGCGCTTGCCGCCATTGATAAAGATGCGCGGCAACTCGAAAATCGTCGCTTCCGCGTAAACCGGCATCTTCGTTTTCACGCCGAAAGGCGACGTGCCGCCGACTAAATATCCTGTCAGTTTATTCGCCTTCTCCGGCGTAACCGGCGCGACTGTTTTAACATTCAAAATTCGCGCTAACGCTTTGGTTGAAACCTGCAAATCGCCGTGCATCAAAACAATCAAAGGCTGATGCTCGTTTGTTTCAAATACTAAAGTCTTAATAACCGCGTGTTCGTCAACTCCTAAAACTTCCGCCGAATGTTTCGTGCCGCCTTTTTCGACATATTCGTAAACGCGCGGTTCAAACTCGACTTTATTATCGCGCAAAACGCGAATCGCGGGCGTTATCGGATAATTCATTTTTCAATTTCTTTATAACGAAAACACGAAATAAGATGATCGTTGACCAAACCGCAAGCTTGCATAAAGGCATACATAATCGTCGAGCCGACGAAATTGAAACCGCGTTTTTTCAATTCTTTGCTGATTGCGTCGGAAATTTCGGTTTTCGCGGGAACTTCCGATGAAGTTTCGCGCTTATTTACAATCGGTTTACCGCCGACAAAACTCCAGATGTATTTATCAAACGAGCCAAATTCTTTTTGAATTTTCAAGAAGGCGTTCGCATTGTTTACCGCCGATTTTACTTTCAGATGATTGCGAATAATTCCTTCGTTCTGCAATAATTCGCCACATTTTTTTTCATCGTAAAGCGCGACTTTTTCGTAATCGAAATTATCAAAAGCGGCGCGATAATTTTCGCGTTTTCGCAAGATCGTGTCCCAACTAAGTCCGGCTTGTGCGCCTTCCAAAACTAAACATTCAAACAATTTCCGGTCTTCGTGCTGCGGAATTCCCCATTCCGCATCGTGATATTCGATTGCCAAATCGTTTTTCGCCCAACCGCAGCGCGGTTTTTCATTTCGCATAATCCTGAAACGACAAATACTTTTCGACGATTTCCTGCGGTTTCAAATTGGTGAAATTCACGCTTGCTTCGACAACCGAATTCAATGGCAAAATATCCGCGATTGAATTAACAGTCGCAATCCCGATTGATTTCATTCCGGCGCGATATGCCGCTTCAAAACCGTTGATCGCGTCTTCAAAAACGAGGCAACTTTCCGGCGCGATGTTCAATTTTTCGGCTGATTTCAAGAAAACTTCCGGGTTCGGTTTGCCGTTTTTGACATCGGCGGCGGTCGTAATCGCGTCAAAGTATTTTCGTAAATTCAAACCGTCGAGAATAAATTCCATATTTGCCACGGGCGCAGCGGTCGCTACGGCTAATTTAATTCCCAGCTTTCGAGATTGTTCGAGAAATTCGACCGCGCCGTCAATCGCTTTTCTTTCGGACAGAAAAAGTTCGCGGTAGATTTCTTCTTTGCGACCGCCGAGTTCGAGCAGTTCGGATTCGTCCGCATCGGCGAAAAATGCCGGTATAATTTCGCGGTTCGTTTTGCCGGCGGTTTTGATTAAAAAATCCGTCGCATCGGCTTCGATGCCGTTTTCGGCGAGCATTTTCTGCCACGCCGCGCCGTGAAACCGCATATTGTCAACGAGCGTTCCGTCCATATCGAAAATAAACGCGCGTGTTTCGTAATTATTCATTTCGTTATTGTAACGCGAATTTAGCGGCGAAAAAACTCGGAAGTCTAGCCACAGATTTTCACGGATTAACACGGATTTAAGAGAGATTTTTAACTCTTCAAAAATCCCGATTTCATCTGTGTCTATCTGTGAAAATCTGTGGCTAAACTTCTTCAAGTCGTGTCCGCCGGCGAAATGTTCGCAGTCGAAATCTTATTTACCGCTGAAATTTCCGTTGCGGCGTTCGAGAAACGACTGCACGCCTTCTTTTGCGTCTGCGGAATCAAACAGTTCGAGAATCTGCGGTTTCAGATGTTCCGCCGCCGCATTAAAACCCTCGGTCTGCGTTTTTCGCGCGGAAATGATCGTCGCCTGAACGCCTAACGGAGCTTGCGCCGCGATTTTTTCGGCGATTTCAATCGCGCGTTCGACGTGCTTTCCGTCTTCCGCAATTTCCTGTACGAGTCCGATTCGCAACGCTTCTTTCGCATCAAATTCGTCGCCCGTCAGCAGCCAGCGCATCGCATTTCCCCAACCCGCAACCTGCGGAAAACGAAGCGTCGCGCCGCCGAACGGGAAAATTCCGCGCTTGATTTCGATCTGTGCAAAGGTCGCATTTTCCGCCGCGATTCTGACATCGGACGCGAGCAATAATTCAATTCCAATCGTCAAACATTTCCCGTGAACCGCCGCCACAACCGGCTTTGTGCGCGAACGGCTTCCCGTCAAGTTCAGTGGATCAATCAAATTTTCCGCATAAGCCAAACCGCCGTTTTCCACCGCTTTCGGCGCAACTTTCGCCAAATCGAGTCCTGCCGTGAACATTCGCCCTTCCGCAAACAAAACGCCGCAGCGCAAATCCGCGTTGTCCTCAAGTTCGGTATAAGCCGCCGCCAATTGTTCGAGCATTTCGACATCGAAAGCGTTTAATTTGTCAGGGCGATTCAATCCGATTAAAAGTAGGTGTCCGCGTTTCTCAACTGTGATTTTTGATTCTTGTGTCATAAATTTATTTTAGCCACGAACAAACACGAAAAAGCACGAAAGAAGAAATCTTTAGCCACAGATTTTCACAGATTAACGCAGATAAAATCGGACAAATTCATTTTGTTTCTATCTTTTCCTAATCCGTGTGAATCTGTGCAAACGCGAAGCGGGACGGTTTCATTTTCTTTTTATTTCGTGTCCCGTTCGTGTTTGTTCGTGACTAATAATTCTTAGTTCCGCACAGGCTTGCCCGTTTTTAACATTCCTGCGATGCGTTCCTGCGTTTTCTTTGTTCCGCACAGCGATAAAAATGCTTCACGTTCCAAGTCTAAAAGATGGCGTTCGGAAACGTAAGCCGTGTGATTGAAATCGCCGCCGCTCATAATTTTGGCGAGTTTCGTGCCGATTAAATGGTCGTGTTCGGAGATGAAACCGCCGCTTTTCATCATATGCAGAGCGAGTTTGATCGCCGCCTGCGCCGGTTCGCCCATCACGAAAATATCGGTGCGTTCGACGGGTTGAACGTAGCCGGTCGCGGCGAGCGCGAGAACGTCGGCTTTCGCATCGGCAATTAAACGGTCGCCGTTTAACGAAATCGCGTCCGAATCGCGCAAAATACCCATTGATCTCGCTTCCTGTGCCGACGTGGCGACTTTTGCCATCGCAATCGTCTCGAAAGTCTTTTTCAAAAATGCCAATGGGTCAGCATCCGGCGTGGCTTTCGCTTTGTCCATTGCCCGCATCGTCAATTCTTTCGTGCCGCATCCGGCGGGAATTAAACCGACTCCGACTTCGACTAAACCGATGTAAGTTTCGCCCGCCGCACGGGTTTTGTTGCCGTGCATCGCAATTTCACAGCCGCCGCCAAGGGCAAGACCGTAAGGCGCGGTGACGACGGGTTTTGACGAATAGCGCAGACGCATCACGGCGTTTTGCAGTTGGCGCACGCCCATTTCGATGTCGTCCCATTCTTCTTCCTGCGCCGCGAGCAGCACCATCATAATATTCGCGCCCGCCGAAAAATTGCCGCCCTGATTGCCGACGACTAAACCGGCGTAATTTTTCTCGACTTCATCAACCGCATATTTCAACATCTGCACTGTGTCGCCGCCGAGCGAATTCATTTTTGAATGAAACTCCAAACACGCCACGCCGTCGCCGATGTCAATCAAACTTGCCGCCGAATTTGATTTGATTACGCCCGTTCGATCTTTAACGGCTTTTAAGAAAATTACGCCTTGTTTGTCGGCAATCGGTTTGTAACCGCCGTTGACCAAATCGTAAAAAGATTTCTGACCGTTTTCGTATTTATAAAAATTTTCCGCGCCCGAATCGAGCATTTTCTTGACGTTTTCGGGGATTTTTTGTCCTTCTTTTTCCATTCGCTCGACCGATTCTTTCACGCCAATCGCGTCCCAAGTTTCAAAAACGCCGATTTCCCAGCCAAAACCCCATTTGATCGCGTTGTCAATTTCGACAATCGTATCGGCGATTTCGGGAATTCGGTTCGCCGCATAACGCGAGATTCGGGAAACCGTTTTCCACAAAAATTCACCAACTTTGTCGTCGCCCCAAACTAGAGTTTTGACGCGCTTCGGCATATCTTCGATAGATTTTGCCGCATCAAGCGACGGGAATTTCGTTTTCTCCTGCGGTTTATATTCAAACGTATTTAGGTCTAATTCGAGAATTGCGCGTTTGCCTTCCGCGTCCTTTGATTTTTTGAAAAATCCGCCATTCGTTTTGTCGCCCAAAATCTTCTTCTCCATCAAAGTATTGATGAGTTCGGGCGTTTGAAAAACTTCGCGGTCTTCGTCGTCGGGAATCGCCGGATAAAGATTTTTGACGACGTGCGCCGTCACATCCAAACCGACTAAATCCGAAGTGCGAAACGTCGCCGATGAAGCGTGTCCAATCGCTTTTCCCGTAATTTGGTCAACTTCGGTCGGAGTCAAATCCATTTCAATCATCTCTTTGATCGTCGCCATCATCGAAAAAACGCCGATTCTGTTGGCGATAAAATTCGGACGATCTTTTGCCGGAACAACGCCTTTTCCGAGCCGCGTGTCGAGAAATTCGCTGACTTCTTCGACGACTTCTTCGCTCGTGTCGCCGGTCGGAATTACTTCGACGAGTTTCATATAACGCGGCGGATTGAAAAAATGCACGCCGACGAAATGCTGTTTAAAATCATCGGAAAACGGCGCGGCGATTGACTCAATCGGAATTCCCGAAGTATTCGACGCGATGACCGCGCCGGGTTTCATATTTTTTTCGACTTCGGCAAAAAGTTTGTGTTTGATGTCCAAGTTTTCGACGACCGCTTCGATCACGAAATCGCAGTCTTTGAGCTTTTCCAAATCGTCTTCAAAATTTCCGACTGTAATTAGATTCACGTTATCGGCAAGCATAAACGGCGCGGGTTTGAGCTTTTTCGCCGCGTCAAACATCTCGCCGACGATGCGGTTTCTAACGTGGAACGAATCGAGCGGCAAACCCTTTTTCTGTTCGTTTTCGTTTAATTCCTTCGGCGCGATGTCGAGCAACAGCGTTGGAATTCCCGCATTTGAAAGATGCGCCGCAATCGCCGCGCCCATCGTTCCCGCGCCTAAAACGGCGGCTTTTTTGACATTCATATTTTGTGTTTATCCTTTCTGAATTTAGATTGTTGGTTGACCGAATTATAACTGAATGAATGTTCATTCAGCAAGAGGCAAAAAGCAGATACAGAATTTTGATTACTCTTGTGTTAAAATTTTTTACTGCTTTCAGGCTAATTTCTTCATTGAAGGGATTTGTGAGACATTAAATAAAATGTGGAAAAAACTAGATTTAGAACAATTTTTTGAGAAATACGGTCAAAATCTTACCCATCAAAAGACAACTAAAAAGGTTGAAAGTCACTCGAAGGGTTTTAGGTTTTCACCGAAAGAAAAATTAATTAAACCCGAACTTGAGTTAAATTCAGAACTTAAGAAATGCAGATACTGCCAAAATGAAATTCCAATCAAAGACTATAAAAACCACATAAATGAAACGTGCGAAAAGTATCCCTACATCCGTGACCTTACTATAAACGAAAAAAAAATTCAGATTTCTACGATTGTTAAAAAATTAAATAAGCCGCTTCCTTTAATAATTGGATTACTTAGAAAAGTCGGATTAAATGTTTCATCTGAACAAGAATATGTAGGTAAACTATTCGCCGATAGCCTTTGGCTTCTATTTAATCCAGAAACTAAAAAGGCTCCTTCATTTGAAATTGAGAGCGAAGAAATTTCTGAAACCAGTATTGAAAATCAAAATAGAAATAATACAAAAGAAAGTGAAGGAATAGAATCTTTTAAGAACAATTCCGAAGAACATACTGAATCGGATTCGATAAAATCTAAAAAAAATTATGATATTTGTCCTCATTGTAAAGTTAAAATCAACGCTTATAAATATGATTTGCATATTACAGAAAAGTGTCCTAAACGAAATAACCAACAAACAATAATAAATCCAAAAAGTGTGCAAGAAGACAACTTAGTGTTTAATAAACTAGAAATTGAGAAAGTTCATTGGAAATTGCTTCCTCAAGGCGAGTGGATTTTTACTGAACTGCAAATTCATTTTCGTCGTTTAAGCCTCACAAAAAAATGGAAAAACAAATCTTTTGATGAAGAAAGATTGCTGAAGATTGAGAAAAATCTGAAGCCGAACAAATGTTTTATTGGCAAAGATGAATTCGACGGATACGTCGTTTATTGTTTTGAATGGTCGCAGAACGTCATTCTTGAATGCCCAATTTACGGAAATGCCATTTACATAAATCAGAAAAGGTGAATTCTCTTGGCAAGAAATTGCCAAAGCAACTAAATGGGAAGCAAGAACAAAATATTCAGGACAAGTAAAAGTTATAAATCACAGTGAAACATGGCTTGAGCGTTTGGAACAAAATTTAAGGTATGAACTTTAAACATCTTTCGGCGCAACGGCTTTGATGTCGGGATAGCGTTTGAAATCTTTGACGTTAAAGGTCAGCAGATTTTGAATGCTGTGCGCTTTCATTGCGGCGACGATTTTTGTGTCGTGGACTTGAATGCCGGAAACCGAATGTTTGACGACGAGTTTGCGCCAATTTCGGTAAACTTCAATCGTATCAGGCAAAAAGTCAAAAACTTGTTCTATTTGTTTGAGTTCCAAATCGGTGCTGTCAATCGTCAGACCCAAACCGTTTTTGTCGGCAGGACGAGTGCAGACATTCCAAAATTCGGAGATATTCTGCAAAGTGATGAACAGCGCGTCGCCGCGTTTAAGCAGTTTATCAACGGCATTTTTCGCTTCTAAATGATGCGGACTATGAGTTTGCACGAGTCGTAACAGAATATTCGTATCGGTTAAATACTTCACAATTGTCTTTCTATCTGTCCTTCATAAATGCTTTCGCGGCTGATTTGCTCATCAGTCAAAGTCGGTGTGTTCGGGTCAAGATTTGTCATCCATTCTTCAAACGCCTCTATTTTGAATTTGTTGACTGATTCCTTTTCCATATTTTCCGAAATGTCGCGCACGTTAATTTCGACGACGGCGTTTTCCGGCAAATTAAGCGGCTGTAACGGGCGTAGAATACCGTTTTCGTAGATGGCTTGAATGTGTTCGTTCATATAATGAATTCGTTCTCATTAAAAATTTTGCATTTTATAGTCATTCTCAACAAAAATCAGGCTGAAATTTTTAACCGAATTATAACATTGATTTTTCAGCAACAAAATATATTTTAAGGTTTCGTAGTTTACTTGCAATGAGATTTTGCATTCTGTGCCGCAATTCGCTTGTCACGTCGAGTTTATAAAAACATATATTTGCGCTATGATTACGGGTTGCCGTTTAACAAAAAATACAGTCAAAAAGGCGAATAGATTATGATTGCTGAAAATTTGGTCGGGTTTGAGAACTTGCCGCAGACAATTCCGCATTTTTGTTTCGAAGCGTGGCGCAGACATAACAAAGCCGACGCGCTCAGTCATAAGGTTAAGGACGTTTGGGAAAACTTTTCGGGCGAAGCGGTGATCGAAAAAATCAAACGCATCGCGCTCGGACTGACGGATTTAGGTGTCAAAGCCGGTGATCGCGTGGCGATTATTTCCGAAAATCGTCCCGAATGGTCGCTGACCGATTTGGCGATTTTATCGCTTCGTGCCGTTAACGTGCCGATTTATACGACGCAGGCAGTCGAGCAGATTCGTTATATTTTGGAGGATTCGGGCGCGAAAATTCTTTGTGTTTCCGGTAAAAAGATATTTAAACACGCTGAAGAAGCAGTTCTGAGCGTCGAGCGTTTGGAGAAGTTGATTTTTTTCGATGCAGACGCAATTCCCGAAAATAATACTAAAGCGTTGACACTTGCCGAAATCGAAAAGCGCGGTGCGGAATTGGAAAAAAGCGATCTGCAAAATTTTGAAGAAAACTTTTCAAAAATTGCGGCAAGCGACCTTGCCACAATCATTTACACTTCCGGGACGACGGGTGAACCGAAAGGCGTTTTGCTGTCGCACGAAAATTTTACGTCCAATATCGTCGCTATTTCCAAAGGCTTGCCGATCAGACCGACCGACCGTTCGCTAGCGGTTCTGCCGCTTTCACATATTTTCGAACGGGCGGTTTTTTACGTGCTTTGCGCCAACGGCGTTTCGATTCACTTCTGCGCGTCCTTTGACCAATTGGCATCGCATTTGAGCGAAATTCATCCGACGATTATGACCGCCGTGCCGCGTCTTTTCGAGCAGGTTTATCACAAAATCGTCAAAAAGGGAAAAGCGGCGGGCGGTTGGAAAACTTCAATGTTTGACTGGGCTTTGGAAGTCGGGCAGGAATATTGGGAAGCAAAGGATAAACGCGAATCGGTGTCGGCAATTTTGGCGGCAAAACACGCGATTGCCAGCCAGTTGGTTTTTTCAAAATGGCGTGAAGGCGTTGGCGGAAGCATCAGATTTTTTGTTTCCGGCGGCGCACCGCTTTCCAAAAAACTTTCAAGCGCGTTTTGGGCGGCGGGCATCCCGATTTTGCAAGGCTACGGAATGACTGAAGCCTGTATAACCTGCGCCAATCGCCCCGACGACAACAAAGTCGGCTCAATCGGAATGCCGCTCGACGGAATCGAAATGAAAATTGCCGAATCCGACGGCGAAATCCTCATTCGCGGCAAAAACTTGATGCGCGGTTATCTCAATAAGCCCGAAGAAACCGCCCAAGCAATTGATGACGAAGGTTTTTATCACACGGGCGATGTCGGCTATCAAGACGCTGACGGACATTTTTTTATCACCGACCGCAAAAAGGATTTATTCAAATTATCAAACGGCAAATACGTCGCGCCGCAGCAGGTTGAAAGTCTGCTCAAACAATCGCCGCTCGTGTCGCAAGTCGTCGCCGTCGGTTCAGGGAGAAAACAAGTCGGCGCGTTGATCGTGCCGGATTGGGAAACGCTCAAACAAACGCTCAAAGAAGAAGGCATCAGCGCGGAAGGCTCGCGTGAAGAACTTTGCGAAAACCCGTATGTTATCAAACGAGTTCAGCGCGATGCGGGCGAATTTACGCGGGAAATGAACGATTACGAACGGGTCAAAAAAGTTTATTTATTGCCGCGTGAATTTTCGATTGACAAAGGCGAAATGACTCCGACTTTGAAGATAAAACGCGGTGTGATTGACGAGAAATATGAAGAGGCGATTGATGAAATCTGCGGAAGTTGACGAGCAGGCAGTTATTGACAGGTGAACGGTAATAAATCACACATTCTCACGATTGAAATATCGTCCGTCAAACTTTTACGCTTTCATTCTCGCTGAAAAGCCGGTCGAGAGCAGTGCAGTCACGATGTTTGATATTGAGCAGTGCCTGTGCCAGTTCGTAGAGCGGAATTGGGATTTCAACCGTCGCCACCGGTTCTTCCGACTGCGGATAGTGCGCGTAGAATTCGAGTTCTGAAGCGCAGAATTCGCAAACGGTGAGATGCGCCTCGATGCCTTTACACTCGGCGATTGAAGTTTCGCCGTTTTCATATCTCAAAAGAACCTGTGATGAAGGACACACCGGGCTTTTACAAAAAGTTACCATTTTAATCGAAAACATATAAATTTTTGACCGAAAAATTTCGGAATCCTTGCGCCTTCTAAACGACAGGCAGAAATATATCAGTTACAAGAAAAGTAAATCTGTAATAACCGCTTCCTTCCAAAAGTTATCAAACAAAATTAAAAATAAATATTGTCAAATTTATCATACGATTAAAAGAGGACTTGTAAGTATTGAAATAACTATACTTAACCCTCATGTTAAACAAAGCCAAAAATTACAAAAAAAAGTTGCTCAAAAGAGAAATAATTGCTAATATTTAACTTGTTCGTTGGTAAGGCGCACAAATCTTACCGGCAACCCTCCGAATCGGCGGCAGAGCGCGGCAGCTGATTCAAAAAGTTATTTTCTACCAATCATTCAGTTATGCGGAAATTTGTGGAAAATTTCGCCGGACGCGGAAGACGGTCTCTTGCGGAAAGAGATTTTCGCGGGTGCGGCAGGTAGGTTAATACTTTTCTCACACAATAGTCCCCAAAAAAATTCAACAAGGAAAAATCGGAAAGGTTTAATATGAGTGCAAACAAACCGCAGGAACGTCTGCCAAAATCCATGCAAAAAAGACATATCAAAGTCGGAAAATGGAACGAAAGCCTCAAAAAATCTGATGTCAATCAGATTTGGACGGAACTTCACAGAATAGTTTCATCGCATCCGCTGGTCAGAGCTTCAAAGCGGGCTGGATTTCTCGTCGAAGAAGGTAAACATAATGCTTATACCGATTTGACGCAGGAGCTTTTCGTCGCCCTGCTCGGCAAAGAGCGGTTTCAGCACTATCTCGACACGGAAATGACGGACGCGGAAATTGAAGCGGAAATCAGCCAAATCGAACTGACGAATATGCTGACCGCCGAACTTCGCAAACGCTACCCGGAATCTTACCGGCTGGCGCGGCGCGTTTCGACATTGATTCAAACCGGTAAAACATTCAAGCGTTTCGACAATATCAATACGCCCGACATTCACCGGCGGCTCGCCGACCGGCTCTATGGTTTGGCAGAGTGGAAGGACGAAAAATCGCGGCGCAATGTGCAGGAAATGGAGGAACGGGTCAAGGTCGTGTCGTTTCAACGTCGCGATACGCGAATGGTCGGCTGCACGGGCGACGCACAGATCGTCATCAGCAATGTCGAACTCGAAAAGCTGATTATCAGGGTTTTCAAAGCGGTTGATTCGCCGGTTGACGTGCGGGCGCTGCGCTCATTCGTGATGTCGCGGCTGCCGATTATGGACATTTATCTCGTTCCGGTCAGCGGAATGGGCAAAGACGACGACGATAACAACCGGATGGATTTCGATTACGCCGATACGCGCGAAACGCCGGAGGAAAATGTGATGCGCCGCGAAGCCGAACTGTCGGCGGCGAACTATGTTGACGGTTTTCTGCAAAATCTGAACAAATCGGTGCGCGGAAAAGACAAACAGTATAACCGGATGATTAATGTTTTGTGGTACTGCTATTTAATTTCGGACAGCGGCACCCAGCTCGAAGTCGCCGATATGCTCGGCGTGTCGGATTCCCTGATTTCAGATTACCGCAAACGCATCGAATCGAACCTGCAGGAACTCGCCTTTAACGGTGTCAATGAAGCCCGTCAATTTGAAAAAGCCTTACGCAGCAAAGTTCGTAATCTGGTTTCGGTCGAAAAAGAAGTTACTGTTTAGCAAATTCCCGATTCCAGATTCCAGATTCCAAACGCAATGAATGTCGAAAACTTAAACGAATTTGTTTCTGCGACAGAATTTTTTGATAAACTTAGGTCTGTTAGAAATTTGGAATTTGGAACTTGGAATTTGAAATTTATCAATGTCTGCCAACAACACCAACAATCACGATTACCGGTCAATCAAATCGCCGGTCGGCACCGGCGGCACGAATCCCGGCGACCAAGCCACGCTCAAACCATCCCGCAAACCCACTCAAAAAGTGGAAGATTTGTCATTGAACAATCTTCGCCGATCAAATGAAGTGACCGAAAAATCTAAAATCTCTCCCGAAAAAGTGTCGGTCGGAACAATTGCCGTTCCAACCGACACTTTTGTCATTGAACAAAAATCTGCCGAACAAAGTAAGGTAAAGCTCGAAGAAAAAATAGATTATGCCGCCGCCACGCCAAAACAAAGAAAGCAGGAAAAGAAAGCCGAAAAAGACCGTGAATTGTTGAGCAGTGACCGCTGGCTGCTGCGAAACGGACACGGGTTGACTTATATCGGGATTTTTTTATTTACGCTCGTTCTTTATTTTCGCCCCTATGAACTGTTTCCCGTTCTTTCCTCGCTGAGTTCGATAGCATTTATTCTCGCCATTGCGACGCTGTTGATTTATCTGCCGACGCAGCTTTCGTCCGAAGGTTCGCTGACGATTCTTTCGACCGAAGTAAAGTGTATTCTGTTTATTACTTTTTGGGCGTTGCTGACGATGCCGGTAGCGAAAAGTCCGGGTATGGCGTGGGAAACTTTTAACGATTCGTTTAATAAAGTCGTTTTGATGTTTATCGTGATGGTCAACACCCTGCGAACACCGGCGCGGCTCAAAGGTTTGATGTGGCTTTCCATCGCCGTCGGCGTAATGCTCAGTTTTCAGGCGGTCGAACTTTACCGGGCGGGTAATTTTGCGGTCGAAGGCTATCGCGTCAGCGTTCAGTACGGCGGAATGTTCGGCAATCCGAATGATCTGGCGATGCACTTGGTGATTGTCACGCCGCTCGCTTTTGCGCTCGGAATGGCGGCGAAAAAATTGCCGGCTCGCCTTTTGTATTTTGGAACGACGATTTTGCTGGTCATCGGCAATATGGTCACACAGTCGCGCGGCGCGTTTCTGGCATTAATTGCGGTGGCGGCGGTGCTTGTTTGGAAACTCGGCAAAAAACAACGCTTCAAAGTTACTTTGATTTCGGTCGTCGTCGGGATATTATTTATTGCGGCGGCACCCGGCGATTACGGTATCAGGGTTTTGTCAATCTTTATTCCGTCGCTCGATCCGGTCGGGTCGAGCGATCAGCGCAAGGAACTTTTGCAGCTTTCGCTAATCGTTACGGCGCGGAATCCGTGGGGTATCGGGCTGGGAAACTTCCCGATTGTCGGAATTAAAAATCTGCAAACACACAATTCCTACACACAGGTTTCATCGGAACTCGGTCTGCTGTGTCTGGCGTGTTACTTAGTTTTTATCGTCAGTCCATTGCGGAAATTAGCCGCCATCGAACGCCGGCTTTTCGCCGATGAAGACACGAACTGGCTTTATTATATGGCAATCGGCGTTCAGGCGAGCATCGTTGCCTATATGGTCGCCAGTTTCTTCGGTGCGGTGGCGTATAATTGGTTTGTTTACTACCCGATTGCCTACGCAGTTTGCCTGCGGCGAATCTACCGCGCCGATTTGCTCGAAAAAGGTATTGACATCAGCGGTGAGAAACGTCTGAGCAATTACTTCAAGGTGCAGAAAACTGCTAATTACAAGTGATGAGTGATAAGTTATTAATGCCGTGCAGTAATTAGTAATTCAGTGTCAGTAGCCCGACTGTCAAGAAGGGCTGATAAGCTGATGTACAAAGCCCTTCTTGACAATCGGGCTACCGACACAGCCAAAGGTTTATTATCAATACACGGCTTTATAACTTAAAATTTTTACAATAATTTTTTTCGATTGACGATTGACGACTTGGAATTTTGAACACGATTACGCAAACAATTTTTTGGTTCAGCATCGCCGCACTTTTCTATACCTATATCGGCTATCCGCTCTTTGTGTATGCGGTCAGCCGTCTGTTGCCGAAGCCGGTCAGCCGTGCCGATTTTGCGCCGACCGTCACCGTTTTAATTACGGCATATAACGAAGAACGCGACATTCGCGCCAAACTCGAAAACACTTTGCTGATTGATTATCCGCCGGAAAAATTGGAGATTTTGGTCGCCTCCGATTGTTCAAACGACGGAACGGACAAAATTGTCAAGGAGTTCGCCGCTAAAAACGTCAAACTTTACCGCCAAAACGAAAGACTCGGCAAAACAACGGCGCAGAACGCGGCGGTCGAAAAAGCAGCGGGCGAAATTATTTTATTTTCCGATGCGACGACGATGTATCAACCGGACGTACTGCGGGCGATGCTGCCGAATTTCGCCGATCAGACGGTCGGGTGCGTCGCGGGAAAACTGATTTACGTTGATGATTCGAGTTCGACGGTCGGTAAGGGCGCGAAGAGTTACTGGAACTACGAAACTTTTTTGAAAGAGAGTGAAAGCCGCGCCTGTTCGCTGATCGGCGCGTCGGGTTGTCTTTACGCCGTGCGAAAATCCGCTTACCGGACGATGTATCCCGAAGCGTGTTCCGACTTTTTGATCTGCACGATTCTCTACCGGCAGGGGCTGCGTTCGATCTACGAACCGAACGCCGTCTGCACCGAAGAAACCAACCGGCAAACGGACAAGGAAATGCGAATGAGAGTACGCGTTATCAGTCAAACTTTTACCGATTTGTGGCGCAACATTGCGATTATGAATCCGTTCAAGTACGGCTTTTTCGCGGTCGAACTTATTTCGCACAAAGTTTTTCGTTACGCCGTGCCGCTGTTTTTAATCATCGCGTTAATAAGTTCGGCAGTTCTCGCATTGTCATCAAACTTTTTCGCGCTGGTTTTTGCGGCTGAATGTGCTTTTTATCTGACGGCTCTCGGCGGCTGGCTTTTGGAACGGCGCGGAAGAAAAGTCGGTATTTTGGCGATACCGCTCTATTTTTTGCTGGCTAATCTCGCCTCGCTCATTGCTTTCTACAAATTTATGCGCGGCGAGAATTACGCCAGTTGGGAACCGATCCGCGAAATAAAAGAGGCGGACGAAAACACTGCCGCTTTCAACCAAACCGCTTAATGATATGGACGAAAAATTTTCGGACTCCGCGCATATTGCGGTGCGATTTACCGAACAAAGAATCGGGAATGAAATTGCAAACGCGCCAAAAATCAGCGTGGTCATTCCGGCATATAATGTCGCGCCATATATCAGAGAAACGCTCGATTCGGTTTTTGCCCAAACCTACCGAAATTTTGAAGTCGTTTTAATTAATGACGGTTCGCCGGACACGGCTGAATTGGAAGAAGAGTTGGTTTCCTACTTTAATAAAATCGTTTACGGCAGACAGGAAAATCGGGGTGCATCCGAAGCGCGAAATGCGGCTATTTCTCTGGCTCGCGGCGACTTTGTAGCGTTTCTCGATGGCGATGATGTCTGGCTTCCAGAGTTTCTCCAAGCGCAGTTCGACTTTCTCGAAAAACATAATTTCGAGATGGTTTACTGCAATGCACTATTGTTCGGCGAACCCTTGTACGCGGGCAAAACCTTTATGCAGACTTCGCCTTCGAGCGGTGCGGTGACAACGGCGAGTTTGCTTTCCGCCGACTGTAACGTGATAACTTCGGGAACGATTCTCAAAAAAGACGCGCTTCTCAAAGTCGGTTTGTTCGACACGCAGCTTCGGCGGATGCAGGATTTCGATATGTGGTTTCGGCTGGCGCAAAACGGAACGAGAATAGGTTATCAGCGCGACATCTTGATTAAATACCGCGTTCGTGCCGACAGTCTGACGGGAACAAATATTTCCAGAGCGGAACGCGAGGTCAGTGCGTTAAATGTGATCGGTTCGAAATATCAGTTGAGCGGCGCGGAACAGATTATCTGGAAAAAACGAATGGCGGTTTCGGAAGCCGATCTGGAAATGGAGAAATGTAAGGTTTGTCTGGCAAAAAACGATTTCAAACAAGCACAGACGCACATTACCGCAGCGAATAATTATTATCATAAACCGAAACTGACACTGATCGCCGGACTTTTGAAATTTGCGCCGAAACTTACTTTGGGTTTATTCAAAAAAATTCGCCCGGCGGAATTCGCCTTTATCACCCCCGAAAATGTGAAAAAATAAAAACAGCCCGGATGAACGAAATGACCTCTGACAATTCAAAAATTTTAGAAACGCGGGTCGGCGCGAACGTAATGAAATCGGTTCCGCAGGTCAGCGTCGTTATTCCCGCTTTCAATGTCGCCGAATACATCGGCGAAACGCTTGATTCCGCCATCGCGCAGACATTTCGGGATTTTGAAATAATCGTCGTCAACGACGGTTCGCCCGATTCCATCCGGTTCGAAAAAGTTCTGTCGCCCTATTTCGATGAAATTATTTATATAAAACAGAAAAACAGCGGCGCAGCGGAAGCCCGCAACACGGCAATTTCAGCAGCACGGGGAACAGTTATAGCGTTTCTCGACGGTGACGATGTTTGGCTGCCCGAATATCTCGCCGCGCAAATCGGTTTTCTCGAAACTAACGATTACGAAATGGTTTACTGCGATGCGGCATTCATCGGCGAAAAATATTACAAATACGAAACATTTATGCAGCAGTCCGGCTCAAAAGGTGAGGTGACTCCTGCCAGTCTGCTCAAAACGGACTGCAACGTGATTACTTCCGGCACGATTCTACTGAAATCCGTTTTGCTGAAATACGGCTTTTTTGCATTAGATGCGCCGCGCGTCGAAGATTTCGATTTGTGGTTTCGGCTCGCTAAAAACAACGTCAAAATAGCTTACCAGAGAAAAGTGCTGCTCAAATACCGCGTCAGATTGGGAAGTTTGACGGGCAATAATACTGAAATGGTCGAAAGAACTATTAAGGCTCTGGAATTGGTCAAAAAGAAAAATGATTTGACCGGAGCCGAACTGAAGATTTGGCACGACCGGATGAGCGTTAATCAGGCACAACTCGATCTGGAAAAAGGAAAAAGTTTTTTAGCCGCCGGTAATTTTGCTGAAGCCCGCGCGAGTTTTCGCGCCGCCAACAAAAAAAATCGCAAGCTGAAACTGACGGCGGTGATGTGTCTTTTAACGATCAACCCGAAACTAACTTTGAAATTATTCAAACGAATGCGGTCAAACGAAGTTTTTTTTATCGCTCCGAATGATCTGTAAAGGAGGTTCTCAAATTATTGCCTGAACAAGCGGATTTCCCGCATTCCCGTAATTTTCAAAAATTGAAAAGTTTTACATAATCTTTAATTTAGAGATAGTCTGATGAATTCAGAACCAAAAAAAAAGGCTTCCTTGAAATCACAGAGCGCGTGGCTGTTGTTCGCCAAAACTACCGGTTTTGTGCTGAGTTCGCTGCTGCCTTTTCTGGTAGTTCGGTTGCTGACAAAAGACGCGGTAGGAGTTTACCGGCAAACTTTCCAGATTATTATTAACGCCGTTTCCATTTTGCCGCTCGGTTTTAGTATGAGCGCGTATTACTTTCTCAGCCGCGAAACGGAACGCCGGAAAGCCGCCGTTTTCAATATTTTGCTGTTTAATTTTGCGGTCGGCGGTCTGGCGTGTCTCGGACTTTATTTTTACCCGCAGTTTCTCGGCAATATTTTCGACAGCGATGAGATGACGCGGCTCGCCCCGAAAATCGGTGTGGTAATTTGGCTGTGGATTTTTTCGACCTTCCTGGAGGTCGTCGCCACTGCCAATCAAGAAGCGCGGGTGGCGACCGTGTTTATCATTCTCGCTCAACTGACAAAAACTATTTTACTCGCGGGAGCGGTAATTATTTTCGCCACCGTTGAATCCTTCGTTTACGCGGCGATGATTCAGGCAGTTTTGCAGACGGGAATTTTATTCGGTTACTTGAATTCCAGATTCCCACGTTTCTGGCGTGAATTTAGCTGGCGTTTTTTTGGCGAACAAGCACTTTACGCGCTGCCGTTCGGTTTGGTCGGACTGCTTTACACTCTGCAAACCGACGTTCACAATTATTTCGTCGGCAATCGGTTCAGCGAAGCGGATTACGCGGTTTACGCATACGGCTGTTTTCAACTGCCGCTGTTTGCAATTCTGGCGGAATCAACAACGGCGGTGCTGATTCCGCGAATGAATGAACTGCATTTGAAGGACGACAAACGCGAAATGATCGCGCTGACGGCGCGGGCGATGCAGAAACTTTCGTTTTTCTACTTCCCCGCTTACGCCTTTTTGTTAATCACGGCGAGCGTTTTTATCACCACGCTGTTCACCGAAAATTACGCCGCGAGCATCCCGATTTTTATTATTAATCTGACGCTGCTGCCGTTTGATATTTGGGTGGTTGATCCGATAGTGCGGGCTTACAAAGAATTCGGCAGATTTCTGCTGGTGATCCGCGTCTTCGTGTTAATCGGATTGATCACGGCATTGTGGTTCGGCATTCAGCACTTTGATTTGCGCGGAATGATCGCCATTGTCGTCGTCACGAGTTTGATTGAAAGATTTGTTTCAACCTCGGTTCTCGCCCGCAAAATGAACGTCCGGCGGACGGATTGGGCATTGCTCAAAGGAGTCGGCAAAACTGCTTTGGTCAGTGCATTTACCGGTGTCATCACGCTTTTCGCTTTTTGGCAGATCAACAGTTTTGCGCCCGGTTGGGGAGAATATATTTTGCGAATGGTTTTTTCGGCACCGAAACAAAGCGTCGTTTCATTCGTTTCGGGAAGTGTGACGCTCGCACTAACGCTGATGGTTTTTACACCGATTTACCTTTTCGGGATGAATTATTTAAACTTGATTGAAGACGAAGAAAAGCAATTCGTGAAAAGGTCTTTGAATTACGTCAAGAGGTTCGTCTTTCCGAAAATACAGTATTCGAACGTCAAATAATTTGAATGAATATGAGCAGATTTTTAGCCCAGAATATATTTATTCCGCTTTCACATTTTCGGCGCGGCTGGCGGCGCGAGATGCGTCCGATTTTTCAATTTTATCAGCAGGGAATGAATTTTCGGCGCGAAACGACGGATTGGAACGAAGACCAGAAACGCGAATGGATATTAAAACAACTGCAATTTTCGGTGCGGCGGGCGGCGGCGGAAACCGACTATTACCGCGAGCTTTTTGATCAAATCTGTTTTGATGCAAAAGCGGATTTCAGCTTTGACGAATTTGCCGAACTGCCGGTTTTAACGCGGGAAGACGTTTCAAATGCCGGAGAAAAATTAATTTCAAATATTATTCCGCGTGACCAATTGCGGAAAGACGCGACGGGCGGTTCGACCGGAGTGCCGACGGAAATTTGGATGGGCGCGGAAGAACGCGGATGGGCGGAAAGTGCGATTAATTATCCGTTTGAGAAAATCGGCGTTCCGGCGGGCGCAAAAACCGCTTATTTCTGGGGACATCATCTCGACCCGCAGGCGACGGACGGTTTGCGCGACCGCGTTCGTTCGTTCGTCACTAATATTCGTTATTTCGATTGTTTCAGAATGTCACCCGAAATTTTTCAAAATTATCACGACGAATTTGAAAAATGGTCGCCGGACTGCATCGTCGCATATGCTTCCGCGCTCGGACATTTCGCCGAATTTTTGATGGAAAACGGGATTCGTCCGAAAAACTACCCGCGCATTTGTTTTGTCACCGGGGCGGAAAAACTCTACCCGGAACATCGCCGCGCCGTCGAAGAAGTTTTCGGCAAACCGGTTTACGAACGCTACGGCGGGCGCGATTTCGGCAACGCGGCAACGCAGATCAGCCCGCCGAAAAATCTCGATTTCGAGATAGATTGGGCGTGGGCTTTAGTCGAACCGGAAACGGCGGAAGAAGACGCGCCGATTTTGGTGACCAAACTGCACGCCGACGGAATGCCGATGATTCGCTACCGTGTCGGCGACATCGGGAAATTTCCGGTCGGCAGTCGAAGCGGGCATCCGGCTTTTTATTTGCGCGAAATCGTCGGGCGCGATCTCGACCGTCTGTGGCTGCCCGACGGCGGCAATATTCACGGCATCGAACTGCCGCATTTGATGAAAGATTTTCCGGTGCGCGAATTTATGCTGATTCAAGCTGAAGATTACAGCGTCGAACTCCAGTTCGTCCCGAAAAACGGATTTAACGCGAAAGATGAAGCCGCCATTACAAACACCATCGCGGCGAATCTCGGCGGATTGCCGGTCAATTTGAAACAGGTCGAGGCGATTCCGCGCACCAAAGCGAACAAATGGCGACCGGTGATTTCGAAAGTAAAAAGGTAAAAGTAAAAGGGCAAAAAAGAAGATGGAAAAGGATTTGCAGCAAATTATTAAGGACGCGCGGGTTTCCTCCGCTCGACTTCTGGCGGCTGAATATCCGGCAGACGGCGGCGAGAACGAAATTTGGCGGGCGATTTGTCGAAATGCGGAAAATCTCGGTTGGGCTGACGCGGAACGCGGCTGTTTCGGTAAAGTTGTCGCGGAAGGTGCGCGGGTTTTGGTTAAACCAAATTTCGTGCTGCATTATAATCAGGGGTCGGACGGAATGCTGCCGCTGGTGACGCATCCGTCGCTCATCAAAGCGGTCGTCGCGGAAGTTTTGAAGGCGAACCCGGCGGAGGTTCGGGTCGGCGACGCGCCGCTGCAAATGTGTGATTTTGCGGCACTTCTGCGCATCACTGAACTGGACGAATGGGCGGCGAAACTGCAAAAAAAGGATGCACGTTTTGCGGGAATTGAAGATTTTCGGCGAACGACCTGCGCCATTGTTGACGGCGTGCGCGTCGCTGACGAAAACATTCAGCCGGAAGAAAATTTCGTGCTGTATAATTTGGGTGCGGACAGTTTGCTCGAACCGCTCACCGACGACAAAAAGTCTTTTCGCGTGACGACTTACGATCCGCGTTTGATGGCGAAAACCCATTCTCCCGGCAATCATCAGTATTTTGTTTCGCGCCGGGTGATTGAGGCGGATGTGGTGATAAATTTGCCGAAACTCAAAACGCACAAAAAAGCGGGCATCACCAACGCGCTCAAAAACCTCGTCGGCATCAATGGCAACAAGGAATATCTGCCGCATCACCGGATCGGCGGCGCGGACGACGGCGGCGACTGCTATCCGGGCAGTGATGTGGTCAAACGCGCTTTGGAATCGGTGCTTGACCGTCAGAATATGACGACTTCGCCGTCAAAAGGAAAAATATTGGCGACGGTCGGCACCCAGCTCGAGCGCGTGATGCGTTTGAAAGGCGACGAAATCGGGGTCGAGGGCGCGTGGTCGGGAAACGAAACGGTAGCGCGGATGTGTCTTGATTTGAACCGCATTTTGCTTTACGGGAAAGCGGACGCGACTTTTGGCGACACGGTACAGCGGCAGGTTTTGCACATCGTTGATGCCGTCATCGGCGGTCAGGGCGACGGACCGCTCGCCTCTGACGCATTGCCGATGGGTTTGATTTTAGCGGGCGAGAATGCGGCGGCGATTGATTGGGTCGGCGCACATCTGCTCGGTTACGATGCGCGAAAAATTGCGCTGACGAACAATTCACTAGCGGATTTTCGCTGGCGCATCGCCGATTTCAAACCGTCGGAGATCGAGCTTTTGGGTGATTGGGAAAAAGATTTGACGGCACGGGATTTGATTGCTTTTGCCGAAAAACAAACGGTCAATTATCCGGTCGGATGGCGAAATGCCAAAGCCGGATGATGAAAAGTTGGACATTCGGCTCTATTTGAACTGTACGAAATGAGATGACAAACGTCAGCAACTACCGGGAATATACACAGCAGGCACTTGAAAAATTTGCCGGACAAAACGCGGCGGACAGATTATTGCTGGTGTCGGCGGTCAAAGACAGGAAGATTAAAAAAGTTCTGGAAGTCGGGTGCGGCGCGGGACAGGAACTGCTGCCGTTTATCGAACGGACAACGGCGTTTTGTGTCGGCGTTGACGTAGCGGAAGAACTCGGCACGGTCGCCAATAGTTTGTTTGACCGTAAAGACTGCGGAAACCGCGTCGCGCTGATTCGTGCGAGGGGCGAAAAACTGCCGTTCGACGCGGCGAGTTTTGATGTCGTTTTGTGCCGCGTCGCGCTTCCGTATATGAATAACCGGCAGACAATCGCCGAAATCGCCAGAGTTTTGCGCTCGAACGGAATCTTTTTGCTCAAAACTCACGCGCCCGCCTTTTATTTAGGAATGATCGGGCGGCGTTGGCGCACATTCAGCTTAAAACAAATCGCTTATCCGGTGGTTTGTCTGGCGGGCGGAATGTGGCATTGGCTGACTTCACGTCAACTGCACAAAGGCTTTTGGCAGGGCAAGGAAATTTTTCAAACGCGGCGATTTTTGGAGAAAGAATTTGCTAAAAACGGTTTGAAGATCACCGGCGAACTGTCCGACACGAATGTTCAGACACCTTCGTTTGTGATCGTCAAAACCTAAAGTAAATTTTTCCCTGATAAAGTAGAATTTGAAGTTATTCTGCTGATAATGAATAAAAATATCTGTGAACAGAGAAAGTAATTTAATCAAATTAAAAAACTCCCTGCCGTGGCTGGTGCGGTATCCGTTCGTGCGCGGAAAATCACTTTTTGAGAAAACCGGCGGGCAAAAAAACATTATTTTCACCATCGCCAATCATTTTGAACCGGCTTGGAACGAACATCGCGTTTTAAATTTGAACGAACAGTTAAAGCGTTTGGACGATTATTATAAATTGGCGAAAAAAACGGGCGAAACCATCCGCGGCAGCGACGGCACAAAGTTTCGCCACACGAATTTTTATCCCGCCGAACAATACCAACGCGAAATTTTGGAAAAATTGGCGGAAATGCAGGCGGAAGGTTTGGGTGAGGTGGAAATTCACCTTCATCACGGAGTTGAAAAACCGGACACGGCGGAAAATTTGCGCCGCGTTTTGACCGAATTTCGGGACTGTTTGGCAAATGAACACAAATGCCTGTCGCGCTTTGACGTTAATGATATTCCGCGATACGCCTTTGTTCACGGCAATCTTGCGCTGGGAAATTCCGCCGCCGGTAAATTTTGCGGCGTTGACGAGGAAATGCAGATTTTGCGCGACACCGGCTGTTACGTAGATATGACGCTGCCGTCCGCGCCGGATGAATCGCAGATTCCGATGCTCAATCAAATTTACGAGTGCGGTCTGCCGCTGACGGAAAAAATGCCGCACCGGACGGGCAACCGGATGCGCGTTTTTGGAAACCAACCTCAACTTCCGCTGATATTTACCGGACCGCTGGTTTTTAATTGGACGCGCCGTTACAAAGGTTTGCCGGTGCCGCGTCTCGACGACGGCGCGCTGGTCGCCAATCAGCCGATGGATGTGTCGCGGCTGAACCGCTGGCTGTCGGCAAATATCACGGTTAGAAATCGCCCGGAATGGATTTTCATTAAACTATATTGTCACGGATTTTTCGATCACGACCAATCGGCGAGCATCGGCGAAGATGCCGTCAGATTCTTCAACCGAATCATTGAGAACGGCGAAAAAACGGGCGACTACAAAATTCATTTTGCATCGGCGCGAGAAGCGTTTAATATAGTTTCGGCGGCGATTGACGGTAAATCCGGCAATCCGGGCGAATTCAGAAACTATCGGCTGAAAACGATTATGGACGAAACGGTTCAGGAGAAAAAAACTGAAACTCGCCGGTAAATAGAACTTTGTTAGCAAACAATGGTAAATCCGATTGACACACTGAAGAAAATAAAAGGAAGAAGCTGGACGGAACTGCGAATTCGCAGCGAACAGGCTCTTTCCAGCTATACCGAACAAATCGGCTTGAGCGGTAAATTGCCGTCCGATGATGAGTTCGCGCAGTTGATCGAAAAATCCTATTTCGGCAGTGAAGAACCGACGGCGGAGAATTTGTTCGCCAAATTTTGTCGGGACGCGCGATTCGGATTTTTCCCTTCGTTTCGTGAAAAAGAGAAAACGCTCGAAACTTTCCGGCGTTCTTTCGGCGAAAAAAGTGCCAGACATTTTATTGAACAAGCGGAACATTTGATTGACGGCAAATTTGATTTACTCGGTTACAAAAATCTCAGTTTCGGGAAAGATATTGATTGGCATTATGAGCCGGTTGCCGATAAACATTCGCCTTTGAAGCATTGGAAACAGTTTGACGATCTTGACGCGGACGAAACCGGCGACAAAAAAGTAATTTGGGAACTCAACCGCCACCAGCATTTTTTCACGCTCGGCGTGGCATATTGGCTGACCAGCGACGAACGGTTTGCCGAAACCTTTGTCACTCATTTGGAAAACTGGATAATGCACAATCCGCCCGGAATCGGGATCAACTGGTTCAGCAGTTTGGAGATCGCCCTCCGTTCGATGTCCTGGATTTGGGCGTTTAACTTCTTCAAAGATTCAAAAAGTCTGCCGCCGACGCTTTTCAAAGTCGCCCTCAAATTTCTTTATCTGCACGGCAAACACATCGAAAAATATCTTTCGACTTATTACAGCCCGAACACGCATCTGACGGGTGAAGCATTGGGGCTTTATTATCTCGGCACGCAGCTTTCGTTTTTCAAAGACGCGGAAAACTGGCGGCAGCGCGGCGAAGAAATTCTGTTTGCCGAACTCGACCGGCAGATTCTGCCCGACGGCGTATATTTTGAACAATCAACCTGGTATCAACGCTATACGGCGGATTTCTATACACATTTTCTCATTCTGAAAACCCTGCACGACGACGAAGCAAAAAAAGATTTGCAGGAAAAGCTCGACATCAAATTACAGTCGGCACTCGATTTTTTGATGTATGTGACGCGACCGGACGGAACGACACCGACCATCGGCGACGACGACGGCGGCAGAATGCTGCCGCTCGGCAACAGCCAACCGAATGATTTTCGCGCATCTTTAGCCACCGGCGCGGTGCTTTTTCAACGCGGCGACTACAAATTCGTCGCCCGCGAACCGGCGGAAGAAACGCTGTGGATGCTCGGCACGGAAGGAATTCAAAATTTTGAAACATTGTCCGCTGATGTTCCGCTAAAAAATTCCTGTGCCTTTACCGGCGGCGGCTATTTCGTGATGCGCGACGGTTGGGCGAAAACCGATAATTATTTGCTGGCTGACTGCGGAATGCTCGGTTCGGGCAGCGGCGGACACGGACACGCCGACGCGCTGGCGATTGATGTTGCGGTCGGCGGAAAAACGACGTTAGTTGATGCGGGAACTTATACTTATCACGAATCGGACGAACTGCGCGAGTATTTTCGCTCGACCGCCGCGCATAATACTTTGATGATTGACGAGAAATCACAGTCCGATACGGCGACCAAATTCAGTTGGAAAAGCAAAGCCGAAGCGAAAGTTCACGATTGGATTCCGCAGGACCGATTCGATTTTTTTGAAGGCTCGCACGACGGTTACGAAAGACTCGCCGACGCTCCGGCGACGCATACGCGCAGCATTTTGTTCATCAAAAACGATTACTGGATAATTCGTGATTATGTGAAAACTTCCGGCGAACACGACTATTCGCTGAATTATCATTTTGACGGGAGTGCCAACCCGGTCATCGAAGGGACGAAGAGCGGCGGGTTATGCGTCAGCGAAAGCTCCGATGCGGAAGTCGGTTTGCGGCTTTTCGCCGTCGGCGACAACGGCAACTGGCAATACGAAGAAAGCCCAATTTCACAATGTTACGGCAAACGCACGAACGCTCCGTTTTTGCGTTTCGTTTCAAACGGGGTCGGCGCACAAGAATTTTTTACGTTTCTGCTGCCGAATGAATATGCGTTTGACGCGCCGGAAATTATTGAAACCGAAGTCAGCGGCGGTCGCGCCTTCGTCATCAAATACCGCGATTACAGCGACGTTTTCGTTTTCACCGATGGGGAACAAATCGTTCATACCGAACTTTTCAACACGAATTTCCGCTTTTTGTGGGGGCGGTTGAGCGAAGGCGACAGTTTGCCCGAAGAATTCGTGTTGGTCGGCGGCACGCACTTCAGCTTCGGCGGCAGAGAAATTATCAATTATCAGCACCCGCTCGAATACGCTATCGCCCGTCGGTTGGGCAATCGGCTCAACGTCCGCACTTCGGAAAATCTGTTCAGCGTTTCGCTTCCGCAAAAAACTTCCAAAAACTATATTTTGAAAAATAATTTGGATGGCTAACTTATAGCTCGTTAATCTCCAATAGATGTTTTGACGAAATATTCATTTTACGGATGGCAGTTTCGGACAAATTCGTTATTGAACATACTATTTTGGATTTATATAATTTTGCCAAGAATCGCTTTCCGCAACCGATTTTATTAATTCATTTCTACCCGTCAACATTTTTCTCATATAACTCTCCAGAAAAAGTGCGTCGGCAATCTTTCCTAAAAAACTCAACGGCGAATCGTAGTCAAAAACATCTTTCATCAACGTTCCCGCTTCGGTTAATTCAAAAAAATGATCGTGGTCAAACCGCTTGAACGTGCCTTTAACCATTGAGTCACGAAAATGAAAAGGGCGTTTGTATTCGGTGATTTTTGACGTGAGTTTTTGTCTGATGCCGAAATGAGTCGCTTCCCAAGTAACGATTTCGCCTAAATTAATCAATCCTTCTGTTACTCCTGCAACCGCCTTCTCATTGTGTTTAAGCATTGTCGCTTCGTGCAGATTGATACATCGGGCGAGATCGAAAACTCGCTCAATCGGAGCTTTCACAATAATTTTAATTTTAATAATCGGCATCGGTTTAGCTTTTTGGCAAGTTTTTGTTTTATTATATAATTTCGATTTTACAATTTAAAACTTGCTGACAAATTATCCAATTTGGTTGTGAGCAGTTCTCAAAAACACGATGCCGCAGACTCCGCACATTGAAAAACATTTTACATCCGGCGAAATCGTCCGCGATGTCGTCATCGGGATGGCGGACGGGTTGACCGTTCCGTTTGCGCTGGCAGCCGGTCTTTCGGGCGCGATTGCCGACAGCCGAATTATCGTTACCGCCGGTTTTGCCGAAATCGTCGCCGGTTCGATTGCGATGGGACTGGGCGGTTATCTCGCCGGTAAATCGGATGTCGAACATTACGACAGCGAATATGACCGCGAAATGTACGAGATTGATAAAATGCTCGAACACGAAAAAGATGAGGTCGTCGAAATTCTCGAAAATTATGGATTAACGCGAGAGGAAAGTTTACCGATTGTTAATTCTCTGGCGGAGCGTCCCGAAGATTTTGCCGACTTTATGATGCGTTTTGAACTCGGATTGGAAAAACCCAACCCGAAACGCGCTCTGCAAAGCGGCGCGACCATCGGCGGCGCATATATTTTTGGCGGGCTGATTCCGCTGATGCCGTATATAATTTTTTCCGAAGCGCACCTCGCCCTGCTCTGGTCGGTCGTCATCACCGTCATCGCACTATTTATTTTCGGCTACACGAAAGGAAGATTCACCGGCACACGCCCTTTTAAAAGCGCAATGCAAACCTGCCTGATCGGAAGTGCGGCGGCGGGCGCAGCGTTTTTAATCGCCCGTTTGATTAGCGGACAGGGTTGAAAAAGGGAAACGGTTGATATTTTATGGATTTTGATAAGAATTTAGAGTCAGCAGCTTTTGATTGTGAAGCGTTCAAATCTAATTAGGATTTCCCGCGCATTTACACTTTCTCCTCTTTTACAGCCTTTTTCCCTTTTCTTCCTTTTCCCTTTTTCCCCTTTCTTCCTGTATTCTATTTATTTGGTATTTTTTAATCCAGTCATTATTTAACAAACGGAGATAATATGAGCGTAGAAGTCGTAATGCCGCAGATGGGCGAATCAATAACCGAAGGCACTGTTTCAAAATGGTACAAGCAAGTGGGCGAAAAAGTCGAGAAAGACGAACCGCTGCTGGAAATTTCAACCGACAAGGTTGATGCCGAAGTTCCCTCTCCATCCGCCGGTATTCTACTGGAAATCCGCGCCGAAGAAGGCGAAACGGTTGAAGTCAACAGCGTCGTCGGCGTGTTAGGAGCGGAGGGCGAAACCGCCGCCGCCACAACTCCAGATTCCAAATCTCAAATGCCGGATAAAGAACCGGAAGCCAAAGTACCGCCGGCGGCACCACAGTCTGCGTCCGTCGAACAAGCAGAAACAGCACCAGTTTCTACAAACTCAGTCAACCCGACAAACTCGGCAAACTCGGCAAACTCGACCGAAGTCGTGATGCCGCAAATGGGCGAATCCATTACTGAAGGCACTGTTTCAAAATGGCTGAAAGCAGTCGGCGATAAAATTGAGAAGGATGAGTCGCTGCTGGAAATTTCGACCGACAAGGTTGATGCAGAAGTTCCGTCACCCATCGCCGGAACGCTGCTCGAAATTCGCGCCGATGAAGGCGAAACGGTCGAAGTCGGTTCAATCGTCGGGTTGGTCGGTGCGGAAGGCGCAACTCCAGTCGGCAATCAGACGGCAGCAGAGATCGGCAGTCAAATATCCACTGCCGGTCAAGCGCAGGCTGAGCAGCAGACAGCACAAGCAACCGGCGCAACGGCACCGAATCAAACGGGTGTCGTGATGCCCGCCGAAGAAAAACGCGAAATCGAAGAAATTGAAGGCAGAAGTTACGATTATCAGCGTCCCGAAGCCGTCGAAGACGCGCAGCAGAAGAGCAACGGTAAAACAAACGGGGCGATGTCACTCGAAGATTTGCGCCGCACGAAATCGAGTCCGCTCGTCCGCAATATCGCCAAAGAACACAATGTTGATATCGCGCGCATCGAAGGTTCGGGAATGAGCGGGCGCGTAACGAAAAAAGATATTATGTCGTTTATCGAATCAGGCGCGGCACTTCGCCCGCAGGATTTGCTTGTTAAGAGTCCAGGGAGTTTGGATAGTCAAAAAATTCAAATCCGGTCTGCTCCCGATTTTTCAACTTCTCAGGAATCTCAAAGCTCCAAACTTCCGACTTCTGTGTGTGATCGGGTCGAACCGATGTCGGTGATGCGTCGAAAAATCGCCGAACATATGACGTTCTCAAAACAAACTTCGGCGCACGTCACTAGCGTTTATGAGTTTGATATGACCAATGTGACGAAATTCCGCGATAAAAATAAAGCCGAATTTGCGTCGCGCTACGGCACGAAACTATCGTATATGCCGTTCATTTTTCAGGCGGTGACACAGGCACTGCGGCAGTTCCCGATTGTCAATTCGCAGGTTTCGGGCAATGACGTTGTTTACAAAGGCGATGTTAATCTGGGAATGGCAGTCGCGCTCGACTGGGGTTTGATCGTTCCGGTTATCAAAAATGCCGACCGACTTTCGTTATCAGGTTTAGCTCTAACGGCGAATGATTTGGCTGACCGGGCGCGGACGAAAAAGCTGATGCCGGACGAAGTGACCGGAGGCACATTCACGATTACCAATCCGGGCGTGTTCGGCGGGCTTTTCGGAACGCCGATTATTAATCAGCCGCAAGTCGCTATTTTGTGCGTCGGCACCATCGAAAAACGTCCGAAAGTAATTACTACTGCTGACGGCGATGATGTCGTCGCCATCCGCTCAATGGCTTATTTCGCACTGACTTACGATCACCGTGTGGTTGACGGCGCGGATGCCGAGAGATTTTTATCATTTATGAAGGAATATCTCGAAACGACACAATTTAATCTCTAAAGTCAATTTTCTACCGTTCAAGAAACGCCGCCGACCAAAGTCGGCGCCATTGAAAAGAGAAAGGCAAGAGAATGAAGGATGAAATGATTTCCGTACTCTTGCCTTTCTCTTTTTGCCTTTTGTTCCTGACAATATTCGATCTTCGCTCACATGCAGACTTCTGTTTCGAGAAGAAAATCTAAAATCATCTGCATCAGAACCAAACACTTATGAATCAAACAGCAAGAGTGCATTAATTAAAGACACTGAATACAAAATGTTTGTGAATGTATTTGACCAGCTTAAACATTTATTTACAAAGACTTATGTTGTTTCAGCAAAAATCAAAAATGTTTGGCACAGAAGTTGATTGTAAACAGCAGAAGTAAAATAATTTTGAAAGAACGCTCGGAAAAATTAAAAATATAGGTTGTTTGGTGTATGGCAGCCAAATTCATTTCAGTTAGTATTTCAATAATTTTAGAAAATAATCTTTTGACAACCCAACCTATCGGACAAACGTCCTAATCTAGTAACTTTTCCCCAAATTTTAACTTTAAACAGGAGTAGAATATGTTCAAGAAAATTTCCGTATTGCTTTTAGCATCATCAATGGGTGCCGTCAGCACTTTGGCTCAAAACAACCAAATGCCGAACACTCAGATGCAAAATAATCAGACACAGAATGTACAGACTCGTAATTTAGTAGGCGGGCAAAAATACAAAATTAAGGGTGTCGTCGTTGCCAGAGACGATAACAGTTTTACCGTGCGTGACAGCGTAGGTGTTGACACAAGAGTAGTTATCAGCCCGAACACGAGCATCAAAACTAAAGGCGGCTTTTTTGGCGGCGGCGACAGAATCGCATCCGCTCAAGTGATTCGCGGATTAAATTTGCAGGTCGAAGGACGCGGCGATAATGTCGGCAGTTTGTCTGCGGAAAAAGTGCGCTTTGACGATGATGATCTGCGTGTCGCCCAGTCAATTCAAAGCCGGGTTGACCCGGTTGAAGATCGTCTAACCCAGTCGGAACAGAATGCAGAACGCATTTCGGGTCAAATTGACGAATTGATGGCGATTTCAAATGCGGCACGCGGCGGCGCAAAAGCAGCGCAGGATACGGCGGATGCCGCCATTGCCGGTGTCAATGCAACCAACCAGAGAATTTCGGCGGTTGACGATTATGTCGTGCAGTCAACTGAAACTATCAATTTCAAGGTCGGCAGCGCAGTGCTTTCGTCCGAAGGCAGACGAAATCTTGACAACATAGCGCAGACGGCTTTGACGATGAAAGGTTACTTGATCGAAGTGACGGGTTTTGCTTCGTCTGACGGTGATACGAAAAAGAATAAAGAATTGAGCAAAAGACGCGCTCAAGCCGTGTTAGATTATTTGATTGAAACACACAATATTCCGCTGCGACGCATCGGTACTTCTTATGGTTTCGGCGAAGCGCAGGCAATTGCCGACAATTCGACCCGCGAAGGACGCGAACAAAATCGCCGCGTTGAAGTCAAATTAACGGTCAGCCGTGGCATAAATCAAAATGTCGAAGTCAGAAAAGGCGATTCCAACGACGGTCAATAGTTTCGAGTTTTTGTAAGATAAATTAAGGTGTAAAAGAATATTATCTTTTACACCTTTTACCTTTTAGTTTTTCTCAAACACTGAAAATTTCTGATACCCCCAAGAGGTGAAACCCGTGAAAAAACAACAACTTGCCGTCATCTTCGGACTGATTTTTTCTTTTACTTTTTCAGCACTCGCACAAACCGTGCAGCCGACACCGCCGCTGTCTCCCAAAACGGAGGCAGAGGATGTCATCAAAATAGATTCGAGACTGGTAGTTGTTCCTGTCTCGGTTTTGGACGCAGGCGGTCAGCCGGTTTTAGGGTTGAAGGCGGCGGATTTCCGGGTTTTGGAAGACAATAAAATGCAGGAAGTCGCGCAGGTTTCGGATGCCGATAAAGTTCCGCTGGAAATTGCGCTGTTGTTCGACGTTTCGGCAAGCACTGATTCGATGTTCAAATTTGAACAGGAAATCGCTGCGAAATTCTTACAGGAAGTGATGCGCTCCGAAGATCGGGCGACGATTTTTACGGTCGGCGAACGTCCGATGATAGTTCAGGCGCGTGATTCGGCGGATAAGTCGGCGGTCGCTATCAGAAATATTCAGCCGACCAAACAATTCACCGCTTTTTTTGATACCGTTTCCGTCGCTTCGGAATATCTGCAAAAAAATGCGGCGACCGGGCGGCGAAAAGTCATCATCGTCATTTCCGACGGCGAAGACACCAGCAGCGACCGTATCAGAAAGGCGATTGACAACGGATATGCCAAACTCGGCGATAAAATAAATTCGCTCGATTCCAAAAAACTTTACGAATTTACCAAAGCCAATCGTGATGCCGCCAACGATAACGAAGTAGTTCGCGTGTTAAAAACCCTGCAAAATTCCGACGCTGTTTTTTATTCGATCAATCCTGCCGGAAATTCGTTTCAATTAAACAAAGTGAGCGTCAAAGGGCAAAATAATATGCAGAAATTTGCCAATGAAACCGGCGGGACGGCTTTTCTGCCGAAAATATTACCGATCAATTTGAAGGATGATTCGCAAAATTCGCAGAATATGCGAATCAATCAAAATTTATTGGTGAAAATATTTCGGCAGCTTGCCAGCGAACTTCAGGCACAATATTTGGTGCAGTATTATTCGGAAGCTGATTTTCCTGTCAACAAATATGTTAAACTAAACGTTGACCTGAATAGTTCTCAAAATCTGCGAGTTCGGGCGCGGCAGGGTTATTTTGTTAAAAATTAGCGACGTTGTTTTTTAACAATGCGACCCTGCACTTCTTTTGGATTCGACATTTCACCCATCGTATATTGCGGCACGGTCATATTTCCCATAAATGCTTCAGGTGCGCCCTGAAATGCCGTATTGGAATTTTCGTCAACGCTATTTTTTACCGGCGCTGTATTTTCGGTTTGACGCACCATTACTCCGAGCGTATGATTTTCGGTTTTCGCTTTCGCAAAATATCCTGCCAACCCGATTCCGCCCAATGCCGCGAAAACGAGTGACGCACACGCCGACGCTTTTTTTGAAATACGTTGTTTAACTGCTCTCCATCCGACCGGACAATCTACCGTTAAAACCGTTCCGTCAGCACGTTTGAAGTAGCGAACACAAACGCGACCTTCCGCCTGTATCAGAAAATTTTCCGCTTCCCGGCGCGTCATATCCGACAAGTTGTAAACATTTAATTTGCAGTCGCCGCAGTGACGACTGCGTTCATTGCCGATCATCGCGTCCCAATCCGCCGCGCACGGGCTGGCAATTTTGATGTTATCCATTGGATTTGTAAAATTATTCATACTTGAAATACTCCGTTTTATACTTGGCTGTCTGTCTTGTTTTTATGAACGGAGCGCGGCGATTTTTCTTGCACCGCCCGAAAAAATAATTTGTTACAATTCGTTTATGGAAAATTCAATTCGCGTTCTGCTGATCGAAAATCAAACTTTAACGCGCATCGGCATCAAAACAATTTTGAGCGGGCAAAATAATATTGAAATCGTCGGCGAAGCGGAAACCGGCGCGGAGGGATTTGAATTGTTCAAAAAAACATCGCCCGATGTGACGATTTTGAGTTTGCGCCTGCCCGATTCGTGTGCGATTGATGAAATTGAAAATTATTTAACCGAACGACCGAAAGCGAAAATTATCGTTTTAGCCGAACACGCGGGGGATTCGGAAATTTCCCGCTCGCTTAAAAGCGGCGCGACGGGTTACATCTGTAAAGATACATCGGCGGACGAATTGATTAAAGCGATTCGTCTCGTCAATTCCGGCAAAAAATATATTCCAGGCGAAATCGCCAAAATTTTGAGTGAAAACTTAGGACGGGAAGAACTGACACCCGCCGAACAAAAAATTCTGCAAAAGATCGTCCAAGGAAATTCCAACAAAGAAATCGCTCACAATTTGAAAGTCAGCGAGAACACCGTCAAAACCCACGTCAAAAATGTACTTGGCAAACTCGGCGTGTCCGACCGAACTTCCGCCGCGACGCTGGCGATCAAACGCGGTTTGGTGCGAATTGATGTTTGATTTTGATCGTCAATCGCTAATCAAAAAAGCGCTTCTTCACCCAAAATGATGAGAGAAACATCGCCGTTATTGGTGATTACGACGCGGGAAATTCTTTGTATGATTGGTTTGTAGATTGATTGCAGTAACAAGGAGTAAAAAAATGATAAATATCAGACAAAGTGAAGAACGCGGCGGCGGAAATTACGGTTGGCTCAAAACAAATTATACGTTTTCATTCAACACTTATCACGATCCGCGCTTTATGGGTTTTCGCAATCTGCGCGTGATCAATGAAGATTACGTCGAACCAAGTCAAGGATTCGGAACGCACGGACATTCCGATATGGAAATTATCACTTACGTCGTCGAAGGCGCGTTGGCGCACACAGACAGCACCGGCGGCAGCGAAGTTTTGCGACCACACGAAATTCAGCGGATGACGGCGGGAACGGGCATTCGGCACAGCGAATTTAATCCGTCCGACACAGAAAAAGTTCATCTTTTGCAAATTTGGATTCTGCCCGAAAAAAACGGACTAACGCCGGGTTACGAACAAACATACTTTGCGCCCGAAGAAAAACAGAGCAAACTGCGCCTCGTTGCCTCGCGCGGCGGCGATGACGGTTCGGTAAAAATTAATCAAGACGTGGCACTTTACAGTTCAATTCTGGCAAGCGGCGATGAAGTTTCGCACGGGTTGAACGAAAATCGTCACGCCTGGATTCAAGTTATCAAAGGTTCACTCACATTAAACGGCGAAACTCTAAACGCCGGTGACGGCGCGGCAATCAGCGACGAGAAAATGCTGCAAATAAAATCGCTCGAAGATAAAACGGAGTTTTTGTTGTTCGATTTGAATTAAACCGGAAGCGCGAACGCCTCGTCCGCCGCAACGCCAGCGGCGGCGAGGCGTTGCGTTCGTTCGTTTAGCTGCATTTACTCTCAAACACATACAGCCTCTGACGGAGCGCGGAAGTCTCGTCCGCTGCAACGAGCGATAGCGATGTTGCCAGAGTTGTCAGTATGGCTTAAATGGATGAACGCATCCAACGTCTCGTTTCAGCAACGGAGTGCAAACTTAATTCCGCCAGAGAGCGGTGGCGATGTTGCAGGCATTGTCAAGAAATATCAAATAGGCGAACGCATCCAACGTCTCGCTTCGCTGACGTTGGGCGGACGAGACTTCCGCGCTCCAACTGCGCTTCGATGTTTTTGCGCCATTGCGTTAAACTAGAAATGTGAATCAAAAACCGGCAATTCCAAAAGACGCGGCGGCGGTAATTTTAATCGAACCGGAGACGAACAAAGTTCTCTGGGCGCAGCGCAATCCGGCTCTGAAATTTTTGGGCGGCTATCACGCTTTTGCGGGCGGCAAAGTTGACGTTGAAGATGCGGAAATAGAAGTCAAAAATTGCGGTGACAGCGAAACGGCGAAATTTATCGCGTGTGCGGTGCGCGAGGCTTTTGAGGAAATCGGCGTTCTGCTCGTCAGAAACGGCGAAAAACTTACGAAAGGTCAGCGCGTCTCGCTGCACGACGATTTGATTTCCAAACGAATGACTTTCGGCGAAATTTTGACGCACTGGAATTTGTGGCTCGACGCGGAAGATTTTCTTTACACGGGCTTTTGGACGACCCCGCCGTTTTCGCCGATGCGTTACAAAACGCGGTTTTTTCTCGTAACCTGTCCGCCCAAACAAAAACCGTATCAGGCGATCACGGAAATGCAAAATATCGAATTTATCGCGCCAAACGAAGCGTTAAACCGTTGGAAACATTCGGAAGTTCTGATTTCGCCGCCTGTTTTAATCACTCTGCAAACATTAGCCGATGACGAATTACAAATTGAAAATCATAAACTTGAACAAAACACTAAAAACGAAAAGCCAAAGAACATTGCCAAAATCCTGCTCAAAAAATCGAAACAGTCTGACGGGCAAATAAATTTTATCGAACTGAATCCGCACCTCATCTGTTTCCCGCTCAAAACAAAAACGCTGCCGCCCGCTACACATACGAATTGTTTTATCGTCGGCAAAAAAGAATTTATCGTCATTGATGCGGCTTCAAAAAGTAAAAGCGAACAGCGCAAATTCCATAAATTTATTGATTCGTATGTTGAAAAAGGATATGTCTGCAAGGAAATCGCTATTTCTCATCTGCACCCCGACCATTTCGGCGGCGAAGGTATTTTGCAAAAACATCTGCTCGAAAAATACGGCTTGAAAGTGCCGATTTCCGCTCATAAACTGACAGCAGAAGCATTGCGCGGCAAAGTTGAAATTCAAAAGTTCGTCGAAGATAATGAAGTTTTTCAATTAAAAGACGCAGCCGGAGAAGTGTTTCAAATAAAAGCACTTCACACGCCGGGACACGCTCGCGGGCATTTGTGTTTTTACGATGAAAATTTCGGCTTCCTGCTGACGAGCGATAACGTAATTGGTGCGGGTTCAGTGTTGATTGCGCCGCCGGAAGGAAATATGAGTGATTATCTCGACTCGCTCGAAAGAATGAAAAATCTGCCCAACCTGCGTTTTCTGTGCGGATCGCACGGCGCAGTGATGATTGATGCGCGGGGGAAAATTGAAAGCTATATCGCACACCGATTGGAACGCGAACGAAAAATTTTGGAAGCGATTGAAGGCGGCGCAAAAACTCCAAAAGAAATTGTCGCTCAAGTTTACGCCGACGTTTCGCCGGAACTTTGGAAACTCGCCGAAAAATCGGTCGCCGCGCATTTGAAAAAAATCGCGGCTGACAAAGAATTAACTCAATGAACGTCTGGCAAATTATTTTAAGGCTCATCCCGTTCGTCAAACCTTACCGAACGCTCATCATCATTTCTCTGTTGATGACGATTATCGGCGCGGTCGCGGCGCAGGTCAATCCGCTGGTTTTGCGTTACACGGTTGACACGATTCAGCAGTTATTAAATGAAGGCAGACACGCGGAAGGCAGTTTTTCGCTGCTGGCGTTTATCAGCGCGATTTTGTTCGGCAAAGAACTTGTCAATATCGGCGTTAAATATGGGCAGAGTATGCTCGGCGAAAAAATTCGCGTCAATCTTTCCAGCCAATTGTCTCAGCACGCCATCGAGCGGATTTTGACTTACAAATATGCTTATTTTGCCGATAACGAAAATGCAACAGGCAAACTGCAAACGCGGATTGATCGCGGCGCGGACAGTTTGACGAGCTTTGTGCAGAATATTTTTATTGACTTATTGCCGCTGTTTGCCAACGCCGGATTAGCTTTGGTTTTGATGTTCAACGCCAATGTTTACGTCGGTCTGGTCGCGTCAATTATATTGCCCGTTTATTTCCTGTTGAGCTGGAAACAAGCCGGATTATTAAAGGGCGTGCGACGCGGTTTGCGGGCTTTGCGCGAGCGAAAAACGAACGGGCTTTTTAATATCATCGAATCAATTATCGTTATTAAGTCGTTTGTCCGTGAGAGTTACGAAGAAGAAAAACAAAATCAATTAAAGCAGGATTTGATTGACGCGCAATTAAAACAGCGCAAGACCAATTATGCCTTCGACGCGATGAAAACATTTATCGAACAGGTCGGCGTGGTTTTAGTGATTATTTTGACGGCGTATCTCGTGCTTGACGGGCAGATGACTATTGGCGCGATTATGTTTCACATTTTGCTGTTCAACAATGTCAGTGCGCCGATTCGTCAACTGCACCGGATTTACGATCAGATCAACGAAGCGATGACTTATGCCGAAGGATTTTTTGAAGTTCTCGATGCTGACTATGCGATTGAAGAATCCGGCACGCTGACGACGGAAAATCTGCGCGGCGAATTTGAATTGAAAAATGTCAATTTCGCGTATCCGAACGGAACGCAGGCTTTATTTGATGTCAATATGAAGATTCCGCACGGCGCGACCGTCGCTTTCATCGGACTTTCCGGCGCGGGAAAATCAACTCTAATCAATCTGCTGTGCAAATTTTATGAACCGACAAACGGCTCACTGACGCTTGACGGCAAAAATTTGCAGGATTACGACACACATCTCCTCCGGCAAAAAATCGGCTTGGTGTTGCAGAAAAATCACATTTTCAGAGGCTCGATTGAGGAGAATATCCGCTACGGAAATATGAATGCGACGTTTGAAGAAGTCGTCGAAGCGGCAAAAAAAGCGTATCTCCACGACCAGATCACGCAACTTCCCGACCAATATCAAAATGAAGCACAGCAGCTTTCCGGCGGACAGCAGCAGCGCATCGCCATCGCGCGTTTATTCTTAAAAGACCCGCCGATTATTTTTCTCGATGAACCGACGGCGAGCCTTGACGCGATTGCGACCGAGCAAATCAAAAACAGCCTTGACGCAATCAAGGAAAACCGCACGACGCTAATTATTTCGCACAGTATTTCGCAAATCATTGATTCGGACGTGATTTTCGTTCTCAAAGAAGGTCGCGTCGTCGAAAGCGGGACGCACGACGACCTTTACGAATTGGACGGAACTTACCGCGAAATTTTCAACGCGGCGGCGCGGAGTTTGAATTTAGACAGAATCTCAAAGACTCTGGAAACGCGGGGGATTCCAAATTCCAAATTTTTGAGATGATAAGTCTCCCGGTGTTCAAGAACGCGACAAATTTACTCTATCTGGAATTTGGAATCCGCCTTGACCAGAACCCAAGTTGTCATACAACGCAAATTTTGCACGTTAGTCGTTTTTAACGGTTCGAGCCAGATACCGCCGAGCCGCTCCGTCGCTGCATTTAACAGACTTTCATCAACCAGAAAGCGTTCTGAGCCGTCCGGCAACAGATAGTTGCGGTTTTCGATTAATTCGATTTTATCTTCAATTCCAATCGTCGAAGCGAGCCGCGCAAAAAATATGCCGCCGGGTTTTAGGACCCGCCACATTTCTTCGAGCATTGCGAAAAATTGCGCTTCGCCATCCGCAAAATGCAAAACCGCGTTGCTGATTACCGCGTCAAAAGAATCGTTCGGGAACGGCATTTTTTCGACGGGTGAAACTTGAAAATTTTCTTTTGAAAGATGCGGAGCCAGCGCGTCAGCGGTAAAACGAATGTATTCAATCGCCGCCGGATTTTCGTCAACTGCGTAAACTTCACAGCCGCTGCGGAGAAAATAGACGAGATTGCGCCCGCCGCCGCACCCGGCATCGAGAATTTTTGCCCCCGCCGGAAATCGCCCTTTCAAAATCTGGTCAAACAAATAAATGTCAATTTCGCCAAACAGCTCGTTTACGTTTATCATTATCTTAGAATAAAGCAATTTTTAGGTGAGTCGTCAATCGTTAATCGTCAATTGTAGAAACGCAACACCGGCTCACAAAACAGGAGATAAAAAAATGATAACTGTCGCTAATCGAATTTATGTCAACGCGGAATATGCGGACGCTTTTGAAAAAGTGTTTCGGGAACGGGCAAAGTTGGTTGATGAAATGCCCGGATTTGTGTCCAATCAGGTTCTGCGCCCGGTCAACGAGGGCGATCCGTACGTCGTTTTCACACTGTGGAACAGCCGTCAGGATTTTCTCGACTGGGTGCGTTCCGACGCTTTCGTCAAGGGTCACGCCCAGTCTGGCACCCTGCCGAAGGAAGCCTACTTCAAATCAAATGTGCTGGAAATGCACGAGATGGTTCAGGATTCGAGCCGCCCGAATTTAGACCCTGAACCGAAAGGCGGCGAGTTCAAAATGCACTAAGAGTTGGGTTTTTGGATACTGAGAGTTTGGGAACGATAGACTTCCCAAACAATTGCGTCCGGTCAAATTATCAATGTTTTGACCGGACGCAATGATCTTATTTTAATATTCTGACCCCTAAGCTTTAGCAAATTTCATTGCCGCGCCGTTCATACAATAACGCAGTCCAGTCGGTTTCGGACCGTCATCAAAAACGTGACCGAGATGGGCATCACAGCGATGACACAAAACTTCCGTCCGCGTTTCGAAAAGACTGCCGTCAACTTTTTCCTCGACATTGATCTTCTTAATCGGCTCGTAAAAACTAGGCCAGCCTGTGTGCGACTCAAACTTGGCATTAGAACTGAAAAGCGGTAAATCGCAGCACACACACGCAAAAACCCCTTTGTCGTGATTGTCATTGAGCGGGCTGGAATATGGCGCTTCGGTTCCGGCTTTCCGCGTAATTTTGTATTGTTCGGATGTCAAAATCTTTTTCCATTCGGCATCCGTTTTGATCACCTTTTTGAACGGCAAATCGTCTGTTTTAACGGGCAGATCGTCCGTTGCGCTGACCATTGCGGTTTGACCGCTGCACGCCGAAGCAATCGAAATTCCGCCGACTGCAAGCAAAGTCCCGAAGATTGTTCCCGATCTTAAAAATTCTCGTCTATCCATTTTATGTGTCTCCTAACAATAAGTGTTCTGTTGATTTTATTCGTCTTCAAGTCATTTTTGGATTCATTTTCAGCCGCAAAACCATTGTCGCATAAATGTCGGCTTTGATATTAAAAACCCAAAATCTCTCGACTTTATTCCAACCGGCTGAATTTGCAGACATTCACGAACGGTTCAACCGTCAAAACCGTCCGCCGCGAACTTCGCAAACGATTACAAGGAGATAAAAAGAATGAGTGAAAGTCGAAATCGGTGTGAAGTTGAATTTGAGTTGAAAAATGTGTCGGCAATATTAAAAAGTGCAATTCCGCAAGCAGAGATTTATCAAAAAAAAAGATTGAAACTAATAACTCTTGTCTCGATGTCGTTGGTCAGGCGAAACAAAACGGTCAACTTCTTTTTCAGCCAAGGCACGATGTTTGGTTTTGCGTCCGTGAACACGCTCGCGCCACATTTTGAAACTCGAACGCTTCATATTTTTACGCATAATTTCAATAACTTCTGATTCGTTAATGCCGAATTGATCTTTAATTACATCAAAAGTCGTCCGGTCTTCCCACGCCATTCCGATTATTCTATCAACTTCCGCTTCGGTAAATTCTTTTTTCATCTATTCAAACTCTCCAAAAATTTCCCCGCATTCTCGATATGTACCGATCTCTTTTCCGCATCCATTTTATCGAATGTTCGCACGAGCATTCCAAGTCGCGGATTACTCAGAAAGAAATCGCGCTGCTTATCCATAAAATGCCAGAATAATCCGTCCCAAATTTCCTGCCAATCGCCTTTTTTGAAGTCCGACATCTTGTTCAAATAATTGCTTCCACTGATATACGGCTTCGTCGCCATCAGTCCGCCGTCGGCAAATTGCGTCATTCCGTAAATGTTCGGCACCATCACCCAATCGTATGAATCAACGAACAATTCCATAAACCAACGATAAACTTCATCGGGGTCAAATTCGCACAAAAGCATAAAGTTTGCCAAAACCATCAGCCGTTCGATATGGTGGCAATAACCCGTTTCGAGAACTTTTTTGATGACAATATCAAGCGGTTCGATTCCCGTTTCGCCCGTCCAAAATGTTTCGGGAATTGGGCGCGTGAAACCCCAAAAATTCATCGTTCGTTCCTTTGTTCCAGCCGTTTCATAAACGCTGCGAATAAATTCGCGCCAACCGATGATCTGCCGGATAAAACCTTCAACCGAGTTTATCGGAACGTCATTTTCTGCTGCAAACCGAAGCGTCGTTTTAATAATTTCTTCGGGCGTAATTAGTCCGACATTGAGCATCGGCGTTAAGACGCTGTGATGCAAAAAATTTTCATCCGCCACGAGTGCGTCTTCAAAGTCGCCGAACTCCGCAAAGCGTTTTTCAAGAAATTGACCCAGCCAATCGCGGATTTCTTCAAACGTCATCGGGTAATTAAATTTACTTTCAAGCGAACCGTAATTGTCCGCAAAGTGTTTTTCGACATACTTTTCCGCTTCTTTCGTAAACGAATTTTCAGCAGGAAATTCGATTTTCGGCGGTGTTTTTTGCTTCGGATATTTTTTGCGATTTTCCGCATCGAACGACCATTTTCCGCCTTTCGGTTCGTCGCTGCTCTTTAACAAAATACCGAACTTTTTCCTTTGCGAGATATAAAATTTCGTCTGAAAAAATTTCGTTTTGCCTTTGAAATACTCGTTCAAATCATCTTTTGAATTAATAAAAAGCGGCGTGGTCAATTCCTTTAATTTAATTTCGTCGGCGTGTTTTTTGATTCGTCTTTCGAGATAATTGTCGGCGACATCGCAGAAATTTATCTGCTTGAAACCTTCTTCAATTAAGTGCGGAATCAATTTGCGAACGTCGGAAAGTTCATCGTTTGTTTCAATATACCGGACATCGAAATCTTTCTGTTTTAAAAATTTTTCGTAAAATTTCATCGTCGCCCGGTGATGTTTCAGCTTTCGTTTATGAAAATTGAACTGCTTGAAAAACAGATACTCTTCCACTAAAAAAACTTTTGCGCTCTTCTCAATCGCCGGATTTTCTTCAAATAATTGATGTGGAAAAATTATCGTCGCTATTGTCATTTTTGTTCCCCTTGTTCGTTCTGCGAATGTTTCCCATCAACTTATTTTTTTGCTTTTAACAGCTTCTCGCACTTTCTCCAATATTTGAAAAATGACGGATAATAACCGTTCAGTTCGGGAAACATAAAATCTCTTTCGCTTTTTTCGCCTTCATAATGTTTGGCGGTCGGATGTTCTTTGTAATAAATTTCGGACAGATTATGTTCGGTTTTTAATTCGCCGAATTCGCCTGAATAGATTTGAAATCCTTCGATATTTTTCGCCAATTCCAGTGCAAAACCCAAGACCTTTGCAGAAACCGGATATTTTTTAAAATGCGACGGTTCAAGCAGTAAAATGCGATTTGCGGACACGTCGGATTTCCAAAACGGATCGAGATTGTAGAAATTGTAAATTAAAGTCGGACGCAAATTATCAATTTTAATCGCCGATTTTTCCGATAAAACCGTTTCTAAAATCGGCAATTCTGTTTCTTTCAAAACATTGGGAATCGCCAAATCAGGCAATTCGCTGTAATCAACATCAAGAAAAGTTCCGCGCTGATCAGAGCCGAAATATTTGTTGATATTTTCCTGATTCGCGTAGTATTTCTTATTGCTGAACGCACTCACCGTCCACTGCCAACTCAGCGAGTTGCTCGCCCAATCTGCGTCGAGAAGATGGAAATAGAACCACTTCGCCGGAACTTTCCAGTAACTTTTAGCGACGTTGCAGGTTACGGAAGCGATATACATTCGCAGGTGATTATGAACGTAACCCGTTTCATATAAACTGTTTACTCCGCTGTCAACGGCTTCGATACCGGTTTCGCCGTTGATAATCGCCGACGGTATTTGCGAATTTTCGTAATCGGGCTGCGGCTGTTTCAGATCGTCGTCGATTTCATCGCCTGCTGCCAGCCAGACGTTTTGAAAATAATCACGCCACGCGAGTTCCATCACGAGTTTTTCGGTTTCGTAAAATTTATAATTTTTTGACAAAATCGCGTCTAAAACGAATTTCGTCGAGATCACGCCGCGACTGATATACGGCGAAAGCGTCGTTACCGCGCCGTTCGTAAAATTCCGCGTTTGCGCGTAATTTACCGGATTGATGTTTTCTACTTTAGCTAAAATTTTTTCTATTGATGTTTCAAACATATTATTTATTATGAATTTTAGCATTTTTTTGGAATTCTTTCGGCGAAATATCCGTGAACTTTTTGAAAGCGCGATTGAATATCACTTTGAAATTAAAACCGGAATAAACGCGATATTGAGCCAATTCAAGTTTTCCGCCGCGCCGTCATTTAATTTGTTTTTCACTTCGCCGATGCGAAACTTGTTGATGATGTCGTTAAAATTTATACCGAACCCGCTATTGACAACTCGAGATAGAACTGTCGTATTCAAGCTCATCTGTTTTGCCAAAATGCTCAACGTCAGTTGCGAATCAAGCTGCGGTTTTTCGGTTTGTATCAAATCGTTCAGTCAATCGAAAGTGTGACTGCATTCGTCAAACCTTAAATTTTTTTTCAGTTTTATAAGGCTGCCGCCCTCGCTCACGCACCTGATTACGCTGTCGCCATTTTCAAACACACCTGTAAATCTCAGTTCGCGCCGATATACTCTTCAACCAAAATGTTTAATGACACAACCGTTCCGGCACAATCGGTTGCAAATATTCGGTTGCGACCGTTTTCTTTCGCTTGATAAAGTGCTTTGTCAGCGGCTTTGATAATTTCCGTTTCCGACATTCCGATATGGACGAAAGTTGTCGCAATGCCGACGCTGACGGTTAGATAATTGTCTGTCAGTGATGTGCGATGAAGAATCTTCAGTTTTTCCAGATTTGCCATCGCTTGTTCGGCAATGATAAAAGCACCTTCGGCATCGGTTCCGCCGAGAATTAGAGCAAATTCCTCGCCGCCGAATCGCGCCGCCAAGTCCGTCGGGCGGTGAACCGAATTTTGCAGTGCCTTGGCAACTTCTTTCAAGCATTCGTCGCCCGCTTGGTGTCCGTAGGTGTCGTTGAACAGTTTGAAATGGTCAATATCAATCAAAATCAGCGAAATTTCGGATTTGTAACGAATCGCGCGATTCCATTCCTCCGCCAGAAATTCCTCAAAGCGGCGGCGATTACCAACGGTTGTCAACCCATCGGAATTCGCCAGGTGCTGTAACACGCCGTTGGCTTTTCGCAGTTCTTCGGTTTTCTCGGAAACCAGTTTCGCCAGGTTTTTCTGGTGCGTTTTTAACTGAAAAATGCTGAACTGCCAGACGAGAAACAAACATAAAGCCCCGGCAGCCAGAGAAGCGAGAATGAAAAATTTCGTCTGGTAGAAAAACGGTTTCAATTTTACGTTCAGTTTTGCCCCGTCTTCGTTCCAAACGCCGTCGCTGTTGGCGGCGATGACACGAAAATTGTAATTTCCGGGCGGCAGATATGAATAATAAGCAGTGCGCCGCGTATCTGCATCAACCCAATCTGCGTCGTGTCCTTCCAGTTTATATTTGAATCTGACTTGTTCGGATTTTATCAAACTGATGCCCGTAAAATTTATCTCAATGTTTTTTTGTCCCGGTTCAGTTTGCAGACCCGCGCTGATATCTACTTTTTCACGTTCAACGGTCGCCGATTCGATGACGACGGGCGGCGGCAGCGTGTTTTGAATTTCACTTTCAGGGTCAATGACGACGATGCCGTCCTGCGTCGGAAACCAAAATTTCCCGTCCGCAGTTCGGAGACTCGCCGGCTGTCTGCCGCCGTTGCATTCGCTGTTGAGCATCCCGTCTTCTTTGCCGTAGCCGACGCTGTGTATTTTAGTGATTTTTCCGTCGGCAAAATCGTTTAATTCCTGACGTTTGACGCGGTAAATGCCAATGTTTGAACTGATCCAAAAGTTTCCGCCCGCGTCTTCTTCAATGGCGAAAACGCCGTTGTTGGATAAACCGTTTTCGACATTGTAATTAACAAAACGCCCGTCTTTGAAACGGCTCAAACCTTCGTCATAAGTTCCGATCCAGAAAGTTCCGTCGCCGTCTTCGTAAATCGAACGAACGTAATTGCCGGTCAAACCTTCTTTGGAAGTGTAATTGATAAATTTACCGTCTTTGAATTCCGACAAACCGCCGAGACCGCCGAACCAGAGATTACCCTGTGAATCTTCGTGAATGACGGTCATAAATTCGTTCGGCAAACCGTCTTTCGGCGTGTAGAAAGCCGACAAGTTGTAGTCATTAAAGCGCAGCATTCCCCGGTTGGTCGCCGCCCAAACATTTCCGGCTCGGTCCTGTTGAATCGAATAAACGTGATGTCCTTCGGATTCCGGCAGCATTGCGGTTTGACCGTTTTCTGCAACAAATATACCGCCGTCCACCCCGATCCACATTACACCGTTTTGATCTTCAAAGATTGACTGAACCGAAGTGCCGCCGTTGCGCCATTTCGTGTGTTCCGGCACATCCTGACGGGATTGCCGTAAATTTACATCTTCAAATTTCCCATCCCGATAAATACTCAAACCTTTAGCTGTGCCGATCCAGATATTGTCCTGCCGGTCGCGATAAATCGGGTAGATTTCTGCATTACTTAACCCGTCTTTGGTGCTGTAGGACGTGATTACGTCTTTACGCAGGCGGTTGAGTCCTTTGCTGGTCGCCAGCCAAACCGTCCCTTCGCGGTCTTTGAAAACGTCGAAAATACTCGCGTTGGAAAGTCCGGCTTCCATTCCGAAATGTGAAAAAACTCCGTTTTTGTAACGCACTAAACCGACTCCCGAAGCCGTCATACCGCCGTTGGCAAACCAGACGCTGCCGTCTGCTTCCTCTCGAAAACACTGAAAACCGGAATTGGCGGGGAAGCCGTCTTTTTCGCCGAAAACTTCGATTGCACCGTTTTTCAAGCGCAGTAATTCCGCCCCGCCGATCCAAAGTGCGCCTGTCCTGTCTTCAAACGCTTCTCTGAAAGACTCCAATCTTTCAATGTGATATGGATAAACGGTCGTTTTGCCGTTCCGCACCTCGGTTATTTGAGCAGATGCAAGCGTCCACTGCGTTCCCGATTTACCTTGATATTCCGTTTTCGTATTCTTTTCAATCCGTTCACTGAAAACAAATTTCCCGTCGCGCAAAAAATACCAACTGTCTGATTTGAGGTCTTCGTTCTGCACGAGAAAACGCACTTCGTCGTTTTCGTCGGGTCTGATGAAGCGAATGTAATTGCCCGGAATCTGCTCCGAGGTGTAAGAAGTAAAAACGCCGTTTCGGTAAACGGTCAACACGCCGTCTTCGGTCGTCGCGCCATAAACGGTTCCGTCTTTATCGCCGTAAATCGTCGTAAATCGATTGTTGATGATGCCTTTCGTATTACCCTTTCCGAAAGTCGTGAACTTTACGCCGTCAAATCTGACCAAACCGTCGAACGTCGTAAACCACAGATAACCGTCCGGCGTTTGGGTGATCGCCCGAACGCCGTTCTGCGGCAAACCGTTGTCCGTCGTCCAACTGTCAAAGTGATACTGACCGAACAAATTCGGGCATTCGGCGAAAAAGACGCAGCATTGAAGAACAAGCAGCAGTAAAAAGATTTTTTTAGGGGGATTCATTTAAGGGTTTTGAAAAAAGCGGGAAGCAGTTAGATGAAAAACAACGCCAAATATATTAAAACACTTATATTTATGAATCGTCAAGATTTTTTTCGCAGCCGGAAAACAGAATCTCGTGTTTCCGCAACAGTGTCAAAAATGACGGAAGCTCTCACATAACAAATCAAAATGAGATTGTCAGAAACCTTAAATGCAAAAAAAGAACGGGACGCACAACTTTTTAAAAGTTATCCATCCCGTTCTTCCTAAATTATAAATTTTTCGCTTTCCGCAAAAAATTGTTTACATACCGCTCTTCATACCATCTTTCATCTTGCCGTTCGTCATTCCATTCATCATACTACGCGCCATCTCAAGATGTCCCTGAATTGCCGGTAAAGTCTTCTCCGCAAATGCTTTCGCGTCGGCACCTTTTCCACTGTTTATTTCTTTTTGAAACATAGCGACGGTTTTTTCGTGGTCTTTGACCATCATTTTGATATATTCTTTATCAAGCGTATCGCCCGACATTAACGACATTTTTGCCGCCGCCGCTTTGTGTTTGGCATCCGGTTCGGTCGGCAGTATGACATTTTTGCTCATCGCCACTTCTTTTAGCTCGTCGCCCGCTTTTGTATGGTCGTCAATCATTGTCTGAGCATATTTTTTAATATCCTCATTTGATGATTTTGACAAAACCTGTTCGCTCAAACTAATTTCGTTTTTGCCGCCGGTTGCCGCCATCATCATAAATTTGCTGTCGGCACTATTTTTGCCGCTCATTTTGTTGTTCGATTTCATTGCATCCTGGGCAAACGACGTTGAGGCAAATGCCGCGAATGTCAAAATCAAACCTAAATACATTATCTTTTTCATAACTTGTCTCCCTTGTTCGTAAATTGAAAACGGATGAAAAATTTGCTGTTCTTCCAGTTCGTATCAATTGTCGAACTGCAAAAAATTCATACACAAAAATAATTTTCACAACGGATAATGCAAATTAGGTGCCAATAAGACAACTCTGTGAAATCTAGAAGTTTAATCAATCTCGCCGGTAATTTTTGGTTTGAAAGACGGTTTCGCCGGAAAAGAAAGACAATTGTTTGTGATAAAATAATCGAATGAACCAAAAGCCTGCCCGAACGGATTTCGATATTTACACAAAAGCTGCCGCGCTCGGCGCAGTCGCCGGATTGAGAGCGATGATGGCACCGGCATTGTTGAGCTATTTTGCCTCGCGCCCGGGAAACGACGATTTTGAAGATAATTTCTTGGCTTCGCCAAAGATCACCGTCGTTCTCGGGTTGCTCGCCGCCGGTGAACTTGTCGGCGACAAACTTCCCTCTACGCCGAACCGAACCGAAACTCTCGGTTTAACCGCACGAATATTTTCCGGCGCATTCGTCGGCGGTTTGATCTGCGCGGCGCACAAAAAAAACGTTAGGGTGGGCAGCTTCATCGGCGTACTTTCAGTGATCACGACAGCATTTGCCGGTCAAAATATCCGAAGCGTTATCGCTGACCGGAGCGGTATTCCGAGCGCGGTGCTTGGCGCAGTCGAGGATGCAGCGGCGGTCGGCATCGGCATCAAGACTTTAAAGAGTAACAACTGATTTGAACGCGCAATTATGAAAAAACCTACTTATGACGTAATCATTATTGGCGGCGGACAAGCCGGTATTCCGCTGGCTCACGCACTCGCCGAGGCTAAAATGAAAGTCGCCCTGATCGAGCGTAGTCATCTTGGCGGAAGCTGTGTTAATTTCGGCTGTACGCCGACCAAAGCCGTGATCGCTTCGGCGCGGCTCGCACATCTGGCGCGGCGGGCGAAAGAGTTCGGAATACGGATTCCAACGGTTGAAGTTGATTTTCCGGCAGTTCTCAAACGCGCTAAAAGCATCGCGCTCGAATCGCGGACGAGTCTTGAAGAAGGGATGGAAAAAACCGCTAATCCGAAATTAATTCGCGGTCAGGCGCAAATCGTCGGGAAAGATGAAACGGATAAATTTTTCCGCGTCCAAATCGGCGAAGAAGTGTTGACGACCGAACAAATTATTCTCAACACCGGAACCAGAAGTTTGATTCCGCCGATTGACGGGATTAATGAGGTTAAAATTATTGATGCCGGAAACTGGCTCGAAATGAACGAACTGCCCGAACATATTGCGATGCTCGGCGGCAGTTATATTGGTTTGGAGATGGCTCAGTTCTACCGCCGGATGGGGAGCCGCGTGACGGTGATCGAAACAAATGAGCGAATTGCTCACCGTGAAGATGAAGATGTTTCGGCGTTGCTGCAAAATATTCTCGAAGGCGAAAAAATAGAATTTCGGCTGAACGCGAAGGTTACTCGTGTCAAACAGCAAAAGGGAGGCAAAATCGTGCTGACGTTTGGCGATTCCGACGACACGAAAACACTGTCGGTTTCGCATCTCTTCATCGCCGTTGGACGCAAGCCGAATACGGACAATTTAGGACTCGAAAGCATCGGTGTCAAAATTGACGAACACGGCATCGTCAAGGTTGATGAACGGCTGGCGACCGATGTCGAAGGCATTTGGGCGGCGGGCGACATTCGCGGCGGATTTCAATTTACTCATACGGCGTGGGACGATTACCGCATTATCGAATCGCAGATGATCGGCGACAAATCCAGAACGACGAAACGCATCGTGCCGTATGCGATGTTCACCGACCCGGAACTCGGTCGCGTCGGAATGACTGAAAGTGAAGCTCATAAAACGGGCAAAAAAATCAAAGTCAGCTGCTACGAAATGAAAAGTAACGGTAAATCCAGAGAAATCGGCGAGCCGGTCGGTTTTATCAAAGTTATTATTGATGCGAAAACGGAAAAAATCGTCGGCGCGGCGATTGTGGCGAGCGAAGGCGCGGAAATGGTTCACGAATACGTGGATTTGATGAACGCCGATGTTCCGTTCACCGTTTTGCGCGACTCGGTGCATATTCATCCGACGCTCGCCGAAGCGGTACAGAGCGCGGTCAAACCTTTGTGAATGCGGGTTCTAATTTTCAGAGCGCAGCGCAAAAAGAACACAAGTGAGCCGCATATACATAAAAATTACATTTGTTTGAACTCAAGTTTTCTAAGATAGATAATCACTTGTAATCCCGGAAATCTTAGTTTCGGGCTGCGGCAGAATTGCATTGTGTTTTTGCTTTTTGGCAAGGTACATTTCCGCGTCGGCGCGGCGCAAAAGTTCGCTCATATTACAGCCGTCCGCCGGATAAAATGCCGTGCCGATGCTCAAATCGGCAACCAGCGTGTGGTCTCCGATCTCAAACGGTCGCCGCACATTTTCGAGCAATCGTTCCAAAACGATCTCCATTTCCGCCGCATCGCAGTTGTGCGGTTTCGTAGGCAATCGGGTGACTGAACAAAAATCGGCAGCGAAAAATGGCAACTGCCACAATCATAAAAAACACGACGAAACTCAGAGAGGTGTAGTTAAACTGACCGAACAGTTTAAAAACGACGACGACATAACCGAAAGCGGCTAAAAAAAAGGCTCGAAAGTTACTACCGATAACTTTCGAGCCTTTTTTTTATTCCCCAAACTGTTGGAGAATTTAGCAAATAAATCATATCACGCCGAATTATTTCTTGCGTTTTTAACTTCACTTTGCTCGTAAGAAATTCGCCGAAATGAAATATCGGATGCACCATAAAGTTAAAAAACACCCTAAATTGTTTGTTTCAAAGCGAAAATCATAATAATTTTTATGTTTTTCATTTCGGAACGTATTTTGCAATTACCAATAATCGTAACTGTAAATATTTATTTTGCGGTCAATCATAAAACTCTATGATTCCTGATAAATTCGGGAATTTGAGTAAGGGAATTACAAGGAGAAAAAATGAAATTAAACAACTTAAAGAAAATGCTGCTCGTGTTTGTAATCGGCTTGATTACTTTTTTAGGAACCAGCATAGCTGCTAACGCCCAAACCCGAAGACAGGTTGAAAGACGACGAGCGCAAATTGAGCGGCAGCAGCAGCGAGCCATCAGACAGCGACAAAGACAGATTCGGCAGCGACAGATTGGACGACGAGAAATTCAACAAAACAACCGTTATCGTGTTTACAACAACGGCAGTTATTACAATACGGATTCACGCGGCGCGGAGTTGCTGCGGCAGGCGGTTAGAAACGGTTATCAGCAAGGCGCTCGTGCCGGACAATATGACCGTTCGCACAGAATACGACGAAGTTACACAATTACCTCACAATATCGCAGAGGAAACTACGGTTATCAAAGTTATGTAAATTCAAGCCAATATCAACACTATTTTCGACAGGGTTTTCAGCGCGGTTATCAGGACGGTTACAGCCGAAGTTATCGCAATGGAACAAATAACAACGGCGCATTCAACATTTTAGGTTCGATTTTGAACGGAATTTTGAATATTCGACGCTATTAAAGTTTTAAGATAATCCTATATCGCTGAAACGCCCGGTTTTCTCAATTGAAGCCGGGCGTTTCAGCGATTAATCAGCATTGAGATAAAAAATTTTCAATTTAATTTACGCACTTTTGATTATTGTTCTTTCGTCGGTGGTCAAATCGTATAAGTCATAGACAAGATCATCAATCTGCGTGTCGAGCGACGAACAGAAACGCTCGTAGAAAGTTTTGTCTTTATCGGTTTGCGCGGCTGAAAGCTGCTTTTTCGCTTCGAGCATCTTTTCAACCAGTTCAACTATTTTATCGTGCGCCGCTTTTTCTTTCGGTTGGCTGAAATCTATTGGATAAAAATTCAGCATTTCAACGTGAGCCTTTTTAACTTCTGCCAGTGCTTCGCCTTTTTCTGGATTTATGATGGAATAAACAAAATTACCTAATTTTGAATTCAACATTCCAAGAACAAATCTTAATTGATATTGTGGAAAATTATTATTAGAATTTTCTTGTTTAGTTATGAGAATATGCAGATTATTTCTTGCGATGAATCCACTTTCAATTTCAGTCGCAATTAGTGAATCACCTGTTTGACGAATCATAAGTTTTTTTGGCGCAGAAAAAATTTCAGGATTACGAGGTGCAGCCAACCATTCACCGTATAGAACCCAATAATTTGCATTCCATAAATTTTCATAACGTCTTATTAAACTTCCGCGTAATAAAGGTAGAAATTCTTCGCTTGGTTTTGCACCTTCGACTACATAAGGCTTTTCTTTCATTATTTGTGAAGTTTGTGGCGGTTTTCCTTTCCCTTTCTCAAAAGGTTTAATGCCATTAAATACATCACAAACTTCTGAAATTGCCACAGACTTGTTTTGAATCTTTCTAAAAAGTAATTGCGCCTCGTGTGAGGTGACTATATTAATAATCTCGCCATCGCTTGCAATCATCTCTGTTGGAAATGAATGCAATAAAGAAATCCCTTCGTTTTTTCTTATATCAATCAAAATTTCATCATTACTCGCCAAATCTCCCTTTAACTGGAAAACTAAAACGTGCGTATCAACAACTGCGTTGAAAACTTTTTCTGGCAAATGTAGAAATTTTATCCAGTTATAAGTTTCAGATAAATATTTTCTAATAGATCGCATTGTAAGGGATTGAAGCCAAGTGTTTGAAACGATAACTCCAAGTAAACCGCCTTGTTTTAAAACATTTTCATATCTTTCCAAGAACAATAAATATAAATCTTTTTGATAATTTTGATGTTTAAACTTATGTGAAAAATACTCTTGTTGAACTGAATTAATCATATAACTATAGGGCGGATTGCCGACAATCGCATCGAAGCCGCCTTTTTGAAAAACTTCGGGAAAAGTTGATTGAAAATTCATCGGATTCAGTTGTTTGAGTTCGCGCGTGTCGAACAACATTCCGTCCATTATGTCGTAATCAATCAGCGAATTGCCGTGAACGATATTTTTATTCAGCGACGGCAAAAGCTGTTCGCGGAAACCGGCGAGAAATTGTTGTTTTGTTGCTGTCGTTTCTTCTTCTAACAATTTGAGATAAAGCGATAATTGCGCGACTTCGACGGCTTGCGCGTCCAAATCTACGCCGTAAATGTTGTTTAATAAAATCTCGCGTTTGTAGCTGATCGAAAGCTGCAAAACGCCTTCAATCGTTTCACGGCATAAACCATCTTTAATGGCTTTTTCGCGGCGCGTTTTGTTTTCCGAAAACCATTCAACGTGATAGGCAATCAGATAATCGAAAACGCCGAGCAGAAACGAACCCGAACCGCAGGCAATATCAGCAAAACGCATTTCGGCAATTTCTTCAGAAGTTTTCTTCTTTGCAGAAACACGCACGTTAGTAAGTGTGTTTTCGTCGCTGACGGTTTTTGCACCCTTGCTTACGCGCGGGTTTCCGCCGTTGCTTACGCGCGGGTTTCCGCCGTCGAGAAGTCTGCCGATGGTATTTTCGACAATATAACGCACGATATATTCCGGCGTGTAATAAACGCCGCCCGCTTTGCGAACTTCCGGCTTATCTTCAACCGTTGCGCGTTTGTCGGTCGCAACGATGGTTTTACCCAAGAAACGCTCGTAAATGCTGCCGAGAATGTGAATCGGAATCGAGTTGAAATCATACGGCGAATTGAAATGTGATAACCAATCGCGCGTTTGCTCAAAAGAGCGACTCTCAGGCGCAAAGTTCGGATTATCAAGAATCGCGTGTGATCTGAAAAGCGTTCCGTTGTAAATTGAATTCAAACGCGGCATTTCGCCGATAAAATCACGCCACGCACTGCCCGATTTTTTGCCGAGATTATCAATCACCGAATCCGGTTCAACCAATTTATCTTCAAGAAATCGCAGAAAAACAAGCCGATCAAGCGTCCGCTGTGTGATTTCGGTTAAAGTTTCGCCGTCCAAATCCGAATTGCGGTTTTTAAATGCTTTCGCCAAAACAACCCGCTGTTCGTCGAGTTCCGATAAAAATTCTTCGTCCATCGGCTGAATAATCGAAGTATTAAAAAGTTTCGACTGTTTCGCGCCGCGTCCGCCTTTCAAACTTTTGGCAAATGTTTCGAGCGAATTATTTATCACGGCTTCACGCGAAAACAGATAATAAAGTTCTTTGAATTTCTCCTCGTCGGCAAAATCCAAATAAGTAAAACTCTTTTCCTTAATAATTCTCTGTGTTGCCGTTTCGATGGTTGGTTTGTAGCGCGAATCTAAAACGAAAAATTGCTCAAAATCCGTTAAAACCGAAATCGGCGTGTTTGAATTCCAACCGTATCGAATCGCCTGAAAACAATCCTGCGCGTTTTCAAGCTGTTTTGACGGCTTTTTCGCTTCCGCCATAAATTTGGCTTGTGTAAAATTCGGCGCGGTATAAAAAGCATAATCGGCACGCTTTCCGCGTCCCTGCACCATTACAGACTTTTCAATTTTTACTTCACGTTCATAAGGATTTTGATTTTCGTGATGATAAACATCCCAACCGAGCGCAACAAAAAATTTATCAAGAAAATCCTGTCTGACTTCGGCTTCCTGATACTTCGGTTTGAGATATTCGTCTATGTGTTTGTGAAAATCAGCAGACAGTTTTTGAACCTCGGCAAATGAATCGGTGAATGTTTTAGCAATCATAATTTTGATTTGGCGCGATTAAAATTTATACGATAATGTATCTCACTTTCCGATACAAAACGTCGAGAAAATGCGTGTCAACATATCTTCCGTCGTTGTTTCGCCGGTGATTTGTCCCAGATAACGAAGTGCATTATGTAAGCCGATGAGAATAATTTCTTCGCTCATTTTTTCGTCAAGCAAGCGCAAAGATATTTCGATTTCGCTTTTGGCGCGGAGCAGCAGATCGTTGTGGCGTGCATCGGTGATGAGAAAACCGGCAGCGTCAATTTCGTGTGTGGAGAACGGTTCGATGATGGCTTTTTCCAGTTCGTCTAAATTTTCGCCGGTTTTGGCGGAAACCGGAACGATTTTGGAATTTCGAGTTTGGAGTTTGGATTCCAAATCCGCATTTACATCGAGATCAATTTTATTAATTGCAACGATTCGATTGAAATCATTCGTTGTTTCTAAAATTTCTCGGTCTTCGCTTGTGAGACTTTCCGAACCGTCGAGCAACACGACGACGAGATCGGCATCAGCCATCGTGCGGCGCGAGCGTTCGACACCGATGCTTTCCACCGTGTCGGAAGTTTCGCGCAATCCCGCCGTATCAATCAACGAAATCGGGATATTGTTGATCGTAAAACTTTCGCGCAGTTGGTCGCGCGTTGTTCCGGCGATTTCGGTCACGATGGCGCGGTCGTGTCCGAGCAAAGCGTTGAAGAGAGAAGATTTGCCGACGTTCGGGCGACCGACGAGGGCGACTTTTAAGCCTTCGCGCAACAGTTTTCCGGCTCGGAACGTCGCTGCCATTCTACCGGTTTGCGCGGCGATTTTCGTTAGTTTTTCTTTGATGATGTCCGTTTGGAAGTCGGGCAAATCGTCTTCGACAAATTCGAGGGTTGATTCCAAAACGACGATGATGTCGAGCAGATCATCTTTTAACGGCTGTAATTGGTTGGAAAGTTCGCCGCGCAATTGGCGAACAGATTGGCGGGCGGAGGCAACGGATTGCGCGTCAATCAAATCCCGAATCGCTTCGGCTTGGCTCAAATTCATTCGCCCGTTTGCCAGCGCACGCAGACTAAATTCTCCCGCGTCCGCCATTCGCGCATTGAATTTCAGACAAATATCAATGATCTGCCGCAAAATAACCGGCGAACCGTGACCGCTGATTTCGACGACATCTTCGCCGGTAAATGAATGCGGTGCTTTGAAATAGGTGATGACCGTTTCATCGAGAACGTCGCCGGTTTCGAGATCGTAGATTTTTTTAAGCGAGGCGAAACGAGGTTCGGGCGAAAATTCTTCGTTTCGGATGAGTTTCCCGGTAATTTCCAGCGAATCCACGCCGCTCAAACGAATCACGCCGATCCCGCTGCGTCCCGTCGGCGTGGCTAATGCGACAATCGTGTTCATAATTTGAGATTCTAAATTCCAGATTTCAGATTCCAAATTGGAAAACTTTGATTTCGCAAATTTGGAATCTGAAATCTGGAATTTACTTCAAGCGAACTTGCAACCGCCGGTCTCTACCCTGTCCGACTGATTCAGTATGTAAATCTTCCTCTTTTTGCAGTGTTAAATGGATTAAGCGGCGTTCGGTGGAATTTAATAAGCCAAAAGTGAACGGGCGGTCGTTTTTGCGAACCTGTTGGGCGGCAAAACGTGCCATCGCCTGTAATTCGGCACGGCGGGTTTGCCGGAAACCGTCGGCATCGCAGATGAAACGATGTTCGCGGTCTAGTTCCCTGCCGTAAATTTGAAACAGTAAAGTTTCAAATGCGTCGAGCATTTCGCCGTTCTCGCTCAGCAAATAATGCGCGTCCTCACCGCTGAAGTCCAAAATACAGCCTTCATCAGTCCACTCAGACGCAACACGCAAATCAAAACGCATATCGGTGACGACGGCGGTCAAAAATTCCTCGGCTTGCTGGCAAATTTCGTTCATAGCTTTTTTCGTAAATCGTTTGAAGACGCAAATTATTAATCGTCAATCTTGATAAGAATTTTTATCCGATAAATCCTTGAACCTCTAAACCGAGTACCGATTGACGATTAATGTTCTAAGAAGTTGCACGCGGCTGCAATTTTACTTTTTTCGCATTTTTCGGCACGATGTCCACAATTTCGGTGGTCGGCGGATCGGTCGGTTTGTTGATGCGGTTAATAATCAACTGCTGCACGAAACTGACGATGTTGCCGAACAACCAGTAAATGAGCAGTCCGGCGGGTGCGCCCCACATAATCCAGAGCATCATCACCGGCATAAAATACGTCATCATTTTCTGCTGCATCTGCTGTTCAGGCGAAACGACAGCAGCTTGCGGCGTAAATTTCATTGAAAGAATCATCGAACCGGCAAAGACGAATTCGAGAAAGTGATACGGGTCGCCCGCCGACAAATCGGGCAGCCACAAAAACGTCGCCTGCCGGAAACCGATGGAAACCGTCACCGCCGTATAAAGCGCGATCAACAGCGGAAACTGCAAAACCATCGGCAGACAGCCGCCAATCGGCAGCGCGTCCTTCGTCATTTTCAGCTGTTCCATCTGCAATTCGCGCATTCGCGGATCATCAGCCGGAATGCCTTTTTTCTGCATTTCCTTCAGACGCTCCTGCAAATCCTTCATCTTCGGAGCGTTCGCCGCCGACTTTTTGAAGGATTTCGACTGATACCAGCGCATCGGGAACAACAGCGAATAAAAGAAAAGCGTGAACAGAATGATGGCGATGCCGTAGCTGTTCGTAAAAGTGTTCAGGAAATTCAGCGCGTAAACAATCGGAATTGCAATGCGTTTGGTGATCGGACGAACCCAACTCCAGTTACTGAAATTGACCAAATCGTCAATGTCAATCGTTCTGCCGACCGACTGCGTTAAAATTTTGTTGTAGTCGGAGAGAACAAAATAATCTTTCGTTCCCGTGTAAATTTTGGTCGTCGAACCGTCGGCGGCAATCGGCACAAATGCCGTAATCAAATGACGCGTTTCGCTGGTTTTCTCGCTGCGCGTGACGAAACTGATGATTCCGTCGAAATAAGGCGCGGTTTGAACATCGTATTTGAAAGCGTGATATTCGACTTCGCTGACTTTCTGCGCCGGAATCGCCGCCATTGCAAAATATGCGTCGTCGGTTCCCGCCCAATCAACATCGCCTTTGACGGACAGCGAGGCTTCATTTTTGTCTTCAAACTTAAATGACGCGCCCTGATGTCGTTCGGTTGTGCCGTTAACAAAAGTGACGGCTTCCGGTTCGATATGGTAATAATTGTGGTGCGCGATGCCCTGATCGCCGATGCTCGCGCCGATGGCGAGTTTCGTGTTCGGCACGACCTGTCCGTTTTTCGTCACTTTGACCTGCAAATCGGTTACATAGCTGTCGGCATTAAAGTTAAACGATTTGGTAACTTCGATGCCGTTCGCTTCGTCGCGCAAAACAAAATCTATTTTTTGCGTCTGACCTTCGGCAATATTGACGGTATCTTCGGTCGCAGAAACCTGATAATTGCGCTGATTTAGAATAGAATCGAGATTTGCATCGCCGGTTGAAAGACGAAACGGCAACGCCCGCGGATTGCGGTTCAAGGCTTCGGGCGGAATCAATTCAAGCGGTTTTTCATTGTCTTTAGTCGAGCCGTCGGCGTAGAGCGGTTTTCCTTCGGGATTTCTTTCGGAAACATTTTTGAGCAAAACCCAACTCGTCGCCACCGCGCCTTTCGAATCGAGTTTGACCTGATAACGGGGCGTTTTAATCGTGATTTCTTTACCCGGTGTAGTGTCAGGCGCATCCGCAATCGCTTGCTGTGTTTGAGTTTGCGGCAACTGTACCGGCTGCGTTTCAGTTGCCGGAGTCGCCGGAGCGACGGTTTGCGCCGTATTCGCGTTATCGGTGACGGGCTTTTTCGGTGCTAAAAAATACTGCCAGGCAAAAAGAAAAGCCATTGAAAGTACCGCTGCCGCAACAAACCGAAGCTGTGTGTTTTGTTTATTATCGCTCATTTTTACATTTTGGATTTTAAGTTTTAGATTTTGGAATTAAGAATAAGAACGAGTTTTTAATCCGCAGCTTCAATCTGAAATCCACAATTCTAACATGTAAAATCACATAACCGGATCGTGACCGCCTTTACAAAAAGGCTGACACCGTAGAATACGTTTTGTTCCCAGCCAGGTTCCGCGAAGTGCGCCGTGTTTTTCCACCGCCTGTTTCGTATATTCCGAACAGGACGGGGTAAAACGGCACGAAGGCGGCAAAAAAGGCGAAATCCACGTCTGGTAAAGCCGCAAAAAATCTAATACTAAAAACTTCATTTTGCTGTTGCTTCGACGTTTTTTTCGCCTTGTCTAGTTGTTCGTTCAAAAATTTTTACTTTCTCGATGATCTGTCGAAACTCCTTTAAAGGCTCTTCGAGCTTAACGCGAAGCAAGTATCGGCGGGCATTCAAAACCCAGTCGAATTTTGTTTCCAGTTCATTGAGTTCGGCACGGCTCAGACGAAACGCTTCACGAAGCAGACGTTTCGCTCTGTTTCGCTGAACGGCGTTGCCGACGGCTTTTTTGGAAGCCGTAATGCCGAGCCGCTGAAATCCGGTTGACGACGGGGTGATAAACACCGTCATCAAACGTCCTTCAAAACGCTTTCCCCCTGCATAAACACGGCGAAATTCGCCCGGTTTTCGCAACCGTGACTGTTTCGGCAGAGAAAAGTTTAATAATGATGAACCGTTAATCGCTTGCGTCCTTTCGCCCGTCGGCGTTTGATTACGTTGCGTCCGTTCTTGGTCGCCATTCTTGCGCGAAATCCGTGTTTCTTGGCGCGGCGGCGGTTGTTTGGTTGAAATGTTCTTTTTGGCATAGTTGTCCATCCTCTCACTCAAAAGTGAAAACTTTTATTTTATGTGCGATTTGCCTTTATGTCAAAACGTGAGGGGATTTTGTTGACATTTGTTATAGTTTCGCAACCATCAGGCTTTATTTTGTAATAATTTTGCGCCCTTCAATTTCGTATTTTCCTTCGACGATCATTTTTACGGCTTCAATGTAAAGAGTGTGTTCGTGTTCCAATATTCGCGCTGCCAAAGTTTCGGTTGTATCGTCATCTCTCACCTGAACAATCTTTTGCGCGATGATTGCGCCGTGATCGAGGTCTTCGTCAACAAAATGAACGGTGCAGCCGGAAACTTTCACGCCGTAATCAATCGCCTGTTTCTGCGCGTCCAAACCTTTAAAACTCGGCAGCAGACTCGGATGAATATTGACGATTTTGTTCAGAAAAGCGCGAACAAATTCTTTCGACAAAAGCCGCATATAACCGGCGAGACAAACTAATTCGACATCTCGCTTTTGAAGTTCGGCGATAATTTCCGCGTCGTGGTCGGCGCGTTTGCGCCCGTTTTTTTCGATGATAAGCGTTTTAATGCCGCACGATTGCGCTTTTTCCAAACCGGGCGCATCGGCTTTGTCGCTGATGACGACCGCGATTGCGGAATCGGGAATAATTCCGCTATTGACAGCTTCGGCAATCGCCGACATATTCGAACCGCGTCCTGAAATTAAGATGCCGATTTTCATTTTTATTTGGGATTTCTCCGATATTTGTGCGTCACGGGACGACGGCGACCGATGCCGATGGCGTTTTTGGAAATTATCAACGTCGGCGGCAATTGGCGGCGTTTGAATTCGTTCGCCGGAGATTCGACTTTGTTGAGCAGATTATAAACTAATTCCGGGTTATGTCCGGCGGCGATGATTTCCTGCGGCGAAAATTTATCTTCAAAATACAATTTTAAAATCGGGTCCATCAATTCGTACGGCGGCAGCGAATCTTGATCGAATTGGTTCGGCGCGAGTTCGGCGGATGGTGCTTTTTCGATAATTTCATTCGGGATTATTTCGCGTCCTGCGCTTTCGTTGATGTGGCGCGACAGGGCATAAACTTCTGTTTTCAGCACGTCGCCGATGACCGCTAACCCTCCGTTTGTGTCGCCGTAAAGCGTGCAGTAGCCGACGGCGAGTTCCGATTTGTTGCCGGTGGCTAAAACAAGTCTGCCTTCAGCATTCGAAACGCTCATTAGAATCACGCCTCTGAGCCGCGACTGCATATTTTCCGCCGCCAGATTTTCGCCGCCGTGCGTCGGCTTATGAAGATTTAATTGTTTGAGCAAAATTTCAAAAGTATCGGAAATCGGTTCGAGACGCGAATCGCAGCCGAGATTTTCGATCAATTTTTGTGAGTGTGAAATGCTCCCTTCCGATGAAAACGGCGACGGCATCATCACGCATAAAACATTTTCCGCGCCTATCGCTTCAGCGGCGAGTGCGGCGACAATCGCCGAATCAATGCCGCCGGACAAACCGAGAACGGCTTTGGTAAAACGGTTTTTCGACGCATAATCTTTGATTCCCAAAACCAGAGCCTGCCGAATCGCTTCGAGTTCGCCGCCCGTAATGCCGCGCGAATCGGGTTTTCGCACATCCAACTCAACCGTTTCGACAAACTCTTCAAACGCCGCCGCCTGCAAAATGATGTCGCCTTCTTCGTCGGCAATTAAACTCGCGCCATCGAAAATTATGCCGTCGTTGCCGCCGACGAGATTGACGAAAACAATCGGTGTTTTCTGTTGCTTCGCACGATGCGCGACCATATCGCAGCGCAGTTTGATTTTCCCCTTGTTATAGGGCGAGGCATTGACGGCGACGATCAAGTCCGCACCGCGCATAATCAGTTCGTCTGCCGGGTCAACGTCGTAAAGTCTCTGTTTCCAAAAGGTTTTATCGTTCCAGAAATCTTCGCAAACGACAACACCGATGTTTTGCCCGCCGATTTCAAACATTTTTCGCACTTCGGAAGGTTCAAAATAGCGCGGATCGTCGAAAACATCATATTCCGGCAGTAAAGTTTTGTCGGCAAAACCGAGCAGTTTCCCGTCGTGAATCACCGCCGCCGAATTAAAAAGCCTACGCCCGTCGGTTTCTTCGTTACGCCGAATCGTGCCGACGACGACGGTTAATCCGGTTGATGCGTCAATGATTTTTTGCAGATGTTCGTCGGCAGTTTCGATAATATCTTTGTCCAAAAACCAATCCTGCGAAGTGTAGCCGTGCGTGACGACTTCCGGCAAAACAAGCAAATCGGATTTATCTTCCTTCGCTTTTTCGATTGCCGCTAAAATTTTGGCGACATTGCCTTCAAAGTCGCCGTTCGTTGAGTTGATTTGTCCGATGGTTACTTTCATTTCTGTTTCATTAATTTAACATAATCTCTGCCGCCATTTTCCAACATTTTCTTGAGATATTCCACTGAGTCTTGGGACGGACAAAGATAGACTGCTTCGAGAAATTCTCTCGGCGGCTGATAAAAATGTGTATTCATATAATGAGTAATTAGTTCTGGAGAAACATATATTCTTCCGTTTCCCAGAATGAAAATATTCGAAATTCCTTTTTCTCCTGAAAATTCAAATTGAAATTGACACAAATTACATTGGTGAAATCCCATAAACATACTGAAATGCCACGGCTTTTTTCTAAATTCGCCGAGCTTAAAATAAATATCTCTGGAAATAGTTCCAGTTGAGAATTCTTTACCTTTTTCAAGCCAACCGATGGCGGTAAGACTATTACTATACTCTTCACCAAAATAGTTACATTTAGTTAAATCTTCAAACCACATAAATTAAATTCGTAGAGATTCTAACCAAAAATAGCAGATAAATCTCTTGAACCGTGAAGCAAACGAATAATCTCTATTACTTCATCGCCGACCGTGTAATAAATTTGATAATTATGAAAGTTTTTGACCAGAGTCATTCGAACATTCGGGATTTTGGAATGTTTGAATTCGCGGACACTTCCGAGAAACGGGTTTTAGCAAAGTATTTCGATACTGTCTTCAACTGCGACCAAAAAATGAACGGCAATATCCAAATTTTCTTCGCCCATGAAGACAAAACATTCTTCAATATCACGTTCGGCTTGCGGCTTTTTCCTTATTTCAAAACTCATTTTTTCGCTTTTTGCTGAATGCGTTTTATTCCGCGTTCTTTGATGCGCTCAAAATCTTTTTTGGTTAGGGGAGTTGCATTTCCGCTTTCCAAGCCTTTTAGAATCAGTGTTTCGAGTTTTCTTTCCTGTCTGTCCTTTAAATAATTTCGAGCCAGATCACGAAAAAACTCACTCGTATTTCCGTAACCGTCCGTTGCTATTACTTCCTCAATTTCAGCTTTCATCGTATCGGGAAGCGAAATGTTTAATGTTGTTATCGCCATACTTTGTAAAACTCCTCAGTTCATTAATTAAAGCTGACATTTTTGACAACAGTTGTCAATAGTTGTTTCCAACGCTCGTAAATAACGGTTTTGGTCAGTGCGTAATAATCGGCAAAAGGTCGCGGAGGATCTGTTTCAAAATTCAAAAACAGTGCTAAAATATCAAACTTTAGACTCTGGGCTTTGGACTTTGGACTTTTTAATCATCGTCAGTCGGTTGCCGCGTTCGTTATATTTTACTTCGTCCATTATGTTGTGAATAATCAGCACACCGCGCCCGGAAGTTTTGAAGAGATTTTCAGGGTTGGTCGGGTCGGGAATTTCGGCGATGTTGAAACCTTCGCCTTCGTCTTCGATGGTAAAACGGGCTTCGGTCGGTGAGACTTCGGCGGAGATTTTGACGATTTTATCAGCGTCAAATTTGTTGCCGTGTTTGATCGCATTGACGAAGGCTTCGTCTAAAGCGATGAAAAGATTGGAGTTTTCCGCGTCAACGATGCCGTTTTTTTCGACTCGCTTCATTAAGTAATCCAAAATGCTGTGCATCAGCGAAATCGCCGACGGGAATTCAAATTCGATTTTTTCGCGGATATATTTGACGGCATCGGTTTTATCCACAAACTGAGCTTTGTAGTTGAGAATTGTTTCAAAAAGATTTTTGAGTTCGGTTTCGTCGAAATTTTCGCGTTTGAAATTGGTCGCGCAAATCTTAAATGCTTTGACGTAACTGCGGTCGAAATCTTCCGCAAGTTCGGTCGGCAGACAGGAATCCGCCGCGTCGCCGTTTTTTTCGTCCGCAAAGGCTTTGTCGCCGTCGAGGTCGGTAATGACCAAATCAAATTCATCGAAGTTGTCGAGTTCGACGGCTTCCCGGCGGCTTTCCGTAGATTTTACAAGATAACCGATGCGGCTGAAAACTTCGGTCAAAACCGTTTTCAAGTCGTCGTGGTCATCAACAATTAAAATTTTTTTCTGCATTTTCGCGCTTCGGTTTTCAAAATGTCGGCTTGTGGCAAAGCCTTTATAAAAGCTACGTTAAAATAGTTTATTTTGTTGCATACAATAACATAGTTTGCCGAGTTTGCCGAGTTTGCCGAGTTCTCCGAGTTTTAGGAATTAAAGATTTCAAACCACACAAGCTCGGTAATCTCAGTCAACCGGGCAAATTCAGCAAACTTTTTCCAGCTTATTCGTCCGGTAAAATTTACTTTTCTTATAACTCTATCTATACTTCACTAAATATGGGGCTGGAACACACAGGTAATTGTACATTGTGCCCAGTGTGATAAAAAATTTTGGAGTAATTATAATCAAATGAATTTAAGTATTAAAAATAAAGTCATCGTTGGAATTCTGCTTGTTTTGACGCTTTTAAGTTTTGCGTGCGAAAAAAAAGCGGAAGCAGTCAAAGCGCAAACGCCGACCGAAGCATATAAATCGCTTTACGCGGCGGTCAAAAGCAAAAATGCCGATGCCGTTAAACAAACAGTATCAGACAACACCCACGGTTTGGCTGAATTTATGGCGGCACAGCAGAAGCAGCCGGTCGAAAAAATTTACGAAAACGGTTTCACGGCGACGACCTTTTCGCCGACCTTACCGGAAATGCGTGATGAGCGGATAAAAGATAAATTCGGCGCACTCGAAGTCTTTAACGCCAAAGATAACCGCTGGGAAGATTTACCTTTTATATTCGAGGACGGCGGTTGGAAACTCGCTGTCGGAGATGTTTTTAAAAACACCTATACATCACCGGGTGAAGGACAGGCAGAATTTGAACGACGGTCTTCGGGCAGCGATAATATGATGATGCAGATGAATTCCAATACTCCCGCCAACACATCGGCTAATAAAATGAACGCGATGCCGCCGGTTAATAAAGCGAAAAAATGATTGACGCACAGCAGATTCGAGAAATTCTGACGCAATATAGAAAACACGGCTGGAATTTGAGCCGTGTTTTGCTTTCTCCGGCGACAAGCAAAACATTGTCCGTATCGCTCGAAAACATCTTCGGCGGAGTTGAAATTACGTCGTCCGAAATAGATGCGGTGTGGTTTTCCCGCCCTTCGGGCAACAACGGCGAAGCGTGGGAACTGCGCCGTTTGAGCGGAACACCGTTTGCACTTTTCGAGGTCTTCGATGCTGACGACGACGAGGAGATTCGGGAAGAAACGCGACAAGAAATGCAAACGCGGCTGGAGAAATGAGCATCGTAGCTAACCGAATCGGGAATATCGGGGGAGTTTTAGTTTTCAGTTCTGGTTTTTAGTTGGTCTTTGTGATCGAAGCATTTGATAATTACGGAAACACACACAGAGTCGGCGTGTCCAATTTCAACTCTTTCCACCGGGCAAACGGCGATGTTCTTGACCAGCCGAAAACTAAAAATCAAAAACTCTCGGGGTGAGGTTGGTTTCCGATTTACAAAATTTTGCATTTGTTGCAAAATTACTTTTATAAGAAATGACAATTAAAGATTTAGGTGCGCGAATCGTGACTGTTTGGGAAGGTTTGCGCCCGTTGACAAAAAAAATGCTGGTTGGCGTTTGGCAGGCGAGCAGTGAAAACGCGCCGCCGCCGCCGATGCAGAAATTCTCTTATGACGCTCACGCCGATTGGGAACTCAGCCGCTTGCTCTCCGCTCTGGATGAACAAATAAAGGACGCGAAAGAGAAAAAAGATACGGCAAAACTCCTCGAAATGAAACAGTTGGCAGATACTTGTGCGGCGGTTCTACAGGCTCAAACCGAATCGGCGGAAATTTTCATTCAACTGGCTGAACGCATTCTGACACGCAGCGATTTCAAAAAATTTGATGAATTAGCCGATGTTTTAGTCAAGCGATTTTCCGCTTCCGAAATCGCCGAAATTATCAGGCAAACCGATTTGGCGCAAATCCGCGCGGTTGCCTTTGAAACGATGGCGATTATGCCTGTTTCCAATATTCTACCCCTGCTCGACGATCCGATTTATCACGAAATCGCTCATATCGTGATTGAACAGCAAGCCTTTGAATTTGACAATCAGGACGCGCAAATCGTTCTGGAACAATTAGATATGGGCGACACGGGAGATTTTTAAGTCGTCCGTCGTCAACCGAAAAAGATTAAGAATCGGTCAATTAGTCAGTTACTTTTTGAGAATTAAATCCAATTAAAAAATTTGCCGAGTACACTTTATGAAAGAAGTTACCATCGTTTGTGACGGGTCGAGTTTGGGAAACGGCAAAGGCGTGATGCGGGCGGCGGCGGTCGCCGTGCTTGGTTATCGCGGCTATTGGCGGGCGTTCGGCGAATATCTCGGCAGCGCGACGAACCAGCAGGCTGAAATCGCAGCGGCGTGGATCGGGCTGAAAACTCTGCGCGAACCGTGCAAAGTCAGACTTCTGAGCGATTCGAGATACGTCGTGCAGACGATGACCGGAAATTTCCGCAAAAAAGCCAATCTCGAATGGTGGGAAAAATTGGAAAAATCGGCGAAAAGACACGACATTAAATGGGAATGGGTCAAAGGACACGCCGGACACGAAGTTCAGGAAGTCGCGGACAAAATGGCGCGGACAATGGCGGAACTCGGACGGGTTGACGAAGCGATTTTGGACGATGCGGTCGCGGAAATTGGAATCAAGGAAATTTGATGCGGACCGGAGAAACAGAAAGATGCGGAAAGTTGAAGATGGGATATGAATTTTATCCCGTTTGTCGTTTTGCTGCGTCTTTTTTTGTTGGGCTGCTGCTTTTCATCGGACTTTGTATTTTGGACGTTGGGTTCCCGGCGCGAAAAGTCTTTTCACAAAAAAGAAACGCGCTCGGTTGGGTTTGGCAAAACCCGCTGCCGCAGGGCAATCCGCTGTATGCAATTCACTTTACCAAAGACAAAGAAACGGGGTTTGCCGTCGGTGCCGACGAGACGATTTTGGCGACGACGGACGGCGGTTTTAATTGGCAGCGACAGCTTTCGCCGGTTGACGCGACGCTTTCGGGCGTTTTTGTGAAAGATAGTCGAAACGCTTTTATCGTCGGTGTGCGCGGCACTCTTTTATCAACTATTAACGGCGGCAAGGATTGGAAACAAGTCGAAATTCCAACCAAAGATCATCTTTACAGCATCACATTTGCGGGCGAAAATTTGAATACGGGTTGGACGGTCGGCACCTACGGACAAATTATTAAGACGACGGACGGCGGTTTGACGTGGAAACCGGAGATGAGCGGAACAAAGGAACATCTGCTGAAAGTTGCGGCGTTCGATTCTGAAAAAAGTGTCATCGTCGGCATTAACGGCACGATTTTGACCTATGACAGCGAGAGCAAAAATTGGCGGCTGAACACACCCTGTGAAGGCAGTTTAATGTCGGGCGCGGCGTATTTATCAGCGGAGACGATTATCGCCGTCGGTTACGGCGGATGCGTCGCCCGCAGCGAAGACGGCGGCAAAACATTTCAAAAAATCAAAATGTTCAGCCGTGCGGATTTTCTTTCACTGTCTTTTTCCGATGCAAAAAACGGTTCGATAACCGACGGCAGCGGAATGATCTGGCTGACCGGCGATGGCGGAACCACTTGGCTTCCCTTCAATGTGCGAACGAATCCGCGGCTGGTTTCCATCTATTTTGCCGATCAATATACGGGTTGGGCGGTCGGCGAAAACGGTCTGGTCATTCGCACGGATGACGGCGGTTACACTTGGCAGCGGTTGAGCGACGGCGGGCGCGAAGATGTCAACGATATTGCGATGTTTGACGAAAATATCGGCGCGGCGGTCGGCTCTCACGGCAGAAGCTGGATCACCAACGATGGCGGCAGAGAGTGGATTCCCGTTTACACCGGCGCGGAAGAAAACCTAAACGGGCTTGATTTTATTGATTCCGAACACGGCATCACGGTCGGCGACAAAGGCACTATTTTACGCACGATCAATGGCGGCGCGAGTTGGGGAAAAGGACTTTCAAACGTCAAAGAAGATATTTCGGGCGTTTTTTCGCTCAATTTGAAAGTCGCATTCGCCGTCGGCGCGAACGGGACGATTTTGCGAACCGACACCGGCGGCGCATACTGGGAGCAAATCGAATCGGGAACGCGGGCGTGGCTCGAAGATGTCAAATTTACCGGCGAAAAAACCGGTGTCATCGTCGGCGACAAAGGCACTATTCTGATGACCAAAGACGGCGGCGCGACGTGGAAAAGCATCACGACCAATCTCAAAGAAAATCTTTACAAGCTGAGTTTTTACAACGAAAAAATCGGTTATGCGGTCGGCGCGGGCGGAACGATTTTGCGAACGGCGGACGGCGGCGAAACGTGGCAGGATCAGGAACCGGCGTTGAAAATGAATCTGTACGCGGTGACGGCTTACAAACGCGACGAAGCGATTGCCGTCGGCGAACAGGGAACGGTTTTGCGAACCGAAGACGGCGGTAAAACGTGGGAAAGACAGCCGAATATCACGAGCAATTCGATGCAGGCAGTCGTTTATCGCGGCGGCACGGACTTGTGGATTGCAGGGCGCGGCGGCGCGATCCTCAAGCGTTCCGAGAGTTTCTCGACGGTAAAAACTTCCGCCGCGCCGAAACTTCCGCCAATTCTTCGTTTGGGCGCAGCGTCCAGTAAACCGAAACCACGCTCACCCTTGCTGACAATTACCGAAGACGGCGACATTCCCACTGCTGCCGCGCCGCCGAAAAAAGATAATTAGTCAAAAATGACGACGGGTCTGAATCAGCTATGAAACATTTTACAAAAGAGGACTTCAGCAAATTCGACAAAATCAAACGTGCCAATCTGATAAATTCCGTCAGCGGCTACAAACCGGCAAATTTAATCGGCACGATTTCCGCCGCGAAACAGACAAATCTGGCAATTTTCAGTTCCGTCGTGCATCTCGGCGCGAACCCGCCGCTGCTCGGATTTATTATGCGCCCCGTCGGTGAAGTTCCGCGTCACACATATCAAAACATCCGCGAAACCGGCGTTTATTCGGTCAACCACGTTCATCGTTCGTTTATCGAAAACGCCCACTATACTTCGGCAAAATTTGACCGTGAAATTTCGGAATTTGCGGCGTGTCGCTTGACTGAAGAATATATCGAAAGTTTTGCGGCACCGTTTGTCAAAGAAAGCGCAATTAAAATTGGGATGAAGTTTGTCGAAGAAATTCCGATTAATATCAACGGAACTATTTTAATAATCGGCGAGATCGAACATCTTTTGATCGCCGCAGATGCTTTGCTCGACGACGGCAGCGTAGATTTGAATGCCGTCGGCGACGTTTGTATTTCGGGTCTCGACGGTTATCACGAAGTCGAAAAAGCCGTTCGATTTCCCTTTGCCCGACCGAACAATCTGCCGGAATTGAGATGAAAAACGTCAAAAAGCAATATTTGCCGGCCAAGATTTGTCTCACCTGCCGCAAACCTTTTGTGTGGCGCAAAAAGTGGGAAAATGTTTGGGACGAGGTAAAATATTGCAGTGACAAATGCCGCACCAACAAGGCGAAAACTATAGTGGAACGCGAACTTTAGTTCGCCGGGCATTCGTTAATTTACTAATTTCCTAAATCGCCAGCGGCGAACTAAAGTTTGCGTTCCGTTTTTCAGTCTGCTTAGAAAAAACAAAAACCGCTCATCCAAAGTTCCGGTAAAATCATTTATAATTAAATTTAAAACCAAGGCGAGAGTAATTTTTTTTGAATATGATAGTAATTATCGGAGCGGGAATGGCAGGTTTGACCTGTGCAAAATATCTAAAGGATAGAGGCATCGAGGCTCTCATTTTAGAGGCGGCGGACGGCGTTGGCGGACGTGTGAGAACGGATACGGTCAACGGCTTTAGGCTGGACAGAGGTTTTCAAGTTCTCTTGACATCATACCCGGAAGCGAAAAAACTGCTCGATTATGATGATTTACGGTTCAAAAATCTGCCGTCGGGTGCGAGAATCAGACGCGGCGATGATTTTTTCGTGATGCCGAATCCATTAAAGAATATTTTGACCGCGCCGCAGGCATTATTTGCTCCGGTCGGAAGTTTATTCGACAAAATAAAAGTTTTGCAGCTCAGTTTCGAGACGCGCAATGCCGCCGAACCGGACGACGTTTCAAATTCAAAGTCGAACGAATCTACCATCGCTTTTCTAAAAGATTACGGCTATTCGGAGACGATCATCAATCAATTTTTCAGACCATTTTTCGGCGGCGTTTTTCTCGAAAGAGAACTTGAAACGAATTCGAGTTTCTTCAAATTTCTATACGATCAGTTTGCGGCGGGCGAGGTTGTCATCCCGGAAAACGGGATGCAGGCGATTCCCGAACAGATTGCCGGACATTTGTCGCTGCGACAAATTCGGCTCAACACGGCGGTTGAAAAAATTGACGGTAAGACAGTTTATCTAAGTGACGGAGAAACTATCGAAGCCGACAAGATAGTCTTGGCGACCGGTGCAAAGGCGGCGGCAAAACTGCTCGGAGAACAATCAAACACCACTTTCAACGGAACGATTTGCCTGTATTTCGAGAGCGATTCGCCGCTGCCGATGAGCGGTGAACCGTATTTGATAATTAACTCCAACACGAACGAATTGATTGACCACCTGCTTCCGGCATCGGACATCGTGCCGAACTATTCGCCGGAAGGCAAAACTTTGATTTCGGTCAACATCGTCGGTGACAAAAATATTTCAGAAGACGTTTTAGAACGAGAAGTGCAGGCTGAATTAACAAAATGGTTCGGCAAAAGCATCGCGTGGCGGCATTTGAAAACTTACCGCATTCCCGACGCGCTGCCGCAATTTATAGGAAATTCAGCGACCGGAACCAATCTAAAAATCAATGATTATCTTTACCGCTGCGGGGATTACACGGCTTATCCGTCGCTCAACGCCGCGATGAAAACCGGGCGCGAGACTGCCGAAATACTGTCTCAATGATCTGCCGATGGTAAAAGTGACAATAATAAAATGAGTCAAAAATATACTGACATTGGAATTAATCTGACCAACCGGCAATTCCAAAATGAGGTCAACACGATCATTCAAAGAGCCGCTGCTGCCGATGTCGAACAAATGATTTTGACCGGCACGAGCGTTCGCAGCAGCGAACAGTCGGCACTTCTGGCGAAAAAGCATCCGGGCAAATTGTTTGCGACGGCGGGAATTCATCCGCACGACGCAAAACATTTTGACGGCGACAGCATTTCGCAGTTGAAAAAACTTTTGCAGGAATCAGCCGTTGTTTCCGTCGGCGAATGCGGTCTCGATTTTGACCGCGATTTTTCGCCGCGCCCGGTGCAGGAAAAATGTTACGAAGCGCATCTGCAACTTGCGGTCGAAATTCAAAAACCGCTTTTTCTTCACGAACGCGTTGCCTTTGACCGCTTTAACTTCATTACTGACAATTACTTAGCCAAACTTCCGTCCGCCGTTGTCCATTGTTTTACGGGAAGTTTGCAGGAAGCCAAAATTTATCTCGACAAAGGATTTTATATCGGCTTTACGGGAGCGATCAGCGATGCAAAAAGATTTGAACATTTGCGCGAAGTAGTGAAATACACGCCGCTCGACCGGTTGATGATCGAAACGGACGCTCCTTTTATGCTGCCAAAAAACATTTCAAAAACATTTTTGACCAAACATCACGAGCGACGAAACGAACCAGCATTTTTGCCTGTTATCGTCGAAACGATTGCCGATTTCAAAGGAGTTGCGGTTGAAGAAGTCGCCCGTCGAACGACCGAGAATGCAAAATTGTTTTTCGGGTTATAAATCATCAAATGCACCGAAAAAAGAAAATACATCCGTCGGAAAAGTCGAAACTGCATTCGCGCAGCAAACATCACGGGCGTTATGATTTTAAACAGTTGATCGGCAGTTGGGCTGCACTGGCTCCGTTTGTCGCGCCCAATAAATACGGCGACGAGACGATTGATTTTGCCGATCCGCACGCAGTTAAAACATTGAACACGGCACTGCTCAAACATTTTTACGATGTGGATTTTTGGGATATTCCCGCCAATTATTTATGTCCGCCGATTCCCGGCAGAGCGGACTATATCCATAACATTGCCGACCTGTTGGCAGCGAAAAACGACGGGAAAATTCCGACGGGAATGCACATCACCTGTCTCGACATCGGGGTCGGTGCAAACTGCATTTACCCGATTATCGGCAACCGGGAATACGGCTGGTCGTTTGTCGGTTCGGAGATTGATCCAGTTTCAATGACGGCGGTAAATAAAATTATTCAAAACAATTCGCGTCTGCAAGGGATGGTCGAATGCCGACCGCAAAATGATGTGAAAAATATCTATCGCGGAATAATCCGCCCGGATGAATTGTTTGATTTATCAATCTGTAATCCGCCGTTTCATTCGTCACCGGCGGAAGCGAATGCCGGAAATATTCAAAAATTATCAAATTTGAAGGACAAAAAAATTACGAAACCGATCAGAAATTTCGGCGGAAACAATCGTGAAATTTGGTGCGAGGGCGGCGAAGAAAAGTTCGTCGGAAGTATGATCCGCGAAAGCGTGGAATTTAGAAGTTCGTGTTTTTGGTTTTCGACATTGATTTCTAAACAATCCAGTCTCAGAAATGTTTACGCCGCACTAAAATTAGCGAAAGCTCTTGAAGTCCACACGATTCCGATGGGTCAAGGCAATAAAATCAGTCGCGTTGTGGCGTGGACTTTTCTTGATGAAGCGCAGCAGAAGAATTGGAAAGAAACGCGGTGGACACGGGCGGAATTAAAACAAAATGTACACGCTTAAATTTGAATCAGGAACATTAATTTTAGAAGGTGCAGACGAAAAAACGAGCGTCCCGCAGGCTTTCGTATGGGACGAACGCACCAAACATTTTCGCGCTCCGGCTTATAAATACCGCGATGTTATTACCGAATTCGTCCGCTCAAAAATTGATTATGAAGATGCGGCTAAAAGTTACTCGGATTTCGATTTCAAACAAAAATTCAGTCTCAAACCGCGCCCGTATCAAACCGAATCAATCGAAGCGTGGAAGGCAAATAAACGTAATGGCGTGATCGTTTTGCCGACCGGTGCGGGGAAAACTCACGCGGCGACGATGGCGATTGAAATGTGCGGGCGGCAAACGCTCGTCGTTGTCCCGACGCTCGATTTGATGAATCAGTGGTATGACTTATTAATTTCCACTTTTAATGCGGAAATCGGGCTGATCGGCGGCGGTTTTTATGAAATCGGCGCGATTACGGTAACGACTTACGCTTCGGCATTTCGCCATCAGGAACGACTCGGCAATCAATTCGGGCTGATAATTTTTGATGAATGTCATCACTTGCCGTCAGAAGGCTACAAATACGCGGCGGAATTTGCGATTGCCCCGTTCAGGCTCGGTTTGTCGGCAACGCCCGACCGCGATGAAATTGCCGATGCGCTGTTGGAAGAAATCGTCGGAAAATTCGTCTATCGGCTCGAAGCGCAGGACATTGCGGGCGAATATCTCGCCGAGTATATCGTCGAACGCATCGAGGTTGATTTGAGCGAAGAAGAACGCCGCGCCTACGACCGCGAACGGCAGGTTTACACCGATTTTAAACGCTACAAAAATCTGCCTTACGGACAAGAAGGCTGGCGAATGTTTTTAATCCACAGCGCAAAAAGTGAAGACGGCAGACGCGCGATGAAAGCCTACCGCAATCAAAAAAAAATCGCACTCGGAACCGACTCTAAAATCAGAGTTTTGCAGGATTTACTGATTCGCCACAAACACGACAAAACTTTGATTTTCACCGCTGAAAACGAGATGGTTTACCAAATCTCGAACGATTATCTGATTCCGGCGATCACACACGAGACCAACGTCAAAGAACGCAAATTCTGGCTCGACGCATTTAACGCGGGCGACGTTCTCGCGCTCTGCACGTCAAAAGTTCTCAATGAAGGTGTCAATATTCCCGACGCTTCGGTGGCGATAATTTTATCTGGTTCGGGTTCTTCACGCGAACACATCCAGCGTTTAGGGCGCATTTTGCGAAAAAAAGGCGACAAGCAGGCGATTTTATACGAAGTTGTCGCCCGCAACACGACCGAAGAATATACTTCGCAAAAACGCTCGGATGTGCGGCAGTTTCAGGATGTCAAACAAAGGTTTAAGCGCGGATTGTTCGAGTAAAATTGTTTCGACATCAAATTTAGTGTAAATTTGATGTCGAGGTTAAGGATAATGATAAATTTAATAGAGGAAATAGATTCACTTTCAAATTTCAAACGTCACACGAGCGAATTCATCGAACAATTGAAGAAAAAGGGAAAGCCGATGGTTTTGACGATCAACGGAAAAGCCGAGTTGGTTGTACAGGACGCAAAAAGCTATCAAAAACTGCTCGAAATCGCCGAAAAATTGGAAACTATCGAGGCATTAAAACCGGCGATTGCGGAAATGAAAGCCGGACGAGGCGATTCTGCCGAAAAAGTTTTTGCTGAACTTTTACAAAACACCGGCGGGGTGTCATAAGTGCTGTTTCAAGTTATTATTACGCCCTCTGCGAAAGCTAATATTTTTGAGGTGAATACTTGGTTGTTGGAAAATTACCCGGATGCGGCGGAAAAATGGCTGTGGGGAATCAGTCAAGCGGTAACTTCGCTTTCAAAATTTCCCGAAAGATGTTCGGTAAGTTCAGAAAGCGAAGCGTTCGATGTTGTCGTCCGGCAATTAATTTACGGTAAAAAGCCGCATATTTATCGAATTTTATTTTCCATAAAAGACGAAAAGGTTTATATTCTGCGTGTTCGCTTAACCAAACAGCAGAGCATTTCGGACGAATAAGGTTTTCATCATTTGATTTGAAAAATCAAAACACTGACTCTTTGATTTAAAAATCGTCTGCAAAAGACCGAAAGATACACATCGAATAAACGCTCTGATGTGTTGCAGTTTCAAGATGTAAAACAGAGGTTTAAGCGCGATTTGTTTGAATAAGATCAGCTTTCGATTTGTTTTCCAAACTCGATTTGCGCGTAAACATCGGCAAGGGAAATCTGGCAGTCAACTGACTCCAAAACGATCACCTCGTTAAGTTCTTCGTAGATTTTCAAAAGCCACTGTTTTGATGTTTGCTTGATATAGTGTTCGACGCGCGGTTCGATCTGTTCGATGAGCAGACACTCGCGCAGGCTGTCCATTTTTTGATAAGCGATGAGTTTTTCTGTTTTGTCGCGGAAACGGGTTGATTTTGAAAGAACCTCGACGATAATTGTCGGGTTCAGTAAAATGTCGAATTCGTCATCATCAAACTGCGGTTCGTCGCAAACGATGACGACATCAGGATAACCGTAACGCCCGTTTCGTATTCGGACGCGCATATCGTTAGCGTAAAGTTCGCATTTTTTGCCACGTAACTGATAGCCTAAATCAACGGTCACATTTGTTCCGATTAAATTATGTTCGCGGCTCGCGCCTGCCATTGCGACGATTTCGCCGTCAATGAATTCGTGTTTTTCTTCCGCCTCGCGCTCGAAGGCGAGATATTCTTCGGGCGTGTATGATGTCGGTTTGACGGCAGTATTATTTTTACTCATCTCAAATTTTCTCCCGTTGAAATCTTAGCAGAACTGCGCTCAAAGCGATAATTTTGAAGTGAATACCCGGCATTTATAAAATTTACCAGAAAACGAGATGCTGGTAACTGTTGGGTATTTCAGTCAAGCCTTAGCTTTGTATGGTGAAAAGTTGAGACTCGGATTAAATCACCGCCGATTGTTCCGATTAGATTTTTAATTTTATGCCGTCCCGCGCTTCGACAACTTCGCAGGACGGCGATAATTTGTTGACTTCGGCTTGAAAATCAACCGCATCCCATTCCGGGTAAAGATGCGTCAGGATAACTTTTTTCGGCTTGGCATATCCGACGAGATACATCGCTTCTGACAATTCGAGGTGTTTTTCGGTCGGTTTATTCTTGAAAAAAGAACATTCCAAAATCAGCAAATCAACGCCCCGCGCCAGCGTTCCCAAATCTTTCGTAAATCCGGTGTCGCCGGAATAAACGAGCGTTTTATCTTGATCTCTGATGTGAATCGCCAAACTTTCGGCGGTGTGAGGCGTTTTGACGGCGACGGCTTCGACTTTCGGCAGAATCTCGAACTTGTCGAGCGGTTCGACTTCAATTATTTCAAGCGGAAATGGCTGTTCAAGAAGTCCGTAATCGTTTGCCGCATCGAAAGATACAATTAGTTTCTTCAAACCTTTCGCGCCGAAAATTGTCAGCGTTTTTTCTCTGTTCTGTGTTTCAGGCGCGTGTTTCGTACCGAACAAAAACGGCGCGAGTCCGCCGATATGATCGAGATGAAAGTGCGAAATCCAGATCGCGTCGAGCTTCGCCCAATCGAGATTTTCCTGCGCCATCCGGTGAATTGCCGAAGCCGAACAGTCGAGCAACAGCGAACCGTTTTCACATTTCAACCAATAACCCGACGAACTGCGTTGCGGGTGCGGAACCGCCGTTCCCGCACCGAGTATGATAATTTTCATATTCCAAATTCCAGATTTCAGATTTGCCAGAACCTTTTCCGTACAAATAGAATCAAACGAACGTAATTATAAACCTTTCCAGGTGAAAGTCTGGAATTTGGAATTTGGAATCTGGAATTTACAATGGAAATAGATATTTTGGCAATTTTCGCGCACCCCGACGATGTTGAATTAACCGTCGGCGGAACGCTTTTGAAAATGAAATCGCTCGGCTACAAAACCGGCGCACTCGACGTAACGAAAGGTGAAATGGGAACGCGCGGGACGGTTGTAGGACGCGCCGCCGAAGCCGACGAAGCGGCGCAGATTTTGAAATTGGATGTGCGCGAAAATCTCGAACTGCCCGACGGTCACGTTTGGGTGACGGAAGAGACGCGCACGAAATTAGTCAGGGTTTTGCGCCGTTTGAAGCCGAAAGTTTTGCTGACCCACCAAGCCGACGACCCGCATCCCGACCACAATCACATCGTGCAGCTCGTTCGTGAAGCGGCGCGGCTGTGTTCGATGCAGAAATACGACGGCGATTTCGGACAGGAACGGACGAACGCGCCGATTGTCGCGCACAATATTTTTTCCCAGCGCGTCACCCCGTCATTCGTCGTTGATATTTCCGATTTTCTCGACCAAAAAACAGAAGCGATTCGCGCCCATAAATCTCAGTTTTACAATCCAAATGCCGGTAAAGACGAATTGGAAACGCGCCTGACGAACGAAGGATTTATTGACGAACTCGAAAATCGTTCGCGCTATTTCGGAAGTTTGATTGGCGCGGCGGCGGGCGAACCATTTTTCGTGAGAGAAGTTTTAAACGTCGCCGACCCGGTTGCGCTGCTGACCAGACCGATGAATCTATACTCTTAAAAAAGGAGAAAAATTTTAAAGGTATGCGTCTTCGATCTTTCACCTTTCTATCACATTTGCCTGCCGAGTTCGGGAACGATGTAAAGCAGCCACCACAAAAGAATCTGAATCGCTAAAACGATGAAGCTCAAACAAAAACTGACGAGAGCGAATTTGCGTCCGCCAAGCTGCGGGTGGCGCAGATAAGTAAAATATCCAAAACTGCTGACGATGAACGTGAACGGCACAAATAAAATTCCGATGTACGGCACGAGCGAATAAACAAAACACGCCCAAGCCATCTGTGAAACCGTATTTTCGTTGCGTTCAAACAAATTGACGATTTCCTTGCGTTCGGCATTTTCAATCAAAAAAGATTGTCCCTGCAAACGATAAGAAGCCCGCAAACTGTCGAGCGGTTGATATTCTTCACGCAGAAGTTTTCCGCAAACCAAACAAAATTGGGCATCGCCGCGTCGCGCCTCTGCGCCGCAAGCCGGACAAAAACCGCAGACGGCAACGGCAATCGGTAGCGGACGTTCAAAATTTGTCTGCCGCTCGCCGCTGTTTTCCGCTGTCTGATCTTTATCTTTTTGCATTATCGTCTTCTGCCTTTGCTCGCCGCTTTTCGCGCCACGCTGAAGTTTAGTTTTTCACGACTGGCAAAGTCTTGTAAAGCACCGAGAAAAACTTCGCGGTCGCGCATCGTGATGACTGCCGTTTGATCGGCTGTTTCTAATGCGTATGGATAGCCCAAACCGATCACGCATTCGGCGCGGACGACATCTAAAACTTCGTTCAAAAGACCGGCTTCATAAACCCACGACGGAATATCGAGACGCGCCGGTGCGCCGTCGGAAGTCGTCTGCAAATATGTAAATCCAACGATTGACCTGTTTGTTTCCGGTTCAATAAACGCGCTCAAACCGCGTCGTTTTGAATAGCAATAACAGGTTCGGTCGCCCCAATTTTTCAAAACTTGCGGAAAGTTATCAGTCGCCGCGTGCAGAATCGTCGCGTCGTACAAAGTTCTCATATTGGATAGCGCACTGTCGCCGAAATTATCCAGTAAGGTCAATAAATCTCGTGCGTAACTGCGGTCAACATAACCGACGAGCGGAACTTGCGCGGCGATTGAAAAGCGGGCGAGTTCAACTAATTTATTGGTAAAACTAACCTGCAAACTCGTCTGCGGATGCGGGGTTGATAAAAGAAGTGTACCGTCGTAGAAAGCCAACGGCATTCGTTCGCCGCGAGATTGCCAGCCGCTTTTCTTCTGCAGAAAATCTTCGACCTTTTCGATCTCCGCTTCAAAACGAATCTGTCCGACTTTCGTTTCGGGAATGACGGGTTCGTCCTGCGACAAAAGTTTTTCCGGCGAAAGCACGAAAAACTTGGCGTTTTTCTCGTAAGATTGTTCGGCATTATGCGGGTTTTCAAACCAGCCGATTTGAATCGCCGCCACCGGCAAGGACGTTTCTTTTTCAGCATAAAGCTGACTGCCGTCCGCCGCAAATGTAGTGCGGTTTTGCAAAATACCGTTCGCCCACGCCCGCGCTTCTTCGTGATTCGCCCATTTCTCCGCAAATGCGAACGAAAAAGACTCTGCATCGTTCAACTCCGCCGACGGCAGTGCGCCCGCGTCGTCCCTATCCTGTAATTTGTCCCAAATATCTGCGCTCGGCGTTTTACACAGGACTTGCAGTTTTTCCAGATAATCAGTCAAGTCGCCGAACTGCGTGTCGGCAAAACGCTGAAAATCGCCGCGTTGATTGTGCAGTTCAGATGTTAAAAGTTCACGAAAAAGCATTTATATATTTTACAAAGTCAGCTCGGCATACCAAAAACTCGCCGCGTCGCCCGACAGAAAAGCGGGCGTGTGATTGTAGATTCGGGCGATTTTGTAATCAACCGCATTCTTGAAAAGTTTCCCGTCGAAAACAAAAGTGTGAAATTCGCCGTTTTCACCGCAGGCATCCACGCCGTCCGGTAAATCTGCCACAAACTGTTTGTCGAAGACGCGACCGCAAAATTCTTTGGGCAAATATTTTTCGTTGACGCAGATAACGACCGAACGAAAACCTTCGCGCCAAAATTCGTTGACCAAATCCAGCCGGTTTTCGTTCCACAACGGCAACACCGCTTCTAATTCTGCTGCCGCACAAACCTTTTCTTCCCAATCGCGGTGCGCCTGCAAATCAATGTCGCCGAAAATCGCTGCGTCAAAATTTTGCGCTTTCAACCGTTTTAGTTCCTCGATAAATACCGTTTCGTAACTTTGCCACGACGCATTCGGCGTAATCAATTCCAACCGGAGCGCGTCGGCTTGTGCCCGCATCACTTCCCGCGAAACCGAATGCGAACGCGAATGCAAGCCCGTTTCGTCAAACATCGTCAAAAGATGCGTCACCTCATAATCATTTTCAACCGCACGGTTTAAGGCGAGACACGAATCTTTGCCGCCGCTCCACGAACAGAATGCTTTTTGCTTCATTTATTTTACTTTGCTCGTTCGGCGGTTCATAAAATCCATCAAGACAAATTGCGTCAAATTATTCGGATTGGCGAAATACGCTTTGCCGCGTGTCATTGCAGACATTTGTTTGACGAATTCGACCAGATAATAATCGCTGGCGAGCATAAATGTATTAATCATAATGCCGGATTTGCGACACGCCTGCACTTCCTTCATCGTTTCCGCCATCACGAACGGGTCGTTGCCCATCGAATTTTTGTAGAGCATTTTCTTGTCGCTTTCGACGTTTTGCGAATAGCGGCGGTGCGCGAAATACGCGGCGTTTGACGGTTCGATATAACACGCCGTCGGTTTGCCGTCCGTGACCATCACGATTTGTTTCATATCTTTGCGCTGCGCGTTTAAGATTCTCCGGGCAAGTTTCAACCCTTCCGCCGTATTCGTGTGATACGGTCCGACCTGCGTTGTTGCTAATTTTGCTAAAGGCAATTCTTCCGCGCCGTCGTGAAACAAGACTATTTTCAAGGAATCACCGGCATACTGCGTTCTGATTAAATGAGCCAAAGCGAGCGCAACTTTTTTGGCGGGCGTAAAGCGGTCTTCGCCGTAAAGAATCATCGAATGCGAGCAGTCGAGCATCACAACGGTCGCGCACGACGATTGATAATCCTGCTGATAAACGTGCAAATCTTTATATTCCAAATTGAGCGGAACGCCCAAACCTTCCCGGGCGATTGCCGACAGCAAAGTCGAATTGACATCGAGATTAATTGTGTCGCCGAATTCGTATTCTTTCGAGGCTTGCGCGGCTTCGATACCGGTGTCGAGATAGTGCGTGTCGTGTCTGCCGATAGTGGATTTGCCCATCGAACCGAGCAGTTTTTGCAGCGTTTTATAGCCGAGAAAATCCAAGCCTTTTTCAGTCACTTCAAAGCGCACATCGCGCGGCTGCGCTTCGCCGACTTCGCCCTGTCCCTGTCCGTTTTGCTGTTCCTGCCGCTGTTGTTCGACTTCTTTTAGATTCAAATAGCCTTCTTCGACCAATCTTTCGATCAATTGATTAATAAGTTCTTCGAGCAGCGAACCTTTAAATTTGCCGTCGTTATCGGCGAGCATTTTTTCAACGTCCATTTCGTCTAAAACGCCCTGTTCCATCAACGCCTCAAGCAGAGATTGCCGCAGCGCGTCGAGTGAATCGTCCATTTGATTGCGCTGGCGCGACCAGTAGTAATCGTCGTTGTAGCCCGAATCGAGCATCATATCCGACAGCGAACTCATCAGATCGCCGAGATTGATGTCCGACACATTGAAACCCTTGAATTTTGAATAGCGAATAAATTTCATTCTTTTGTTCCCCTCTGTAATCCTGTTTTTCCTGACTTGCCATTTCGGGCGCGGAAGTTTATCTTTAAAACTGCACTTTCCCCAAATTTTGCTCTTCCCATACTTTAGTATATTAGTATATTTCACTCTCCCCATAAATTAAATAACGCAAGGAGTGAAAAATGATGAAAAAATTTATTGTCGGATTGATGATGTCGTTAGTTTTTGCGGTCACGGTGCCGCTGACCGCTGACGCGCAAACGTGTCGCTGCCGCCAGGTTCGCCGGAGCAGTTATAACAACAGCCGAAATTACAATCGGCGCAACTACAACCGGCGCAATGTCAGCCGCAGTTCTTATGGAAATCGCGGCTATTCGGAAAGTTCTTATGAAAATCGCGGTTATTCAAACAACGGCTATTACGGCAATCGCGGTTATGTTTATCAACGACCGAGTTTTTATCGCCGTCACCGCAACGTCGTTAATCTAGGCATTGCGACCGGCGGCGGCGCGTTAATCGGCGGCATCGCCGGCGGGAGACGCGGCGCAGGTGTCGGCGCATTAATCGGCGCGGGCAGCGGCGCACTCTACACTTATGTTTTGAATAAGAAAAAACGACGCTATTAATTTTAACAATTTTAATTTTTAGCCGAAATTGAAAAGCCGCAATGTCGCAGCATTGCGGCTTTTTCATTTTTTCCCTTGTTATTTGATGTCAAAACTCTTCCTTATCTTCTATTAACAATTCACGATTGAAGCTCTCTAAACTATTCCGTTGATGTTTGCCCGAAATAGTATAAGCAAGTCATCACAAAAACCCTTGAACGATTTGTAAATCTCTGCAAGTATTAGCATTTATGATTATGGCACGGTCATTGCTATTACTATAATTGACAGAAAGCCAGCAGCTTTCAAATTTTTAAGGAGAAATAAAAAAATGAAAAAATTTACAGTAACATTCTTGTTGATGGCGATGATGGCGATTATGCTGCCGTTCACGGCAAATGCTCAAACTAGACGAAATTACAACAGCAATCGTGTGAACAGCAATCGCACATACACAACCCGCAATTACGCAAAGCCGAGCGTTTACGACAGACATCGTAACTTAATCAATATCGGCATCGGAACCGGCGCGGGAACATTACTCGGCGCATTGATTGGCGGCAGAAAAGGTGCATTGATTGGCGCAGCGGCAGGCGCGGGCGGTTCGGCACTCTACACATACAAAGTTAACCCGAAAAACAAAAGATATTATCGTCGCGGATACTAAACCAGCCAAAACAAATTGAAAGCCGTGATATGTGCAAATATATCACGGCTTTCGCGTGTTCAATATTCAATGTTAAACCTGAAACCTGAAAATATTTCCCGTCTTGCGGGCGGAGATAGTTTATAATGATATCCGCTTTGCAGATTTGAAAACGAGGTAATATTTTTATGCAGGAAAGAGATATTTTTGACGAGAAACAGGAAACCAAAACGGCGAATTTTGCTTGCCCGATGTGTCGTGAACGAAACGATTATGAAGTGCGCTGGTTGAAGCGGACGAAAAAAAGAAATCCGTCGCGCAATATGAACCGCGACGACCGGGCGCGTTTCGACAAATCGCGTGATTATATGGTGCGCGTTGACGATCAGTTGATGTGTAAAAATATGCGCTGCCGCAAACGGTTTGAGATTCCATCGGCGCAGTCAATCGTTTTTATCTAATTCTTTTCCAATCGCGCGGCGGTGTGATATTCTCAAATTTATGGAAAACAACAACGAGGATCAAGGGATGAATTCAAAAAGTAAAACTCCGACCGATAAAGAAATTAAAGATGTAATGGCTGAAGAAATCGCCGCCGCGCCGCAGGCTCCGGGCGAATTAAAACAGCGACTAGAAGAACACAACGCTTCATCGCCCGCCGATTCGGGCGGCGACATTGATGCCGAGTGGGAAGATGTCAACGATTCGGGCGCGGAATCCTTTGCCGGACATAACCCGACCCCCGACCAATCGGATGTGGAAGCCAACGCCCACGCTTACGGCGTAGATTTTCAGGACAACGAACCGCTCGATTTGCTCGAAAAAATGGAGAAGCGCGACCGCAATCGCTGGGAACTCGACGAAAGTTCAAAAGATGGAGACGAAATTTAATTTCTCCTTTAATATTTTCACGAAAAAAGACGACGCGATTTTACAGTTTGCGTCGTCTTTTATTTTTTGCGGCGTTATTCAAAATTTACTGAAAACCTGGCGCATATTTAATCCAATCGCTCGAAAATTCCCGCCGCGCCCATTCCGCCGCCGACACACATCGTGACCATTCCGTAGCGTCCGCCGGAGCGTTTTAATTCCTGCAACAGCGTCGCCGTCAGTTTCGCGCCGGTGCAGCCGAGCGGATGTCCGAGAGCGACCGCGCCGCCATTGACGTTGACTTTTGCCGGGTTCATTTCGAGAACTTTCATCACCGACAAACCCTGCGCGGCGAATGCTTCATTTAATTCGATGATGTCAATATCTTCCAGAGTCAATCCCGCTAATTTCAACGCTTTCGGAATCGCGTAAACCGGACCGATGCCCATTTCTTCGGGCAAACAACCGGAAGTCGCAAACGACACGAAACGAGCAAGCGGCTTTAATCCCAATTCGTTAGCTTTATCCAAACTCATCACAACCGCCGCCGCCGCACCGTCCGACATTTGCGACGAATTGCCCGCCGTGACCGTGCCTTTAACGTGAAAAACCGGACGCAGTTTTGCAAAACCTTCCATCGAAGCGTCGTAACGCACGCCTTCGTCGGTGTCGAAAACGACTTCTTTCGAGCGCACACGCCCGTTTTCGTCAACTTCGTCAACGCGTACGGTGAACGGCACGATTTCGTCTTTGAACCTACCTTCTTTAATCGCCGCCGCCGCTTTCTGATGCGATTGCAACGAAAATTCATCCGCCTGTTCGCGCGTGATTTCGTATTTCTTCGCCAGATTTTCGGCGGTCAAACCCATATTCAAATAATAATCGGGATAATTATCAACGATTTTCGGATTCGGACGCACGACATTGCCGCCCATCGGAATCATAGACATCGTTTCAAGTCCGCCCGCAACGATAATGTCCGCGCCGCCCGTGCGAATCCGATCCGCCGCAATTGCAATAGTTTGCAAACCCGATGAGCAATAACGATTAACCGTCATCGCCGAAACTTCCACCGGCAAACCCGCTTCAATCGCCGCCGTCCGCGCCACGTTCATCCCCTGCTCGGCTTCGGGAAACGCGCAGCCCATCACCACATCGTCAATCTGCGATAAATCCAAACCCTCAACGCGTTTGACTGCTTCACGAATCGCCGCCGCGCCCAAATCATCAGGACGCGAATTTTTCAAAGTTCCTTTCGGAGCTTTCCCGACAGCCGTCCGCACGGCTGATACGATAACTGCTTCTTTCATAATTTTTTCCTTTTATTCTGTATCCTCTGAAACTAATGCGTATTCCCAAACATCGTGATAACTGACTTTTTCTTCCTTCTTTAAAGGTCTCATTGCAAGAAAGCCTTCATCATGTTTTTGTAAACCTTCTCGTGTATTTAATCTGTCAAATTCAGGAAAAGCGCTTGCTAAGATTTGTCCTGCTTTCTTTCCGATAATTTTTTTATCAGACTTCACTTCAACAAACTCAGTTTTAGTTAATTTCCACTCGTTGTTTGCCGAACTCATATCCACCTGATAAATGCGAATTTTTACAACAGACATATTTTAACTCCGTCAAATTTTCTGTTCTTCAATTCGCGCTACGTTATTTATTTGCAAAAGCCGAATCGTTGCTCTCGCGTTTGGCATTAAGCCGATAAAAATTCCGTTTTCAATTCTAAAATGTTTGCTCCAAACGTCCGTTCGCGGATTGAAAAGCGGCACGATTGCGCCTGTTTTATCGTCAATCGAAGCGATGTCGCTGCCTTTATATTTGTTGCAGATCGCGCACGACAACGCTAGATTTTCTTCCGTTGTTCGCCCACCGTGTTTTTCCGCGATAACGTGGTCAATCTGATGTTTTGCAAAACTGACCGTTTCGGAAATAAGACAATATTCGCAGAAGCCTTCGGCGCGTTCGTAAACCGAATTTCGCAAGGCTGTCGGAACATACGTTACGCTCATTTTTTTAATTGCGCCGACGCTTTCGCTTTGGCGATGCGAACCAGATGTTCGACAAATTCATAGCTCGCCCAAGTTTGTTCTTCCGCTTCGCTCAAGCCTTCGCGGCGATTTTTTTCGAGCAGTTCGTCAATTTTTTCCTGCATCTCCGCCGAAGGTCGCAACGCAAGAATTTCCGCAGGCGCAGGCAAACCGGCAAAAAACTCCAAAACTTCCGCAACGCTTTTATAACCGACCGCAGAACTCGCCTCGAATTCGCGCAGACCGAGTTCAAAAATTCTCGTCAATTTTCCTTTGTACGATTGCAGATTTACGGCTAAATTTTCCGGCAAATCAATTGTCACTTGCATAAATTTTATTTTAACATTAACTACGCGCTCATCTCCGCTTTTTTCTTCACGATTCGCAGCATTTCGCGTCTGATCAAGCTGCTGAACGGCTGAATAAACGTCCAGTAAAATCCGAAACTGCGGCGGCTCGCGTCATCGAGACAGCAAATGCGCGTTTCGGTCGTCAGGCGAGTTTCATTTCCGCTGCAATCAACCGAAAAATTCCAGACGGCTTTGGCAAAACCTTCTTTGTTAAAGTCGCGGAAATTCTCAGTGTTTATCGTTTGCATTTCTCCGCGTGGAGTCCAAAATTTTCCCGCCAAACCGAGCAACATTTCTCTGTCTTTTTCCACGCCTAAAATTTCAAATTTCGACTTTCGCAAATCCGCCAATTTCAAATGTCCGTTCGGCAAACCGCGCAGAAAAAACAGAGCGCGAATGAGCGGCGATTCGCATAAATCAATTTCATTGACCGCACCGAAAACCGTTTCCGCCGCCGCGCGAATTTTGACGTCGTGCGTTTCGATAAAGTCATACTGCGGCAAAAAGTCGTCAATCAACATCTTTTTCTTCTTTCACGCTGTAAAAATGAGTGAATGTTCATTCATTTTTACAATATACAATAAATTGTTTGTTTTTGCTAACTTTTCCCACTCTAACTTTAAATAAAAAGGTGATGAACCAAATCTTGTTCATCACCTTTTTCAATTCTAAAAAGTCATCAGTTTACGGTTGATTCATCGGCGGCGGCACGAAGCTATCAGGCAGAAAACCGAGGGCGGTCGGGAAATTTGCCGCCGTCGGCTTGGTTCCGCTGTTCACCCAACTGCTGATCGCCGCGACGGAACTGACGAGCTGTTCGCCCGTAAAATTACAGTGTCCGTTGCCGTTGGTATAGGTTTGATACAAGAACTGAGTGCGGTTTGCCGCCGTGACTGTTTTGAGATATTCGCGCTCCTGCGAAACCGTGACGAGCGGATCGTAAAGGGTATGAATAGTCAGAACCGGGCTTTGAATCGTTCCTCTGTAATCCGCGTTATTGAAAAGATAGAAACGGGTATAATACGGCGGATAAAACAGACGGCTGCCATTCATCGAAGCCAGCCAGCCTTCGATGACCGGCGCGGGAACGCCGAGCGCAACGAGATAAGCTTTTTCCGTGTCGGTCAAATTGTAATTTCGATTGACGTTCTGCACGATTGGACCGCGGGCGCGTCGTTCGAGTTCAGCGCGGGCTTCGGTCGAGAAAAACATATCGGTAAAAACCCACCCCGGATAAAAATTCGGCGGCGCAGGCGGCGTGATGCCGCGTCCGGGCGTGCCGGTGACGAGCCGGATAAATTCAAATTTCGGGAAATTTGCCTGATTGCTGACTTCGGCAACCAATTTCGGCTGAACTTCGGTTTCAAAATCTATATCGTTTCGCACGTCACCCGGCGTTCCCCAGGCGGCGGGCATTCCGAAAAGTTTGTCGTAGGCAAGAGCCAAATCACCCGAAGCATCCCACGACCGGGAGGTTCCGGCACCGACCGCACATCCGGCAATCGCACCGTTATAAAGGTTGGGATACTGTTCCATACTCGAAAAAGTAATCACGCTGCCCATCGAAAATCCCCACAAAATGGTTTTTTGCGGCGTACTGACGCTTGAGTTGAAAAATAATGCCAGATTTTTTATATCTTCGATGCCTTCCTGCACCGCCCAGCCGTTATTGCGGTAGGCGGAACCGGCGAGCGCGTACCCCTGCGCGAGCAGAACGGGTTCGAGAGCCGCACTCGGTGCGACATCGGCACTGCGGTCGTCAACTTCGCCCGGATGGTCGGCGCGGTCACGATAGCCGTGCGCGTAAATGAGCAAAGTTCCGTTCCAATTTGCCGGAACGCGAATGCGGTACGGCGCACCGGACAAACTGCCCGTCATATTAACTTCATCAACCGGCGGCGCGGCGTTGGCAAACTGCAATGAAAATACGAACAAGAAAAACGCGGCGTATATTGTCTTTTTTAACACAATTCAATCCTCCCTAAAATTTGAATGTCAGATTTTGGTTTTCATTCGGAGATGTCGAAAAATCAGTAAAAAATCGGTATTTTCGAATTCGCAGAGTCGCAGAACCAAAACCCGAAAAATATGATTATCTCATTAACTTGTCAGCGAAATTATTAATTTGTTAATCTGAACGAAAAGTGTTTTTATTGTCCTTTTTTACGGCGGAAAAGTCAAAAATCTTTGACACAAGAACGACCGACACTAATCAACCGGCGGGATATTTATGCTCATAAACCGCATCACAATAACAACTTACCCATCAGAAAACGGGACGCAGTATTTTTTCGGTCAAAATATCTGTATAGTCTAAACAGATACTATTTTTTCATTGAATTACGGCGAATTGACTTTTATATAAATTAGTTTGTTGGCAGAGGCGACAAATTGATTTTTTCAATTGACACTCTCAAAATTATGATCGAAACATTTATTTTCGATGTTGACGGAACATTGATTGACTCGAACGATTTTCACGCTGAAGCGTGGCAGAAAGCGTTTGCAAAATACGGCAAAGAAATACCGTTTGAAAAGGTGCGCGCCCAAATCGGCAAAGGCGCGGACACACTTTTGCCGGTGTTTCTGACTGAACGGGAAATTGAGAAATTTGGCGACGAAGTGACGGAATTGCGCGGCGAAATATTTAAAAAAGAGTATTTGCTGCGCGTCAAACCGTTCCCGGAAGTGCGCCTGCTTTTCGAGCGCATCAAAGCCGACGGCAAAAAAACAGCTCTCGCTTCTTCATCAAAAGAAGATGAAGTGGAAGAATATAAAAAAATTGCCGACATCGAAGATTTGGTCGAAAAAGCAACCTCATCGGACGACGCGAAAAAATCGAAACCGGAGCCGGACATTTTTCAAGCCGCACTCAAACTTTTGGGCAATCCGAAACTCGAAAACGTTCTGGTTATTGGTGATACGCCTTACGACGCGGAGGCGGCAGCAAAGGCGAAAATCAAAATCGTCGGCGTTTTGTGCGGCGGTTTCACTGAAAAAGATTTGCGCGAAAACGGCTGCGTCGAGGTTTATCAGCATCCGGCAGACTTATTGAAAAATTACGAGAAGCTGAAAAATCATTGAAAACGCAAAATAGAATCGTTTGTCAACCGGGAAAAATCTCCGGTGTTGCTTAACGATCAATTTTGCCTCTTTTGTATGTTGGGTGACATACACCCGACGGGAAAACAGCTACATTAACTTCTTACAATATAAATTTCTAATATGAAGAAGTTAGCTGCGCGTCAAACCAACATTTGATCATTAATTTTATTCGGCGCACGGCTGATTGTTCACAATTTACAAACAAAAATGCAAAATCACGAATTCTTAAGCGAAGTCCAAACACGTATCGGAGCCGAACAAAACGACCGAATTTTAACTGTTGTCCGTGCCGTTCTGCAAACTCTGGCTGTCCATTTAGCAGGCAATGCCCCGGCGAAACTCGCCGCCCAGCTGCCGGAAGAAATCGGCGCGTTAATCACCGAACATAAAAACGACCCGGAAGCGGAAGGTGAAGGCTTCGGTGTCGAAGAATTCATCAAACGCACGGCGAGTCGCGCCGGTGAGAAAGATTTGGAAACGGCAAAAGCTCACGCAGCGGCAGTTCTCGCCGTGTTGCGCGAAGCCATCTCCGAGGGCGAATTTGACAAAATGCGCGGCACCCTGCCTGCCGAATACGATGCGCTTTTTGATGATAAATCTACCGGAAATTCAGCACACGTATAAGCGTTGAATAGTAAGTCAAAAAACCAAGAAATTCGTTAGATTAATAACGAATCAGCGGTAGTCTTCATTTTTTGTCAAATCCGGCAACTTTTCTCTGATTGAGCGGAACGGCAGGCAAAGTGTTGTCCCGCCGTGTTTTGCTTCTGTGAATTATTTATACTAGATCACATTATATTTTCGTTAAGTTAGAGGTTTTCGGTCGCGTCACTGTATTGCGGTTAGAGATCCTTGGCTTAACGAAAATTTAGTGTAAGTTAGATTTGCCGCGATTATTCATTTCTAATTTTTCTCAATAATTTGTTTTTCTTTAACAAAGCGCATAATCTCTAAACCATAATTCATTCGCCCCATTCATTTGCAGAACAGATTCCAGGCACTGTTTTCATCACTGACAGACGCAGGAAAATAAATCAAACGAGGAAAAATTTTATATTATCGGGTAGAATTTTACTTGAAAAAGTTTAAGCCGTAAATTTAAACAGGTAGAACTGTCGAAATTTTTTATATTTTTGATCCGGGAGAAAGCGTAAATGTCTGAATCATCATCAACGAATATCGAATCAACACAAATCGAAAACAGAGTTTTTCCGCCGCCGCCGAAATTTGCGGAACAGGCGCACATCAAAAGTTTCGAAGAATACGAGCAAATTTATAACCAAGCCGCCGAAAAACCCGAAGATTTTTGGGCGAGCGTCGCGGAAAATCTGCACTGGTTTAAGAAGTGGGAGACGATTTTGAAATGGGATGAACCGCACGCCGAATGGTTCGTCGGCGGCAAAATCAACGCGGCGTATAACTGTTTGGACAGACATCTGGAAACTTACCGCAAAAATAAAGCGGCGATTATCTGGGAAGGCGAACCCGGCGAAGTGCGGACTTTGACATATCAGCAGCTTCACCGTCAAGTGTCGAAATTTGCCAATGTGTTAAAGAAATCCGGTGTCGAAACCGGCGATAGAGTCGCGCTTTATATGCCGCTAATTCCCGAACTGGCGATTGCGATGCTCGCTTGTGCGCGAATCGGGGCGACGCACACCGTCATCTTCGGCGGATTTTCGGCGGACGCAATTCGTGACCGCGTGAACGACTGCGAATGTAAAGTAATCGTCACGGCGGACGGCGGTTATCGGCGCGGCAGTGAAATTAAATTGAAGGAAGTAGTTGACGAAGCCGTCCGAGAAACGCCGTCGGTCGAAAACGTCATCGTTTTCAAACGCACCGCGTCGAAAGTCAATATGGAAATCGGGCGCGATTACTGGTGGCACGAACTGATGGAAACCGTCAACGATGTCTGTCCGGCGGAAGAATTAGACGCGGAACATCCGCTTTTTATCCTTTACACATCGGGAACGACCGGCAAACCGAAGGGCATTTTGCACACAACGGGCGGCTATTTGACACAGACCTACATCACGTCGAAGTGGATTTTCGATTTGAAGGACGAAGACACTTACTGGTGTACCGCCGACATCGGCTGGGTCACGGGACATTCTTACGTCGTTTACGGACCGCTGGCGAACGGCGCGACCGTTTTCATGTATGAAGGTGCGCCGAATCATCCTGAACCCGACCGTTTTTGGCGAATTATCGAACGCCACAAAATCAGTATATTTTACACTGCGCCGACAGCGATTCGCGCATTTATCAAATGGGGCGAACAGCATCCGCTCAAGCACGATCTGTCGAGTTTGCGGCTTTTGGGAACGGTCGGCGAACCGATCAACCCGGAAGCGTGGATGTGGTATCACACGATTATCGGCAAAAAAAAATGTCCGATTGTAGATACCTGGTGGCAGACGGAAACCGGCGCGGCGATGATTTCGCCGCTTCCGGGTGCCACGCCGACCGTTCCCGGCACGGCGACACGTCCGTTTCCCGGCATCATCATTGATATTGTCACCAAAGCCGGAAAATCAGTCGGCACGAACGAGGGCGGTTATCTCGTCATCAAAAAGCCGTTTCCTTCAATGTTGCGAACTATCTGGAAAGATGACGAACGCTACAAAAAGACATACTGGTCGGAAATTCCCAACGTCTATTTTGCGGGCGACGGCGCACGGCGCGACGAACGCGGTTATTTCTGGATTATGGGCAGAGTTGATGATGTGATCAATGTTTCCGGTCACAGATTAGGGACGGCGGAAATTGAAAGCGCGTTGGTTTCACACCCGGCAGTCGCCGAAGCCGCCGTCGTCGGGAAACCGGACGAAATCAAAGGTCAGGCAATCGCCGCCTTTGTCACGTTGGAAGGCGGACGCACCGGAAGCGAAGAACTAAAACAAGAACTTCGCGCTCACGTCGCCAAAGAAATCGGAAGTTTAGCAAAACCCGACGATTTGCGCTTCACCGATGCGCTGCCGAAAACGAGAAGCGGAAAAATTATGCGGCGTTTGCTCAGAGAATTGGCGGCAGGAAATCAAATTGCGGGCGACACGACAACGCTCGAAGATTTTTCGGTGCTGGAAAAATTGCGGATGGACGAAGAATAATGTGAAAGTCCGTATGAATTAGGGGCGACTTAAATCACGCCCTTACTTCGTCCGGACTTTCACATTTTACACTAAAATTTTTATCATTTCGTCTTCAACGACGACTTCATAACTCTCAATCGAACACCCTTTTTTCGTAAAACATTCGCCGCTGCGGACATCGAAACGCCAGCCGTGCAGATCACATTCGACGATGCTGCCATACAATCTCGAATCGGCGAGCGGATAGGCTTTGTGCGGGCAGAAATTTTCAATCGCGTGAAATTCGCCTTTGACATTAAACAGGGCGACTTCGCCGCCGCCTTTTAATTTAACGGTTGCGCCGCGTCCTTCCGGGACATCGCCGACTTTGCCGACCGTCACTTTTTTCCCCTGCCGTTTCGGTTTGTGCTTATTTTCGTGTAGTTTTCCCATCTTGAGTTTGGATTTTAGATTTTAGATTTTAGATAAGCAAATCACGCGGCTGATTTTTTCCACTTGCTTTATTTGTTCGAGTCAAACAAAATTATAATAATAAACAAATGTGAGGTCGCAAAATAAATGAATGAGAATAAATTTTCAGAGAATGCGCGTCGCCGCTGCCGCGAGATTATGACGGGCAATGTTCAAACGGTCAGCCGAACGATGAGTTTGCAGGAAACCGCCCGTTTGATGCGCGACGGCGATATGGGCGCGATGCCGGTTGTCGAAGGCGAAAAACTTGTCGGCATCGTCACCGACCGCGATATTGTCGTGCGGGCGATTGCCGAAGGAAAAAGTGCCGACGCTCAAATCGGCGACGTGATGACGACGGAAATTTTCTCGGTCAAACCGGACGATTTCGTTTTTGAAGCGATTCGTCTTATGGGCGACAAACAAGTGCGCCGCATTCCTGTTATAACAGAATCGGGCGAACTCGCCGGAATTATCGCTATGGCGGACATCGCGCTCGAAATGGAAGACCAACGCGAAATCGCTGAAACGCTCGAAGAAATCTCCAGCGGCGCGGGTTATTGGAATAATAAATAGGTGATAAGTGGTGAATGATAAGAAAATTCATCACTCATTGCTCATCACTCATCACTAAAACATTATGGCAAGATCAACTAATCGTTACTTTCATTTTCTGGCTTCATCGAAAACCACCAAGCCTTCGAACAGACTTTGGTACCCGTCGGCGGACGTTTATCAAACGCCGGAAGGGTGGCTGGTGAAAGTCGAACTCGCCGGGGTTTCGGCGGAAGACATCGAAATTGATATTCAGGGAAATGTTTTGTATATCGCCGGCTGCCGCAAAGATAAATCGTGCGCCGTCGGATTTTCTTATCAGCAGATGGAAATTACTTACAGCCGGTTTGAAAAAACCTTGCAGTTTCCCGCTTCAATCGAAGGCGCGAGCGTCGAACATAATTTCGACAACGGTTTATTAATCATTCATCTTTTGAAAGGAAAATAACATCAAAGCTGACGCAAAAATATAATAAATACTTAATCTTATGGCAGAAGAAAATATTCAAAATCAAACAGAAAACAATTCACAGACAAATTCGCCGGAGCAGTTTGAAATTGCGATCTTGCCGCTGCAAAATACGACGCTGTTCCCTGAAACGGTCGTGCCGTTGGCGGTCGGGCGTGAGCGTTCGATCAAGGCGGTCGAGTTTGCGCTTTCGACCGAGGAAAAACTCATTTGCTGTGTGACGGCGAAAACCGAAGGCGTAACCGGCGACGACGCGAAAACTTCCGATCTGTACGAGGTCGGAACTATCGTTAATATCAAGCGGATGATGAAAGCCGAAGATGTTTTGCAGTTGATCGTGCAGGGTGTTGACCGCGTAAAAATTCTCAGTTGGTCGCAGGAACAGCCGTTTATCAAGGCGAAAGTCGAAGCACTGCCTGATTTGACGATTGTTGACAATGAAGAAGTCGAAGCGTTGAAGCGCAACATTCAGGGGCTGGTGCAGCAGGCGTTGGCGATGCTGCCGAATGTGCCGCCGGAAATTCGGATGGCGGTCGTGTCGCAGAACAATCCGGTGCAGCTTTCTTATTTTCTCGCGTCGGTGCTTGATTTGGGTGTCGAAACCGAACAGAAGATGCTCGAAGCGAAAACGGTTGACGAACTGCTGAATCTGTCGCACGCTGCGCTCGCCCGCGAAGTCGAGATTATGCAGATTCGCTCGAAAATCGCTACCGAAGCGCAGACCGAGATGGACAAATCGCAGCGCGATTACATTTTGCGGCAGCAGTTAAAGGCGATTCAGAAAGAACTCGGCGACGATGAAAATGGCGAAAAAGCCGAAGCCGGACAATTGCGCGAACGGCTCGAAACCGCCGACTTGCCGGACGATGTAAGAAAAGAAGCCGAACGCGAACTCAAGCGGATGGAACAATTGCCGCAAGCCGCGCCGGATTATCACGTCATTCGCACATATCTCGAATACGTTCTCGAATTGCCATGGAAAAAGGCGAGCGAAGAAAAATTAGACTTAAACGAGGCGCAAAAAATTCTCGACGAAGATCATTACGGACTGGAAGATGTTAAAAAACGCATTCTGGAGTCGCTTGCGGTCGTCAAACTACGTCCCGATTCAAAAAGTCCGATTATTTTATTCGTCGGACCTCCGGGAGTCGGTAAAACCTCGCTCGGACGCTCGATTGCGCGGGCTTTGGGGCGCGAATTCGAGCGGATGAGTTTAGGCGGAATGCGCGACGAAGCCGAATTGCGCGGACATCGCCGGACGTATATCGGCGCGATGCCGGGAAGAATTATCCAGTCGCTGCGCCGCGCCGGTGTCAACAATCCGGTTATGATGCTCGATGAAATTGACAAGCTCGGCAACGATTATCGCGGTGATCCGTCGTCGGCTCTTTTGGAAATTCTCGATCCGCAGCAAAATAATAGTTTCCGCGATCATTATTTGGATTTGCCGTTCGATTTGTCGAAAGTTTTCTTTATTGCGACGGCAAATCAGCTCGGTCCGATTCCCGCGCCGCTGCGCGACCGAATGGAAATTATCAACATTGCCGGTTACAGCGATCAGGAAAAACTGCACATTGCCAAACAGTATCTCGTGCCGCGACAGATTACAGAAAACGGTTTGCAGCCCGATCAAATGGAAGTCACTGACGATGCGATCAATCTTTTGACAGCGCGATACACACGCGAAGCAGGCGTTCGGCAATTAGAGAGAACGGTCGGCAATCTGGCGAGAAAGGTCGCGTTGAACGTGGCACAGGGCAAAACCGAAAAGGTGAAAATCACGGAAAACGAGATCAAAGGTTATCTTGGCTCTCCTCGTTTTTATCCTGAAAAAGCGCGTGACGATATGCCCGCCGGTGTAGCGACCGGAATGGCTTGGACGGAAATGGGCGGCGAGATTTTATTTATCGAAGCGACGATGCTTCCCGGCGGTTCGGGTTTGACTTTGACCGGACAACTCGGCGAAGTGATGAAAGAATCGGCGATGGCGGCGCGGTCTTATCTGTGGTCTCACGCCGTTGAACTTGGAATTAATCCCGAAGAAATCAAATCGAACGGCGTTCACGTTCACGTTCCGGCGGGCGCAATCCCAAAAGACGGTCCGAGCGCGGGTGTCACGATGGCTTCGGCTCTCGCGTCGCTTTACACGGGCAGAAAAGTCCGTTCCGATACGTCAATGACCGGCGAAATAACGCTTTCGGGTTTAGTTTTCCCGGTCGGTGGAGTCAAGGAAAAGGTTCTCGCGGCGCATCGTGCCGGAATTCGTCGAATAATTATGCCGTACCAAAACGAATCGGTTATCGAGGAAATTCCCGAAGACGTGCGCGGCGAACTGGAATTTATTTTGGCGCACAGAATTGACGATGTTCTGGAAGCCGCGCTCGAAAAAGAGCAAAGCGTTCCGAAGGGTGAAAATTACGTTATTCAAGATGTCGAGACTCGTTCGGACGGCGTGAACGAGCAGTATATCGCTAAAGAAAAGTGATTTTTTACATAAACTAAATCGAAACGAGTGATAATTTTTCAAATTTATCACTCGTTTTTTATTCATTCCAAGAAAAATATAAAAATTCTTTCTTGCTATTGGAAATATAGGTTGATTTAAGTGTATGCTAGAAGCTCAAATGTGTCGCGCAAAAGTCTTTTCCCGGTAAGGCTCAAGCAGTTTTTAAGGAGCTAATTCATTCTTCAAAAATCAACATATTTTAAAGTTTAATTATTAGAAATAAAAGTATAAAAAAATGGCATTTAAATCTCTATTCAGTTTATTTTCGAGCGATTTGGCAATTGATCTCGGCACGGCAAATACACTTGTTTACGCTAAAGGACGCGGCATCGTTGTCTCCGAACCTTCAATTGTTGCAATCAATAAAGTTACCAATCAGGTCGAAGCCGTCGGACGCGACGCAAAAGAAATGCTCGGCAGAACGCCGGGAAATATCGTGGCGATTCGTCCGATGAAGGACGGCGTGATCGCCAATTTTGAAGTCACTGAAAAAATGCTTCAGCATTTCATCCGCAAAGCTCATAACGGCAAATCGTGGGTGCGCCCGCGTGTCGTCATCGGCATTCCGTCGGAGATTACACAGGTCGAACGCCGCGCCGTTGAAGATTCGGCGTATCGTGCAAAAGCGAGCGAAGTTTATCTGGTCGAAGAAGCGATGGCGGCGGCAATCGGCGCGGGTCTGCCGATTACCGAACCGCACGGCAATATGGTCGTTGACATCGGCGGCGGCACGACCGACATCGCTGTCATTTCGCTGTCCGGCATCGTTTATTCGCGCGCCGTCCGCATCGCCGGCAACGAAATGGACGAAGCGATTACGCAGTTTATCAAACGCAAATATAATCTGTTGATCGGCGAACGGACGGCGGAAGCGATTAAAATCGCGCTCGGTTCGGCTTTCCCGCTCGAAGAACCGCTTTCGATGGATGTGCGCGGACGAAATTTAATCGAAGGAATTCCGAAAACGATCACGATCAGTGACGAAGAAATCCGCGAAGCACTCTCCGATGCGGTGGCGACGATTATCAACGCCGTGCGCGTCGCGCTCGAACGCACACCACCCGAGCTTTCCGCCGATATTGTCGAACGCGGAATAGTTTTAACCGGCGGCGGCGCACTGCTCAAAAATCTCGACAAACGTCTGATGATCGAAACCGGTTTACCGGTCGTGTTGGCGGACGACCCGCTTTCTTCAGTTGTGCTTGGAACGGGCAAAATGCTCTCCGATTTTGAATTGCTCAAGCGCGTCAAATGGGATAATTCACTGATGACGGGAAGCTAAAAAGTCTGGAAAGTCTCGAAGGTCAGGAAGTCTGGGAAGGAAGATAAGATTCCTGATTTCGAGACTTTCGCGACTTTCGAGACTTTCCAGACTTTCCAGACTTTCGAGACTTGAAAGATGATTGAGCGAAGCCAGAAACAGGTTTGGAAATTAACGCCGTGGCTAATGATTGCACTGCTTTTGGGCAACTTTATTCTGATGGCGTATTCCGCAAAAACCGAATCGCAACAGAGTGTGGTGCGCGTGTGGGCGCAGACGGCGGCGGATTTTGTCCAGTCGCCGGTCACGACTTTGACCTTCGGCGTGACCGGCTATTTTCAGAGAATTTCTTCACTGCGAACTGCACAGAGCGAAAATGACGCTCTCAAACAAAAAATTCAGGAACTCGAAGTAGAACTTCAAAGCCGGGAGAGTTTAGCGGTCGAGGCTCAAAGATTGCGGTCACTGCTCGAACTCAAGGAAGGAACCGACCTGAAAATAAAACCGGCTCAAATCATCGGGCGCGACCCGTCAGCCTGGTTCGATACGATAATTATTAATCGCGGAAGTTCGGACGGCGTGAAACTGAATATGCCGGTCGTCACCAAGGGCGGTTTGGTCGGCAGAGTTTCGGCGGTCAGCTTTTTGACGGCGCAGGTGTGGCTGATTACGAAGGAAAAAATAAGCGAGGGCGGAATCATCGGTGAAGTCGGCACGTCCAGCGCGCTCGGAGTGGTCAGCGGCACGGGAAAAAAAGAACTGCTTGAAATGGGTTATGTGCCGGGAAGCGTCGAAGTTCAGTCGGGCAGCAGCGTGTACACGACGGGCGAGGAAGGCGTTTATCCGCCCGGATTGAAAATAGGCGAAATCGTCGAAGTACGGACGGGTTCAGCTACTGTTTCACAGCAGATTTTTATCAAACCGGGCGCAAACTTCTCGGCAATGCAGGAAGTCGGTGTGATACTTTACGAACCGCCGCCGCGTCCCGAATATGATAAGGCTCTGCCCAACGCAATTAAGGACGATAAAGGCAAGAGGAAATAGTTGGTTCAAGGTTCAAAGTTCAAGGTTCAAGGTTAGAAGATTTTAACCTGAAATCTGAAATCTGAAATCTGAAACCCGAAAAATGGAACAGGTAAAAATCACAGTCGCATTGATAATTGCTGTATTGCTTCAGTGGACGCTTCGCAATGTTGCCGAGCCTTTTGCGTATATTGATTTTCCGTTGATTATCGTAGTTTACGCCGCGCTTCAGCGAAATGCCATCAAAGCTCTTCTCTACGGGACAGTTGCGGGGCTGGCGGTTGACGCGTTGAGCGGCGGACTTTTGGGGGCGAACGGTTTCTCTAAAACATTGATAGCATACATAGTTTCGGAAATCGTCCGGCGTGTCTATATGGACAACCTTTTACTTCGCATTCCCGTCATAGCAGGTGCATCTTTGTTGAGTAATCTGGTTTATTACGGAATGCACCGTTTGCTGGGGCAAGTCCCGAGCGGAGAACTCGTCACGACGACGGCTTATTCGATTATCGGCACCACCATTGCAGGAACAATTATTTACTTGATTTTGGACAGCTTTTTTGCGGAAAACGTGATTAGAAACCGAAGGCGCGATGTGTTCGCATCGCGTCGCCAAACAAGACGACGTAACCCGATCAGGCTTGGAAACAGAAGATAAACTAGCTGAGAGCGAGAAGTCGAACATTGAAAGAAACAGGTTGATTAATCTCCGCTCTCAAATCCCGATTAACAAAAATGAAGTTATACGATCAGGCTCAAAATTTAGGCATCAGGGTCGGCACAATTCAGGTTGTGGCTTTTGTACTGCTGACGATTCTCGGTGTGCGCCTGTATTATTTGCAGGTTGTCAGAGGTGATTATTACGAAAACAAAGCTGAAAACCAGCGTATCCGACTGATTCCGATTCCCGCTCCGCGCGGTGCAATTTTCGACCGCAACGGCAAACTGTTGGTTGATTCGCGTCCGACTTACAACGTCACGCTGTCAAATGAACCGATCAAAAAAATTGATGTGACCGACCGCCTTGACGATTACGCGCAGGGAATGAATGTTGACCGTCAATTTTTGACCGAACGGCTCGACTTAATCAAAAAACAACCCGGATTCGAAACGATGGTGTTGAAGGAAAACGCCACGATTCAGGACATCACCTGGGTTGAATCGCACGAGATGGAATATCCCGAACTGCGGATCGAAATCCAGCCGCAGCGTTTTTATCCGCTCGGAACGACGTTGGCGCACGTTCTCGGCTATGTCGGCGAAATCAGTCCGAAACAGCTCGAAAAGCCCGAAATGAAGGAAAAGGGGATGCGCCCCGGCGATATTATCGGCAAAGGTGGTCTCGAACAGTATTACGATGATTATCTGCGCGGCAAACCGGGTTATCGAAAAGTGATCGTTGACAGTCGCGGTCGCGTCCAGAACGAAATAGAAGTCGTTCAGCCGCAAGCCGGTCAAGACCTCGTTTCAACGATTGATCTTGATTTACAGCAAGCAGCCGAAGAACAATTGGCAAATTCGGTGACCAAACGCGGGACGATTATTTCAATAGACCCGAATAACGGAGAAGTTTTAGCGATGGCTTCCGCACCGTCGTTTGATCCGAACGCTTTTGTAATGGGAAGCGCGACCCCGGAAGGACGCAAGGAAAGAGCGAAATATCAATTGGATGAAGAGAGACCGCTATTGAATCGCGCTATTCAAGGCAGATTTCACCCCGGTTCAACTTGGAAAATCCCGGAATCGGTTGCCGGACTGCAACAGGGAGTGATTACCGTTAAAGATTCGAGTCTTGTCTGCGGTGGCGGTATTCAGGTCGGTAACCGATTCACACGCGATTTAAGCGGCAATCACGGAACACCGAATCTATCTTCGGCAATTACACATTCCTGCGACGGTTATTACTATCGGCTGGCTCTGAAAATGGGACTGGATGGCTTGAAGCAGATGGTTGAAAACTTCGATTATGACAAACAAAGCGGTGTTGATTTGCCAAACGAAAAGATCAGCCAAACTCCTAAATCATACGAATCGTATGTTAGGAAACGCGACAAAGGAAAATGGAACGACATTGAAACCGTCTTTGCCTCAATCGGGCAGGTAACGGTGAATGTTACTCCGATTTCGATGATTCGTGCTGTTTCGAGCGTCGGAATGCAGGGCAGAATGTATGTGCCTCATCTGTTGAAAGAGTTCAAAGAAATCGGAGCAGTCGGGCAGGAAGGAGATGCGAATTACGTTCCGGCGCGTCCGAGCGTCAAATTCAATCATCCCGAACCAAAGATTGTCGAAATGACTCCTGAACAGAATGATCTTGTTTTGAAGGGAATGTGGGGCGTAGTCAATGCGGGCGGCACGGCGGGGCGTTTCAAAAGAGCAAACTGGGATATGGCTGGAAAAACAGGCACGGCGCAAAACTCGGAACTCGGCTCGGGCGGAGCAAAAGATCACGCCTGGTTTGTTTCATTCGCACCGGCTTATAAACCTGAAATTGCCGTAATCGCACTAATCGAAAATTCGGGCTTCGGCGCATCAAATGCGGCTCCGGCGGTGATGGGCGTCTACGACGCGTACTTAGCGAAAAATCACGCTAACTTATTAGAAGGACAGCAGATAGCTAAGAAATAACAGTATATCTTCAACGAGGAATAACCGACGAGCAATAACTGAAAAATGGCTGCAATAATTGAAAGGCGTAATTTTAAGGATTTCGATTGGCTGATTGCGATTCTCGCAGTCGCCATCGTCAGTTTCGGGGTGTGGCAAATCTACAACGCACAGCCGAATGAATCCTACTGGTCAAAACAAATTATCGGTTTGTTCATTGCGCTGACCGCGATGTTCGTCGTTGCCTTCACCGATTACCGGCGCGTAATTGATGCCGCGCCGTTTTTCTATGGAATCGGATTGTTTCTGCTCGTGATCGTTTTGATTCCCGGAATTGGAATGCGAATAAACGGTCAGCAGTGCTGGATCAGAGTTCCCGTCGTCGGACAGTTTCAACCGTCGGAGTTTGTCAAAATTCCGGTTATTCTGATGCTCGCCAAATATTTCGGCACGCGTAAAGACGGAACCTTAAAATTAAAAGAAATTTTCATCGGCAGTTTAATACTGGCGGTTCCGGTCGGTTTGATTTTGCTCGAACCGGATATGGGACAGTCAATCACTTATTTTCCGATTCTTGCCGTGATGCTGTTCTTGTCGGCAGTTAAAATGCGTTATGTAGTTTTGACGCTGGTGGCGATTGCGGTAATGATGCCCGTCGGTTACTGGGTCGGTGTTCAGACCGGAAAATTAAAAGGCTACAAAAAAGAGCGGATAGATGTCATTATTGACCCGGAAAGTGCCGACCCGCGCGGCTATGCTTACCACACGATTCAATCAATGATTACGGTCGGCAAAGGCGGATTGTCGGGCATCAAAGGCGACACCGAAACTTCGCAGAGTGCGCTCAAATTTCTGCCCGAACCGCACAGCGATTTCATTTTCGCGGTAACGGCTGAGAATACTGGCTTTATCGGTTGTATTTCACTTCTGTTAGCCTATGCGATGCTTTTGTCGAGACTCATCGCTGGTGCGCGGCAGGCACCTGACCGCGCCGGGATGATGGTCATTATGGCAATTGTGGGAGAACTGGCTTTTCAGATATTTATGAATGTCGGGATGGTGCTAGGATTTCTGCCGGTAATCGGCGTTCCGCTGCCGCTAATGAGTGCAGGACTGTCAGCGGTTCTGGCGACGTTTATTGCTATCGGTTTTGTCATCAGCGTTAAAATGCGCCGATTTGTAAATTAAAATGTCAACATTGAATCGGATTTCGATAAATTAATGCAGAAACACGCACGGAGTAAGTGTGTCTTCGCATTTGAAGCGAAAATCCTATAAAAGAAATAAAGATAATGAAAAGTATTAAGACTAAAGAAATTGAATCAACCGAGCCGAAAAAGCGTAGTTTTTGGAGCTATATTTGGATTCCGGCGGCACTTGTTCTGGCACTGTCGGCGGGAGCATTAACGGGCATTTTGGCTTCTACTTATCTTAATAATTCGCGTTACGCGACGGAAGTTTCTGCTCTCGCTACGTATCGTCCGCCGCAGGTGACGACAATTTATGCGGATGACGGTGAGACGATTTTATCGGAATTCGCGCTTGAAAAACGGATCCCGATCAAAGAGGGCGAGATTCCGAAAAATGTCGAGGACGCGCTGCTTTCAATTGAAGATAACCGTTTTTACGACCACATCGGCATTGACCCGTACCGCATCGCGGGGGCGGCTTTCAAAAATATTACCGGCGGCAAATTGGAAGGTGCGTCAACAATAACGCAGCAACTCGCCAAAAATCTTTTTCTTTCGCGCGAACAAACCTACACCCGCAAGATCAGCGAATGGATGATGGCTCTTGAAATCGAGCGGTTATATACCAAGCGACAGATACTTGAAATGTATATGAACTACGTTTTTCTCGGCGCGGGTTCATACGGTTTTGAAGCCGGGGCGCGAACTTATTTCGGCAAGTCGTTAAAAGATTTGAATTTAGAAGAAGCCGCTTTGCTCGCCGCGATTCCGAAATCGCCTGAATATTCGCCGACGCGCAACATCGAAAAAGCAAAAGACCGCCGCGACACCGTGCTTGACCAGATGGCGAAATACGGAAAAATCACTCAGTCGGAAGCCGATGCCGCTAAATCCAAGCCGATTAAGTTGGCGGATACGGCTTATTATCAATCGCTGCCGAAATCAACTCCATGGGATTACCCGGTCGAAGAAGTTCGTAAATATCTGGAAGAAAAGTACACGACCCGCGTGGCGCAGGGCGGTCTAAAAGTTTATACGACGATCAGTGTTGACGCGCAAAAACTCGCCACTAAAGTTATTCGCGAAAATTTGCGGCAGTATGACCGTAGCCGCTCGTGGCGTTCCGATTACGAAAACGCGCTGCTTGATGACAGCAATCAACCGATAACCGATCAAAAAGAAATTGACCGCACCTTGAAATCGTTCAAACACGCCGATTGGTACGGCGATAATTATGCCAAAGGCGAATATATCAAGGGTCTAGTGATGAAGGTGGAACCGGCGAAAGACGAAGCGTTAGTGCGTTTCGGCAGGTATAAAGCCGTTGTCACCGCCAAAGATATGGGCAGAAGCGGCAAAAAACCCGGCAGCGAATTGAAAGTCGGTTTTCTGCCGGAGTTTGAAATAAAGGAAGTCAACGAAGATGACCAGACTTTGCAGGTCGCCCTTTCACAGGTGCCGGAAGTGCAGGCTTCGATGATTACGCTCAACTCTCACACGGGCGAAATTGTCTCGATGGTGGGCGGCTATGATTTTCACACCAGTAAATTTAACAATGCGACTCAGGGTTTGCGGCAAACCGGTTCGTGTTATAAACCCTTCGTTTACACAGCAGCGGTCGAGTGGGGAATGACTCCCGATTCAATCGTCAGCGGTGCGCCGATTAAAAAAGGCAATTGGATGCCGCACAACTACGACGGTTCGCTCAGCAGCGGAAATATGCCGATGAAAACCGCGCTGGCAAAATCTATGAATATTCAGGCGGTTCACCTGCTTGAACAGGTCGGGGTTCAAACCGGTGCACAAATGGTCAGACGCTTCGGCATCACCAACCCGATGGCTCCGAGTCTGCCGTCAGCTCTCGGCGCAAGCGAAGTTTCACTGATTGAAATGGTTTCCGCCTACTCCGTTTTTCCGAATAAGGGAGTTCGTGCCACTCCGCATTTAATTCGTAAAGTATATAGCCGCGACGGAACTTTACTTGAAGAATCAAACGAAGCAACATCAAAAGTAACCAGCGAATATGTCGCCGGAACGATGGTTGAGATGATGCAGGGCGTGACTCGTCCGGGCGGAACTGCACCGGGAGCAAATGCCGCCGGTCAGCCGCTGGCGGGCAAGACCGGCACGGTTAACGACCACACGGACGTTTGGTTTATCGGTTATACGCCGACCTATGTGACCGGTGTGTGGATGGGAAATCCTGAAAAGAAAGTAAATCTCGGCGGAAATATGACCGGCGGACACGGCGCACTTCCCTACTTCAACGCTTTTATGAGCGAATTTATGAAAGGCAAACCGAAAGATAGTTTTTACAAAACGCCCGATATGCCTTCCGACATAAAATCACTGGTCGAACAGCGCAAACGTGAAGAACTCGAAAAACTCGAAAAAGCTGATGAAGAGGGCAGAAAGCTCGGCGTGAGTTTTAATACCGGACCAAAAACGCGGAGCAGCAAGAAGAGCGAATCATCAAACTCGGATGGCGGCGATACGCCTTCCGATGTGCCGCTGCCGACCGATTCGACGGATAGTGCTAAACCTGAAAACACCAATCCGCCGCCGAAAGTCGCACCGCGCGAAGACACTCCGAAACCCGTTACCGCCCCGCCGCCGGTCAAAAAACCGGAACCGCCGCCGGCTGAAAAGCCGAAAGTCGAAGGCACCAAACGTAAGGGCAAAAAAGGGGACGGAGATAATTAAAGACTGAAAAATAAAAATGAGGGCTGAATAAGAAGTTACACAAATCTTATTCAGCCCTCATTTTTATTTATTTCTTATCCGTTATCCCTCAAGGAATCTTCCCAAATAATACGGCAGCATTTTCCGCCACCAATCCCAATCGTGGTTCACATCGTAGCCCCAGACTTCACAGAGATGTGGAATTCCCTTTCGACCTAAGACACCGCAAAACTGCTTCGTCCGTTCAGGGGCTTCAAATGCTCCCTGCCCGGTAGCTATTACAATTGAATCGGCATTTTGCAGAATCGGCAAAAAGTAATCATCGTTTAGGTTTTGGACGTACTGCATCGGGTTATTGAAATAGACATTATCATCGTAATAATCCTGCAAATACGAACGCACGTCGTAACTTCCGCTCATTGCAATGGTGCCGCGAAAATTGTCCGGGTGTTTAAAATAACAGTTTGCCGCCAAATATGCACCCAAACTTGCGCCGGTCGTCAAAGGTCGCGCATCCTGTCCGCATTCGTTACGAATCAGCGGCAGTACCTCATCCATAATATAGCGGTCATAACGCGTCAAGAGTTCGGCTTTCCACGGCGGCGAGGCCTGTTTGTTTAATAAACTGTACCGATTGACCGAATTTATCGAATAAGCGCGAATCAGCCCGTTTTCGATCAACGGTTTGATCGCGTCGAGCAGCAAAAACCGCTCATATTCGAGATAATCGGCAGCGGCAGTCGGAAACATTAACAGCGGATAACCCGCGTGTCCGTAAGCCACCAACGGCATTTCCATTCCGAGATTATGACTGTACCAAGATGTTATATCACGTCGCATTGAAATAGTTTCTCCAAGTTTTATTTATAATTTTGATTTAATGAGGTTAAAAGAAAAAGGCTTTAACTTCAAGTTTAGCTTAGTCGTTGTCAAATAAAAAAGGGTATCGTCCCGAAGAACGACACCCATAAAGGTTGTAAATCCCAACACTCAATTAGAACTCAAATCGAGCCGCAAACTGCACCTGACGTGCCGCCGCTGCCTGAGTGATCTGTCCAAAAACCGAACTGTTGATGTTGGCAAGCTGCGTGTTGTTAAAAAAGTTCACTGTGTTGAATAAATTGAATGTTTCCATTCTCAATTGAATGCGAAGTGTTTCGGAAAACGCGATATTTTTCAACAACGCTGCATTGACGTTGAACTGTTTAGGTCCGTTAATCAATGTCCGCCCCACATTTCCGGTCTGACCCGGATCAACGTTGAAAAACGCCTGTCCGGCAAAAGCCGAGTTAGAGTTGGTCGGAGAAATATATCCGTTAGAAGCCGTTCCGGTTGCCGGATTGATGATCGAAGGGTTTATAAAATATATTCTTCCGTTCGCTTCGAAAACGCCGCTTAATGAACGAATTTGTTCGTTTGTCAGACTGCTGACCGCACTTTGTCTGCCAGAGCGAGCGCCGCGATTCAAAGTTCCGCGAGTATCTACAAAACTAATCGGCGCACCGGTTGATGTCTGCAAAAGTCCCGAAAGTTCGAAACCGCCGAAGATTTTGTTAACAATTCCGCCTTGATTCAAAAACATTTTACCTTTACCGAACGGTAATTGGTAAATGCCGTTAAAGTTGAAGGCGTGAGTTACATCAAAATCGGCACGCTGTCTGTCCAATGCTTGATTTTGATTCTGAAGATAAGGTTCGAAAAGCTGTTGACTTGTTCCAACCGTATCCGTCAAGTTTTTCGAGAAGGTATAATTCGCTTGGAAATATAATCCTTTTGAAAAACGTCGCCGAAATTCAACTTGCAGCGAATTATAATCATAAGAACCCGCGTTTGTAAAAAGTTCAATCTGTCCGATATTCGGATTCGGATAGAACTTAACAAAAGGCGTGTTGTTCGGACTTGCCACTGTCGGATGATTGTTTAAGGCATTAGTTACAAATCTCTGGGCTGAATCAGCCACGATGCCGTTCCGCAAATCTGCGACGAATTGTGCCAGCGTGTAGCCGACACCGACAGCCAAAGGACCGGTTCCAACCTGGGTCGCGCCGCTTCCGGTGCGAATCAAACTCAACGCCTGACATCCGGAAACCGTTGCCGGATTGCAGAAGGGAGTGGTTGCTCCCGGCAGTGCCAGGTTTGATTGCGCTTTCTGGAAATCAGACAAGTAGCCGTTACTGACCACATCAATTTGGTTGAGGTCAACACCTCTCGCCAAGTTTTTGCTGCGGCTTCCGACATAGCGGATTTCAAGTGCCGTGCTGCCAAAAAATTCGCGCTGGAAACCGGCACTGTACTGTTCGACCTTCGGAATTTGCAATTTAGGATCAACGACGTTAGCCGTTCCGAAACTACTTGCCAGAGCAGGTGTGTTGTTCTGCAGGAAAGTACGCGGCGGCGAAATAAATGTCGGTGCGCCGATGATCGGCAAACCCTGACTCAAACGTGCGTTCAACGCAGTAGTTCCGCTCGGTCCGAGTGGACTATTGGTTGCTCTTCCGAGACCGACGTTAGCGGAAAGAGTCGAATTCAATGAAGTGATAATCGAATCGTTACCGTAAATTTGGCTGTATCCTCCGCGAAGAACTGTTCGCCCTTCTCTGCCGAGCAGAAATTTACCGATACCGGATTCGACACTTGGCGAATAAGCGATACCGATTGAAGGTGCAAAGTTGTTATAATCGGTTTTATAGTAAAGAAACTCTTTGCCGGCATTGGTGCCGATGATGTTAAAAGTTCCGTTACCGCTCAAAAGCGAAGCAGCCGGATTATCAAGATCTGAAATTACCGGTTCCAAAGACAGCCCGTTGGCTAATTTCAAAGCCGGAAATAACTCGTAACGAACACCGTAAGAGATAGTCAAGCCGCGTGCAGCCGACCATCTGTCCGAAGCATAAAGCGAATTATTCATATTTCGGAACGGGGAAAGATTTCTCACGGGAGCATAACCCGATGTCGGACTCGCCGTGTTAAATCCCTGCGTTGCGCCGTTGATTAAACCGCCCAACAAAGCTAACAAACCGTTTCCGGTCGCAAGCTGGGTAGTATTGATCAAACTGCTTCCCGCTGTTCCGCCGACGTTGGCAAAGTTCGTTGTTGCCAATGTTGTCGTAGTTGCGGCATCGACGTTGGTTGTCCCAATGATGTAATTCGGAACAGTCAGAACGTCATTGTATGAATTAATTTTGTACTTTTGGTATTGTCCGCCAAACTTCAGGGAGTGTTTGCCAACTACTATGTTGAGATTATCCGCAAAAGTAAAAGTTTTATTGTTGCGTCCCTGATCCAGAAATACATTGTCAGTTTGACTGATAATTCCTGCAAGCGTCGAACTGGTCGTTCCTGACGGACCGAGTAAAAACGTCGGGTAAGCACTAATTCTTTTAAAAGGAACTTCACTCGTAAAAAGTCCGTAGCGAACTTCGTTGACAATGCTGTTGGAAATTATCCGACGATATGAAAGAGAAAGAGTTTTATTTGCCGAAAACTGTGTAACATCCGGTGATTCGCTAAATCCGGTCGTATCAACGTCGGGACGGAGAACGTTTTCTTTATTGTAGCTGAAAACGCCGTTCACACTGTCTTTGGCAGTCGCGTCAATATCAATTCTAGTGGTGTAAGAAGGACGTTCGGTGTCCTGCCGCCGGTTAAGAGCAAAACCAGTCGTATTTAATCCGTCACCGCCTGCTGCATTTCCCTGAGTCGGTAATACCGAAAGAACTCTTTGTTGAATTAGCGGGTCAATTGTTGACGGAATTCCCCGGAATCCCTGTGCTTGAGCGAACGTCAATATATTTGACACGGTACAAACACTACCCACGGCTCCTGACGGACAGGAAATACCGCCGTTGTTGATCACGCTGCCGGCAGATGCGCGGTTGAACTGAAAAGCACCGGTTCTTGCCGAAGGAGTCAAAATCGTGCGCGTCGCGCGCGCGGAGAGCGGGTCTTTAATTCCTTCATATGCAAAAAAGAAAAAACCTTTGCCGTTTTCAAATACCGGACCGCCTTCACCAAAATGCGGAGTCAAAAAAGGTCCGCTGACTTTGCCGCCGTATTGATTACGGTTGCGAAACGGCGGTTTTATAGCTACTGTAGCCTGACTGCCGTCAGCGTTGTTAGGGGTTCGGTTATTGAAGAAGTTGTTGGCTGTAAATCTTGAATTGCGGTTGTAAGCGAACAGCGCGCCGTGAAAATCCTTCTGTCCGCGCGGTGTGACGAGAATGATTTGTGCGCCGCCTGATCCCAGGTCGGCTTCCTGATTACTGGTTGAAATTGTGAATTCACCGGTGTCGTCAACCGACGGTCTGCCGGGTGCAAAGTCGGTTGCGTTGGTGCGGATAAACGCATCGTTGATGCTGATTCCGTCACGAGTAATGTTGGTCATCGTGGTACGCATTCCGTTGATGGACGTACCTTGAAACGGATTGCTCGCCGTTCCTGCCTGCAACGTCGTCAGATTGAGCGGGTCGCGGGTAATCAGCGGCAGCGACAAAATTTGCTGCGGACTGACCACACTTGTTACCTGTGCGCTGGTGGATGTGATGACATCGGCACCAGCCGTCACCGTCACGGTTTCCTGAACACTGCCGACCTCTAAGGTCGGTGTCAGATTGTAATCACGTCCGATGTCAATTTTAACTTCGTTGGCAACAAAGGTCTTAAACCCTGTTGACGTTACCGTCACCGTATATAGTCCCGGTTCGAGTTGGTTAAAGCTAAAGGAGCCGCTGCCGTCTGCCGTTGCAGTTTGAGTTTTACCCGTTTGGTTAAACTTGATCTCGACGTTAGCGTTCGGTAAAACGCCGCCGTCAGGACTCGACACCACGCCGAGCAGTCGCCCTGTCGGCGTTTGAGCGAGCATAACACTCAAACTGCCGAGAACGACAAAAATGCTGAATAGTATTTTCTTCATGTTACTCTTTCCTTGTTCCTAAATTTTGATAGAATTGAAAGTCTTCCTAATTAGTTTTATTAAGACAATAATAGTTGGAAAGCACTTCGGTCTTATCAATTGCCGTGCCACAAAAAATGAATAATAATCTGAACAAAATTATAGTGCTTTTATGACGCAGATATTGCGTTTTTGCAAAAATCTATACTTTTTTCCAAAATTATGAATTTTAAGCTAAATTTACTTCAAATATTTTTTTGAGAGATGCGTAATTTTTGACGGTGTTTTTTGACTGCGGATGTTAAATTTATTTTTATATTTCGTTCGTTTCTGTTAATATTTTGCATTCTACTTTCGGCATTTATTTATTTGGGTGAATTTTTATGAACTTTGAAACGGTCAACTACGAATTACAGGAAACCACGGCGATTATCACGATGAACCGTCCCGAAGCGTTGAACGCGTTGTCGCTGCAATTGTCGAGCGATTTGCGTTCCGCCATTGAAAAAGCCGTCGAAGATAAAGCACGAGCCGTCGTTTTGACGGGAGCGGGACGGGCGTTTTGTTCGGGCGGCGATTTGCGCGAAATGCAGCAGATGTGGAAAAAAGAGGGCAGGGTCGAAGCGTTTTTGGAAGAACCGCTGGAAGTTTTGCACCGGGTTATCGTGCTGATTCGAGAAACGCCGATTCCGTTTCTCGCCGCCGTGCAGGGAGTTTGCGCGGGTGCCGGAACGAATTTTGCGCTCGCGTGCGATCTTGTCTTTGCGGCGGAAAATGCGAGTTTTAACGAAGCGTTCGTTCGCATCGGTCTGTCGCCCGACTGCGGCGGCAGTTTCTTTTTGCCGAGAGCGATTGGCGAAAAATTAGCGGCGGAAATGTTTATGACCGGCGGCACGATTGACGCAAACCGCGCCGCCCAAATCGGGATGATCAACCGTGTCGTCGCCGCCGATAACTTGATGGAAGAATCGCTGCAAATGGGAAAAAAACTCGCTCTCGCGCCGACCGGCTCAATCGGGCGCATCAAAAAAATGCTTAACGCTTCGATGTCGAACGATCTGACACAGCAACTTGAACTCGAACACCAACTGCAAATCGAATCAGGCAAATCAGACGATTTCAAAGAAGGCGTGCAGGCATTTTTTGAAAAACGTCAGCCGAATTTTACGGGCAGTTGAAAAATTAAATTGTATTGTGAGGGAAAAAGCCGCCGGGGTTAAACCTGCCGGCTTTTTCTTTTTAGTTCTTTGTCCTTTGTCTTGTGCATTTCGGAGTAAAACAAACTGACCATTAACTTAAAAACAAAGAACTAATACAGAAATTATTTAGGTTGGTGAGGTATGTAGCCAACTGTAAAATGTCAGTTTTTTCACCTGTAAGCGGTCATTCATAAACGGTCGAAGAGCCTTGATGACCGCGTCTTCAACCGTCTGCAAACTTTCACAAACGAGATTCCTCAATGCCGCCCGCAGTTATTTGAACAAGCGCTCGACCGGATCCAGTTCCGGTGAGTATGGTTCGGAAGTTGTTCGAGTGTCAATCTTTGACTGACCCTGAGCCGTGCGCTCCGATGTGCCGCCGCCCCATCGCTAATCAACCGCACATCTTTCCACTCCCCGACGAATCCAGCAAACTCGATCCAAAAAAGCCTGAAAACTTTCAATCGTCATATCCAGCAGCAGTGCGGGTGATGTTGATTCCGGTTTTACGCCCGCCAATATTTCATCTTCGCCGCTGTTCCAATCTTTCGGCATTAATGCGAGCGTCTTACAGCCTGACGGGAAAATCGTGTTGGGCAGACAATTTAACACTGTGGACGAAATTAACCGCCATCAGCATTGTGCGGCTAAACGCAGACGGCACACAGGATACGACGTTTGTTTCGCCGTTTGTTTATTTGATAAGGAGTAAAGTTATAAACGGTTTTTGAAATTGGAAGGCATTATCGGCGAACCAAGCGATTCGAAACATCGCAGCGAGTTAAATGTAGAGGAATTAAAATTCGGTTGTGACGGAGTTTTCAGCTGCACTCTTATTCCCCAAAAAACAATTGTTATAAAGGTTACGAGACAGTATGACAAAGATTCGGCAAAGTATTCGCACCTTACTGCACCGGCACGATCTTTCCCACCGGGGAAAAAACTTTAAGTCATGGAAACAGCAGCGGTGCTTTAAAAATGAGTAAAGTTTTAATTCAAACATACGACTCATTCGGGCATTCACAAAACCCGACCGAATCAGTATTGCTCTCAATCGAAAAATTCAGTTTTGACAATCCGAAATAGCCCCGGAAAGTTTGTGAAAGATCGGTCGAAATCACTCAATCGTAAATATCTTGAAGAAGTCGGAAAGTCCGGCGGCGAATGCTGAAAATTCAGCAGAGGGAAATCGCCGCCAATAATTATCAAAGAAGAAAACTATCAAAGAAAAATATATTTTGAAACATCTTTTTATAGTTTTAATTTCGACTGTTTTGGCAGTAAATAGAGTTTGCGCGCAAATGATATTGTCTTTGCTGCCATCAATTTTGGACTTCGAGCAGTTTCCTCACCAAACTTACATAAAGTTCGACCGCTTTTTTCAAATCTTTTTTCAACACAAATTCGTCTTTCGTGTGCGCGACGAGAATTGAACCCGCCCCCAAAAGCAGCGGCGTTCCCCAATTTGAAAGATGCGGAATATCAGTCGTAAAACGGACGACTTTTTGATTAAATCCTTCGACTTGCAGCATTTTGACGGGTTTGGCGACTGACATTACTTCGATTTGCCCGCGCCCGTCAATCGTTTTTTCCAAAATTTCGAGAATCGGCGACTCATCGGTGGTGAGACGAATGTGCAGTCCGGCTTCGGCGTGCGGCGCGATAATGTTGGTTTTCAGACCGCCGGAAATCAAACCGATGTTGTTGGTCGTATCGCCGAAAAATTCATCGCCCGGAAATTCGATTTTAAGCACGTCATTGAGAATATCAATCAGCTTTTCAATCGCTGATTCACCCTGTTCGGGATAAGCGGAATGCGCGGCTTTGCCCGTCGTTTTGATGTTGAATCTGAGCGAACCCTTCGAGCCGATTGCCAGATCGTTGTCGGTCGGTTCGCCGTTAACCATAAAATCACATTTTGCGGCAAACGGATGTTGGTTCGCCGCCCGCGCCCCCGAACTTCCCTGCTCTTCATCAACCGTGAACAGCAAACCGATGTCGCTGATTCCTTGTTTTCGCAGTTCTTCCGCCGCAAAAATCTGCGAAGCGACAATGCCTTTCGCATCGCACGCGCCGCGTCCGTAGATTTTTTCATCATCTTCGGAGGCAGCAATAAACGGCGGCACGGTATCAATATGCGTCGAAAAAAACACGCGCGGCGTGTCGTTTAAATATGCGATGACATTATTTTGGTTGGCGGAAACGGCTTGAAGTTCGACCGTCCAACCGAGTGATTCGAGATAATCGCGCAGAAAAAACCCGACGGCTTCTTCATTTTCCGAAATTGACAGGATGTTGATTAGTGCTTTAGTTAACTCAAAAAGATTCATATTTTAGTAGTCCCGCAGTCGTCCCGACTGTGTTACAAGTTATGCTGTCCGTAAATCGAACCCTGTCTTTCGCGCAAAAATCCGCCGCCGCGCTCCGCCAGAACGCTTTGAATTTCCGCAACAATCGAGAGCGCGATAGTTTCCGGCGTATCCCCGCCGATGTCCAAACCGACCGGCGCGTGAAGTTTTTTCAATTGTTCGAAAGAAAAGTTTTCACCAATTTCTTCGAGCAATTTTGCCGTCCGATTTTTCGGTCCCAACGCGCCGATATAAAGACATTTTGAATGCAAAAGACGGCGCAGAATATCGTGGTCGCGCTCGTAATTATGCGTCATTATCACAGCGACGCTGGTTTCATCTGCAAAAATTTCATCGCTCAAATCTTCGCTTGACGAGACGATAATTTCATCAGCTTTGGGCAATCTTTCCGTATTTGCAAAAGCGGCGCGATGGTCTATTGCGGTTACATTCCAACCGATTTCCTTCGCAAAATTCACTAGCGGAAGCGCGTCGTAACCTGCGCCGAACAACAGAAGTTTGAGCGGCGGATTGATATTTTCAAAAAGTATCTCAAAAACAACTTCGCCGTTTTTATATTGGCGTATTTCGGGCGATCTGTTCTGCACGAAAAACTCCGCACAGCCGTTTTTGAATTCTTCAAAATCTCTTAAATTTTCCGGTAAGTTGACAAAATCGAAAATTCCGTCCGCACAGTAAAAAATCCGTCCGCCAATTTCGGAATTAATGTTTGACGAAATAACAGTTCCGATAAACTGACGATAACGATTTTGCAGGGCATTCTGCACAACTTCGAGCAGATAATTTTTTCCGTCAACAGATTCAAGCAAAATCCGCACAATTCCGCGACAACCCATATTTAAACCGAAAACAGAATTCTCGTCGGCGGTCGTGTCGTAAGTGATAACGGTAGATTTTCCGGTTTCCGATACTTTTTTCGCGCGTTCCAAAACGTCCGCTTCGAGACAACCGCCGGAAACCGTTCCAACCGAATAACCATTTTCGTCAATCAACATTCGCGCCCCCGGACGGCGATAACCAGAACCGACGACATCAACGACCGTCGCTAAAATCGCTTTTTCATCCGGCGCGAGTTGTGAGGCTTTTTTGAGAATTTCCTGGAGTTCTTTCATATTCTTGCCGCAGAAATGCGGAGATGCGGAGAAAATTACACAAAACATCTCTGCATTTCTGCGGTTTAAATTACAACAATTTGTCCGGCGTTAAAGGTAAGTCACGAATGCGCTTTCCCGTCGCATTGTAAACCGCGTTGGCAACCGCCGCCGCGACCCCGGTGATGCCGATTTCGCCGATTCCGCGCGCGCCGATGGGCGAAATATGCGGGTCGGGTTTGCCGATAAAATGCACGTCAATTTTCGGCACGTCGAGATTGCACGGAACGTGATAATCGCCGAGATTGCGCTGAATCGGATTTGCCCAGCGTTTGTCGTATTGAGTTTCTTCCATCAAAGTTTGCCCCAAACCGTAAATCACGCCGCCGATGATTTGCGAACGCGCGGTTTTTTCGTTTAAAACTCTGCCGATGTCCTGCACGCTCGTAAAACGCGAAACGCGGATCATTCCCGTATCTTCGTCAACCATCACTTCGGCAAACTGCGCTCCGAACGAATGAAACGAATACTTTTTCGCGTCGGCATCTTCTTCGGAATTAAATTGTTCGGTCGAACACGGCGCGAAAAGTCCGCTCAAACCGCCGCCGTTTTGTGGAACCGACGACGCGCAGACTTCCATCATTTCTTTACCGTTGCGCTTCAAAATGTCGGTGTATTCGTCGGATTTCGAGGTGTCGCCTTTGACATAAAAACGCGCATTTGCAAACTCGATTTCCGATTCATTTCTGCCGTTTAACTTCGATTTTGAATCTTTCAAAGCCAACGCCATCAAATCTTTTTTGAGCATTTCGCCGCCGACTAAAACCGCCGTCGTCACGCTTACCGCCGTCGTCGAACCGCCGGAAACAGGCGCGGTCGGCAAAGACGAATCGCCAATTTCAACCGTGATTTTCTCAACCGGAACGCCGAGCGCGTCAGCGAGCGTCTGCGCCATAATCGTATAAGTTCCCGTGCCGATGTCCTGCGTCGCGCTTAAAACTTTAACCGAACCGTTTGCAAATATCTGAACTTTGACCGAAGCCGTCGAACGAATCGCCGGATAAGTCGCCGTCGCCATTCCGTGTCCCACAAGATATTTACCTTCACGATTCGTTCGCGGCTGAGATTTACGATTCGCCCAACCGAATTTTTCCGCGCCGATGGTGTAACATTCGACGATATTTTCAAGCGAAAACGGCAGTTTTGTTTCAGGATCAATCGCCGTGTGATTAATCATTCGCAACTTGATCGGATCAATTTTCAGTTCGACGGCGAGTTCGTCCATCGCCGATTCGAGCGCGAAAGTTCCCGGTGTTTCTCCCGGCGCACGCATAAAAGTCGGCGCACCGACGTTTAATTTGGCAATTTTGTAGGTCACTTCGCGCTCATCCGCCGCATACAAAACCTTCGTCTGCTTGCCGCTTTCTTCGTAATAATTCGAGAAAGATTTATAAGAAGTGTTAGCGTGGCGCATCGCTTTGAGTTTCCCGTTTTTGTCGGACGCGAGCGCAACCGTCTGGATAGTTTCCGGTCGCCGACCGACATTCGTTGACATCATATTTCTCGTAATAGCGAGTTTGACCGGACGTTTAACGGTTTTCGCCGCCATCGCCGCGAGCAGAATATGCCCCCATTGTCCGCCTTTACAGCCGAAACCGCCGCCGACATACGGACTCATTACGCGAACATTATCCGGCTGTAAGTTGAAAAAGTAAGACACCACGCCCTGCACGCCTTTTACGCCCTGCGTCGCATCGTAAAGCAAAATTTTATCGTCGCCGTCCCAGACGGCAATCGTCGCGTGCGGTTCCATCGGATGATGATTTTCCGTGCGCGTCGTGTAAGTCTGCTCGATTTTAACGGGCGAAGATTTGATAATACTTTCCGTTTTTCCTTGATTAAGCTGTGCCGGTGCGCCGAATCCGCTGGTTTTCGGCATTTCGGCTTTCGGAATTTCCGTTTTCAGATCAATCGCCGGAGTTAGCTTCGCGTAAGTAACCTCGACCATCTCGGCGGCGGTTCGCGCCTGCTCGTAAGTTTCCGCCACAACCAACCCGATATACTGCCCGAAATAATTAACTTTACTATCCTGCAAAGGCAAAATGTCTTCGCCCAAAAGTCCGCCGACCTTCATCAATTCCATCGGATTTCCCAATGTTTTAAGCCGCATCGCATTGTCGGGCGTAATAATCGTCAACACGCCGCCCGCCTTTTCCGCCGCGCTCGTGTCAATTTTCGTAATCGTCCCGTTCCCAATCGTCGAACGAATCGGAAACGCGTAAGCGACATTATTCACGCCAAATTCAGCGGCATATTTCGCCGCGCCCGTCACTTTCGCCCGACCGTCTTTGCGGTCAATCGGTTTCCCGATTACATTTGTTTTTATCATTACGCCTTCCCTCCGTTCATCGCCATCATCAAACCTCTGACAATTGCCCGTCTGCCAAGTTCGACCTTGAATTTATTATATTCGAGCGGTTTCGCATTTTTCATTTCCGCGTCCGCCGCCGCTTTGAAATTCGCTTCGGTTGCATCCTTGCCGACGAGCATTTTTTCCGCTTCGGTCGCCCGCCACGGTTTGTGCGACACGCCGCCCATCGCTATTCTGACTTGCGAAATTTTACTGCCGTTCATTTCCAGCGCGGCGGCGACGGAAACTAAAGCGAACGCATAACTGGCGCGGTCGCGGACTTTCAAATAGTAGGATTTACCCGCGAAATTATTTTTCGGAATTTCGATTGACGTAATCAGTTCGCCGTGTTCGAGATTGTTGTCTTTCTGCGGTGTGTCGCCGGGAAGTCGGTGATAATCGGTGAACGGAATGCTGCGTTCCGTGCCGTCTTTGCCCTGCACTTTGATTACCGCGTCGAGCGCGGCGAGGGCAATCGCCATATCGCCCGGATACGTCGCCACACAGTCTTTCGACCAGCCGAAAATCGCGTGATTGCGGTTGATGCCTTCGAGTGCGCCGCAGCCCGTTCCCGGTTCACGTTTGTTACACGGCATCGCCGTATCGTAAAAATAAGTGCAGCGCGTTCGCTGATTCATATTGCCGCCGTTCGTCGCCATATTGCGAATCTGCTCGGTCGCCCCGGCGACAATCGCCTGCGTCAGCAGCGGGTAATTCTGCCGGATTAACGGGTGATTCGCCGCGTCGGTATTTTTACCGAGTCCGCCGATGGACACACCGCCTTTGTTCGCGCCGGTATCAATCGTTTTGACCTGCGTCAGATTGAGCCGCGTCACGTCAATCAGTTCGTCGGGGCGTTCAACGTCCTCTTTCATCAAATCAATGATGTTCGTGCCGCCCGCCAAAAATTTCGCATTGGCATTTGCCGTCGCCGTCTGCACGGCGGTTCCCGCGTCGTTTGCTCTCGTATATTTAAATGGTCTCATTTTTACGCGCCCTCCTCGTTCTGTACGGCGGTTTCAAAAATCGCCGTGTTATTTTCGCCTGCAAACTGCCACGTTTGCGCGACATCTTTGCCGGTGTGAACTTCCCGAATCGCCGCGACGATGTTCGGATACGCGCCGCAGCGACAGAGATTGCCGCTCATTCGTTCGCGGATTTCATCGTCCGACAATTGCAGCGGACGCGCCTTCTGCCGCACATCGGTCGTTACATAACTGACTTCGCCGTTTTTCGCTTCGTTGAGCAGCGCGACTGCCGAACAAATTTGTCCGGGCGTGCAGTAACCGCACTGAAAACCGTCGTGTTTGATAAACGCCGCCTGCATCGGGTGCAAATCTTCGCCCTTCGCCAAACCTTCAATCGTTGTAATTTCTTTGCCTTCGCACGCCGCCGCCAGAGTCAGACACGACAAATTGCGCCGCCCGTCAATAATCACCGTGCACGCCCCGCACTGTCCGTGATCGCAGCCTTTTTTCGTGCCAGTCAGTTCGAGCCGTTCGCGCAGCGCGTCGAGCAGTGCCATTCTTGAGTCAACATTCAGCGATTTTTCCGCGCCGTTGACTTTGAAAACGACTTTGACACCATTTTCAATGTTCGCCGGAGCCGCCGGATTAAATTCGCCCGTCGCAGCGTAAGTTTGCTGTTCAGCCAGCATTTGCAACGCCAAAACGCTCAAACCCGCCGCCGCCGTTTGTCCCAAAAACTTGCGCCGCGCTTCGCCGAGTTCGGAAAGTTCATTTATTTCGCCGCTTAACATCTCGTCAAGCAGTTCTCTCTCGTCATCATTCAGTTCCATTTCTGAAAATTCAGTTTCGTCTGCCATTTAAGTTTACCCCTTCATCTTTGAGCGAAATTCATCGCCGAAAATTAATTGCCGCAATCTTTTTAAAGTTAATTCGATATTTAAAAGTTACCATGCTGAAATTGATTTGTCATCAATAATTTTTTGCAGGTTTCTCAGCGCACCCGCCAATCTGAAACAAAATCTGCCTGTCGCCGTCAAAAAAAACTTTTCGCCGAACGTAAAAATCTCCGCACTGTGCGGGGGAAAATTCACATTGATACGCAATTTTCATTTTGAATTGATATAATCGGGTTGATACCCAAAAATAGAACAAAAGAGAATGCCGAAACCTGATTTTACCCTTAAATTTATCAAAGATGCCGGTGAGCTGCAGCGGTTGAGCGACACGCTGGCGACGCTTCCGGCATTTGCTCTCGACATCGAAACGACCGAGTGGTGGAACCGTCACCGCGAAAAAATCGCGCTCGTGCAGCTCGCTTTTCGCACGGCGGCAGACAGCGGCAGCGGCGGCATTAAAGTAGTTATTATTGACCCGCTCGCCGAACTGGAAATGGAACCGTTGCGGTTGCCGCTCGAAAATTCATCGGTCGTCAAGGTCATTCACAACGCCGGATTTGACGCGACCCGGTTATCCAAACATTACAATTTCAGTCTCGACCCCGTGTTCGATACGATGCTCGCCGCCCGGCGCAGCGGCGAGCGAAAATACTCGCTTAAGGCACAGGCGGAAATTCATCTGCGGATGCGGCTCGACAAATCAGCGCAAACGAGCGATTGGAGCCGCCGCCCGCTCGACACGCGGCAGTTGTATTACGCCGCACTCGACCCGTGCGCGGCACTGCTGCTCTACGAAAATCAGGCGCGGCGCGGAATAAACGGCGCGTACCGGACGAAAACACCGGTTGATGCGGTTCAAAATTTGCTCCCGCTCGGTAATTTGCCGCCGATTGATACTGCGCCAATCATTTCTTCGGTCGTCGAAAGTGTGTCTTTAACAGCGGAATTATCGGAAGAAGCGTATGCGCTGCTCGGCATCATCGCGGAACTGCCGACCCGTTACAGCACCGACAGTCTGACGGCATCAATCGGAAGTGAAGAACGCGTCGGACTCGCGGGCTGGATTATTGACCGGCGACTCGGTGCCGATGCCGAACCGGACGACGAAGCGGTTAAATTGGCAATCAACAGTTTGTGCGCTCAGGAATTGATAAAAATAACTGAATCGCGTCGCCTGACCGCAACTAAATTGGGTGAACGTCTGTGGCAGTCAATCAAATAAAAAAGACCGGCGATAAATGCCGGTCTTTTTACTACTACTGCTGATTGCAAGTTCAGAGCGAACTGTTAAAAGTTTTCTTTGAATTTTTTGCCGCCGGCAAATTTGACAGTGTTTGCCGCTTTGATGGTGATCGCTTCGCCGGTCGCCGGGTTGCGCCCCTGACGTTCGGCTCTGTGACCCATTTTCAGTTTTCCGATGCCGGGAAGCTGAACGCTGCCTGCGCTCTGAAGCTCAGCGACGATAAGATCGGCGTGTGCGTCGAGAACTTCTTTCGCTTTCGCTTTGGTAATATCCGTTTTCTCGGCTAACGCACTGACTAATTCGTTAAGTGATTTCTCTTTGCCGCCGGCTGCTGCCGCTTTTTTGTCCGCTGCCGGTTTTTTCGCCGCAGCCTTATCGGTAGTTTTTGCTGTTTCGTTTTTCTTGGTTGCCATAATGTTATATCTATCCTTTTATTTTATTTTGAAATTTCGTGTTACAGACCTTATACCATAGCTTATCTCGACCAATCTATCAATTTACGGAGGGCAATAAAATGCCCCGGAAAGCCTGATTTCCAACTTTTTTTACAATTTTTTCTTCAGAACGGACAATATATTTAAAAAATCGTCATTTTAATTCCCAAAACGGATTGTTTTGTCAAAAATCAGTATCATTTTTCGGGTTATTTGAATCGTATTTGAAAAAGCGATTGTCGTCAAGATCGTCTTATTGCTACACAAGTTTTGTGTTCGTTTCACTTGACCATATTAAAAATAGGTTATTAAGACAGCCAGATGGATTTTGTTTCTAAGCTTTAGAATTTTCCTAATCTAGTATTTCCTTTTGCTCTTCCTCAAATTCAGAAGTTTTCTTTTCTTTCATGAGCGTGATCCATTCTTGGATATTCAACTTAACTACAAAGCAGGATGTAAGAACAAAGCCGAATGATCCAACTGCCAATGCAATACAAAAAATTGAAATGTGATGGCTGAAAATGTTGCCAATGGTGAACTGAGAAAATGATGTAACCAGTGCCATTGAGACAGAAGCAATAAGGAAATGAGTGAGGTTTTCTAAAGGCTCTGTGTGAGAGTAATTTGAATCTATTTCTCTGTAAACCGCTGTTTTCTCAATACATTTTTCATCCTGATAAATAGCCTCATTCATTTTCACAACAATAAAAGCAGTCAGAGAAAGCAGAAAGCCACCAATGGTCAAAAAATCAGTAAATAAAGGCATCTGAAGCTTTTTGCTGTAAATGTCTAAAAGATTTTCCTGAGAAAACAAACCAATGTAAAGAGAGCCATAAAGAAAAGCAAAAGTAAGCAAAAAGCAACAATCGGTGGAGTGTAAAATTTCTTCATAGCTCTCTTTCAGTATAGAAAAAGTTTCTCACATCTAATCTCTTAGAAACACCGATGAGATGTTTTAAATTGCCTGATGACTTTAGAGCTGTATCAACATCCGCACTCAAGTCCAGATCAATGGTAAAAGTTTTGAACTCTCTTTCGTAGAGAGTAGAATTATCATCCATCAGAGAATAAATAACATCATTGCCGTCAGTGGTGCTGCCTTTAGCAAACATTCTCTTGAAACCATCAAGATTATTTTTGATAAAAGATAAAAGTCCCTTTCTAAGTTCTGGACTTGTATGCTCAGTGCGCTCATAGAAAACCTTTTGCTTGAGTCTGGAAACAAAGCCAGAGGCTGGAATTAGTCCAGCCTCTGGAATGTCAATGGTGGAAAGTTCGTACTCTACATTGTGGACAGAAAGCAAGGATTGAACATACTCCTGAAAATCACTTGGAGTCAGATACTGAGAATAAATAAACTTGGCTTTCAAATTTTGAACAGAGCAGTAAAGTCTAAAATCTTTATTTGTATCAGAGTCAAATGTATTCAAATATGCTGACAGATGATAGTACTCATATAATCCAGCTCCAGTTTTGGGATTGAAAATGAAAAAATTGGCATCAGCAAAATTTTGATCTTTTTCAATTTCACCGGTGGAGATCGTGAATCCTTGTTCTGATTTTGTGGCGCGAACAAATTTTCTGGTGTTTTCTATAGTCAAAAAAATTCCACCCCACAATCCATCCACCAAATCCGTGATGAGAGTTATTCTTTTGAAATTCATACCTTGAGGTATTCCAGCATCCAGACTGTCCATCTCAATCTGATTAAGAGACTGAATATATTTCAAAAAATCCTCAGTATTATTTTCAGGTGGCTCTATAGAACCTGTTTGCAGTTAAGTGATTCTCCGCAGAATTAACCGGATCGCGCAAATCCGAATCTTCGCCTCGCTCGTTCTGAACAGCCCTTCGCAATTCTTCCACAACACCCGGCATTGATTGATCCACGCATTCGTTCGTTCCACGATCCACCGCTTTTTAATCACCACAAAACCATTGTTTGCCGGATTGTCCGCTTTCGCTCCCGTGCGCTGCTCCGACGTGATCTTTTCGGCGATTTCAATCTTGATGCGGCTCAATAACTCCGGCTCGATCTGC
>JBBSUG010000015.1:0-120051 GCA_038235165.1 Pyrinomonadales bacterium
AATTCGGGATGACGCTCGCGCTTGTTTTGAAACTTTCCTTTGTCGAAGAAACTTTGACAGTAACGACACAAAATTACAGATTGGTCGCCGCCCGCGTCAATGAAGGAAAAACCGCGCCGCTCGAACAAAATATGGAAGCGGTCGAACTTAATCGTATTCGGGCGATGCGCGAGGTGAGCGAAGGACAAGCGGAAATCGCCCTGCTCGAACTAAAAAATGTGGTCGGAATGCCGCCCGATTTACCGCTTCATCTGCGCGGAGATTTTGCAGATTTGCTGGATCCATTGCCGCCGCCGGAAATCACCGCCGAACAAGCGTTAGAAAATCGCCCCGATTTGCAGACGGCGCGGGCGTTGGTTGATTTGGCTGAGGCGCGAATCGAAGAGGCGCGTGTCGGCGGAAAACTCGATGCAAGCGTCAGCGCGGGTTATCAGCGAATGAATTCGGGTTTCCCGTTTCGTGCCTTTGATTCGGACGCGCAACTTGCGCCGATTCGCAGTGTTTTTCATTTCGTAACTTTCGGCGTAACGCTGAATCTGCCGATTTTCAACAAAAATCAAGGCACAATTGAAGCCGTTGCTGCGGAAAAAATCGCCGCGCAAAAACGTCTCGAATTTGGCGAATTAACCGTTCGCCGTGAAGTCGCCGCCGGTTTTGTGCGTTACGAACGAGCCGCCCGCGCGATGGAAATTTATCGCGCCGGAGTCGAAAAATTAGCCGCCGTAAATCTCGGAGTCGTCCGCCAAACTTACGAACTCGGCGCGATAAATCTGCTCGACTACATAGCCGAACAGCGTCGCTATATTCAGGTAAAAAACGATTTTATTGACGCGCAGTTACAGGTTTTTCTGGCGCGCGTGGAAATTTTACGCGCCGCCGCCGCGCCCGAATTGATAACAAAATGAACAACGAAAAAGAAAATTACGAAGATGATTATTTGTCGGATGAATCACTGAGCGAAGTCGAAGACGAAAAACCGCTTGTCAGATCGAGAAAAATATACATAATCGGCGGTTTGATGGCGTTGAGCGTCGCTTTTGTTCTGATTTGGCTTTACGCGACCCGCAATTCGAGCGGCGGAAAACCTGTTCCCGCGCCGCGCAATGTTTCTTTCGGCGAAACCGAAACCGGAAACAGTGCGGCGAATTCAGGCGACCAAACAATTACAATTTCACCCGAACAATTAAATGCCGCGAATCTGAAAATCGTTACCGTCGGCGAAAAATTGAGCGTCGAATCGAGCGCGACATCGGCGACGGGCGTTGTCCAGCCGAATGATTATAAGGAAACGCCCGTGATGTCTCTGGTCGGCGGAGTCGTGCGGCGAATTAACGCCGAACTCGGTCAATTCGTCCGCGCTGGTCAAACGATTGCCGTTATTTACAGCGATGAATTGGCGAACGTCGAATCGAATTATCTTTCAAAACGCGCCGAAGTTGACGAAGCCGATAAACGCTACAAACGCGCCGGAAAATTGACCGATATTGCCGCCGAAAGCCGCAGCGAATTGGACGCGGCAACTGCCGCCGTCAAAATCGCCGAAGCCGATCATATTGAACATTTTAGCCACTTTAATAGAACAGAAAAACTACTGGAAATCGGCGCAGTGAGCCGCGAAGAATTCGAGATGGCGCGGGCAAATCACGAAACTGCTCAAGCAAAACTCGATGAAGCGGAAAGCCGTCTTGAGCGCGCCAAAAAACTTCTCAATATAAATCCGGCACGCCGCGCCGAACTCGATAACGCTTTGACGCAATTGAAAAGTTCGCAAGCCGAACTCGCATCAATGCGGCAAAAATTATTAGTATTGGGATTGCCCGCGCAAAAGGTAGATTCGCTGACTTCGACAACGCAGATAAGTTCAGAGTTGCCGGTCGCGTCGCCTGTTTCGGGAACAACTACGGCGCGAAAAGTCAATCAGGGTGAAGTCGTTTCGGCAAACGCCGAACTTTTGACGGTGACGAATCTGTCAACCGTTTGGGTGATCGGGCAGGTTTATGAAAAAGATTTGGCGAGTCTGCGCGTCGGCAGCGGTGCGAGCGTTACGACGGATGCTTATCCGGGCGAAGTTTTTCGCGGAAATGTTTCATATATTGACCCGAATCTCGACCAAAACACGCGCACCGCGCAGGTCAGAATCGAACTGCCGAATTCCGGTGAAAAATTCAAAGTCGGAATGTATGTCAACATCGCTTTCGCCAATCTCGGCGGCGCAGAAAATACCGTTCCGACCGTTCCGATCGAAGCTGTGCAAACCATTAACAATCAGCAAATCGTCTTTGTCGCCACCGAAAATCCGACGGTTTTTATAATGAAACCCGTCAAAATCGGCGCGGAAAGCAAAGGGCTTTATTCGGTTTTGGAAGGTTTGTTCGTCGGTGATAAAGTCGTTACCGACGGCAGCTTTCTGCTTCGCGCCGAATGGCAAAAGTCGCATCAATAAAATTGGAGCGCGAACGATTGTTAAACGAAATGACGAGAAAACTATTTACACTTCCTTCTTTTGCGAAAATTAACTGGTTTTTGCGTGTTTTGGGCAAACGCGCCGATAATTTTCACGAACTTTGCACCGTTTTTCAGACGATTTCGCTTCACGATAAACTGACTTTTTCGGAACACGATGAAATTATTTTGACTTGTGATGATGAAAGAATCCCGACAGATGAAAACAATCTAATCGTCAAAGCCGCGCTTGAATTAAAAAGAAAATATAAAGTAAAAAGCGGTGGGAAAATTCATCTCGAAAAAAATATTCCCGCACCCGGCGGACTCGGCGGCGGTTCTTCAAATGCGGCAGTCGCATTGTTCGGCTTAATAAAACTCTGGGAGTTAAAAGTTGATTTTGAAGAAATTTCAGCGATTGCCGCAGAATTAGGCTCCGACGTGCCGTTTTTTCTTTATGGCGGAACTGCGCTCGGAACCGGACGCGGAACAGAGATTTCGCCGCTTGATGACGCAACGGAAAAACACATTTTAATCGTAACGCCAGACGCTAATGTTTCAACCGCCGAAGCGTTCGCGCGATTGAGTGTGCCGCACTTGACAAATAAAACGTCAAAAAGTATTCTTCAACATTGCCGTAATCAAGCCGGTACGCTTGATTTGAGGCAATCAAAATTGATAAGCGATTTTGAAAAGTCGGTCTTTAATATTGAACCTGAAATCGGACGTGTTAAAGCAAAACTTTTAGAGTTGAAAGCCGAACACGCTTTATTGTCAGGGAGCGGAGCAAGTGTTTTCGCGGTTTTCAGCGGTAATGAACAATTGCAAAACGCAGTCGAAGCAGTTAAAGTAGAACATAGATGGCGCGTATTTTCGGTTGAAACGATTTCGCGCCGCAAATATCGGGATTTGTTGAGTCTCGATGATTTGTTTCCGAGAGATTTCTGACTTATTGGGGCGTCGCCAAGTGGTAAGGCACCGGGTTTTGGATCCGGCATTCGCAGGTTCGAATCCTTCCGCCCCAGCCAATCTATAAAGTTGACGGGCAACTTAAAAACTTTGAGTTGCCCGTCATTTATTTGTATTTCGCTAAAACAAATGAGCGTAACGGGCAATATCAAAGTCTTTTCGGGCAACGCGCACCCGAAACTAGCCGAAGAAATTTGCAACCATTTAAGCTGCGATTTGGGCAGTGCCAGCACTGACAGATTTTCGGACGGTGAATTTAACTTTCAGATTGACGAAAACGCGCGTGGTGCGGACGTTTTTATCATTCAGCCGACCTGTCCCCCGACCGATCAGCATTTGATGGAACTGTTGATTATGATTGACGCTTTCCGGCGGGCTTCGGCTGAAAGAGTGACGGCAGTGATTCCGTATTTCGGTTACGGTCGTTCGGACAAAAAAGATCGTCCGCGGGTGCCGATTGCGTCGAAACTCGTCGCTAATTTGATCACGACGGCAGGTGCGGAACGGGTCTTGACGGTTGATCTACATGCTTCGCAGATTCAAGGTTTTTTCGACGTTCCGGTTGATCATCTTTTCGCCGCGCCGGTGATTGTTGATTACTTTCAGCAAAATCCGGTCGAAAATATGATCGTAGTTGCGCCTGACACGGGTGGTGCGGAACGCGCCCGCGCTTATGCAAAACGTCTTAACACGGGGTTAGCTCTTTGCGACAAACGGCGCGAAAAAGCTAATGTTGCCGAAGTGATGAATGTCGTCGGCGAAGTCGAAGGCAAAAATTGTTTGATAATTGATGATATGTGCGACACCGGCGGCACGATTTGCAAAGTCGCTGACGCGCTTTACGCAAACGGCGCGAATGACATTTACGCCTGTTTTACGCACGCCGTTTTGTCGGGCAATGCGATAGAACGGTTGCGAAACTCGCATTTGAAAAAAGTTATCGTCACCAATACCATTCCGCTGTGCGAAAAAGGCAGAAAATTGCGTGACGAGGGCAGGCTGGAAGTTTTGAGCGTAGCGAAATTATTAGCCAAAGCGATAAAATCAATTCACGATGAAACGAGCGTTTCATCTTTGTTCATCTAAAGATTGGCTCGAAGTTTGGAATTGATTGATAACTTTGGAATCTTGGACTAAAATATATGGCAGATAAAGTTGTAGTAAAAGCGGAAAAAAGAGAAGATCGCGGCAAAAACGATGCGCGTCGTCTGCGGAGTGCCGGCAAAGTCCCGGTCATTGTTTACGGCGGCGGCGGCGAAAGTGTTGCGGCGGTTGCCGAATTAAAAGATTTGGCGGCAATTTTGCGTTCGGATTCGGGACAAAACACGATTTTTACGATTGATATGGCGGGCGAAGGCACCAACGACGTGATTTTTCACGACCGTCAGATTGATCCGATCAGAGGTCGTTTGATGCACGCGGATTTGCGGCGTTTGGCGAAAGGCGAAAAAATCGAAGTCACCGTGCCGATTCATCTCGTCGGTGAACCTGAAGAAACCGAAGAAGGCGGCGTTTTGAATCAGCAGCTGCGCGAAATTAAAGTTTTGTGCGTGCCGAGCAAAATTCCCGAATATCTTGAAGTTGATGTGTCGGGTTTGGCAATGGGCGAATCAATCCACGTTTCTGATTTGAAAGTCGAAGACGGCGTGGAAATTCAGGACGACCCGGAATCTGTCGTCGCTTCAATCGTTCTGGTTAAAGAACCCGAACTCGAACCGACACCGGAAGATGAATTGACCGAACCCGAAATGGTCGGCGATGAAGAAGAAGGCGATAAACCCGGCACCAACGACGATAAAACCGATTAGGTTTCAGGTTTCAGGTTTCAGGTTTCAGTTATAGAGTAATCTTGGACCTGAAACCTGCAACCTTGAATTTGAAACCTCGAACCTGAAATGATTAACTGGTTGATTGTCGGGTTGGGAAATCCGGGTTTGCAGTATGAGAATACGCGCCATAATCTCGGCTTTATGCTAGTTGATAAACTGGCGCGGCAATATCAAACCCAGGTCAAACGCGAAGAATGCCGCGCTCTGATCGGTCGTGCCGAAATTGGCAATATGACTGCCGAACTCGTCAAGCCGCAGACTTTTATGAATCTCAGCGGAGAATCGGTTAATTGTCTGCTCAAAAAAGAAAATCGCCGGGCAGACAAATTGATTGTTATCGTTGACGATCTCGCCCTGCCGTTCGGATTAATTCGTCTGCGTCCGAAAGGTTCGGCAGGCGGACACAACGGTTTAAAGTCAATTAACGAATGTTTGAAAACGCAGGATTACATTCGTCTGCGAATCGGCATCGCGCCCGAACATCAGATTTCCAATACGAAAAATTTTGTATTGGAAAAGTTTTCAAAGACGGATTTGGAAACAGTCGAAAAAGTTGTAGAACACAGTGCCAAAGCAGTTCGCGCCGTCTTGATTGACGGAGTTGAAAAAGCGATGGCACAATTTAATTGATTTCGGATTTTAGATTTGTGATTTTGGATTATTAATTTTTCACTTAAATTATTAGTGTCTGAGCAATTCAAAACTTAAAATCTATAAACCTAAATCGAAAACCCTTCTTGCTTCATTCGATGAAATGAGGCTTGAAAGCCAAAAGGAGGACAATAAATTGGCAGAAAACAGAGTATATGAGGTGATGTTTATCGCTGCGGCGGAAACATCGGACGAAGACGTTGCAAAATTGATCGAAACGCTGACGACATTGATTGAAACCGAAGGCGGCAGCATCGTTAAAACGGAAGATATGGGGCGGCGCAGACTCGCCTATCCGATCAACAAAAAGAACGACGGTTATTACGTTTTGTTTGAAATTGAAGGTTCGGGAAAAGAAATTGCCGAACTCGAACGCCGAATGCGCGTCAACGATACGATTATGCGTTATCTGACCGTCAGAGTTGACGAAGAACGCAAAACGGCGCAGAAATTAACCGATAAACGCGAAGCTCGCCAGAGCCGAAACAACGAACGAAACAACGCCAAATCGAGCGCGGCTGAAACCGACGATACAGCGGCGGAAGAAACCCAAGACGAGGAATAGGAGGCAGGCAAATGGATAAAAAACCAAAAAAATACGACGGATCAGACGACGACAAAAAAGATGTTGATGCAGGAACCGAGCAAAAAGACCGGATGCCGCGCCGTTACCAACGCCGCCGCAACAGTCAGTTTGTTCCCGATTACATTGATTGGAAGGATGTGGATTTTTTGAGAAGATTTACGCCGGAACGCGGGAAAATTATGCCGCGCCGAATTTCGGGTGTAACTGCCAAAGATCAACGCCGGGTTGAACGAGCGATTAAACGCGCCCGCATTATGGCGTTAATACCATTCGTAACTGACTAATTCAGAAGGAGTTAAAAATATGGCAACGACAAAAATTCTTTTACGCGAAGATATTGATAACCTCGGTGGGCGCGGTGAAATCGTTAAAGTTAAAGCGGGCTATGCGAGAAACTATCTGCTTCCGCAGGGTAAAGCAACGCAGGCGACCAAAGGAAATATCAAACAGGTCGAGCAGGAACGCTCGGTGCTTTTGAAAAAAGCCGCCGGTGAGAAATCAACCGCTTCAGCGCAAGCCGAACAGATGAAAGACATTGCGCTTTCGTTTGAACGACGCGCTGGTGAAGGCGGCACGCTGTTCGGTTCGGTGACGACGATTGATATTGCCGACGCGCTCAAAGCAAAAGGCTACGAAATTGACCGCCGCAAAATTCAATTAAAGGATACGATTAAGGAAACCGGCGATTACACCGTCAGCGTTAAATTGTACCGCGATGTGGCGATTGACATTCCGGTCAAGGTGACGGCAGAAGGCGAAGAAGCCGAAACCGAAAAGAAATCGAAAGCCGGGAACTCGGTGGAAACTACCGAAGATAAATCTAATATGGCTGAAACGGCGACCGCTGACGCGGATGCGTAACCATTATAAAATCAGGAAAATTGATTGACCGACATTCTTTGTCAGTTTATCGAGTTTGTATTATCATCAAAGACTGCGAGTTTTTACTTGCGGTCTTTTTTTATCCAAAAAAACTTATCACCGATCATTTTTTCGTCGGAGTGCTTCAACTGATTGAAAATTGATGATTGACTACTGAAAAAATGGCGACACCCGAACAATTTTTAGAAAAACCGCTGCCGAGCAGTCCCGAAAGCGAGCGCGTCATTTTAGGCGGAATTTTGCTCGACAACGCGCTCATTTCGCAAGCCATTGAAATTTTAAAGCCCGAAGATTTCTATTCGCCGAATTATCGCCGCGTGTTCAAAGCGATGATCGCTTTGTTTGAAAAAAGCGAGCGGATTGACCCGATTTTGATCGGCGAAGAGATGAAAAGAGAAGGTTCGGTCGAATCAATGGGCGGCGTGGCGACGATTACGAATCTGACTTTCGGACTGCCGCATTTCTCCGATCTCGGCGATTACGCCCGTCTCGTCAAAGAAAAATCAATCACGCGCAATCTCATCAAAGTCTGCAATCAAATCACCAGCGAAGCTCTCGCCGAAGAAGATGATGCCTACGAAATTCTCGACCACGCCGAACAGATGATTTTCGCGCTGGCGGACGAACGAACCAAAGAAGGCTTTTCGCACGTCAAACCCGTCGCCGAAACCGTGTTGGCGAAAGTGCAGGAATACGCCAAACGCGAAACACACGCGCTGACCGGACTGGCGACTGGCTTTCGTGATTTGGATCAGATGACTTCAGGTCTGCAAAAAACCGATTTGATTATTATCGCGGCTCGTCCCAGCATGGGCAAAACTGCTCTGTGTCTAACGCTTGCACAAAATGCGGCGATTCAGGAAAAAGCGGTCGTCGCGCTTTTCTCGCTCGAAATGTCGAAAGAGCAGTTGGTGATGCGAATGCTCAGTTCGGAAGCGAAGGTTGACGCGCACCGTTTTCGCACCGGCTATTTGACGCGCGAAGAGTGGGGCAGACTCGCCGGGGCAATCGGAACGCTTTCCGAAGCGAATATTTTTATTGACGACACGGCGGGAATTTCGGTGCTGGAAATGCGGGCGAAAACGCGGCGGTTAGTCGCCGAACAGAAAAAACTCGATTTGATTGTCGTAGATTATCTGCAATTAATGTCGGGTTCGGGCAAAATCGAATCGCGCCAGCAGGAAGTGTCTAAAATTTCTCGCGAATTGAAAGGTTTAGCCAAGGAAATGAACGTTCCGGTCATCGCGCTTTCACAGCTTTCGCGTGCGCCGGAAGCCAGAAATCCGCCGCGCCCGATGATGTCCGATTTGCGTGAATCCGGCAGCATTGAGCAAGACGCAGACGTTGTAGCATTTATCTATCGTGAAGATTACTACAAACCGGATGAAGAAAATGCCGGAATTGCCGAACTGCTGATTTCCAAACAGCGCAACGGTCCGACCGGCACGGTGAAACTCGCTTTTTTGAAGGAATTTACCAGATTTGAGGATTATTATGGAGAATGATGTGAGTGAAGATTTGAGATTTCCGATTGGAAAGTTTAATAAAAACATCGAGGTTACGCCCGATTTGCGAAAATCGTTTATCCAGACGATTGCCAATTTGCCGATGAATTTGCACAATGCGGTTGCCGATTTGAATGATGAACAGCTTGACACGCCGTATCGTCCCGGCGGATGGACGGTGCGGCAGACAGTTCATCACATCGCCGACAGCCATATCAATTCGTTTATTCGGTTTAAGCTCGCGCTGACCGAACCCGCGCCGACGATTCGCCCGTATTATGAAGACCGCTGGGCGGAACTCGCCGACAGCGCGATGCCGATTGACGTTTCGATGAAAATGATCGAAGGTCTTCATTCGCGCTGGGCGACTTTATTAAATTCGATGACCGACGGAGATTTCAACAAACCGCTGATACATCCCGACTCCGGTGATTGGACGCTGGAGACGATGCTCGGTCTTTACGATTGGCACAGCCGCCATCACACGGCGCACATTACGAAACTGCGCGAAAGGGAAAATTGGTAGAAGATTCCAAATTCCAAATTGCGGAATCCGGATATATTTTGTTTGTGAGTGCTTTTCAATTTGGAATTTGGAATTTGGAATCTAAAATCTGCAATTAAAAGATATGTCCGAAGAATCTAAACAAAGTCGTCTGCTGTCGCTCGATGTTTTTCGGGGAATTACGATTGCGGGAATGGTTTTGGTCAATAATCCGGGAACGTGGAGCGCGATTTACCCGCCGCTCGAACACGCCGAATGGCACGGGGCGACACCGACGGATTTGGTGTTTCCGTTTTTTCTGTTTATCGTCGGTGTGTCAATTACGCTGGCTCTCGGCAAACGGGTCGAACAGGGTGCGGTCAAACGTGATATTTATTTGAAGATATTTCGCCGCGCCGCGATTATTTTCGCGCTCGGGTTATTTCTGGCGGCTTTTCCATTTTACAGTTTCGCCAAAGAAACGTGGCTCGACATCTCGACGCTTCGCATAATGGGCGTTTTGCAGCGCATCGCGGTTTGCTATTTGGTCACGGCGTTGATTTTCATTCGCACAAACTGGAAACAGCAAGCGATTATCGCTGTCGCATTACTGCTCGTTTACTGGGCGTTAATGACTTTATTTAATGTTCCGGGTTGTGAAATCACGACGATTGACGACAAGGGTTGTAATCTCGCGGCATTTATTGACCGGACGATTTTGACTGAAAATCACATCTGGAAACAATCGAAAATCTTTGACCCGGAAGGTTTGTTAAGCACGGTTCCGGCAATTGCCACGACATTAGCGGGCGGCTTGTGCGGACATTGGCTGCGCCGCGAAAAAAATGATTACGAAAAAGTCGCCGCATTGTTCTTTTTAGGCGTGGTTTTGACGGCACTCGGCTGGATTTGGAGTTTTTGGTTTCCGCTCAACAAAGCTCTGTGGACGAGTTCGTATGTCGTTTATACGGCGGGTTTGGCGTTGCTGTTTCTCGGTTTTTGTTACTGGCTGATTGATATTAAAGATTACAAAAAATGGGCGAAACCGTTTATCATTTTCGGTGTCAATGCGCTCGCACTGTTCGTCGGTTCGGGGTTGATGGCGAAATTGTTGGGAATTATCAAAGTTTCGTGGGACGCGGAAGGGAAATCAACCTCACTCCAAAGCTGGATTTTTAATAATTTATTTTTAAAGTTTGCCGAACCGATTAATGCGTCGCTGGCTTTTGCGATATGTTTTATTTTGTTTTGGCTGTTTCTAATGTGGCTGCTTTATCGGAAGTGTATATATATCAAAGTCTAAGGAGATTTCGGTAATCTCGGACTAGAGCGCAATCCGCAGTAAATTAACTATTGCGTATTCGGCTGAACCTCGAAGTTTTTAATTTCAATTGCCAATTCACGTTCGAGCCGTTCTTTTTCAACTGCGAGCGATTGGCGTTCTTTTTCCATCGTTTCGAGCCGCGTTTCCTGATCGTTGGCTTTGGCGATGTAGCGGGCGATCAGCGTTTTCGCTTCGGGCGTTTTTGATAATGCTTCGATGTTTTCGCGCAGCCGTTTTTGGTCATCCTCGATTTTTTCCACTTCATCATCAAACCCCGAAAGTTTCGCGTTTATTTGATTAATCTGAACGCACAGATCAATCAATTTTTCGAGCCGCTGTTTCGTCGCCTGATTAATATAGCGGCGCGTTAAAAACAACTCCAAATCAGCGCGTGAAAGATTGGTCAGCGCGTAGCTGTCCATCAACGCCTGTTGTTCGGAAACGACGATTTCTTTGTTGTCGAGACCGTTTAATTCGACTTTGAAACGGTAGTATTTCTGGGTGATGATGTCCGGTTTCGGCGATTCGTCGGACAATTGCCACCCCTGCCGCACCGGGTACTCGATATAAACCGTGCGCGGTTTGTCGGTTTGATTTTGCAGAATATAAGTTTTACGTTCCTGCCGAAAATAATGAACCTGAAACACGCCGTTCAAAACTTTGACGAGTTTGGCGGGCAAACTGTCGGCTTCCTGCCGCACCGTGACGAGCGTTCCCAAATCGAGCGCGAATGAAATAAATCGTTCTTCTTTCGGGTTGAGACGTTCCATCAAAGCCTCGCCCGCGTAAGCGTCACCGTCAAAAACCGTCATCGAACCGCCCTCGAAAGTAAGTGCGGTGGTGTTGACCAGCTTCATTCCGCCGAGCGGTCTGTTTTTGCGAACGGCTTCGTTATAAATCGAAATACGTTCGCCGTCCATTTTGGTCTGCACAATCGGAATCAACGCCGAACGGTCGTGCAAAACCGTAATTGGCTGGTCAATTTTATACTCGAACAAATCGCCGACCTCACCGCCCGTTGCCGCCGTTTCAATACCAGTTTTATTGGTTAAAAGCGCATCGCTGACCGTAGTGTTGGACAATGTTCTGGTGCGTAAATTGCTTACTTCCTCTCCGTTCACAATGAAGTTGTTTTCCGCGCCGCTTGCGCCGTCAACTTGAAATCCGGCGGATGCTTCCGGTCTTGTTCCGGGTGACACCTTTAACTGAGAGGTAAAAGTCGTGCCTTTAGGAATATTTTCGGTTTTATTTTGAGTAACATTTGTGCTGATCTTATTGTCCGAAGCATCGCCGGGTTCATAAGTTTGCGGATTCAACTGCAAATCCTGCGGAATCGGGACAACCGGACGATAGCGAAAAAACGGCTGCTGAATCGGCTGAATAAACGAAATCGGCGTTCCTGAAACGAGCGAAAGTTTGACATCCTTCCAATCTTCGTCGCTGACGTTGTCCACAATCGCCCAGCCTTGAAAAAACGGTTTTCCCTGTTGGTCAAGCACGACGCGATAAGTTGTTTTCCAAATCGGCGCGGCAATCGTATAACTGACGATCATTTCGCGCTGTCCGGCACCTTCCGATGTGACCGTAATCGTTTTCGCGTCGCGCCGACGGGCGGATGCGGTCGCGTTGGCAAATTCGTTGACATCTTTGACCGTACCGTTTTCCAGCAGTTTGACCGAGCGCACTTCCGATAAATCAAAACTAGAAATTTCGCCGTTTTCGCTGGCGATAACGAGAAATCGTGTCTGCCGCGCCGGTTTATCTTTTTCCGTCGGAACGTCGCGTTTTTCAACCGTCAAAATCGCCCCGATTGCCGTGCCGCCGTTTGCCGCCACCGAAACTTTTGCGCCCTGCAACTGCGCCAAAACCCCGGCGAGTCCGCCGTTTGCGCCATCAGTTACCGAATCAACCAAAAAGGGAATTTCCGCCATTTTCGCCGACGGCGGCGCGGACGAATTATACGACACCGCGCCGATTCTGCCCTGTCCCAAATCAAGCACGACCATTGATTTTAAAACATCGTCAACCTGCGATTGCTTAAACGAGAGATTGATTTCGGCATTGCCCGAAACAAAACCGCGCCGTTCGATATACGCCACGCCGTTTGAATAAAGACTGACGCGGCGAATCGGCAGCACATCGGCGGCGGCATTATTAGATTGGGCGGAATAAGTTTGTTTGATCGGCGCAATTCGTTTATTGGTGCGAACCTGCGCCTGAACGGAAATTGAACACACGAGAAGCAGGGAAAGGATAATTTTCATTTTTGTTTTTTAATTAAAGATTAAAGTTCAGGCAACTCGGTCTAAAAGATGAGTCGAAACGAAAATTTGGTTGCATCACGGGCGGAAAAAAGATTTCTCAATGCGGGAAATTTGTTGGGTGTATGAGGCGACGGATTAACTTAAAAATTAGCCACGAACAAACACGAAAGAACACGAAAAAGAATTGAAAGATTTTTTTACTTTTATTTTTAATTTAGATTTTTTCGTGTCTTGTTCGTGTTTATTCGTGGCTAAATATTCTTACGCAGCATTCTCAATTATCACTTTTTGCTGCTTTCTTGCTGTCTTCTTCGGCTTTATATTTGTCAATCTGCGCTTTGTAATCGCGGCAGTTTTTCGCCATTTCCTGCTTTTTGTCGGGATTGTCTTTGTTGTCTTCTAAATCTTTTCTGATGCTCTCGCGGATTTTGTTAAAGTAAAAAGCGCGGGTGGCTTTAACGATGTAATTTTCGTCTTCGGAGCGGGTTTGTTCATCAAAAAAATTAAGCAGTTCGTCGCATTCGGGAACGCCGATGCTCTCTTCGCCGACGGTTTTGTCAATCACTCTTTCCGACACATCTTTTTCTCTCGGTTTTGTCGAATCCTTTTTAACGGTCGAATTATCAGACGAATCGGTTGAAGAATTATAAAACCGGCAGCCTGCGACGACGACAAATAAAAGCACGACGACGGTTAAGATTTGGTATTTGTTTTTCATGTTATTTTCATAAGAGACACGAAATTTCAGAAAATTTGCTTAATTTTTTTGCTTTTTCGCGCTTAGTATAATTAAATCTAAGCTAATAAACAAAGGCAGGTGAAAACGATGGAACAGGAAAAGCCGCAGAGGTTGTTATCACTCGATGTTTTTCGCGGAATTACGATTGCGGGAATGGTTTTGGTTAACAATCCGGGAACGTGGGACGCGATTTATCCGCCGTTTGAACACGCCGAATGGCACGGCTGGACTCCGACGGATTTTATCTTTCCGTTCTTTTTGTTCATCGTCGGCATCGCCATTTCGTTCGCTCTCGGCAAACGGGTCGAACAAGGCGCGAACAAAGAAATTTATCTGAAAATTTTCCGCCGCGCCGCACTTATTTTTCTGCTCGGACTATTTATCTCCGCATTCCCGTTTTTTAATCTCGACACGCTGAGAATTCCCGGAGTTTTGCAGCGCATCGCCGTTTGTTACCTGATCGTTTCGCTGATTTTCCTGCACACGAACTGGAAACAGCAAACGATTATCGGCATCTCGCTGCTTTTGATTTATTGGATTGTGATGTCCGTCGTCTATGTTCCGGGCTGTGAGATAACCACTTACGATGATAAAGCCTGTAATCTGGCGGCGTTTATTGACCGCTCTATTTTCGGCGACAAACACATCTGGATTTTGGGAAAAGTTTACGACCCGGAAGGATTATTAAGTACGGTTCCGGCGTTGGCGACGGCGATTTCCGGTGTGCTGACCGGAACGTGGCTCAAAACAAAGCATGATAATTACGAAAAAGTCGCCGGAATGTTTTTCTTCGGTGTCATTTTAACGTCTGTCGGCTGGGTTTGGAATCTCTTTTTTCCGATCAACAAAGCTCTCTGGACGAGTTCGTACGTCGTTTTCACCGCCGGAATCGCGCTCTGCTTTCTGAGTTTTTGTTATTATCTGATTGACATCAAAAATTACACAAAGTGGACAAAGCCGTTCGTAATTTTCGGCACGAACGCGCTCGCTTTATACTTTTTCGCCGAATTGACCGCGAAAATTTTAGACTTGATTCCGATGACCAACGCGGACGGCAGCGCAACATCGCTGCAAGGCTGGATTTTCAACACGATTTTCGCCCGCATCGCCGCGCCGATGACCGCTTCGCTGATGTATGCGGTTTGCTACGTTTTTCTGTGGCTGTTTTCGATGTGGCTTTTATATCGCAAACGGATTTTCATAAAAGTTTAGTAATAGAATTGAAATAAAGTAAGTAGTCGTTCACAATTACTTTTACCTATTTACAATTAAACTTTCAGTCGTAAATAATATAAGTCGTTTTAATACAATATTTAGCTGGTAATATAATAGTTAAGCCTAGTTGTGGACGACTACTTAACTCATTTAATTGGTGTGATGTGTCAGAACTATCTGCGGCAACGAATGGTTGAAGCTGATAAAATTATTCGTTTCACTAATCGTTAATCAAACCGGCTGTCGCAAAGAAGTTACAGGCTGAAGTTGGAGTGAGAAGTTTACGGAAGATTCGCACAGAAAGTTATAGGCTGGCAACGAAGCTGAAATAAAGTGACTCATTTTAATTAGATAAAACAAAAACTCAAATTGCAAACCTGTGCGGCAGCGGGCAACTGCCCATCATCAACTTAAGCGTCGGCAGTAAAAAAAATAAGTTTATCGGCATTCCGTGAGTCGGGGGAAAGCAATCAAGTGCAGGGCGGGGTGTAATTTACGATAAATTCTTTGTTCCCGATTTTGTATTTTGTGTAAACGCTTTCGGTGTTTTTCTTGCCGTACTCGTCTTCACCTTTGATGGATTTGATCTCCTTTGCATCCACAAATTTCAGTTTACCGTCTTCGGCGATTTCGACCGCCACATTCAGAGCCGATTCTTTGAGATTGTGGAGTTCATTTTGATAAAATCGGTAGCTGTCAAAATAAACTTTTTTCCCGTCCTCGGATATTCCCGCCGGTGTCGCATCAATCGGGGTCGCCCATTTCCTGATCGTCTTTTTCAGGCTTTGATCAACCAGCGCGAAACTTTCCAGATAAAAATCTTTCGATCTCTTTAAAACAATTTTTTTGCCGCCGACGATCACAGTCATCGTTTTTTCGCTGACCGCCTTCAACGGAATGTCAATCACGTTTGAACAGGGGTGCGAAAAAACATCGTTCATTAACTGAAATCTTTTTTTCGCGCCGTTCGACTGCGTGAAACTATAATAAAACGGCAAGAAACCATTGTAGCCCTGTTCGAGTAACTTGGTATTTTTGGCGTTTTCCGCTCCTTTCGGTGTCCAGTTAAAGGTGTAATCAAAGCCGGTTTTGTCCAGCAATTGATTGGCGTAAACAACCAAATCTTTCACCGAAATATTCGGGTTTTCGTTCTTTTTCTTTCTCAATTCTCTAATTAAATTTAACGGGCGAATCACGGGATAGGGGGAATTATCAACAATTAATTTTTGAGGTTCGTCGTCCGCTTTGGAATCTTGAATATTTGTCACCGGCGCAATCGGCACGGCAGCAACTTGCGCCGCGTTTTCCGCCGGTTTATTCGCACAGGCGAACAGCCACACGACGAAAAAAAAGTAAAGAGTGTGTCGCAGTTTTATAACCTATTCTCCGCGCCGGTGCGCTTTTTCTATCTTGATTCTGTTACTTGAGTTGTCAATTGCCGAATTCCCGCACTACCGAACCGATTGATTCTTTCGCGTCGCCGAACAGCATTCGCGTGTTCGGTTTGAAAAACAGCGGGTTTTCGATGCCCGCAAAACCGGAAGCCATCGAGCGTTTCAAGACGAACACGGTTCGCGCATAGTCAACATTAATAATCGGCATTCCGTAAATCGGACTTGTTTCATTGTCCCGCGAATCGGGATTTACAACGTCATTGGCACCGATGACCATAGCGACATCGAAGGTTTCCATTCGCGGATTTGCCTGTTCCATTTCTAACAGGAGATCATAAGAAACATCGGCTTCGGCGAGCAGGACGTTCATATGTCCGGGCATTCGCCCCGCCACCGGATGTACGGCGTAGAACACTTCCGCCCCGTTTTTCTCCAGTAATTCCTGCAATTCCTTGACGACGTGCTGCGCCTGTGCGACCGCCAGACCGTAACCGGGAACGATTAAGACGTTGGAAGCCGATTCCAAAACGTAATAAGCGTCTTCGGGCGAAATCGGTTTGACTTCGCCCACGGCGGTTCCGGCGATTTGCTTGACCGAACCGAATCCGCTGAATAACACATTGGAAAGCGAACGGTTCATCGCCTTGCACATAATATTGGTCAGAATTATGCCGCTCGCGCCGACCAGCGCACCGGCGACGATTAAAATTATGTTGTTGATCGCAAAACCGGCGGCACACGCAGCGAGTCCCGAATAGCTGTTCAAAAGGGAAATAACGACCGGCATATCCGCGCCGCCGATGGGAATGACGACCATAATGCCGAGTAGCAGCGAAAGTCCGATGACGATGTAAATGTAGAATAGATTTTCCGGCTGTAAGGTGAACATAACTCCGGCGGCGATGATTGCCAAAACCAGGATGAGATTGAGAATTTGCTGTCCGCCGAACAACACGGGTTTGCCGGAAATCCGCTCGCTGAGTTTTCCCCAAGCGATAAAACTGCCCGAAAATGTGATGCCGCCGATTAAAATTGACAGGATAATCGTAATATATGTGAACGTCGTATTGACATCGAGAAAAATCGCCGCGAAACCGACTAGCAAACTCGCCAGACCGCCCGAACCGTTGAGCAGCGCGACCATTTCCGGCATCGCCGTCATCGCCACCGCCCGCGCCGCGAACACGCCGATCAGCGAACCGATGATGATGCCGAGCAGAATCCATTTGAAATCGAGAATGTTTTTGTCAAAAAGCGTGACGAAGACGGCAATCAGCATTCCGACCGATGACAGCAGATTGCCGCGCCGCGCCGTGGCGGGCGAACCGAGTTCTTTTAATCCGAAAATAAAGAGAACGGCGGCGGCAACATAACATAGATTTATCAGCAAAGTGTTGTCCATTTATTTAGCACCGCCCGTCTTTTTTCTGAACATCGCCAGCATTCTGTCCGTCACTAGATAACCGCCGACCACATTCATCGTCGCAAAAATCACCGCCAGCGTTCCGAGAACTATGGTAAACGTATTGTTGCCTTCGCCCGCCGAAATCAACGCGCCGACGAGCGTAATACCCGAAATAGCATTTGAACCGGACATCAGCGGCGTGTGCAGCGACGACGGAACTTTATTAATCAGTTCGAAACCTAAAAATATCGCCAGCATTAAAATAAAAATTAATAAGACGGCTTCCATTTATTCTCCCTATTTATTTAGATTTTTGATTCGTTCGTTCACGATTTCGCCCTGATGTGTAATCACGCAGCTGTGCAAAATGTCGTCGGTTAAGTCCAGCTTAAATTTATTTTGCTCTTTATCCCAGAACTCTTCGATCAGGCTGAACAGATTTGACGAATACATCTGACTCGCATCACACGCCACGTAATTTGCCCAATTTCCGTCGCCGATGATTGAAACGCCGTCAATTTCGACCGTTTTTCCAGCAGTTGAACCTTCGACATTGCCGCCCGTTTCAGCCGCCATATCAACAATGACGGAACCGTTTCGCATTCCCGCCAACATCTCTTTCGTAATCAGCACCGGCGGTCGGCGACCGAAAACCTGCGCCGTCGTGATGACAATATCCGATTTGGCAATCTGCTCTTTTTGCGTCTGTTTTTGAATGTCCAGTTGGGCAGGCGTTAGTTCGACAGCGTAACCGTCTTTGGTCTGTGCCGTGTCGCCCAAATCAATATCGAGAAATTTGGCACCGAGCGAATGCACCTGTTCGGCGGTTTCGCTGCGCGGGTCGAACGCCGTCACCCGTGCGCCCAAACGCTTGGCGGTGGCAATTGCCTGCAATCCGGCGACTCCGACTCCGATGATAAACACATTCGCCGGTTTCAAAGTTCCGGCGGGTGTCATCATCATCGGCAAAATTCGCGGCAGTTTTTCGGCGGCGAGCAAAACGGTGACATAACCTGCCAGACTCGCCTGCGAACTGAGCGCATCCATTTTCTGCGCCCGCGTCGTGCGCGGAATCATTTCCATACTCAGCGCAGTAATACGGTGCTGCCTGAATTCTTCGGTCAAATCATTTTCGTTGTAAGGATCAAGATAACTGATGTGCAGGCTGTTCGGTTTCATCAACCCGACTTCCGTAATTGGCGGTTTTCTAAGCCTTAAAATAATGTCGGCATTTTTCAGGATTTCGTCTCTTGCATCGGCAATTTCCGCACCGGCAACCAGATATTCGTCATCGGCGAAATTGGCGTTATGCCCCAAATCTTTTTCGATCAGAACTTTTGCGCCGAGACCGATTAGTTTTTTAACGTCTGCGGGAATTAACGAGACCCGATTCTCACCCGGCTGCATCTCTTTCGGGACACCGATCAGCATAGTTTTTATTACCCCTTCTTCGGATTTAATGATCTAATTCAATTGAGATTATTTTCTGCAGATTGGGAAATTTCTCTAAATTTTTCGCCGCCTGCCGCACGATCCGAAACATCGGTTCGATATACTGCACGAAATGTGTTTTGCCGCGAGTAACCGATTGAAATGAAAATGTGCCGATGGCTTTTAAGCACCGCTGCACCGTCATTAAATCAAATTCGCGGTTGAAATTTTCCGGCTCAATCGGTTCGAGACCGAGTTTTTCCCGTTTGCCCAAAAAAAATCGTTTCTTTTCCGTCAGCCAATCTGCATCCGGCGTTTCCAACACGCGGTCGAGCAACAGCGAAACTAAATCGTAACTTGCCGCCCCGATCCGTGCGTCCTGGTGGTCTATGATTTGCAGTTTCCCCGCGTTATCAATCATCAGATTTGCCGCGTGAAAATCGCGGTGACACAAAACTTTAGCGTGTTTTTCAAGTTCACGGGCGAGTGCGGTGAATTCGTTTTCCAACGCTTCTTCATCTTTAGCGGAAAGTTTTGTTTGGCGGTAGGTTTCAAAATAATGTGTTTTGAAAAAGTTTAGTTCCCACAATAATTTTTCCTCGTCAAATTTTAGACGTGAAGCGACGGAGTTCATTTCAAAAGCCAGCGGAGTAGCGGCTTGAATTTTGGCGATCAGGGCAATCGCCTGATTTATTAACTTTTCACGTTCGGCAGCGTTTGATTTTAACAAAACGTCGCGCAAAATGCGGTCGCCGAAATCTTCGTGAACGATGATTTGCTTTGCTTCATCGGAGGCGTAAATGTGCGCGACGGGCAGACCGGCATTTGAAAAAACATTCGTGACATCGAGACAGGCGGCAAATTGCCCGTGACACAAATCGTTGAACGGATAGACACAGGCAATCGCCGGAATTTCATTCCAAAATACCCGGAAATATTCGCGCGTCGAAGCGTCGGGCGTGATCGGCGCGATTTCGGTCGCCTGATTCTGCGCGATTAAAAACTGTTCTAATCTTTGTTTCAAATCTTCGGACATACAATTAATATTTCGTGAACTCTTTTCCAATGCTACACATAGTTCAACAGTGGAACGATATAATTTTCTCCCTGAATATAACCTTTTAACGCCTTTTCGGGGATTTCCGCACAATTTCTGATCATTTCGGCGCGGACAATTGCCGCGTTTTCAAAATGTTCGCCGGGTTCGATGATTACATCGTCGGCGATGATCGTGCGGTATAAATGCGCGTCGTCGCCGATTTTGACATTATCCCACATCACCGAATCCCGCACGGTCGCTCTGCCGGAAACGGTGCAGTTTTCTCCGGCGCAAACCGTCGCGCCGTTCATCATCGCCAGTGAAATATCGAGGTAGCGCGGAATGGTCGAAAGCTCGAACCAGTTGGCATCGGTCACGTGAACGGCGATTTTTTCGCCCTTTTTCAGTGCCGGATTGTAAAAAGTCGGCACGATGTCGGAATAGACATTGCGCGGAATATAATCGAACACGCGCGGTTCCAAAATATGAATGCCGGTGAACATCAAGGGCGTGTGAAGTTCGTTCGTGTCGCGGATTTCATCGGCGGTGAACGGGTGCGCGTAATCGCCGAAACCGGTTAAAAATCCGTTTAAGGTGTGAACTTCAGTAAATTTTTCGCGTTTGACGTTCGGCTTTAACACCATCGTTGCCAGCGCACCCGATTTTTTGTGCGTTTCGACGGCGGCGGAAATATCAATATCGGTGATAATTTTCCCGTTGACGATCAGAAAAGTGTCGTCTTCCAAAAGACGGCGGGCGTTGTCGAGTCCGCCCGCCGTTCCCAGAATTTTTGGGTTTTCTTCCGTATAGTGAATTTTCACGCCATATTCCGAACCGTCGCCGAGGGCTTTTTTGACCGATTCGGGCTGGTGATGAAGATTGACCACCACGTCTGTAAAGCCGTATTTGGCGACGTATTCGGCGACGTAACCGACCAGCGGTTTGCCGAGAAACGGGATCGCCGGTTTGGTGCGGTCAATTGTTAAAGGGAACAGCCGCGTGCCGAAACCGGCGGCTAAAATCATTGCTTTCATAAACGAAATTGTATTGTCAGCGGTTGCGCGGCAGAAAAATCCTCAAAATTTGCGACAGCTTTAAAACTTACTTTTTTTAAGTTTCGATTGCAAACTTGCCAAAACGGGTTTTCACGCTAAAATCTGTCAATAGATGTCAAATCCGGTCACTGATAAAACTTACGCGCTTTTTGATACGCCGATCAACAAAAAGATTATCGCCCGTCTGAACGAAACGGAAACCGCCCATTTTCTTTTTCCGCCGCTCGAAACCGAAGCGGTTAAATTAAATGACGAGAAAACTTCGTTGATAAAAAATATCGGTTGGTATAATTGGCTGATTTTTACCGATGTTTTGGCGGTTGATTACTTTTTAGAGTCGCTGACCGACAACGAGATTGATTTTTTTGAACTCGATGCCGTCCGTGTCTGCGCGTTCGGTGAAGCCGTCGCCGACCGTCTGCGCTTCGTGCAGATTCACGCCGATTTGATTCCGAACCGAATTGAAGATGTTTATATTTGCGCCGGTATCAAAATTTATCACGGTGAAGATAATTTGGAAAATTTGAAATTTTTGTTGGTCAAAGACGATTCGCCCGCCTCTGAAATCGGCAGACTGCTCAAAGAAAATCAAGCCGACGTAACCGAACTGCTGATTTACCGAGCAAAAAAGAGCGTTAAAAGTGACCTCACAAAATTGATAACTTTATTGAAAGGCGGCGCGATTGATGAATTTGTGTTTTCCGCGCCGGAAGATTTAACCGCCCTCAAGTATTTTTTTGCGGAAAACGATCTGCCGGATGTTTTGGCGGAAATAAAAACTTCCGCCCCCGACGCAAATATTTATCAAACATTACGCGAATACGATCTTCGTCCGCATTATTTTATTTCGCCGTAGAGAAATTCAACCGAAGAACTGTTAATCTCATAATTTATGAATGACACGAGCGTCGTCCTTTTTTTCATTGACGGTCTGGGAATCGGGCGGCGCGGCGAAAATAATCCGCTTTCCGGCATCAAAAATATTGCGCCGCTGGCAAACTTTTTGGATGAAGAAAACGAGATAATATTTGACGGCGTTCTGGTTCCGACCGACCCTCGTTTGGGTGTCGAAGGTCGCCCGCAGAGCGCATCCGGGCAGACGACGATTTTGACCGGCATTAACGCCCCGCAACTGCTCGGCGTTCATAAACAGGGATTTCCCAACCAGATTTTGCGCGACGTGATCGCCGAACATTCGATATTTTTACAACTGCAAAAGTTGAACATCGAGCCGAATGTTTTCGTCAACGCCTACACGCCGAAATTCTTTACGGAAACGCCGCGCTGGAAATCAGCGACGACGTGCGCGGTCGAAGCGGGGAAGGGAGTATTTCGCAAACTGCCCGATCTATACGGGCGCAAAGCTCTGTTTCACGATTTTACGAACGGGCATTTGATCGAACTCGGTTTTGACGCACCCGTTTTTTCGCCAACTGAAGCAGCCGATATTTTAGCGGAATTGGCGGCGCAGCATCGGTTCACCTTATACGAATATTTTATCACCGACAAAATCGGACACACGCAGGATTTCGCCAAAGCCGCCGAATATTTGCCGCCGCTCGCCGAATTTATCCGCGAAACTTTACAAAAAATTAATTTGGCAAAAACGACTTTCATCTTGACAAGTGACCACGGAAACATCGAAGATTTGTCCGTTCGCAATCACACATTAAACGACGTTCCGACAATTATTTGGGGCAGAAACAAACTCGATGCCGCCGCCAACATTAAAAATTTGGCGGATATTACGCCAACGATCATAAATTTATTGAAATAGCCGAAAGGAGCGCGGAAGTCCCGTCCGCCAATGCCAGCGAAGCGAGGCATTGTGACGATTCACCGGCAATGTAACAACTGATACGCAGAGACTTTTCTCGCGCTCACTTGTAGTTATGCGTTGATAAGAATCCGTTGTACAACACCGGCTCAATGAGTCAGTTGAATACGCTGTTCTATTTGTCGCACGGTTAGCAGCGAACCTTCTTGCGCTGTTCGCGCTCGAAGGGCGGACGAGCCGTCCGCGCTCCGTCAGATTGAAAATATATGAAAACAGATAACACTAAAAATGACCGCCGCGAGATTTTCGGCTGGATCACTTACGATTGGGCGAATTCCGTGTTTTTTACAACAGTCGTCGGGGTTTTGATCGGTCAGTATATCACCACGCTGGCGCAGGAAGCGGTCGGCGAAAACGGTGTCGTGCTGGCTCTCGGCGGCTACAATTTGGTGACGGCTAAATCGCTTTTTCCTTATTCGGTCGGGCTTTCGGTGTTTTTGCAGATTTTCTTTCTGCCCGTGATGGGCGCGATTGCCGATTACACTCATTTGAAAAAAACCTTTATGGCTTTTTTCTGCTATCTCGGTGCATTTGCCTGCTGTCTTTTATTTTTTATTCAGGGAAATTTATACATTCTCGGCTCGGTTTTTTTTATCGTAGCAAATTTGAGCGCGGGAGCTTCGATTGTTTTTTACAATTCCTTTTTGCCCGACATCACGACCGAAGATCGGCGCGATAAAGTTTCGAGTTGGGGCTTTGCAGCGGGTTACGTCAGCGGCGCACTGGTTTTATTTTTAAATTTGATTTTTTTGAATTATGCCGAATCATTGGGCGTATCGGTCGGAATGGCGGTCAGAATCTGCATTTTGACGGCGGGCATCTGGTGGGGCGGTTTTGCACTGATTACCTTTAAAAATTTAAAGAGAAGAAAGCCGGATCGTGAAGCTCCCGAAGGAAAAAATCTCGTTGCGGCGGGCATTGGCGAACTAATCGAAACCTTCCGCGAACTTTTCGGACTGAAGCATACATTGATGTTTTTAATCGCGTATCTGCTCTACAACGACGGGATTCAAACGGTGATAACCAGTTCTTCGATCTTTATTTCACAGGAACTTTTCATCGCCAAAGGTTTGGAGGTTGATAACACGGTATTAATCGTCGCGTTTTTGATCGCGCAGATCGTCGCGTTTATCGGCGCACTGACATTTGAACGAATCGCCCATTTCACCAACGCGAAAATTGCGATTATTATCTCCCTCGTCATCTGGTCGGCGATTGTCATTTATGCTTACGGATTTTTATACACGCTGGCGCAGGCATATATTATGAGCGGTCTGATCGGTTTTGTATTAGGCGGTTCACAGGCACTTTCGCGTTCATTATTTTCAAAAATGATTCCGCACGGGCGCGAATCGGCGTTTTTCGGGATTTATGAAATATCTGAACGCGGGACAAGCTGGCTCGGTCCGGTTGTGTTCGGTTTCGTCGCGCAAATGACCGATTCATATCGTCCGGCGATTCTCGCGCTGATCGTCTTTTTTGTCGTCGGCAGCGTGATTTTACTTTTCACGAACACGGACAAAGCGATTCACGAAGCGGGGAATTTGACACCGGCGGATGCGGAAGCCTGATTTCAGGTTCAGGGTTTCAAGTTTACAGAATTTTAGATGGTCAGCCTTGGTAATTTGTCATAAATTGAGACTCGGTTATAATGTAAATGCTTGAAAATTTGGAATTTGGAATCTGGAACTTATAAAAACAGTGATTGAAACTACTGATAAAATTGTCACCATTTTCGGCGGTTCACGTTGCGGCGAAAATACGCTCGAATACCGGCAGGCGAAGGAACTCGGCGGGCGGCTTGCCGAAGCCGGTTTTACGATTTGCACGGGCGGCTATCTCGGCGTGATGGAAGCGGCATCGCGCGGCGCACGCGAGAAGGGCGGTCGCGTTTTCGGGATTGTGATGAACCAGTTCAAATCGGAACCGAACCGTTATTTAACCGATAAAGTCGCCACTAATCACTTTTACGAGCGGCTCCAAAGTTTGATCGAACGTTCGGTCGGTTTCGTCGCCGTGCGCGGCGGAATGGGAACCGTGACGGAGATTTCGCTCGTCTGGAACAAACTGCAAACCGGCGTAATTAACAAACGTCCGCTGGTTCTGCTTGGCGAATGCTGGAAACCGGTCGTCGAGGCGTGGCAAAAAAATCTGGTCGTCAGTGACGGCGACGTTTCTTTTCTCGATTTTGCCGATAACGCCGAGGAAGCCGCCCGAATAATTTTTGAAAAATCAAAGGGAGTGGTGATATGAATTGTCCGCAGTGTCAAACTCTACTGCTGCCGAACGCGCAGTTCTGCGGTTCGTGCGGTTTCAAAATGCAGGCGCAAACGCTGCCGCCGAATTATCAGCAGCAGCAACAGCGGCAAAATTCTTCTGGACGTGAAGCATTCAATTTTGATGCCGACAATCGCGGGCAGGGAAGAGGCTACACTTGGGAAATTCAGCATCCCGGCTCTTTCGCGCTGGCGATTGTCAATTTGCAGTCCGGTCAGTCAATCTCGGCGGAAGCCGGCGCGATGGTTTCGATGTCATCAAATATTGATCTTCAATCGGAACTCAAGGGCGGCGTGTTCGGCGCGTTAAAACGTGCCGTCGGCGGCGAATCGGCTTTTGTCTCGACATTTACGGCACAGGGCGGCGTGGGTGAAGTGACGCTTGCGCCGGGCGCACCGGGCGATGTCGTCGGGATTGAAATGCAGAGTCAAAGATTTATGGTGCAGTCGAGTTCCTATCTCGCCGGGGACACGAGTTTAGTCGTTGATACAAAATTCGGCGGCGCGAAATCGTGGATCGGCGGCGAAGGTTTATTTCTGCTGGAAGTAAGCGGAACAGGGTTGTTGCTGGTTTCATCGTTCGGCGCGATTCACCGCAAAACATTGCGACCCGGCGAACAATACGTCGTGGACACCGGACACCTCGTCGCGTGGGAAGGGCAAATGCAGTATCAAACGCGAAAAGCCGCGAAAAGCGGTTTTTTCAAAAGTTTCCTGAGTGGCGAAGGTCTGGTCGCGGAATTTTCCGGTCCCGGTGAACTTTTAATTCAAACCCGCAATCTGCGAGCTTTTGCCGGTTTGATGAAACCGTTTTTTCCTTCACAAGGCAGCGGCGGCGGCGGATTTAACATAGATTTTTGAAGTTAGACAAATAAATATTTGTCGCTTTACGATTTCATAATTAAACAAATGATTGTCTTTGGTGAAAAAATACAATCCTCACTTTTGAAAAATAAAGCCGTCGAAATCAGTTTGAGCGGTCGGTCTGTTTCAAGGGGCATTGCCGTCGGTAAAGTCGTCTGTCTGCACGGGCGTAAGCGTCAGTTTTACCGGATTGAACTGACCGACAGCCTTCAAATAGAGCGCGAAATTAACCGTTTTCACTCCGCCGTCAATCTGGCGAAAAGTCAGCTTGAGCAGATTTCGAAAGACAAATCTTCCACCAAAGCCAATATTTTCGACACTCATTTGCTGATTGTCGAAGATACATCACTGCTTTCCAAAATCGAAGATCAAATAAAAAACCACAAAGTTAATGCGGAATGGGCGGTTAAAGTCATCACCGACAGTTATATCGGCGATTACAAAAACATTGCCGACGAGCATTTGCGAGAACGTTATATTGATTTGGAAGATGTCGCCGAACGGCTTCAAATCGGATTGGGCGGCAGTGGAGATTCCGGTATCAAATTGGAAAAAAATTCGATCATCGTGGCAAAGGAAGTGAGACCCTCAACGCTGATAGAATTGATTGAAAGCGAACCGCAGGCGATTATCACCGAAAACGGCGGCTGGACATCGCACACTTTTATTCTGGCGCGGGAAATGGGTCTGCCTTCAATCACTGGTGTTAAAGGAATTCTGCGGCGCGTACAAACTGGCGATGAAATTATCGTTGATGCTTTTGAAGGGCGGGTAATCTTGAATCCGCGCCAAGAAACTCTGCAAAAATATCGAACTGTCACCGCCGAGTTTGAAAAAAACGGTCCCGACAATTCACAAATGATCGGGACGAAAACGAAAACACTCGACGGGAAACTGATTAAATTACGCGCCAATCTCGATCTGCCCAAAGGCTACGCCGAAGCGAAAAAATTCGGCGTTGACGGAATCGGCTTGTACCGTTCCGAATTTTTGTTCAATCAATATAAGGGTTTTCCATCCGAAACGGAACAAATCGAAGCGTATCGGAAAATTGCTGAAATGGTCGGCGACGAAGGTGTGAAAATTCGCACGTTTGATTTGAATGTCGAACAATTAACCGATGAAACAGCGGAAAAAGAAAAAAATCCGGCACTCGGTCTGCGTGCCGTGCGGTTAAGTTTAACTCATTTAGGTGTTTTTCAAACTCAATTGCGGGCGTTGCTGCGAGCGGCGGCGGGCAACCAGATCAGCGTCATTTTGCCGATGATTTCGGATGTCGCCGAAATCGTGCGAACGAAAGAAATTCTAGAAAATGAAAAGGAAAGATTGCGTGAGCAGGGAATTCCGTTCGGTGAATTAAAGCTCGGCGCGATGATTGAAGTCCCGTCGGCAATTTTAACGGCAGACGAAATCGCCGCCGAAAGTGATTTCTTGTGTCTGGGAACGAATGATTTGGTGCAGTATCTGCTGGCGGTTGACCGCGATAACGAAACGGTCGCCGACTGGTTCCGCACACTCCATCCGGCGGTTTTGCGTTCGATAAAAATTGTCGTTAAAGCGGCGGACACGGCAGACATTCCCGTCATTGTCTGCGGCGAAATGGCTGGTTCTCCGGTTTACGTGCCGATTTTAATCGGACTCGGCGTGACCGAACTCAGTATGAACGTCAAATCCATTCCGCGCGTCAAAAAAATAATCACCGGAATCGCCCTTGAGGAAGCCGGTGAAATAGTTGAAATACTGCAAAAATGCACGACTGCCGATGAAACTGAAAACACGATTGAAAGTTTATATGCCGCAAAATGGTCTCATCTGTTTCCGGTTCCGCTCTTTCCGTCGAAAAAATAAAAACGCGTTAAAATAAAAAAAACTAAAATAAACAATCCTTTGACTCTTTATAAAATCAGAGGCATTCACGCCTGAGATTTGATACTTGCTCTAAAACCATTTGTGGATTATCTTAGTCATAATCCCACTAAAATTTGAAAGTCGTCCGATTACCTGCTTGATAATCGAGAGGCTGTTTAATCAGTTATGTTTAAGAAATTACTAAATAACCCTATTTCGCCGGTTCGTCTTCATCAAAGTTTGATGTTTAATGCAGCATTTGTTTTGTGCGCCGTCTTTTTGTTCGTCGCCGGCAGTTCGGCGCAAACGTCGCCGGAAACCGCCAAACAAGTGAATTTCCGTTACTCGCAAAACCCGAAAATCAAGGCAAAACCAATTGATAATTCCGCGAAAAAAGTAAATTCCGTCCCCGCTAACAATCAAAACGACAATTTTGCAAGCCGTTCGGTCGCGTCGAAAACGCTTGAAATTGCTAAACGCGCCGCCGCCGCCGTGTCGCCGACGGAAACCTATAAAGTTGATTCCGGCGATGTGCTGCTCATCAGTCTGCAAAATGTTCCGGGCAAAGCGACAAATTATTTTACCGTTTTGACTGACGGGACAATTGATTATCCGCTTGCCGGGGAAATGGTGGCAGTGCAGGGTTTAACCGCTGAAGAAGTTGAAGACAAGTTAAAAGTAAAAATAAAACTCTATGAAAATTTAGAGATCAGTGTCAAGGTGCGTGAATTTTCCAGCCACAAATACACCGTTCTCGGACTGGTCGAAAAAGCCGGTGAAAAATCGCTGCAACGCGAAGCTATGCCGCTTTATGTGGTCAGAGCAGAATCCATTACCCAGCCGCAGGCTGCAATTGCGGTCATCAAACGTGCCAGTGGAGAAACGGAGACGCTCAATTTGAACGAGCCGAAATCGGATGAGGTACTGATTTTTCCGGGCGATTTAATCGAGTTCAAAGCTGCCGATGCCGCCAAAGTCACAGCTCAAAATTCGCAATTCTATTATATGGGCGGTGATGTCAATTCCGTTGGGCAGAAAGACTTTCATCCCGGCATCACGTTGACGCAGGCTATTTTGGCTTCCGGCGGCTTGAAAAAAGCGACTGTCAGAAAAATAATCATCCGGCGGAACAATCAGGAAGGACTGCTTTCATCGCTCGAGTTCGATTTGAATTCGATCAAGAACGGCAATCAGCCCGATCCCGTTTTGCAAACCGGCGACACGATTGAAATTGGAAACTGAACGGATGTCGGTTATCGGTTTTTACAGACAACCGTTTTTGTAAAAACTTGCCGTAAATTTCAAAACTGAATTGTTAATGTTGAACAATTTTTGCTAATATAATCAAGCCTTGCAGAGAGGCAAGTCGGGCAGTCGCTTTTATTTCACGATAAAAGAGGAAAGTCCGAACACCGAAGAGCAGCGAGCCGGATAACGTCCGGGCATTCGGTCGCAAGACCGGGTGACGACAAGTGCAGCAGAAAATAAACCAGCCACTTCGGTGGTGATGGGTGAAATGGTGCGGTAAGAGCGCACCGGCGCGTTTGGTAACAAGTGCGGCTGGGTAAACTCCTCGCGGTGCAAGACCAAATAGGGAAACGCTTTTTGATTGGGCGGCTCGTCCAAAAGTGCGGAGAAATTCGCGCGGCGTTTCCGGGTAGGTCGCTTGAGCGGTTCGGTAACGAACAGCCTAGATGAATGATTGCCATCTGTTTTTTTAACAGATACAAAACTCGGCTTACAGACTTGTCTCACTGCACGGTACTTTTTTCGTAAATCACAATAGAATCCAGAAGGAGTAATCAAAAAATATTTATGGCAAACCGTAAAGGTGTGTTTATCGGGGCGTATGTTCCGAACGAATTAAAAGAATCTCTGCGCCGGAGAGCGGCGGCGGAGCATCGGACACTATCACAAGAGATCACCCGCATTTTAGTTGAAGCAGTTCACGGCAAAGGACTTCCGGCAGGCAGCGTTGACCGCCGCACAACGAACGCGATTCCGCGCCGCCGCGCTACCGATCCGCAGACCAGACGACGGGCGGAAGATTTACCCTACGTCTCGCCGAATGAACCGACGGAAGAGTAAATCGTGTTGGTTTTTAGGTTTTGTTTTTTAGTCTCGAAATGATGTTTGTTTAATAATATCTAATTATTAAGGATTTGCAGCAAGGAGAGAAACTAAAATAAACAAAACCGAAAACTAAAATCATCCACAAAAATCAACTCTCCAAAATAAAAAAGAGCGTCACCAACAATGTAAACGGTGACGCTTTTCGCTTTTTGGCGTGTGGTTTGTTAAAATTTTTATGAATGAATACAAAGAATTTCTGGCTTTCGATAGTTGCAGTGATCATCAGTTTTGGCGGTGGATTTCTTTTGGCGAATGCACTGAACCGCAATGAAATCAGCACGCTTCAGGCTGAAAATGCCCGTCTTAAAACGGCGCAGGATACGCAGAAACAGGACGAAGCGGAATTGTCGCTGTCCGGTGACGAAATAAAACAAAAAATCGCCGAAGCCGACCAAAATCCGACGAATTTCGCGTTTCAGAGAAGTTTGGGAGTCGCGCTTTACAATTACGCTTCGATGAAGCAGGACACCGATTTGCTGAATGAGATATCAAGAATTCTAATGCGTGTTTACGAAAACAATCCCAAAGATGCCGATGTTGCTGCCACGCTCGGCAATATCAATTTTGACATCGGTTATGTGAAGAAAAACAACGAAAGTTTTCAAAAAGCGCGGGAATTTTACCAAAAATCATTAGACCAAAAACCGAATGACGCGAACGTCAGAACGGATTTGGGGCTAACTTATTTTCTGGCAAATCCGCCCGAAACCGACAAAGCGATTACGGAAGTTCAAAAATCATTGGCAATTGATTCAAAACACGAAAAATCATTGCAGGTGATGACTCAGGCACTGGTCAGCAAAGATAAATTGCCGGAAGCCGCCAAATACTTGACTCGTTTGGAGGCGGTGAATCCGAACAATTCAACGATTCCCGACTTGTCGGCAAAGATCAAACAAAACGAGGATAATGTGCCGAAGTGACAAAATTGTTGGTCATTTTAACTGTCCTGTTTTTTATTCTCGTGCTGCTCGCCCGTCGTTACCGGCGCGAGGTTCACGCCGCACGGTATGTCTGGCGATGGAACAAAAAAAAGCGGCTGGCATCCGATCCGCCTGAAAAACAAATTACGAAAACAGAAAATCTCAACGATACACAACTTGTCAGATGCGCCAAATGCGGAGTTTGGACACCGCGAAAGAATAACTTGAGTTTACATTCAAATATATTTTATTGTTCGTCAACTTGTGTGGAAAATACAATGGTTTAATTATTCCAAATTCCAAATTTTAAAAATTATAATTTTTCAATGAACTTGTAACCCAAATATTAAATTTGGAATTTGGAATCTGGAATTTGAAGCTATTTCGGTAAGAACGTCTGTACATACCAACCGATTAATTGATTGCCGAACAAAAGGGCGATGATTGAGCCGATGCCGAGAAAGATGCCGAACGGAATTTGCGCTTGAAAGTCTTTTTCTTTTTGCCGTGCAATGACCGCGATTCCAATGATCGCGCCGGTGAACGCGCCGAGAAAGATCGTCAGCAGCGTCAACCTCCAACCGAGCAGTACGCCGACGGCGAACATCATTTTGACATCGCCCAGACCCATCGCCTCAACTCCGCGCAGCCGTTTCCAAAGTTCACCGACCGCCCACAACGAGCCGCCGCCGACTAATGCGCCCAACGCCGCCCCGACCAGCGAAACGAGCCACATTGGGGAATCGTACATTTGATTGAGCGGCGATATGTTCAAATCGGAGAAGTAAGCAGCTGAATCGAAAATCGGTAGCAACAGACGCACGAGCAGCGCAAAGACGAGCAGCGGATAAGTAATTACGTTCGGCAGAATCATATTTTCCGCGTCAATAAATATCAGTGCGACTATCGCGGCGACAAAAATAAGGCTGACCGGCAGAAATAAATTAAAGCCGATCTGCCAAAATACCAACACGAAAAGCAGTGCGGTTAAAAGTTCGACCGCCGGGTACCGCGCGGAAATCGGATTTTTGCAGTTGCGGCATTTCCCACCCAAAAAAAGCCAGCTTAAAAGCGGAATATTATCGTAAGGTTTGATCGGGTTTTGACACTGCGGGCAAGCCGAATTTGGAAAAATGATTGACAGTTCGTTCGGGACGCGGTGAATTACGACGTTCAAAAAACTGCCGACCGCCGCGCCGAACACGAAAACAAAAATATAACCGGCAATTTCGGGCAAGCCCGTCAGTTCATAAAGAGAAGATAACAAAATGTGCATTAAGACCTCAATGATATTATGAAATTTTCAGAGTTGAGCAGGAGGGGTAACGTGGGTAAGCAAACGGACAAAATTAAAAAGGCAAAAATTAAAACCGGAAAATTACCGATAAAATTTATTTTTATCGGTAATTCCTTTTATTGATTGCCTTCAATAAACAATCAAACAACATCATAACTCTTTAATGCGAAAAGATAAAGAATTTTTTTGGCACGTTTATCTGATCGGGCTGACATTTGAATTGTTGTCACTGCCGCCGCCGGATAAACTTAGAGCCGCAATAAGAGCCGCCGCGCCTGCCGCGCCTAAAACTATGTAGATCAGACTATTTGAATTCGCGCCGCCTGCATTGTTATTCTTTTTGGCGGGATCGGCATCAGCGTTTTGAGCCGGATAAGTTTGTCCGGCGATGACCAGAATGCCGTTGAAAAGAACCTCGCCTGCCAGGACATTGACCTGAGTTTTGTTGTCAATTAAATTGACGACGAAGACATTTTCGTTGTTTACATCTGAAGCGGTAATCGCGCCCTCCGGAGTTAAAATATTGAATTTCGTGAAGGGCAGCGCGTCAACCGTCATATTTCCCTTCAAAAAATCGCCGGAAATACTCGCATTTTCAAAATACAAATTCATCTTTGAGGCGGGCGAAATTTTAATGATTCCGGTTTTGGGCAGTGAAATTTTAGCCGCCGTCTGCACCGGAGTTTCAATGTCCGCCGGTGACATCACTGAACGACCGCTGACCACCCGTTCACCGTTGAGCGTGATAAATTGGTCGCCGCCGACCGAAGCGTTATTTTCGATGGTCAATTCACCCATTAGTTTTTCCTGGGCGTGGACGACATTCGGGCAGACGGAAAAAAACAAACCTAGTGACAAAAGTAGTGAAAAGATTGTGTATTTTGAGTATTTCATATTTTAGATTTTGTTCTTGATTTTGAGCAGCCAACCCAATTTTAGAACATTCGATGTCTATTTTGCTAATGCGGAATAAAATTCGGTTTGTGGAACATTAGTAAGGAAGGTGCTAACTTTGGTGTGACTTTTAAGTTTTTATTGAGCAATTGAATAAACATCACCTGAAAAAAAACCATTGTTTGGTTAGATATTAATTCGTTAAATAAAATCGAATTCCAAAAATTTTGTTCACCTGTCAAAGCCAAAAACAAACAATCTTTTTGAAAAGTTCCTTTGCACATCTTGCTCCGTCGGAGAAAATTATGATGATAAAATCTGAAATCGCCCGCTCACCCGTGCCGCATCTGCGCCGCTTTGCGTATTTTTTTGTTTTACTCACCGTGCTTGCGGTCGGTTTGGTTTTGTCGCCTGCCGCATCGTTCAAACAGTCGGCGGCGGTGATAAGTTTAACTCTCAGCGGCAACGTACAGGCGGACGGCGCGAATTTGCCGAACGCCGTCGTGTCGCTGACGGGTTCGCAAATGCAGAGGACGATTACCGATTCAAACGGCAATTATACGTTGACGACCAATGCAGGCGGCAATTATACGATTACCGCGTCGAAAAACGGATTTGTCTTTAATCCGGCTTCGCAAACCGTGACGAATTTGCAGTCGAATCAGACGGTCAATTTCGTTTCCAGTACGACGCTGTGCGCTCCGCCGCCAGCGGAATTGGTCGGCTCAAATCAGGACGAAAGTAATTTGACGGATTCATCCGGTGCGGGCAATAACAGCGAATTTTTTAATAACACTTTTTCGACGGGAAAAGTTGGACAGGCGATGTTGGGTAACTGCACTACCGGTGCGGTTGTCACCGAAGGGAATTCACTCGACATTTCTTTTGGAAACGGCGGAAAAGTGACCACGCAGATCGGCAGTTCGTTTGCCTACGCCAACGCGATTGCGATTCAGCCGGATAACAAAATCGTCGCGGCGGGATACGACAGCAACGGAGCCAATAATGACTTTGCGCTCGCCCGTTACAACGCCGACGGTTCGCTCGACACTTCGTTCGGCGCGGGCGGAAAAGTTTCGACGGCAATCGGCGGTTCTTATGAAATCGCTACTTCGATAGTGATTGAAACGGATAACAAAATCATCGCGGCGGGTTACACTTATAACGGCATTAATGAAGATTTTGCGCTCGTTCGATATAATTCAAACGGTTCGCTCGATAATTCATTCGGCACAGGCGGAAAAGTCGTCACGGCGTTCGGCAATGCCAATGATGAAGCCTATTCGGTGACGCTCCAATCGGACGGCAAAATCGTCGCGGGCGGTTACAGTTACAACGGCACGAACAATGACTTTGCGCTCGTTCGCTACAACGCCGACGGTTCGCTCGACAGCACATTCGGCACCGGCGGCAGGGTGACAATGCCGTTCGGCAATGGAACTGACATCATACGGGCAGTGGCGATTCAAAAGGACGGGAAGATCATCGCGGCAGGTTATTTTTTCAACATCGGCAATAATGATTTTGCCATCGCCCGCTACAACACCGACGGTTCGCTCGATACTACTTATGGGACAAACGGAAAAGTTGTGACGGCGATTGGCAATTCGACCGACGAAATTTTCAGTATTGCGTTTCAGCCGAACGGGAAACTCGTCGTGGCGGGATGCAGCAACAACGGTTCAAACAACGATTTTGCGCTTGCTCGCTACAACGCCGACGGTTCGCTCGATACATCGTTCGGGGCAGGCGGCAAAGTCACCACCCCGTTTTTCAATTCGTTCGATATACCTTATTCGGTAGCACTTCAAGCGGACGGCAAAATAGTCGCGGCGGGTTTCGCCCGCAACACCGCGAATGAAGATTTTGCGCTTGCCCGCTACAACACTGACGGTTCGCTCGATAATTCCTTCGGGACGGGCGGCAAAGTCACGACGCAGTTTGAGAATTCGTTCGAGATTGCTTACGCCGTGGCAATTCAGGCGGACGGCAAAATCATCGCCGCCGGTTACAGTCACATCGGTGCGACGGAAGAATTTGCGCTCGCCCGCTACAATGCAAACGGGGCGACGGCGAATGTGAAGTTAAATCCCGGGTTAAATGTATATTTCAGCAATATTACGCAGCCGGGAACCACCGTCGCATCGGTTTTGACGACCGATCAAACTCCTGCCCTGCCGAACGGCTATTCGTTGCCCGCGAATGTTTCGGCGTATGACATTCGCACGTCCGCCGGATATTCGGGCGACATCGCCGTTACTTTCGACGTGCCGAATATTGCCGATGCCGCGACCTGCGCGACTTTGCGTGTTTTGCATTACGAAAACGGCAATTGGACGGCATACAGATACGGAACGCCGAAATTTAATGCGGGAACACAAGTTTGCACCGTTTCGCAGACCGTTACGACTCTTTCGCCGTTTGTCGCCGCGTTTGAAGCACCCGCATCATTTTCTTTTGAAGCTGATGTGCAGGGTCGTCCCATCGGCGACGGTTTTGTTGATGCCGACGACATTCAGCAAATTCGAAGTTTCGTGGTTGGCGGCGGTTTGCCCTATCAGCGCAACGAATTTCAACGTGCCGACTGTTCGCCGCGTTCATTTTTCGGCGATGGTTTTATTGATGCCGATGACATTCAGCAGGCGCGCCGTTTTTCGATCGGTACCGACAATATGCAAACGGCTTCCGGTCCGACCGCCGGTTCTTTTGCTGCTCCGCTAGATTTATCAAATGCACTGTTTGATGAATCGGGTGAAAATTTGAAATTCAGCACCGATGAAAAATTCTCGAAATTTTCCGCTCTGCGCGTCGGCGGTCAAACGACGCGCAACGGTCAGACCGTCACTGTTCCCGTTCTGGTTGATACTGCCGGAAATGAAACGGGTTACACTTTCACATTGAGTTACGATGCGGCAAAGCTAACCGATCCGCAAATCGAAATCGGCACGGTGGGCGGCGATGTCGTTTTCAATACAGCGACGGCGGGACAAATCGGCGTATCGGTGACATCTTTCAAAAATGAAAAAATCGCTCCCGGCGCGAATCAAGTGTTGCTCTATATGACATTTACAACGACCGCTAATGCGACGGGACTTACGCAAATCAATTTCACCGACACTTTAGCAAAACGAAAAGCGGCGGGCGTTGACCCGAATTCGCTGATTCCGCAGCCGTCTTATTTCAACGGTTCGGTCACGCTCACCGAACGGCGGCAGAAAAAGCGATTTTGACTCGTCGAACAAAAATAAAAGGGGCGGGCAATCAGAAATGTTTGCCCGCCCCTTTTTTATGGAAAAAGACGGTGCGGCTGCAATTAATTCCGATATTGTAAGTTGAAAACAAAAACGAAATGAATTTTAAGTTTTGGCGGCGTGAAGTATCGGCGTAGAATTAGAATATGAAGCAGCGCGAACATTTCAGGTGGCGGAGTTTTTCAATTGAGAGAAACATCCGTGCCGATCAAGAAACTTCTACGCGCCCGAAACGATAGATTTTACAAGGAGATTAATAAAAAATTATGGAAGCAACATCGAAAACAGAGCAAAATCCGCTCAAAGAACTCGCCGCCTACGGGCAGTCGCCGTGGCTCGATTACATTCGCCGCGACCTTTTTACGACGGGCGAATTAAAGCGTTTGATTGACGAGGACGGCTTGAAAGGGATGACTTCAAATCCGGCGATCTTTGAAAAAGCCATCGGCAGCGAGTTTTACAAAGATTCGATTGCTGAACTCGCGGTCAAAAAAGATTTGAGTGCGGTGGATATTTATGAAAAAGTCGCCATCGAAGATATTCAAACCGCCGCCGATGCTCTGAAAGGGGTTTATGATGCGACAAACAAGCGCGACGGCTATGTGTCCTTAGAAGTTTCCCCGGCACTGGCGAACGATGCAAACGGGACTCTTGAAGAAGCGCGGCGATTGTGGAAAGCCGTCAGTCGCCCGAATTTGATGGTCAAAGTTCCGGCGACAGCGGTCGGTTACGATACGATAATGCAGCTTATTGCCGATGGCGTGAACATCAACATCACCCTGCTTTTTTCACAGGACGCTTACCGTCAAGTCGCCGAAGCGTATATTTCAGGACTCGAAAAACGTGCCGAAAAAAACGACGATTTGAGTTCGGTCGCCTCGGTCGCCAGTTTTTTCGTGTCGAGAATTGATTCGTTAATTGATTCGGAAATCGAAGAAAAAATGAAAACGGCGGACGATAAACAAAAAGAATTGTTAAAAAATCTGCTCGGCAAAGTGGCGATTGCCAACGCGAAAATGGCGTATCAGGATTATGAAGAACTTTTTTCGGGTGCGCGTTGGGAAAAGTTAGCCGAAAAAGGAGCGCAGACGCAGCGCGTTTTGTGGGCTTCGACCAGCACGAAAAACGACAAATACCGCGATGTTTTATACGTTGAAGAACTGATCGGGAAAGACACGGTGAACACGATTCCGCCGAAAACTTGGGACGCTTTCCGCGATCACGGACAATTGCGAAAAAGTTTGACCGAAGATGTGAGCGGCGCGAAGCAGACGCTCGAAGATTTGGAAAAAGCGGGCATTTCGCTGGACAAAGCGACCGATCAATTATTGCTGGATGCGGTCAGATTATTCGTCGAACCGTTCGACAAAATGATCGCAGCGGTGAAAACAGCGATAGAGGAAAACAAAAAATGAGTTTGAATACAATGAGTTACCGCTTGCCCGACGATTTGCAGACGGCGGTTGACGCGACGATAAAGAATTGGCACGAAAACGGGAAGATCGAAAAACTGTGGAAGCAAGACGCGGGCGTATGGACGAACGATGACGAAACAAAATGGCTCGGTTGGCTCGATATTGTTGACCGGCAGCTTGCCGACAAAGATAAATTTGCCGATTTTCAAAATGAAGTAAAAGCGAAAAATTTTACCCATATTCTGCTTTTGGGAATGGGCGGCTCGTCGCTCTGCCCAGAAGTTTTGAGTTTTACGTTCGGCAAACAAAACGGTTTTCCCGAACTTCACATTTTAGATTCGACCGATCCGGCGCAGGTTCGCGCCGTCGAATCTAAAATTGATTTGGCGAAAACGCTGTTTTTTGTGTCGAGTAAATCGGGTTCGACCTTAGAGCCGAATATTTTCGAGCAGTATTTTTTCAAGCGCGTTTCTGATACTATTGGCGCGGAAAAAGCCGGCAGCCGATTTGTTGCCATCACCGATCCGAACTCGAAAATGCAGAAGGTTGCCGAAGAGAATAATTTTTGGAAAATCTTTTACGGCGACCCGGAAATCGGCGGCAGATATTCCGCGCTGTCGGATTTCGGGATGATTCCGCTCGCGGCAATGGGCGTTGATGTCGCTGGCTTTTTGACGCGCACTGACGAAATGGTTGCGGCTTGCCGGGAAACTTCGATTGATAATCCGGGTTTGGTATTGGGCGCAATTTTGGGAACGGCGTGGCGCGATTTTGACCGCGACAAGGTAACGATTTACACTTCGCCGAAGATTCACGATGTCGGCGCGTGGCTCGAACAACTGATCGCCGAATCTACCGGTAAGCAAGGCAAAAGTCTGATTCCGGTTGACCGCGAACCGATTGTTGAAACTGACGACTACGGCGACGACCGGACGTTTACCTATCTGAAAATCGAAGGTGACGACGAGCGCGACGCGGAAATTGAAGAACTCGAAAAAAGCGGTCAGCCGTTCATCAGGATCGTCCTGCCGGACATTTTGAGTCTTGGACAGGAATTTTTCCGTTGGGAGATTGCGACCGCAGTTGCCGGGGCGATTATGAAAATCAACCCGTTCAATCAGCCGGATGTCGAAGCGAGCAAAATTGTCACGAAAAAGTTGACTTCCGAATATGAAGAAAAGGGAAGTTTGCCGTCTGAAATGCCGATTTACGAAGGCGACGGCGTGAAACTTTTCACCGATGAACGCAACGCCGCCGCACTCAACGAAGCGGTCGGCAACGATAAGACACTCGAAAATTATCTCGCCGCGCATTTAGGCAGAATTGAAAAGGATGATTATTTCGGGTTGCTCGCCTACGTTCAAATGGACGACGCGAATCAGCAATCGCTTGACGAAATTCGGCGAACGGTTCTGGAGAACTTCAAAGTCGCTACTTGTCTCGGTTTTGGTCCGCGCTTTCTGCATTCGACCGGGCAGGGCTACAAAGGCGGCGCGAACAACGGCGTGTTTTTGCAAATCACGGCGGACGACGCGGAAGATTTGCCGGTGCCGAACCAAAAATATAATTTCGGAATCGTCAAAGCGGCACAGGCACGCGGCGATTTTGAAGTTTTGGCGGAACGCCAACGACGGGCATTACGCGTTCATTTGAGTTCGGATGTGCAAGCCGGTTTAGCGAAAATCGGTGAGATTGTCGCAAAGTTGAAAGACTGAGAGAAGAGAACTTAACCACAGATAACCACAGATAGACACTGATAAGAAATTATAAAATTCGATTTGTTTTATCAAAAATATCTGTGGCTATCTGTATTCATCCGTGGCTAAAAAAGAAATTTATGAGCAAAAAAGAAACAGTGGCGGAAAATCGTCCTGCCGATTCGTGTGTAATGGTGATTTTCGGCGCGAGCGGCGATTTGACGAAGCGCAAACTGTTGCCCGCACTCTATAATTTGTCACAACAGGGATATTTGCCGAAAGATTTTGCGATTGTCGGGGTTGCGCGAACGGCGATGAGCGATGAGGAATTTCGTGCGAAAGTCGGTGACGATTTGCGCGAATACGTAACGGACGAAGTGGACGCGGCAAAAATTGAGTGGTTTCAAGAGCGCAGTTATTATCTGACCGGCGGTTATGACGAGCCGACGACGTTTGAAAAAATCAAAAAATTGCTTGCCGGGATTGATAAAAAACACAAAACCGGCGGCAATTATTTCTTTTATCTCGCCACGCCGCCGACACTTTTTGCGATTGTTACCAAACAAATCGAACAGATCGGTTTGGCGGCGGAGAATAAAAAATCGTGGCGCAGATTTATCTACGAAAAACCGTTCGGGCGCGATTTGGAATCGGCGCAAAATCTTAATAAAGAACTTTTGGAAATTGTTGACGAGCATCAGATTTACCGGATTGACCATTATCTCGGCAAAGAAACCGTGCAGAATATTCTCGTTTTTCGTTTCGCCAACGGCATCTACGAGCCGATTTGGAACCGGACGCACATTGACAGCGTGCAGATCACGGTCGCCGAAAAACTTGGTGTCGAAGATCGCGGCGGTTATTACGACACTGCCGGTGCGCTGCGCGATATGATTCCGAATCATATTTTTCAATTAATTACGCTGACTGCGATGGAGCCGCCGGTGTCATTTGAAGCCGATGCGGTGCGTGACGAACAGTTTAAAATTCTCCACGCGATCAAGCCGTTTTCCAAAAATGAAATCAAACGGAACGCTGTGCGCGGACAATATGCGTCGGGCGCAATTGACGGTAGGGCAATTGCCGAGTACGCCGACGAAAAAGGTGTGAAAAAAGATTCGCAAACCGAGACGTTCGCCGCGCTGAGAGTTGAAATTGACAATTGGCGGTGGGCGGATGTCCCGTTTTATATTCGCACCGGGAAATCAATGGCGACGCGGCATTCGGAAATCGTTATTCAGTTCAAACGCCCGCCGTTCGTGCTTTTTCGTCACACGGAAGTCGAACGAATGTCGGCAAACCGCATCGTCATTCACATTCAGCCGGACGAAGGCATCACGCAGGAATTTGCGGCGAAAACGCCCGGTCCGGTGATTAAAACTTCAAAAGTCGAAATGAGTTTTAATTACAAAGATTACTTCGGCGATACGCCTTCGACCGGTTATGAACGGCTCTTATACGATTGTATGATCGGCGATGCGACGCTTTTTCAACGCGCCGATATGGTCGAAGAAAGCTGGAAAACCGTCACGCCGATTTTGGAAGCGTGGCAAAATGACAAGAGCGACGTGCCGAAATACGCGGCGGGAACCTGGGGACCGAAAGAAGCTGACGAACTTCTGGAGCGCGACGGACGTAAGTGGCGCGATGTGATCGAGTAGATTTTAAAGTTTGAATAAACGATTCGCGCCCGCGCAAAATTTCGTCTATTCTTTTCAAATTATGAAATTTGAAGATTATCAAGAAATTATTGAAACCTTCGCCGTTTATCCGCGCGACAATGAAATGACGGCGATCAGTTATTTGACGCTCGGCTTAAATGGCGAGGCAGGCGAAGTCGCCGACGAAGTGAAAAAAGCGATTCGCAATGACGGACACATTTCGCCGGAACGACGCGCCCGAATTTTAGACGAAATCGGGGATGTTTTGTGGTATATTACGCGCCTCGCCGTCGAATTTGATACGCCGCTCGCCAACATCGCCCAGGCGAACATTGATAAACTCGAAAAGAGACGGACGGCGGGCGGATTGAAACACGAATAAAATAATTCCAGAGTCCGAGTTCCAGTATCATATCAAACGTTTCGACCGCATTCGGCACGGTTTGAATAGCTAATCGGACAAAATAATTCTTGCGGTTAACAGCAGTTTCGGGAATATTATCAGCTTTTGTCAGTATCTAATAATTGAAAGCAACTAATATAAGTTGAATTTCAATCAGAGTTTATTAGAGACGACAAACGAGATGTTTATATCTCGATGGAGATGTTAATTATGTATTCAAATTTTATTAAATTGATGTTCGTTACTTTATGCGGTGCGGCGATGGCTTGCACAACATTAGTGGAAAGTTCGCCCGAGATTGCCGTCCCGCCGGTTGCAGATTCGGTCAATGTGGTCGAAAATGCGGCTCCGGCGGTGAAGGGCGGGGTTACTGCCGTGTTTGCAGGCGGCTGCTTTTGGGGTTTGGAAGCGGTTTTTGAACATATCAAAGGGGTCAGCGACGTAACCTCAGGCTATGCGGGCGGAGACGCAAAAACGGCTGACTACGGAACGGTCAGTACCGGCAGAACCGGACACGCCGAATCCGTGAAAGTCATCTTCGACCCGGCAAAAGTGTCTTATGAACAACTGCTCAAAGTGTTTTTCGCCGTCGCCCACGATCCGACCGAACTCAACCGGCAGGGACCGGACACCGGCACCCAGTATCGTTCGGCGATCTTTTTCACGAATGATGAACAAAAGCGCGACGCGCAGATTTTTATTGATAAATTAACCGCTGACAAAACGTTTTCCAGTCCGATTGTGACGCAAATTGCCGCGCTCGAAAAATTTTATCCGGCGGAAGATTATCACCAAAATTATCTCGACAATCACCCGGACGAACGCTATATCGTGATTAACGATCAGCCGAAAGTGGACAATTTACGGAAGCAATTTCCCGATTTGTACAAATAAAAGTTTGAAGATTCAATAAAAGAAAAGAGTGCGGCTGTTAAACGCCGCACTCTTTATTTTACATCAATTGTTTTATTTTGTTGCCGGATGATCTTTTTTTTGTGCGGTCGTCAAAGTCAAATTAACAGGCTGAACGCCGATAAACAGGCTGATGGTTTTTCATTTGTTTGCTCTTGTTTGTCGCTTAAAAATTTGAGAGCAAACTAGCACAAAACACGAAAAAGCGGCAAATCAATCTTTTCCACAACTAATTTACCGCTTTCTTTCCACTATTCCGCAACAGATACTTCTCTGCTGTTTTGATCAGTAAATTATTTTTTCATCTTCGCGCTTTTACCGTTTATTTTCGACAATGTTTCGATAATGACGGCGGGTTCGGCGCGAACTTTGTAATCGGGTTCGAGAAACGCGTAAACTATTTCGCCGTTTTGTTTGACGATATAGGTCGCCGAAAGCGGCAGATCGGGCGTTGCCGTGCCGTTTTGTTTGACCAAATCAATGCCAAAACCTTTATATTTTTCGTTGGTTTCAGCCGGAAGCTGAAAAACGATGCCGAATTTTCGCGCTATTTCGAGTTTCGGGTCGCTTAAAACTTCAAAGTTGACTTTGTTTTTGGCGGCAACGGACAAGGATTTGTCAGGGCTTTCCACCGAAATCGCCACGATATTTGCGCCCTGTGCCTTTATCTGCGGCAAATTTTCCTGCAATTTTTTCAAATAAAGATTGCAGTAAGGACACCACGCGCCGCGATAAAAAACGACGACGAGATTTCCTTGTTTCAATAAATCAGCACTGTTGACCGTTTTGCCGTTTGCATCCGAAAGCGCAAACGCCGGCATTTTCCCGCCGACATTCAAAGCACTTTTTGCCGCATCCTGCGGCGTAACTTCTTTCATTGCCATTTTAGATTTCATCATACCTTCCTGCGAAAACGCAGCCGTCGCTAACCATAAAATTAAAAATGCCGTCACTAATAAATGTTTTTTCATAAATTCTCCAAAATTGTACAAATTTGTTTCACTCATATAAAGTCGAAATTACTTGATCTTTATTCCTGCAAGGCTAAATTCTTTGGAAACACTTATCAAATTTCCAATGTTTGGGCATAACCGCCGATTGGCGTATTGATCGGAAATATATCCCGTCCGCCGCCGCCAATTGCGTAGATAAGTAAAACTTCGAATTCCTCAAATTATTGTCAATCTGTTCTTAAAAGTGAAATTAAGTTAAACTGGAGCAACTTTTGCGGGATGGTTTGAAATATTTATGAATAAAAATCTTGAAAATGAGGTTGCTGAACTTAATGGAAAACTTTGTGCAAATCATCGAACCGACGCGGATTTATTTGCGAAAATGACGAAAATTCAAGCGGAGTTGGGTTTGTTATATGACGACCGACCGACCTGCCCGTTTTTGCGTCCGCATTTTCTTTCGCGCCGGCAGTATGATGAAATCGCCCGTGCCGCCGAAACGATTGCCGAAACTTTTAGAACGCTGACTCACGCCGCGCTCGAAAACGACGAAATTCTCGCTAAATTTGATTTAAGCGAACGGGAAGAAAAACTGGCACGAATTGATCCGGGCTACGATAAAATTTGCGTGACCAGCCGGTTGGACACTTTTATCGCGGGTGACGAATTTAAGTTTTTGGAATACAACGCCGAAACGCCCGCCGGGGTCGGCGACCAGATGCAGATCGAGCGGGTTTTAAATCTCGTTCCCGAAATCAAAGAATTTCTCGCTGCCAACCGCAATTGGCGACCGAAACCGCACCAAAAACTGCTTGAATCATTATTTGCGACTTACCGCGAATTCGGCGGCAAAAAGACCAAACCAAACATCGCCATTGTTGATTGGGTGGGCGTTTCAACCGAAGCCGAATTTTACATTTTGGCGGATTATTTTGAATCGAAAGGCTTTCCGACGCTGATCGTTGACCCGCACGAACTCGAATACGACGATGGCAAACTGCACGCGGGCATTTTTGAGATTGATATTTTTTATAAGCGCGTGCTGATTCACGAATTTCTCGAAAAGTTCGGCGATTCGCACCCGTTCATCCGCGCCTACTCCGACGGCAATATTTTTATGGCGAATTCATTTCGCGTCAAAATCGCTCACAAAAAAGCGAGTTTCGCAGTTTTGACCGACGAGAAATACGCCGGACTTTTCACGCCGGAACAAAATAAAACGATTCGCCGACACATTCCGTGGACGCGCAAAGTCGAAAGCGGCAAAACCACCTTCGGCGGAAACGAAATTGACTTGTTGGAGTTTTTACGCGATAACCGCGAAACATTTCTGCTCAAACCGAACGATGATTACGGCGGCAAAGGAATAATTCTTGGCTGGGAAACTTCTCAAACGGATTGGGAGATCGGTATTGATGATGCCACGCAAAATTCGTTTATCGTGCAGGAACGCGCCGCCATCGAAAAACAGGAATTCCCGGTTTTTACCGATTCAGCCAATTTAGAAAAACTTTTAGTGGATTTTGACCCGTTTTTGTTTCTCAACAAAGTCGAAGGCGGACTCGTGCGGCTCTCGGCAGATTCACTCGTCAATGTCACTCAGGGCGGCGGTCAAACCGCGCTTGTCGTGCTGGAAGATTTTTAACTGTTCAGGGTGAAAATGCGGGTTCACACTAAAGTGTGAACCCGCATTTTTATCAAGAAACTCACCCGTTAATCAATTCCCTCAATTTGGAATTTGGAATCGGGAATTAAACAGTATGCTGCGGAATTTCCTCGTCTTCAGGAAAAAATTCCAGCGAAACCGAATTGATGCAGTAACGCTGTCCGGTCGGCGGCGGACCGTCGGGGAAGATGTGACCCTGATGCCCGTCACAGCGGGCGCAGCGGGTTTCGATTCGCACCATCCCGTAACTCGTATCGCGGATTTCCCGGATGTGTTCCGGGTCATACGGCTTGTAAAAACTCGCCCAACCCGTGCCGGATGTGAATTTGGAATCCGAACCGAACAGCGGCAGACCGCACAGGCGGCAGGCGTAAATGCCGGTCTGTTTGTTGTCGAGTAAACTGCCGCAAAACGGTGCTTCCGTGCCGTGATTGAGCAGCACATCGTAGGCTTCACGATCCAAAGTCTGCGCCAGTTGTTCACGTTTTTCCGCGCTGATCGGCTTTATATCGTAGCCGGAAGCGGACTTTTCTTTTTGTAATTCAGGTGTCATATCATTTCTCCAAAACTAATTTTTACACATATAATCTGCACTAGAAGCAAAATATATTACAGAATAACCAAACTAAATATGGTATTTAGACTTTATTGATTAATGAAAAGATGCAAACTTTTTAACCCCTCAGATTGATTTAGGTCGAATGAAAGATCAACCCCACCAAAAAGATGCTGCGATGATGCAGTAAAGTCCGATTAACGCCAAACCTTCGAGCCAGATTGATTCGCCGTCGTAAACGACGAACGCCGTAACGATAGTTGAAAGAGCGAGCGCGACGACCAGCAGCGGCGACAAAGTTAAAGTCAAAATCGAACCGCCCAAAAAGAACGATAATAAAACCAGAATCGGGAATAACCCGAGCGCGACTTGCAGCGAACTGTTCAAAATGACGCTGACGGCGTAATCGGCTTGGTTTCGCCACGCGAGTTGGATGCCGACGAGATTTTCAATCGCGTTGCCGGCAATCGCCACGATTACCAAACCGGCGAACGCCTCCGAAATATTTAATGCCTTCATCGCCGGTTCGAGCGCAGAGACGAACCATTCCGAAACAAACGCCGCGCCGACTCCGGCACCTGCCAAAACGCCGACCGTCAAACCGAGCGACCATTCCGGGTGTTGATCGGATTCTGTCGGGTTCGGACTGACCGCCTTATCGCCCTTGATCGAAAAAATAATGCTGCCGACGAATAATGTGAGAAGGATAACGGCGCAAATAATGTCTAAATTGTTGACGAATGGTTCGGCGGGCGTGTGTAGTTCCTTCACTAAAGTCGGGATAATCAACGCCGCCACCGCGAGAATCATCAGCGTTGCAATCATTTTCGGCGTTTCCGATTTGAACCGCTGCGTCCCGTTTTTCAGACCGCCCAAAAAAATTGCAAGCCCGAACACGAGCAGCGAATTGCCGAGAATCGAACCGACCAGTGCCGCCTGCACGACGTTTGCCAATCCTGCCCGCAGCGCAAAAATTGAAACGAAAAGTTCCGGCAGATTGCCTAAACCCGATTGCAAAATGCCGGTCGCACCCGGACCCAAACGGCTGCCGAGCTGTTCGGTCGCTTGTCCGACGACGACCGCCAGCAACGCCAGCGCAACCGCCGTCAAACCGAAATCAATTATTTCGCCGATACCGACATAGTGCAAAATTCCCGAGATAACTGTAACCACAATCGCCGCCCCGATGATTACCTTTTCCTTTTTTTCCATACAATTCGTATTGTCGCTTTTATCCGCGAAATCAAACTCTAATGAGACTCAGGATTCGCAATTTCCGAAAAAAACTTTTGGTCGAGAACATTCTTAATGGACAGTCAGGGGCGATGGATTCTATTTTCAAGAACAATTTCCACGCAACTCAGTGAACAACTTCAATTGCACACGATCAAATTTTTGTAACTCACTGCTCATCACTGACCACTTTCTTTAAAGTTTTCCAAGCTAGAAATCCGCCAATGAGTCCGCCGATTAAAAAAAATAAGTTTTTTGTTTTTTTGTGCGTGGTCATCCAGGTATATGGGTCGGATTTAATTTGTTCGTCGGAAAACCGACCTTCAACTGTGTTGAAACCGGAAATTGGCTCGAAAAGGCTATTCTGCTCTTCGGTCAAATTCGGCGCGTCAACTTTTTGTCCGACAAATCCGAACGCCCCGGATGCCCAATCGGCGAGCGTCGGTGACACTCGTTCAGCTAATATTACGCCTGCGCCGCCTGCGCCTGCGATAATTTCGGCGACCGGATTTTCCGCCGCGTAAAGAATTGTGTCAACAACAATCTGCGGGTGATAAATCGGCGGCGGCGGACGCATTTCAAACGGCATTTTGTTAAGCCCCTTATCGTAAATCGGCGTGTTGATCGCGCCCGGAAGAACGTGCGTGACGGATACGGGTATTTCCTCGTGTTCCAATTCGACGCGAAGAACCTGAAGAAAACCACGAATGCCGTGTTTGGACGCGCCGTAAGCCGATTGGTACGGCGCGGCGCGCCACGCTTCCGCCGAACCGACGTGAATCAATGCGCCGCCGCGTTCTTTCAAATGCGGAAGTGCAGCTTTTGCGCCGTGAATCTGTCCTAAAAGATTGACTTCGATCAGCCGTTTATATTCTTCCGGGGCTGTTTTTTCAACCGTCGCAAAAATAAACGTCGCCGCCGAATGAATCCAAGTGTCGAGTCTGCCGTATCTTTCAACGCATTTGTCAGCGACTGCTTGAACTTGGTCGAAGTCCGCCGCATCAGCTAAAACGTAAAAGGCTTCGCCGCCTTTTCCTTCGATCTCCGCCACCAACGATTTTAATCCGTCTTCGCTGCGAGCCGCCACGCACAACTTCGCCCCGAGTTCAGCCATTTCCAACGCCGCCAGTCGTCCGATGCCGCTCGATGCGCCGAAGACAACGGCGACCTGTACCCCGATAGGTTTTAGTTTAATGTTCAATTTTCCCTCCTTGTCAATTTGTTTCAGTAAATCACAAACTCACTTGCATTTGCAAAGATGTAAATGCTTGAAATTATTCAGCGAATTTGACGGACGTCCCGTTGAAACCGCGTTACCCGGCGACTCGACATCTTTTTTATTTTTTTTCCAACTCACCGATTCTTTTTCCGTAGTCTCGAATTGTTCTCGCTATCTCGCCCAACCGCCGAAACGCGGCGATTGAGCGCAGCCAGTCGCGGTTATCGAATCCCGGAATGCCGGAGATTATTTTTCCCGGTTCGACATCGTGCGAAGTAGCAGATTTCGCTGTTAAAACCGCATCGTCGCCGACTTTCAAGTGTCCGGCGATGCCGACCTGTCCGGCTAAAATGACGCGCTTGCCGATGACGGAACTTCCGGCGAGTCCGGTTTGTGAACAAAGCAGCGCGTCTTCGTCAATCGTGCAGGAATGTCCGATTTGGACGAGATTATCAATTTTCGCGCCGCGTTTGATCCTCGTTTCGCCGACCGAAGCGCAGTCAATCGCCGTATTCGCGCCGATTTCAACATCATCTTCGAGAACGACATTTCCCGTTTGCGGAATCTTCAGCCAGTGTTTCTCTTCGTCTTTAGCGTAACCGAACCCGTCCGAACCGATTGTCGAATTGTTATGAATAATACAGTTTGCACCGATTTTGCAGTTTTCCCGGATGGAAACGCCCGAATGAATAATCGTGTTCGCGCCGATTTTGACGTTATCGTACAGCGTCACGTTCGGGTAAATTTTGACGTTTGCTTCGATCACACAGTTTTTACCGACGACGACATTGGCGTTTATCTCGACGTTTTCCGCAACTTGTGCCGTTTCGTGAATGACCGCCGCCGAATGTAAAAACGCCGTAATCGCCGGTGTCGGGTTAAACAACCGCAACGCCCGCGTGTAGGCGAGATAAGAGTCTTTCGCGTGTAGGACGGCGATGTCTTCGCGTTCTAACGAGACATTTTCATTGAGAAAAATCGCGCTCGCTCTGGTGTTTTTTATTTGCGGCGTGTATTTCGGGTTTGCCAAAAACGTAATTTGACCGCGTTCGGCGATGTCGAGTCCCGCCGCGCTTTCGATTTCGAGATTTTCGTCGCCCCGCACGATGCGCGAAAAAGTTTTTTCCGCTAAGATTGATAACTTCATAGTTTTAAGAGTTTTTAGTTTTTGGTCTGTTCTTAAGTTTCTTTTAGAATATATTTTGTTAATACAAATTTGCTGAAATAAGGAATTATCAAACAAAAACTGAAAACTTCAAATGTTATTTTGAAAAATAATGGAACTTTTTACAAAAGATTTAGTGATAAAATAAATTGAACTCTTCCGTTTAAAAACTAATTTTAATGACCCGGAATTGCAACAACCGCAAATAAAAAAATCCTACAGTAAGTTACAAATTATTAAAGTATCAAAAGGGAAGCATTATGAACGAAACAAATATAACCCAGTCGGGGAAAAAAAGCACCGTCGAAGAGTATCTCGATAATGAGCGCAACAGCGGCAAAAAGAGCGAATATTTAAACGGTAAAATTTTAACGACCAACAATTCAAATCGAACACACAATTTAATCGTCAGCAACATCACCATCGCCGTCGGCAGTCGCTTGGGCGGCAATAAAGCCGAAATTTACGTCAGCAATATGCGCGTTCAGGTCAACGCCAATCGGCTTTCCTACCCGAGCGTCGTGATTGTCAACGGAGAACCCTCGTTTTCTGACAACAAAGCCGACGTGCTGCTCAATCCGACCGTCGTTTTCGAGATTTATTCAAAAGACACGAGTTTCCACGACAAAACCGAAAAGCTCGAAGCATATTTGGCGATGCCGAGTATCCGCGAATGTCTGCTCGTCAAAGAAGATGAAATGCGCGTCGAACATTACACGAAGCAAAACGCCAAACAATGGATTTACCGCATCTATAACGACAAAGACGAAGTGGTTACGCTTGACGCGCTGAACTGCAAAGTTTCAATGACGGAAATTTACGCGCAGATAAAATTCGGCAAAACCGAAGTAATGGCGCAATCGGTCAACTAAAAAATATTTTCTCTCCGAAAATAACTTGACCACGATCAAAGTTGAAATTATTCAAAGTTTGATCGTGGATTTTTTGCGGGTAATCGGCTTGAAATAATGCCGGTGTAAACGTCGAAACTTTTTAATCATACCAAAACAGATTGAAAAAGTGAGCTAATGCAGAAGCCCGCACGAAGTAAGGGCGTGTTCCCGCGCTAACGTCTGCGCCCTTACTTCGTGCGGGCTTCCTCATCTAAACACACCTTCTTAAACGGTTTTGGTATTACATCAAATTGATCGGATCAATTTCGACATAAATCATCCGCAGATCGCAAAACTTTTCCTGTGCGTCGTGCAATGCGAAATCGAGTGTTTCGCGCAGTTTGGTGCGGTTTCTCGCCTTGACCAGAATTTGCAGACGGTGTTCACCCTTCAATCTGGAGAGCGGCGCAGGTGCGGGACCTAAAATGATACAGTTTTTTTCGGTGTTGGCATTTTGCAGGCAGTCGCGCAGAATTTGGGCGTTGTCGAAGGCAAAATTATAGTTTGAATGTTTGATCAAAATCGAAGCGAGCGCAACGAACGGCGGATAGTTTAATTTCTGGCGAAAGTTAATTTCAACTTGATAAAAATTGTCGTAATTTTGTGTTTGTGAATGCTGCAAAGCGTAATGTTCGGGGTGAAATGTTTGAATGATGACGCGACCCGGCAAATCTCCGCGACCGGCGCGACCGGCGACCTGCGTTAATAATTGAAATGTTCGTTCGGCGGAACGAAAATCCGGCATTGCCAAACCTGCGTCAACCGAGATTACGCCGACGAGCGTGACGTTCGGAAAGTCGTGTCCTTTGGCGATCATCTGCGTTCCGACGAGCATATCGGTTTTACCGTCGCTAAAGGCGGAGAGCGTTTCTTCGAGTTCGTTTTTGCGCGAAATCGAATCGCGATCAACCCGCGCGATCCGCAGACTTGAAAATTTGCGGCGCAGAATATCTTCGATCTGTTCAGTACCTTCGCCGACGAAAAAAATATATTTGCCTTCGCAGTGCGGGCATTTGTGCGGCGTTTTTTCTTTGTGACCGCAGTAGTGACAGACGAGCTGTCCCTGCCTTTTGTGAAATGTCAGCGTAATGTCGCAATTGTTGCAGCGAATGGTTTCGCCGCACGTCCGGCACAGTACGAAGCTCGAAAACCCGCGCCGGTTTAGTAAAATAATTGATTGCTCGCCTTTGCCGTGGGTTTCTTCGATGGCTTCGATTAATTGCGGCGAAAATATCGCATTTTTGCCCTCCGTGCCGAAAACTTCGCGCATATCAACGAGTTCGGCACGCGCCATCGGGCGATTGCCGATGCGGTTCGGCAAACTCAGATATTGATATTTACCGATCTGCGAATTGTGAAAAGTTTCGAGCGCGGGTGTTGCCGAACCGAGAACGACGACCGCACCGGCGAAATTGGCGCGGACAATCGCCACGTCGCGCCCGTTGTAAAAAGGCATTTCGTGCTGCCGATACGAACCGTCGTGTTCTTCGTCAACGATAATCAATCCGACGTTTTCGAGCGGGGCGAATACGGCGGAGCGTGTGCCGATGACGATTCGCGCCGCGCCGCTGCGAAGTCTGCGCCATTCGTCAAAGCGTTCGCCGGTTGATAAATTTGAATGCAAAATCGCCACTTCATCGCCGAATACGGCGCGTAATCTCTTCGAAAAAACCGGGGTCAGCGCAATTTCGGGAACGAGCATCAGCGCGGTTTTGTCGTTTTTGAGCGCGGTTTTCATCGCCCGGATATAAATTTCGGTTTTGCCGCTGCCGGTCACGCCGTGCAGCAGAAACGCTCTATATTTTTCTGTTTGCAGAGCGGTTTCGATTTCCGACAAAACTGCGGTTTGATCGCCGGTTAAAGTTAAATTTAATAAATCGGGCAGCGCAGCATTTTCGAGCGGATCGCGGCGAACTTCCTGCACGAAAATCTCTAAAATTCCGCGTTTCGCCAGCGTGTTGATCGAAGACGCGCCGACATCGGCTTTTTCAATTAAGTCGGTGAAAATGATTTCGCCGTTTTCGGCGAGCAGCGTGTCAATAATTTTTTGCTGCGCGTCGGTCAGCAGTTTGTTGCCCGCCGCGTGCATTTCCGGCGGCAGCAATCGAACGGCTTTGCGGCGTTTCGGTTTGACCTGTGTCGTTAGTGTGCGGTGAAATGTGCCTGCCAAATCCTGCGCGACTAATTCGCGGACGGTGCGCTGCGTTTTCGTTACCCCGAATTTTTTGCCGAGTTCACGGGCTGAAATTTCGCTGTTTTCGCTCAAATATCGTAGAATCTGCACTTTGACAGTGGCGGCAGTAGAAACTTTCAGCAATTCGTCGCGTCCTTTCGCCGTAATCGAAATTATTTGTTCGACGCTGGCGTTAATCCCTGCCGGCAGCGAAGCCTTTAAAACTTCGCCCCACGCCGAAGCGTAATAATCAGCCGTCCATTGTGTTAATTTGATAATTTCTTCGGTCAGCAGCGGTTCGGCATCGAGCAGCTCGACGGCTTCTTTGAGCGCGGAAACTTCAATTTCGAGTTCCGGGTCGAGTGTAATGTGGAGCGCGACGGCGTAGCCTGTCAATTGGCGTTTGCCGAACGGGACGAGCAGCCGCGCACCGATTTTGATATTTTCCTGCAATCCGTCGGGCAAAATATAAGTAAAAGTCTGCCGCAGCGGAATCGGCAGCGCGACTTCGACATATTTCGGCAGCGGTTTGGGTTGAACGGCGAAATTTTGCATTTTGTTGGGGTTTGAGAGATGTTTGCGTCGGCGTATCGAAGGATGCCGCAGGAAACTCGCACACCTTAGAATAAAATCTAAAATGAAAAACGTTGCAACTTCGCTGCGCTGGCTGGCGGACGAGACTTCCGCGCTCCATTCTGATGTTAATTTTTCTGCAATAAAATGATAACCTAAAGAAACTTTTTCCGAAAACGAGGGTCTAATAAAATTATGGATTTACTTTTACAAGAAAAGCAGAAAAGAGGTGTTAATAAAGTCTTGCTCGTATCAATGCTCGTTGCGGCGTTTTTTATTGCGGGCGGCATTTATTTATGGTCGTTTCAGCCGACGATTGAAGAACAAAAGCAACAGCAGCTCGAAGGCGCGTTTCTTGAAGGTTCGCCGGAATTTGCCGCCTATGATAAACAAATTATCACCACCACCGATTTGGACAAAACCATTGAATCGCCGACCGGACTCGGCACTATTTCGATGATGATTCACGGCGATATCCGCAACAAGGGCGATAAAATTGTCAACGGTTTACAGATCAAATTAGGCGTCGTTGATAAATACGAAAAGGTCATCCAGGAAAAAAAGGTGATGGTCGTTCCCAATCAAGTTGAAAAACTGGGCAAAAACGAAATAATTCACGTTATGGTTCCGATGGACGGTTTCAGCAAAGATGCCGAACGCGCCAATATCCGCTGGAAAGTCTCGGCGATCAGGTTTGAATAAGTCGCCAATCACTTTAAATCGTCAATCGGTAGTTGGAATCTGGAATCTGGAATCTGAAATCACCTCGGCGGATTGACGTGAAAAGTGCAGAATTCTCTTGGTTCTTCGCCTTCGTCAAAAGTTTTAGGATATTTATGTGGACAAAAAGCGGTCGCCCGCATTCCGGTTAAATCACAGACCATTACGGTCACGGTGCGCTGAATTTCAGGCGTTGGTTTGGTGTATTCGCCGGATAAATTTTTCTTGCCGCTTTGACTTTGTTGTGCTTCCTGCCAACTCAGGAACGGTGTCGCGCTCGGTGTCGGAGTCGGCTGCGTCGCTTCGCCTTCGGTTAAAACAGCCGTGTCCGGCGGCTGAATCAACTGCTTGCTCGGCACGGTGCCGGTGATAAATAATTCGATGCGGCGAAACTCCGGCGGAACTTCCATCATAAACACCTCTTTCGGCACGGATGTTTCAATCGGCGGTGAATCGGGGTCGGTATTTTGTTGGATGACATTTTGCTGCGCTTCAGCTGAATCGGCTTCCGGGTTGGTCAGATCACGAACTAGTTTGCCGGTGCGCGTGTCAATTTCGCCCTTTTGAATGCTCGACGGCATTTGCCAGTCGCCGTTCCATTCGGGATGCTGATTTAACGCTTCGCGCATATAATCCGCCCAGATCGGCATTGCCGAATCAGACCCTTTCATTCCCAAATCATCGCCGTTATCAAAACCGACGTACACGACCGTGACGATTTCCGGCGTAAATCCGGCAAACCAGCCGTCGCGCGAAGTTCCGGTTTTCCCGGCGAACGCCGTTTTCCCGTCAACATTTTTGAATCCCCACGCTTTCGCTTCGGCGGCGGTTCCGCGATTGATGACATCCTTCATAATGTCGTCCATAATATAGGCGACATCGGGACGGACGACGTTTTTCTTTTCGGGGTTCGGCGCGACGACGGTTCTGCCGTCGCCGGTCGTCACGCGATTGATTGCCATCGGTGATGTTTTGTCGCCGAGATTGGCAAACATCGTGTAAGCTCCGGCGATTTGCAGCGGCGTGGCTTCAGCGGTTCCGAGTGCCATCGAAGGATAAGCTTTTTCAACTTTCGGAAACCCTGCTTTCGCCGCCAGATTCATTACCTTACCGATGTTCAGTTCCATTCCCAAATCAACCGTGATGACGTTCTTACTTTTGACGAGCGCGTCGCGCAGCGTCGTGTCTTTGTTGCTGAATGTGTCGCCGTAATTGTTCGGCGAATAGGAATCATTGCCGAATGTGAAAACTTTTTTCTCGTCTTTGAAAATTGTCGCCGGTGTGATAATTCGCGCATTTCCGTCGTAAGCCGTATTGATCGCGGCGGCATAAACGAAAGGTTTGAAAACCGAACCCGGCTGGCGCATCGCATCGGTGGCGCGGTTAAATTGGGTTTCGAGAAAATCGCGCCCGCCGACCATCGCCACAATTTCGCCGGTTTTCGGACGAATCGAAACGAGAGCGGCTTGCAAATTTCCTTTCGGCTTTTTCGGAAAATATTTGTCTAATTTATCAAGTCTTTTGTTAACGATTTCATAAGCCGCCTTCTGCAGATCGGGATCAATCGTCGTGTACACGCGGAGGTGCTGCAACGCTTCCGGGTCGGAAACTATTTTCGGCAGTTCTTCGACCGCAAACTGCGAAAAATAAGGCATCCCCTGTAAATCTTTGCGGCTCGTTACTTTGTGAAGTTCGAGCGGCGTATTTTGCGCCTCGCTCGCCTGATCGGGCGAAATCGCCTCTGCTTCCGACATCGAAGCTAAAACCTGATTGCGTCGTTCGGTCACTTTCTCGGTGTTTTTGAACGGATTATAACGGTTGGGGCTGCGAATGATACCGGCGATCATCGCCGCTTCGGGCAGCGTGATTTGGGAAACATCTTTGCCGAAATAAGCATTTGCCGCTTCGCCGACACCGTAAATCGCCACGCCGTTAAGTTGTCCGAGATAAATTTGATTGGCGTAAAGCGTGAAAATATCTTGTTTTGAAAGCCGCGTTTCCAAAATCAGCGACATATACGCTTCTTTGGCTTTGCGTGAGAGGGTTTGTTCGCGGGTCAGAAACAGATTTTTGACGAGCTGCTGCGTGATCGAAGAACCGCCCTGATTGGCGAGCGGCGAATCTTCGCCGCCTTCGTATCTGCGCCACGCGGCGCGGGCGATGCCGCGAAAATTTACGCCGTAATGCTCGAAAAAAGCGCGGTCTTCCGTCACCGTAATCGCTTTAACGAGATGCGGCGGCAAGTCGGTGAAATTGACGGCTTTTCTGCGTCCGTCGCCTTCCGCTGCAATTGAACTCAAAATTTTCGGCTCTAATTTGACCTGTTTGACATCGGTTTTCGCGTCTTCGTCAGTGATTGTGTCAACTTTTTTACCGTCTTTGTTGAATTTCACCAAAACGGTCGGGAAAGACTTTTTGTCGTCAATCACGGCGGTCGCGCCGGGTTCGATCTCAATCGTATCGTTTTCGATTTTGTAACGGCTGCGTGATTCATCCGCCTGCTGACTTTTTTCGATATAACCGGCGGATTTCAGATATTCGGTCAAGTCTTCAAGCGAAATATCTTCGCCGTCGCGCAGAGTTTTGGGCGCGGAATAAATTCCGGCGGTGCGTGTAAAAACATCGCCGCCTTTGAGCAGTATGTCAATTCTATCGGAATATTCAAACCAAAAATAGGTCAGCGTCAAAAAAGCGCAAAGCATCAAAAGCAGGGAACTTAAAACAGTGATAGGATTAAAAATCAAGTGCAGAACGCGCCGGAAAAATCCGCGCGGCTTCGGTTTGACGGACAAGACGCGTCCCGGATGCGCTTTATTGAGCCAGTAACGCGGCGGCAATTTTGATTTTTTGCTTTTAACCTGAACTTGTTTCGGCATTTTTAATTATTTGTGATTGGTTAGTGAGACTTTAATCAGAAGCGGTTGCCCTGTAAAATCTTACAGGGTTTGACGAGTGCTGTCCAGTTTTTTCTAGGTTTCAAATTTCAAGTTTTAGATTTTAAGAGGTATGCACATTGAAACATCTTGAACCTTGAACCTTGAACCTTGAATCTTGAACCTCAAAAGATGAACATCCTGCTGCAATTTCCAACCGACACGCGCCGTCGCTTTTTATATGCAGCGGTCGCTATTGTCGTAATGATCGGGTTTGGTTCAATCGGGTTTCATTTGCTGGAAGGTTTTACCTGGAATGAAAGCATTTATATCGCCACACAGACCGTGACGACCGTCGGTTACGGAGATTTAACGCCGCGAACGATGCGCGGACAGCTTTTTGCGACGGTCTTTATGCTCATCGGGGTCGGCACCGTGTTATTTGCTTTAACGACGCTCGCGCAGGCTGTTTTTCAATCGCAGATAGTCGAGGCACTCGGCATCAGACGAAAGACGAAAGAAATGGAGAAATTAACCAATCATTACATTGTCTGCGGCGCGGGGCGCGTCGGACGGCGCATCATTCGCAATCTGCAAAAGGAAAAACTGTCTTTTGTCGTGATCGAACGCGATGGTCAAAAAGTGGTTCAATTTGAGGGCGAAAATCTCAATATTCTGCTCGGCGACGCAACCAACGAGGAAGTTTTGAGAAAGGCGGGCGTAGAACGCGCCCACGGTTTGGCGACTTGTCTGGCGGACGATGCGGCGAATGTTTACGTCGTTTTGACGGCGCGCGATATGAATAAAGATTTGCACATCGTCGCGCGGGCAGTTGAAGAACAAGCCGAACCGAAACTGATTCGCGCCGGGGCGAATCGCGTCATTGCGCCGATCATCATCGGCAGTCAAAGTATGGCGCGTGCGCTGCTCAAACCGACGATTGCCGATTTTATGGACTCGATTGTCGCCGAAAATTTCGACCTCGTTTTTGAAGAAGTCGCCGTCAACAGCAACTCCGAATACATTGACAAAGAATTGAAAGCAACTAATATCAGCAGTGAATTAAATCTTTTAATCGTCGCCATTCGCCGCAAAAACGGCGAGATGCTGCTCCAGCCCTCCGCCGATACACTCATCAGGGAAGGCGATTTGCTGATCGTCATCGGCAAAGCCGAACCGATGCAGAAATTGATTAAAGCGAGCAGGTAATTCATTCCAAACTTCAGATTCCAGACTCAAAACCAAGAGATGCTTTGGATGACTTATCGCTAAAAAAAATATTGCATAGTTTTGCAAACCAATATATTATTTTTATGGCGTTCATCTTCAAGATTGCCGTTCAAAAGTTTCGATTCCAATCTCTAATTAAATAATATGAATTTCTATCAACACTCCGGCAAGGTAGGATATTCTCCGATTTTTCTCTTAGCCGCAGGAATACCGCTGATGGTTGTTCTGAGCTGTATTTACGCATATATCACCGACTATAATCCGATTGCCGGTTATCTCACATTTTTAATTTTAGCGGGTTACGCTCTCGCTAACGGGTATTTAATTTCAACTTTAGCGCGGTACGGTAAGTGCCGCAGCAAAACTCTTCTTATTGCCGCCGGCGTGGTCGGCGGTTTGATTAGTGTCTATTTTTCGTGGCTGTTTTTCATTTATGTTTTATCACACCGGGCGGGGTATGATGATGTCGGGATTTTAGACATCTTGGTGAATCCCTCGGAAATGTGGGAGGCGATAAAATCAATCAACGAAAGCGGCTGGTTCACCATCAAAGGTTCAACCCCGAGCGGCATCGTATTATGGATATTTTGGGGGATCGAGGCACTTTCGATTGTAGTCGGCGCGGTATTTATGACCGCTTTTTCGATTGACGATGAAATGTTTTGCGAAAAATGCAACGCCTGGTGTAACGTCGCTGAAACCAAATATCTGAAAACGCCGGAGAAATTCACCAACTCGAAAGCCAGAAACATCAACCCCACAATGCTCGCCGATCTTGAAACCGGCGATCTTGCCGCCCGCCCGATCATCAAAAGTGAACTGCTCAAATGCGGCAGCTGCATCAACTATTCGGGTTGGCGATACAAATTAATTTCAAGCGAGGCTGATAAAAAAGGCGACGAAAAAGATAAACTTGAATCAATTCCGGGAATCGTGATGGCATTGGGATAATAACAAGTCAAATATTGATAGCAGGACGGCAAACAGCACGATTGCCGTCCGGTAATTATTTTGATGAGTATCCGAACCGTCTGCTCGTGCGGGCGGTTTTTTGTGGTGAATTTGAAACTCCCGATACCGCAAAAGGTTCGGACATTTGTGTTAAAATGCTTTTATGAAAATTCTCGTCACGGGCGGCAGCGGTTTTTTGGGAACCCACATCCGCCAATTTTTTAATGCAGACGATTTTTCGCGCCGTGCAGGTCTCGATATTTTGAATATGCAGGACGCGCAGAGAGTTGAAGATTACGATGTCGTCATTCATCTGGCGGCGAAACTCGATAAATCGCCGGAGGCGGCGGAGGAAGTTTTTCTCACGAATGTCGAAGGGACGATCAATCTGCTGCGTTCGATGCGCGAAAATTCGGTGTTTATTTTCGCTTCGACCAAAGACGTTTACGGCAGATTTGCCGACACTTTTGCCGAAGTTCCCGAAACCTGTCAAACGCTCTACGGCGGACAGTCCGCACTCGAATGGTCAAAATTAATCGCCGAAAAATACGTTGATTTCTACGCTCATTTGAGAAATTTCCGCTCGTGTATTTTTCGACTCTCTACCGTTTACGCGCCTGCCAGCGAAGGCAGCGCGCCAAATTTCGTGTCGCATTATGCCGATGCCATCAATCAGGGTGAGAGACTGCGGCTGCCGTCAAACGGCACACCGCGCCGCGATTTGCTGGCGGTCGAAGATTTGGCGGCGGCGTGTCAGGCGTTCATTGATTCGGTCATCCGGCACGGACTTTACAATCTCGGCGGCGGTAAAGCAAACGCACTTTCACTGAGCGAATTGATCAAAAAAATGGAAGACATGTCCGGCTGTCAGGCGGTTATTGACCAAGAGAATCCGTTGCCCGCGCCCGTGCCGGTTAATTACACATCGGATTTGACGCTCATCAAGCAGGAATTAGACTGGTCGCCGAAAGTTGATTTGTTTGACGGATTAAAAAAGTTACTTGGCGCATAAATCTTCAATCGTTAATAATCAGTCGGTTCTTAAAATTTGGAATCTGGAACCTGGAATCTGGAATCTGCTATGAATATCGTGGTCAGGGGAGCAAATTGGATTGGCGACGCGGTGATGACGATTCCGGCACTGCGGGTGCTGCGGAAAAGTTTTCCCGATTCAAAAATCACTTTGCACACGCGGGAATGGGCGGAAGGCATCTTCCGTGATGCTGATTTTATTGACGAACTGCTCACTTATCAACCGGAAAAATCTACACTGAAAACCGTTCGTAAACAGGCGGAAATATGGCGCGGGGAAAAATTTGATTTGGCTGTTTTATTTCCAAATTCTTTCGAGTCCGCTTTACTCGCCAAATTCGGCAAAGTTCCGACCAGATTCGGTTATGCTAAAGAAGGGCGCAGTCTGCTTTTAACTGATGCGATTGAGATTCCTGTTTGGAAAAACGGGAAACACGAGATTTTCTATTACATAAATCTGATCGGCGCAGTAGAAAAAAAGTATCACGGCGCAGAAACATTATTGAAAGATGAACCGCATTTTAATTTGATGGTTTCCGAACAAAGGAAAGCGGAAGCAAGACATTTTTTGACTGAAAACGGTGTTGACCTTTCAAAAAAACTCATCGCCTTTGTCGCCGGTTCGACCAATTCACGTGCTAAACGCTGGCAAACAGACAGCTACGCGCGGTTAAACGACGAAATTCAGAGACAATTAGAGGCGAATGTGATTTTAATCGGCGCGGGCAGCGAGCTGGAAGTATCGCAGGAAATCTATGAAAAGTCCCGCGTCAAGCCGATTATTTTAACCGGCAAAACAAATCTCGCGCTGACGACGGCGATTTTGAGCATTTGTGACGCGACGGTCTCAAACGACACCGGACCGGCGCATATTTCGGCGGCGTTGGGAATCAAAACAATCGTCATTTTCGGTCCGACAAATCCCGCCACAACCCAACCGTGGAACTCGGAAATTATTCGCAAAGATGTCGAATGCGCTCCGTGTATGCTGCGCGACTGTCCGATTGACCACCGCTGTCTGACGCGCATCTCAGCGGATGAAGTTTTTAATAAACTGCTCTCTGTAATCTAAAATCCGAAACTTAGAATTTGAAATCAACTTACTTCCGGCTGACCGTCTGCGCCGGTTGCTGTGAAAATCTGTCAATCACACTGTCGCTGAAAATGCCGAAGCCGAACACGCCCAACACGGTGATTATCAAAACAGCGGCGAGTGCGGCGGGAATGCGCGGCGCAAACCATTCGGTGGTGCGTTCCCGGAAAAACATTACGACGATTAAACGTAAATAATAGTAAGCCGAAATTGCCGTGTTGACGACTGCGACAACGACCAGAATGTTGAGCAGTAAGCCTCCGGCTTCGAGCGCGGGGCGGAACACGAGAACTTTGCCCATAAAGCCCGCCGTCAGCGGCAGACCCAGCAAACTCAGCATAAAGAGCGAAAGTGAAAAGGCGAGAACGGGCGATTTGAACCCGATGCCGTTGTAGTCTTCAAACTCCGTGCGGCGGTCGTTTTTCTGCGCCAAAAGCGTGACGATGGCGAACGCGCCGAGATTGGTAATCGCGTAGGTCAGCATATAAAACGCCACCGCCGCAATCGCCGAATCCCGCGCCGCGCCGGGTTTCACCATTCCCGCGCCGATAAATCCGACGAGCGCGTAACCGGCGTGTGAAATTGACGAATAAGCGAGCATTCGTTTGACATTGTTCTGGACAATCGCCGCAAAATTACCGACGGTCATCGTCAAAATCGCCATTATTGCTAAAGCGTTGATCCACGAATCGTGCAGTGCCATTGAAGCCTGTGCGCCTTCGATGTACGGAAAACCGAGGACGAAAACGCGCATAAACGAAGCGAACGCCGCCGCTTTCGGTCCCGCCGCCATAAATCCGGTAATCGGGGTTGGCGCACCTTCGTAAACGTCCGGTGTCCAGATATGGAATGGAACGCTGGCAATTTTGAAGCCGAAGCCGATGATGAGCATCGCGCCGCCAATCAAAAGCAATGCAGGGAAGTTCGGATTGTTGACCAAAACGGCGATTTCCGTAATGTTCGTCGAGCCGGTCGCGCCGTAAATTAAAGCCATCCCGTACAGCAGAAAGCCGGTCGCAAACGAACCGAGAATAAAATATTTCATCGCCGACTCGTTTGAGCGCAAATCCGATTTTCGCAGTCCCGCCATCACATACGTCGCAATCGAAAGGGTTTCCAAGCCGAGAAAAATGATGACCAAATCGTTGCCCGAAGCCATAAACATCATCCCGACAGTGGCGAACATCAGCAGCGCGTGATATTCGCCGACCGGAACATTTTCGCGGTCAGTCCAAATTGATGAAATCAGAATCGTCATCGCCGATACGAACAGAAACACAAACGAGAAACTGATTCGCAGATTATCGTTGACGACCATCCCGTTCCAATCCGCCGAATTGTTTGAATCGCCCCACATCAGATAGAGTAAAAACGCCGAAAATAGAATGCCGATGAGCGACACCGCGCCCGTCACATAGCGTTGTTTCGGGACGAAACTGTCGTATAACATCACGAGCGTTCCAGTGATCGCCAACATAATTTCCGGCGCGATTGCCGAAATATTCGTGTTCGGGTTGGTTAAATCTGCTAAAAATACTGTGTTCATTTCGATTCTTTAAATTCAATTGTCGGCGTTTGCTCTAAATTTGCTTTTTCAAAACTGCCGCCCTTTTGTTTTCCCGTTACGCGGTCGTGAATTTCTGAAATACTCTTTTCAGAAGTCTGCAAAAATGGTTTCGGGTACACTCCCATAAAAATCATCAACAACACGAGCGGCGTAATCAATCCGATTTCGCGCCAGCTTAAATCCTTTAACGTCTTATTTTTCGGGTTAGTGATTTTGCCGAAGAAAACGCGCTGCACCATCCACAGCAGATAAATCGCCGCGAAAATAACACCGGTTCCGGCAAACATTGTCGCAACGTAATTCCAGTTGACCGAACTGGTAATGTCGAGCGCGGTTGATGTCCACATTCCGATCATTATTAGAAACTCACCGACGAAACCGTTGAGCAGCGGCAAACCGATGGAAGCCATCGTCGTAAAGACGAAAATAGTCGCGTAAAGCGGCATCACATTGGCAATGCCGCCGTATTCCGTGATTGCCCGCGTGTGCCGCCGTTCGTAAATAAAGCCGACGAGCAAAAATAACGCTCCGGTGGCGATACCGTGGTTGAGCATTTGATATAGTGCGCCCTGCATTCCGATTTCGGTGAACGAAAAAATTCCTAAAATGACAAACCCCATATGGGCGACGGACGAATATGCGACGAGCCGTTTAATGTCCGGCTGCACCATTGCCACGAGTGCGCCGTAGATGATTCCGATAATCGCCAGAATGATAAACAGCCACGCCAGTTCACGCGACGCTTCGGGAAATAACACGAGATTAAACCGCATCAATCCGTAAGTTCCCATCTTTAACATCACGGCGGCGAGAATAACCGAACCGGCGGTGGGAGCTTCGGTATGCGCGTCGGGCAGCCAAGTGTGAAACGGAAACAGCGGAACTTTGATCGAAAACGCCAGTGCGAACGCGGCGAATAAAAGCAGCCCGGTTTCGTGTGAAAACAAAGGTTTTCCGGTTTTCAAAGTAGCGACGAGCGTCACATAATCGAATGTGCCAACAGTCGTGGCTTGAAGGTGCAGATAATAAAGCGCAATAATTGCCACGAGCATCAATAAACTGCCAAGTGCCGTGTAAACAAAAAATTTGACCGCCGCGTAAATCCGATTTTCTCCGCCCCAGATGCCGATGAGAAAAAACATCGGCACGAGCGAAGCTTCAAAAAACAAATAAAACACGAGCAGATCGAGCGACATAAACACGCCAAGCATCGCGCTTTCGAGCAGCAGCAGAAAAACGTAAAAAGCCGTTCTGCTTTTTTCCACCGCGTGCCACGTTGAAAGCACCGCAATCGGCATCATAAACGTCGTCAAAACAACCAGCCACAAACTCAAACCGTCAACGCCGACGTGATAATTCGTATTGATTGCTTTGATCCACGGAATATTTTTCTCAAAATAAAACCCGTTCGCCGAAAGCGTGTTCGAGCCGAGCAAAAACAGCGAAATGAAAAAATTGACAACCGTGAATCCGAGCGTGATCCATTTCAACTCGCCTTCCCGATTCCAGAAAAGCGAATGTCCGAGCGTTGCCAGCGCACCGAAAACCGGCAGCAAAATTAAAATCGTTAAAAGATTTTCCGTTATTAAATCCATTTTGTTAATTTGGTTTTGTCGTACGGTCTCTTAATTTCCACGAGAAATTAAAGACCAAAAACTAAAAACTCTTTTATGCGACTAACTTAAATCCGTAATAAATAAAGTATCCGATGACAATCAATGCGCCAAACAGCATAAATGCCGCGTAACTTCGCACAAATCCGACCTGAATCAGCCGCACCAGACCGCCGAATGCGGTGATTGAATGTCCGATGCCGTTAACGATGCCGTCAACGATGCCGACATCAAAACCTTTCCACAAACCTTCGCGTGAAACATCGTTCAGCGGATCAACGATGTAGCCGTTGTAAAACTCGTCAACATTCCATTTGTCACGCAAAATTTTCGGCAACACTTTGAGCGGTTCTTTTTGGAAAATGACCCAGCCGATGCCGATGCCGAGCGCGGCTAACAAAATTGACAATCCCGCTAATATCCTTTCCGTCCTCAATTCTTCAGGCGAATGTTCGGCATGTGCCGCTTCGGTCGTATGTTCGGCGGTGTCGGCGTGTGCCGCAGAAGGTTCGCCCGCTTTGATAATTTCGTGATTTGCTGCCGGCATTCCCGATGTTTTCGCAATGACGGGTTCGAGAACGCGCTCGAAAACATTGGGAACTGCGCCGCTGCTCAGTGCGTAGGGAATTCCGACGAGTCCGCCGAAGGTTGAAAGAACCGCCAGCACGATCAGCGGAACGGTCATCGTCCACGGCGATTCGTGCGGGTGAAAATCTCTCGGCAGTTCGTGGTGTTCGTCGTCGTGATCGTCATCATCGTCAAGCGACAAATCGTGCGCGTCGTGTCCCCCGTGTCCGTGCGAAACTTTCGCATCGTGCGCGTCGCCCAGTGCAAAAGCGTTTTCTTCGGCGCGTGACGCTTCATCCGGTTTGTCGGCAATCGGCAATGCTTGATGAAACCGCTCATCGCCCCAGAACGTCATCACCATCATTCGGGTCATATAAACCGCTGTCAAAACTGCGGTGATGACACCGACAATCCATAAAATATAGTTATACGGTTCGGGAATATTCGGCGACGCGAAAGTTTTATAAAGTATTTCGTCCTTCGAGAAAAAGCCCGCCCAAATCGGAATTCCCGAAATCGCCAGCCAGCCCATACACATCGTGAAAAACGTGATCGGCATATACTTTTTCAAGTTGCCCATTCGCCGCATATCCTGTTCGTGGTGCATTCCGTGAATGACCGAACCGGAACCGAGAAACAGCAGTGCTTTGAAAAATGCGTGGGTCATTACGTGAAAAATCGCCGCAGTAAACGCGCCGACTCCGCACGCCATAAACATATAACCGAGTTGGGAAACGGTCGAATAAGCGAGAACCTTTTTGATGTCGTTTTGCGCGAGTCCAATCGTTGCCGCAAAAAGCGCGGTCGCACAGCCGATAATCGCTACGATAAACATCGCCGTCGGCGCATTTTGATAAATCCCGTTACAGCGCACGATCATATAAACGCCCGCCGTCACCATCGTCGCCGCGTGAATCAACGCCGAAACCGGAGTCGGACCCGCCATCGCGTCCGGCAGCCACGTAAACAGTGGAATCTGTGCCGATTTTCCGGTCGCGCCAATAAACAGCAGAACGGCAATCGAAGTGATGCCGCCCGCGACAATCGCGCCCAGAGCGAAAGGTTCCTGCGCCATTTTTGCGAGAATGTTCAGCGAACTTGCCACCGGGACACCTTCAACCACTTTGTCGTAAAACGAAATCGAGCCGGTCATCGTGTAAATTAAAAACACGCCCATCAACACGCCCCAATCGCCGATGCGATTCATCACGAACGCCTTTTTCGCCGCCTTTCGCGCTTCGTCGCGTTTGATGTAATAGCCGATCAAAAGATACGAACACAACCCGACACCTTCCCAACCGACGAACATCATCAGAAAATTATCCGCCAGAATGAGCGTCAGCATCGAGAACATAAACAGATTCAAATAAGCGAAAAAGCGATAAAAACTTTTATCGCCGTGCATATAACCCGTCGCAAAAATGTGAATCAGCAGCGCGACAAACGTCACGAAACAGATATATATCGCGCTCAGGTGGTCAACACCCAACCCGAAATCGGCGCGAAATCTGCCGACCTGAATCCAAGTCCACAAATGATCGAGAATCGGCTGTTCGGCAACCAACGCTCCCGGCTGTCCCGTGCCGATGCCGAACGACACCATAAATGCGACGACACACGCCACGCCGACCGCCGAACACGCAATCACGCCGCTGACCAGTTCGTTACGCTGCTTAAACCAGCCGCCGTAAATCCAGTTTGCCAATGCTCCGGCGAGCGGCGCAAAAATTATTAGACTTAAAAAGTTGTTTTCAGTCATTAGCTTTATTTTCGGTCAAATGTAACATCATTTCGACCATTGTATTTTTGAAACCGCAGTTCTCGAAAAATTCTTTCGCGTATTTATTTTCGCCGCGACGGAAAGCATCAATTTATTTACGCCCAATCCTTTGGCGGTTTCCACTGATTTTTCAATTAATTTCTTTCTGGCGTTTTGCCCGCAGGCAGACTCCTCAACGTATAAATCGTGAAGCCAAACGGCGTTTTCGAGAAGGTTCGCGTAATCTATTGCTTCACACTGAAGGTAAGCGAAACCGACGATTTCGTTTTTCATTTCGGCGACTAAGACAACAGCTTTTGCCGATTAAATTTGACTGCCGTAAAAATTGTTCGCGCCTTTGATCCGAAGCAATTCGGTCGAAACGGCGCGAATCACATTCTCGATGCCGTGCGAAAAGTCCGATTGCAAATTTGGCAGTTTTTCGCGCTTCTTTAAAACTAGTTCTTCAAAATACTCGCGTCATCAACATCAATTGATTCGCGGTTGCGGAAAAACGCGATGATAATGCCGAGACCGACCGCCGCTTCCGCCGCCGCGACACTCATCACCATAAACACGAAAAGCTGCCCGGTGACATCGGCGTAATAGCGCGAAAAGGCGACGAATGTCAGGTTGACGGCGTTGAGCATCAGTTCAATGCACATAAACATTCCGAGCGCATTGCGTTTAAAAATCACGCCCGTCGCGCCGATGGTGAACAAAATCCCTGAAAGTGCTAAATATGTAGCTAAACTTGGTTCCATTTCTTTATAAATATAAGGTTCAAAGTCAGATTAATTTTTTCAGTTCTTCCAGATTCGTCCGTTCGTCGAAAACGGCGCGAATTTGGACTTTGAAATCGGGCAAAACAATGCTGTTTATCGTGCCGTCTTTGGCTTTCAGCAGAAGTTCGTACTTTTCGTTCTGCAAATAATACTGCTCGACCGTTTCGTTAACAGGATCAACAATCCAGTATTCGCTCACGCCGTGCGCTTCATAGTCTTTGAATTTAATCGTCCGGTCTTTTTCGGCGGTAGATTTTGACAGCACTTCAACGACCAGATCGGGAGCGGGAAACTGCATTTGTCCGCGCTCGAACTTTTCGCTTTTCGCCTTTCCGAAATAACAAACATCGGGTTCGTAATCGTTCCGCGTGAGCGAAACGAGAATTTTTTCGATTCCGACAAAACCCAAATCGTTTTTAGTAACAAAGACTCGTAAAAGCGAATAAAGTAAGCCGGTTGTGCTATTGTGTTCGATTTTAACAGGCGACTGAAAAATTACTTCGCCGTTGATGAATTCCATTTTTTTGTTTTCGTCAACAATTTCGTAAAAATGCCGCCGTTTTTCGCGTTCTTCTTCGAGAGCAGACTGCAATCTTTCCGCTAAAAGTGCGGCGTTCGGCATTTCTAAAATTTGGTTGAGCGAAATTTGAATCATCAAAATTTATCAACTTAAATCATCGCTTTGTCATCTTCACCGCGTTTTTCCATCTCGTAGTCAACAACTAATTCAAGATGCGGCTGTTGAAAGCGTCGTGCCAGAATAACACCGCCGACCACCGCCATCAGCAGCAAAATTCCGACTATTTCAACCGGCAGCAGGTATTCCGTGTACATCGCCGTGCCGATGCTCAAAGTGTTCCCGACCGTTTCATCCATTCTGACGGGCTGTTTCGGGGCGCGGTTGACGGCGTAAAAAACAAAAAACGTCTGAGCCAACAATATAACGCCCATAGCACCGCCGACCGGATACAAATAACGGAGCCGATTTAACGGTCGGTCTTCGTCCAAATTCAGCAGCATAATGACGAAAACGACGAGAACCATAATCGCCCCAGCGTAAATTAAAATCTGCACGGCGGCAATAAACGGCGCGGCGAGCGTGACGTAAATACAGGCAAGCGAAACCAATACGCCCACCAGCGAAATTGCGCTGTAGAGCGGGTTTTTATGATAAACGAGCGAAATCGCACACGCGATGGCGAGTCCGGCGAACAGAAAAAAGACAGCAGTTGTTACCATTTTAGCGATAAGTGATAAGTAATAAGCGATGAGTGATAAGAAATTAAATTTTCATTTCACTCATCGCTTATTACTTATCACCGATTAAGGAAATAAACAATAATAATCGTTATGGTTACGTTTGCCAACGCGAGCGGCAGCAAAAATTTCCAGCCGAAATTCATCAGTTGGTCAAAACGAAAACGCGGCAGTGTTCCGCGCACCCAGATATAGAAAAATAAAAAGAAACAAATTTTTGCCAAAAAACCGAGAACGCTGATGACCGCATAGGGAATCGAACCGACCGGAACAATATAGCTTAGACCGGGAATATACCAGCCGCCCAGAAATAATGTCACGATCATCACTGACACAGTGAACATATTGACGTATTCGCCCATAAAAAACAGCGCGAATTTGAGTGCCGAATATTCCGTGTGAAAACCTGCAACGAGTTCGGTTTCGGCTTCCGGTAAGTCGAACGGGACGCGGTTTGTTTCAGCAAAGGCAGCGATTAAAAAGACAATGAACCCGATAAACTGCGGAATAATAAACCACTTGAATGTCGAATTAATTTGTGCGTTGATAATCCCGTTCAAATCAAGCGAGCCGGACAGCATCACGACCCCGATGACCGATGCGCCCATTGCCAGTTCATACGAAATCATCTGCGCTGAAGAACGAAGACCACCCATCAGACTGTATTTGTTGTTCGACGACCAACCTGCCAGCGCGATTCCGTAAACACCGACTGACGTGATTCCCAGCACAAACAAAACACCTACATCAATCTGCGCGATAGTCAGCGGAATTTGCTTGATGCCGTCGCCCAAACCGTACGGCAGAAAACTCAAATCGGCGTTGATCGGCGGTCCGAACGGATACACGACCATCGGAATCAAAGCGCAGGTGACGGCGACAATCGGCGCGAGATAATAAACAAACTTCGTTGATTTATCGGGAACGATGTCTTCCTTAAAAATGAATTTAAGCAAATCGGCAAATGGCTGCATCATTCCCCACGGTCCGACGCGGTTCGGTCCGATGCGCCCCTGAATATAGCCCAAAACCTTGCGTTCTGCCAAAACCGTGTAGGCGACCATCATCATCACCACGCCGAACACGACCGTCGCCGCGCCAAACAGCACGACGACCGGAAAAATTAACTTTAATGCGTCTTCCATATCAACTTTTATCTGTCAATCTTCAAATTTTCACGATCAAACGCGCCGACACTCGCCGCTTCCGCGATTTCCGAAACACGGACCGTCCCGTCTAAATTAAACTGTACGAGCGGCGAAACAAGTGGATTTTCAGGTTTCGGGTTGCCGTGTGCGAGCAGATGAAACTGCGGCGTTTTGCTCGTCATTGTCGTCAGACGGAAAAGTTTATGCCCGACTTTCGGAGTTTCCGTGTTTTTGTTTAATTCGTCGGAAAGTTTTTCGACATTCGATTTCAATGTGTTAAGTTCGTCGATCAATGATTGTTTTTCAACATTCGCATGTTTAGCCTGCACGGGTTTGAATTCGTCCTTCAAGTGCGGATAACGCAAACCTTCGTAAGCGGCAACCGAATCGGCAATCGCTTTGAAAACGGCGGTCACGGCGAAATTATAACCGAAATCAACGCCCATTTCTCCGGCAATCATTGAAGTAATCACCCAATCGGCTTTCGATTGATTCATCGGTTCAATCGAAAGCCGAACGCGCTGAACATAACCCATATTATTTGTAAATGTTCCGTCAACTTCAGCAAAACTCGCTGCTGGAAGCACAACATCGGCATAATTCGTCGTCGCGGTTTCAAAAAGTTCCTGCACCACGACGAAATCTTTATTCGCCAACATTTTAGTATTTTCTTCCGACAAACTTCCGCCGATCAAAAGAGATTTGGAATTTTTTATAACTTCGGCAACCTGTTTTTTGCCTTTCATCATATCATTCGCGCCGACCGAGTTATTGTAAAGCGGCAGCGGATGAAGCAGCACGCGGCGATTTTCCGAAGCGAAATTTCCCGCAGCGTTCGCCAAAACCGCCTGCGCCGCGGGCGACAAATCGCCGCCGAACATTATCACCAAATCGCCTTCGGTTTCGCCAATGGTTTTTAATAAATTGTCAATTTCCAATTGCTTTATACCGAGTTTTTTCGTCAAATCCGCATTGGCGGAATCGGCAAATGCCAGCGCAAAAGCGTCGTAGGAATCTTTATTAACGTGAACAAACTGCGTCGCCGAATTCGTCAGGCGAATCGGCGTGTCGTTGACAATAATCAGTTTCGCGCCGCTGTTGCGAACGGCTTGACGCATTTGCTTCGCCGTAAATGTCTGCTCTTCTTCGGGTTCACCGCCGATTAAAAGAATCGTTTTCGCATATCTAATATCTTTGTGTGTCGCCAACGGAACGCTTAGGTTGTCAAACAAAGGCGCGAGATCGTAAGCATCTGAAACTGCATAATTATCGTTTCCGGCGACTTCCGCCGCAAATCTTTTGAGCGTAAAAATCGCTTCGTTCGTCAAACGCGACGACGCTATAACTCCAGTATTTCCGACTTCCTTTAATTTATTCGCCACATAATGAATCACTTCGTCCCAAGTTGCGGGAATCAGCTTTCCGCCTTTCTTGTAGCGAATCAGAGGCGTTTTGATGCGGTCAGGATGGTTGATAAAACCGTGTCCGAATCGCGCTTTAACGTCGAGAAATTCGCCGTTAAAGCCGTTAACGTAACGATCCATCGCCGTAATTCGGTGAACAATTCCGCCGCGCGAACCGATGCTGAACTGCATTCCGTCAGAACTGTATGAATCGGTTGTAATTGTTTGGGTCAATTCCCAAACGCGGGTTTCGTGTTTGAATGTCGCGTCGAGAAGCGTTCCTGTCGGGCAAACTTCAGCGCAATTTCCGCATTCCGAACATTCGAACCAGCCGCCGTAAGTTCCGATCACTGTATCTACGCCGCGATTTCCGGCTTCGATTTCGTCTTCGCCCATCCATTCGTCGCAAACGCGCGTGCAGCGTTTGCACATAATACATCTTTGCGGATCGTTGGCGATGACCGGCGAGAGATATTTATCCGGTTGAGCATTCTTTCTTTCAACGAAACGCTCTTCCAAATCGCCCCAATCCATTACCATTTCCTGCAATTGGCATTCGCCGCCGCGGTCGCAAACCGGACAATCGAGCGGATGATTCGCCAGCAGAAATTCGCCCATCGCGCGCTGCACCTTTTCGATTTCTTCGCTCTGCGTCGTAACATTCATTCCGTCCGTGCAGGTGATCGCGCAGGAAGGCTGAAGTTTCGGCATTTTTTCGATGCGAACCAGACACATCCGGCAAGATGCTTGAATTGCAAGGTCTTTGTAATAACAAAATGCGGGAATTGCAAAGCCGTTCTCGCGACAAGCGTCAATTAATCGCTCGCCTTTCTCTACATCGAAGTCCTGTCCGTTAATTGTAATTTTGATAGGTTCTGACATTTTTAAATAATAGAACTAAAATTTATTCTTCCGATTTTTTCGGTTTTTCTGTGTTTTCCGGTTTTTGACTTTTCTTTTTCGGTCGAGTTTTTCCGAAACTGCCCGCGAAGATTTTTCCGCGTTTTGATTTTTTATCGCCTTTTCCCATTTGTTCTCCTTTAAATTTGAATTGAAATTAATGTGTTCCGCTGCCGTTTGTAAATTTCTTCCCTTCGATCAGGTATGGCTTGAAATCTTCGGGAAATCTTTTTATTGCGCCCTGAATCGCCCACGCCGCCGCGTCAGCCAGAGGACAAAATGATTTGCCTTCCATATTGTCAACCAAATCCAGAATCAACTGCGCGTCTTCCGGTCGTCCGCCGCCTTCGGCGATACGATGAAAAATTTTTTTCAGCCAATCAGTTCCTTCGCGACACGGCGTGCACCAGCCGCACGATTCGTGTTTGTAAAATTCGGTCAGATTTTTTGTCGAATCAACAATATCAACCGTTTCGTCCATTACGATAAAACCGCCCGAACCGACCATCGAACCGCCGACGACCAAACCTTCGTAATCCATCAACACTTTTCTGCCGATAATTTGGTCTGCCCGCATTACATAAACGCTCGAACCGCCCGGAATACAAGCCTTTAATTGATGACCGTTGCGGATGCCGCCGCAGTCTTCCATAATAAACTTTTCCAAGTCATCATAACCCATCGGAAGCTCGTAAACGCCCGGTTTTTTTACGTGACCTGACACCGACCAGAGTTTTGTTCCGCCCGATTTTTCCGTTCCGAGTTTCTTCCAAGCCTCGCCGCCCATTTCGATAATTTGCGGAACCGCCGTCAAAGTTTCGACATTATTTACCACTGTCGGACAAGCATAAAGTCCTTCAAGTGCGGGAAACGGCGGCTTCATTCGCGGATGTCCGCGAAAACCTTCGAGCGAACTGAGCAATGCGGTTTCCTCGCCGCAGATATATGCGCCCGCGCCCGTGTGCGTGTAAAATTCGCACGTAAAATCGCTTCCTAGAATGTTTGTGCCGACGAGATTTGCTTCTCTCGCTTCCTCGATGGCTTTATCCATTATATCGATCAGATATTGATATTCGCCGCGATAATAAATGTAACAAGCCTGCGAACCGAGCGCGATGGCGGCAATCAGCATCCCTTCAATTAGCGCGTGCGGGTCGAGTTCCAATAAATAGCGGTCTTTAAATGTTCCCGGTTCGCTCTCGTCGGCATTACAGACGACATATTTCGGCTTCGGCGAATCACGCGGAACAAACGACCATTTCATTCCAGTCGGAAAACCTGCACCACCGCGTCCGCGCAGAGCCGACGCTTTGACTTCATTAATAATCTCGTCCGGCGACATCTCCATCGCCTTTTTAAGCGATTTATACCCGCCGTACTCCTGATAAACTTTCAGCGTATGCCCGTCTTTGACGTGCATCATCTTTAACTGTAAAGGTTCACACCCGATTGCTTTGATTTCCATATTCAATTACTTCTCTTTCACTGGAATTATCTGCACAACTTTACCTAATACATCTTCTCTTTTGATGGTTGGTGGTTTCCAGTAACGGCTGTCCAAACTTCTCGGACGATTATAACCTAAAAGAAAGTATTCATCCTCGGGAATTATTACTGCTGGAAAATTTACCATATTGTCATCAACACTAATGATTTTTTCAAAAGGTTCATCCAACAAAATGTCGTCTATATAAACTTTATTATCCCTGATTTCAACTTTCTCATTCGGCAAACCGATAATACGCTTTATAAATGTAAAACTCTCCGTTGAATTTGTCTGTTTTTTTGCCCATTCAGGAGCGTTAAAAGCAACTATGTCAAAACGCTCAATCGGTTTTGGCGAATATCCGAACTTGTTGATAACGCAAGTGTCTTCTACTTTAATGGTCGGCAACATATTATCAGTCGGGATACTATACGCCCATCCTGAACAGCCAAATGCCAAGACACCAAAAGACAAAATCGTGCAAACACTGAAAGTTCGCATATCTATTTTAATGAATCCAACAATTTATCAACTTTCTCAACCGTTAAATCTTCGTGATAATCAAACCCGATCTGCATCATCGGCGCAGTGCCGCAGCTTCCCAAACATTCGACCCGCGTCACGGTAAACTTTCCGTCCGGCGTGGTTTCGCCCGCGTGAATCCCCAGACGATCACAAATATGTCCGGTGATTTCCGGTTCGCCCATAATGCGGCACGACAAAGTTTTGCAAACCTGAATGTGATATTTGCCGACCGGATGCAGATTGAACATCGAATAAAACGTCGCTGTTTCCCAAATATCGGTGACTTCCAAATCTAAAAATTGCGCCAGAAAATTAACGCCCGGATTATCCAGATAACCGCGTTCACGCTGAATGACGAAAAGAAGCGGAATCAGCGCGGAACGCTTTCTATCCGATGGATATTTGGTCAAATGTGACCGCATTTCTTCAACGACGGCGGGGGAAAACTCCGCGACTTCGTCCGTGTACACAACTTGATTAGTAAATTCTGTCGGGGCTGCTGATGCCATATTTTCAGTAGTTAGTAGCCAGTAGTCAGTAGTTCTGAATACCGAATCTGGAACTGGGAATATTTACTAGTTAGAGTAAATAATATTTCGTAATTCTTCGAATTCGACTTAAAGTTCTTTTGTTACGGCGTATGTTCAATGAACTCCGCCCTGCAACTCTTCAACATCCTTTTCCGTTTTGGTTAAACGACGTTCGTGATCCAACACCGTTCCGGCAATACTATCAGTTTTGGCATCTAATCTTTGGAGAATTTGCGAATGTTCATGCAATATTTGCCTGATTTCTTGAACGTCACTCTTCAATCCTTGAACATCACCCTTCAATTCTCGAACATCACCCTTCAATCCTTGAACATCACCCTTCAATTCTCGAACATCTAACTGAATTGTCTGGACTCCGGTAACTAAAGCTGCCAACGTTGTAAAAAGTTCCTTTTCTTGATTGTCAGTCATATTTATTCGCCTCAAGTTATCTGTCAATCTCGCCCAAAACAATATCTAATGAACCGATAATCGCCACCACATCAGCGATCATTTCGCCTTCGCACATGACGGGAAGTGCCGATAAATTGACAAAACTCGGACCGCGAAAATGAACTCTTTCGGGTTTCGGCCCGCCGTTTGATTTCATATACACGCCGAGTTCGCCTTTTGATGCTTCGATGGCGTGATACACTTCGCCTTCGGGAACATTGAAACCTTCGGCGACGATCAAAAAATGATGAATCAGCGAATCCATATGGGTTCGCATATCGTCGCGGTCGGGCAGAACAATTTTTGGCGCGTCGGCTTTGATCGGTCCCGGTTTGATACGTTCGAGCGTTTGTCTGATGATTTTATACGATTCATACATTTCGCGCATTCTGACGCGAAAACGCGCCCAAACATCGCCGTCCGATTCGACCGGAACATCAAAATCATACGTTTCATAACCTGAATAAGGATTATGTTTTCGTAAATCCAGATTAACACCGCTGCCGCGTAAACTCGGTCCAGTCAACCCCCAATCAATCGCTTCGTCCGCCGTGATAACGCCGATTCCCTTTGTTCTGCTCTGCCAAATCGTGTTGCCGGAAACTAATGTTTCGAGCATTTCCATCGCAGCGGGGAAGTCGTCAAGAAATTGATTGACGCGGCGTTCAAATCCCGCCGGCAAATCCATCATAATCCCGCCGATGCGAAAATAACTCGGTGTCATTCGCCCGCCGGAACAGGCTTCGATCAGATTTAAAATCTTTTCGCGTTGCCTAAAACAATAAAAAAACGCGCTCATCGCACCGATGTCGAGGGCGTGCGTGCCGAGCCAGACCATATGTGACGCGATGCGCTGCAATTCGCACATCATCACGCGAATAATTTGCGCCCGGTCGGGAATTTCCAGGTCGAGCAATTTCTCTGCCGCCATCACATAAGCTAAGTTGTTGCCGAGCGGGTTGAGATAATCCATCCGGTCGGTAATGACGATGCCCTGCTGATATTTTTTATACTCAAACAGCTTTTCCATCCCCGTGTGCAGATAGCCAATGTCGGGAATGGTTCTGACGACCATTTCGCCGTCCAACTGCAATTCAAGCCGCAGAACGCCGTGCGTCGAAGGATGCTGCGGACCCATCGAAAGCGTCATTTGTGATTCGAGCGACGAATCTAAAACTTCAAATTTACTCGGTATGTTTTCTACTGCAACGCTCATAAAATTCTAAAATTTCGGTTAATCTTAATCCGATATTTCTGCACCATTGTAATCTGTCGGTGTGTTCCGACAATAATTTTCAACTTAAACTATACGGTTCGTATCCGCGCAGCGGGTAATCTTTTCGAAGCGCGTGTCCGTCGAAATCCGACGGCAGTAAGATTCGGCGCAAATCAGGGTGATTATCAAAAATAATTCCGAATAAATCGTAAGTTTCCCGCTCGTGCCAGTTGGCGGTCTTCCACACTGAAACAACGGATAAAACATTCGGCTCGTCTTCGCTCAACAAAACTTTCAGGCGCAGACGATTGTAATGTTTGGTTGAAAAAAGATGATAATTGACTTCAAAACGCGGGTCATCTTCGGGACCTTTATCTGCACCGCACAAATCAGCGAGCATATTAAAGTCGTATTTCGTTTTCAAAACCCAACAGACATCAACAATCGCTTGTCGCGGAACAGTAATCGTCACTTCACCGCGAGCATCTTTGAAATCAGTGATCCAACCTGCGTTCTCCGCTTTCAATTTTTCGACGTATTCCAACAGTATTGTGCTTTCAGCCATATTTGATTTTGTATCAGCCGTGCTAATTTACGATGAACGTCTTTTCTCGTGACGTGACGGAACGGTATAAGGACGCGAAGTTTGCCGGTCGGCAACTTCAATTTCAGTTTCTCTTTCGAGTGCCGTGCCTTCCGTAACGGGCAGTGTGCCGGGAACAAACGACTGTCGCGATTCGGCTTCAAAAGTGTCGAGCCGGTCTTTAACCGATTCGTTCATCACTTTTTCCTGCAGCATCATAATCGCGTGGATCAGCATTTCAGGACGCGGTGGACATCCGGGAATATAAACATCAACCGGTACAATTTTGTCCACCCCTTGGACAATCGCATAATTATCGAAAACGCCGCCGGAAGTGGCACACGCGCCCATCGAAATAACCCATTTCGGTTCGGGCATCTGGTCGTAAATGCGCCGCAGAACCGGAGCCATTTTACGCGAAACACGTCCCGAAACAATCATCACGTCGGCTTGGCGAGGCGAAGCGCGAAAAGTTTCCGCCCCGAACCTTGATAAATCGTTACGCGCCGAAACGCTGTTCATCATCTCAATCGCGCAGCAAGCCAACCCGAACGTGGCCGGCCACAATGATGATTTTCGCGCCCAATTGACAACGGCATCGAGTTTGACCGTCACCACATCCGGCAGTGAATCGAAAATTGCATTTTCTAAACCCATAATTTTTCTTTACCTCAAGCCGCCCGCTTTAATTCCTGTATTCTCTGCTGTTTTTTGTTTGCCAAAATTTTGGCTTCGCCGCGTGCTTCGGCGCGTGCCTGAACGCCCCAGTCGAAAACTCCCTTTTTCCAAACGTAGATGAAGCCGACAACCAGCGTCGTAATAAATACCAGAATTTCAATCAGCGCAACTGTTCCGAAAGCGATGCCGCTGATTTTTTGTTCGTTCAATAAAGTTTTGAACGCGACGGCAAACGGAATCATAAACAAAACTTCAATATCGAACAGCAAAAATATCACCGCGACGGTGTAAAACTTTATCGAAAACCTATCGCGTGCCGAACCCACCGGGTCTTTGCCGCATTCGTAAGGCATCAGTTTGGTCGCCGTCCGTTTGCGCGGACCGACCAGCTGTGTTACGACGATCTGGCTCGCCGCAAAACCGAATGCCACAACGAACATTACACCGAGCGGCGCGTAGTCAAACAGATTAAATTCAGACATAAAATTTACTTAATTCCTTTCTGTATTTATGGTATCAAAAAAGCCGCACAATATAAAAGGTTAAAGATTGAGAATTATTGTACAAGCTAAATCGTAATTTAAGCCGAATAGAGTGTCAAGGTAGCTGATGCAGAGAGTTAAATATCTGAATTCATACCCGAAAATGGTAAAAACTGCGCGTTTTGGTCAATGCTTTCGACAACCTTTTTGATTGCCGATTAACGAAAGACGATTGACTAATTATTTTATTTGTTGACCGTGATAAACGCCTGTGTTAATTTCATTAATGAGAAAATAATATCTTGTGTATTCCGTCCTTTTCTCGCCGAAATTATTTACAAACGCCGTGATTACTGGTTTTAATACTGACATTGAGTTTCAAGGAATAACGTACCACGTTCAAACCGAAGACAAAGGTGTTGACACGCCGCTGATTTTGTCGCTCGTCTATGATCGCGGTACTATTTTAGCGAGCAAGCGTTCGCCTTACAACGATTTGCTGGCGGAGGTTTTTGACGAAAAACTTCTTATTGACCGATTGCAGAAACAGCATAAGTTGATGTGCGCGGCGGTGCGTGCCGGCAGAATAGACGATTTAAAGCGGATGACGATGAAAGATTCCGCCGCCCGTCAAAATCAAAAAGGGTTAATCGCGCCGCAAAAAGGGTTAATCGCGCAAAAAGAAATCACTGTCGTTGAAGAAAAAGAGAAATTTTTTTATCCCGCTCAAGTCGCGCCGCCGAAACAGGAGAAAATCGCGCCGCCGCAAATAACTAAAGAAAACGGACAAATTACCAGACCGCAAAATGCGATAACGCTGGATTTACCTCAGCTGGATTTACCGCAATTGGAACTGTTGCAGCGTGATTTGCCGCCGCCCAAAATTAATCAAAAAATTGAAACGAGACCGGCAATTAGTGCGGATATTTCAAAACCCACGGAAGAAATGGTGTGGGACATCCCGATAAATATTGTCGAAGAAGACTTTATCGAAGACATCGAGATTTACGAGGAAGAGATTATCCTACCCGCCGAAGCCGTTGAAATAATCAGCGACTCTTCAAAAGTCGAGCAGTTTGTTGATTACACGTTAAAAATACAACTGCTCAATGAAATAATATTTAAAGGCGGCGAACGCAAGACGATCAGCATTCTGGTTTATCGCGGAAATCAGGAAATGGGCTTGAGCGGAGCGCAGGTTATTGTTAAAGTCATCGGTACTTCTTTTCGTCCATTAATCTTTCACGCGAAAACCGACAGCAACGGTGTGGCGACTATTCATCTTCAATTGCCGCATTTTAGAACAGGTCGGGCGGCGGTTTTATTTAGAGCGATGAGCGAGGATGACGAAATAGAACTGCGCCGCGTTATCGAACAGGGCTGATTATATTTTGGGTGTTAGATTTTAGATTTTGGATTTAGTGATGAATATTGTAGTTAACGGTGAAAAGAAAGAAGTTGCGGAAAATCTTGATTTGTCCGCGCTGATCGAACATCTTTCTCTGCCTGATGAGCGAATTGCGGTTGAATTGAACAGGGAAGTCGTTCGCAAAAAAGATTGGGAAACGATAAAAATTAACGATGCCGATAAAATCGAGATAATTCACTTCGTTGGCGGCGGGTAATATTTCAGATTTCAGATTTCAGATTCCAGATTGCGGATTGAAAGTATTTTCAGTCCGCATTTCTTTTATGCGATTTTTTGATAAGATTGAATGTATAACAATTTGGAATCTAAAATTTGCAATTATGAATGATTTATTTGAATTGGCGGGGAAAAAATTTAACTCGCGTTTGATTATCGGCACGGGGAAATATCGTTCGCACCAGGAAATGAAGGACGCACACGCGGCTTCGGGCGCGGAAATGGTCACAGTTGCGGTCAATCGCGTGCCGCTCGACGGCAAAACAGAATCTTTTCTGGATTATCTCGACCCTGCAATGCAGATTTTGCCGAATACGGCGGGCTGTTTTGATGCCCAACACGCGATTCGGACGGCGCGTCTGGCGCGTGAAGCGCTCGAAACTAATTGGATCAAACTCGAAGTCATCGGCGATAAAATCACACTGCTGCCCGACAACGAACAAACGCTCGAAGCAGCGAAAGTTCTTGTCAAAGAAGGTTTTATCGTAATGCCGTACTTTTCGGATGACTTGATAATGGCGAAAAAACTACTCGCCATCGGCTGTCCGTGCGTGATGCCGCTCGCTGCGCCGATTGGCTCCGGTTTGGGCGTGCAGAATCCGGCGAATCTAAAAATTATGCGCGAACAACTGCCCGATGCAGTCATTATTGTTGATGCCGGTGTCGGCGTTCCGAGCGACGCGGCGATTGCGATGGAACTCGGCGCGGACGCGATTTTGATGAATACGGCGATTGCCGAAGCAAAAGACGCGGTGCAAATGGCGACGGCGATGAATTACGCCGTCAAAGCCGGAAGACTAGCATATTTATCGGGCAGAATGCCGAAACGTCTCTACGCCAGCGCGTCGAGTCCGATTGAAGGAGCAATCAAGTGAGCATCAGCTTCAATTTTCGTGGTTCGAGTTTTAAGGTTTCGGGTTTCAGTGCAAAAATTAAGATGGCTTTGATTGGTCTGTTTGCTGCTCTGGCGATTTTTGCCTGCACTGACGATAATGCCGGACGCAAAGAATTTAATATCGCCGCAAGCAAAAGTTACGAAGCCTCTTTATTTCGCCAGAACTGCGCCGTCTGTCACGGTCAGGAAGCGAGCGGCAAAGAATTAAACGGCACACTGGTTCCTTCACTGCGCTACGGCGAAGCGGCAACTTTGACCGAAGAACAAATTTATACGCAGATTTACGACGGCAAACTTCCGATGCCCGCGTTCAAAAATCAATTGACCGAAGACGAGATTCGGAAAATGGTAAAATTTGTGCGGCGTGATTTGCAGGGAAGGAGCGACGCGGAAAAATAGTATTCTGGAAATCGCTGATTGTGATATTTAAAACACGAAAAAAGCCCAAAGAAATTATTAAATTTCTTTGGGCTTTTTCCGGTTAGAAAAATTTTGCTAACGCACGATGCTCATATCAATCGGAATATAATTGCTGTCAACGTGCTGATTGTTGAGGTCAACGTATGTTTCGCTCGGCTGCATATAAACCGAATCCACAGAATGGTCGGCACTCCATTCAGGTCCCGGCGAACCTGAATCGCGGCGCAGCCGGACAGTCTGCGAATCGCGCCCGCCGTCGTGAAAGAGACCGCCCTGACCGAGTATCTGCGCCACTTTATCATAGTAGTTGAAAACGTGACGATAGACCGGACCGTCGGGATAAAAGCTCGCCGCGCCGCCAAAGGTTTGTATTGTCACATAAGAATTCAGAGCGCGTTCGACAATCGGCATAATGCGTTCGCGCATCAATTGGTCGCGGCGGCGTTCATCTCTGTCGCGAGTTAAAAAATCTATGATGCCGTGGTTGATCTCAGCGCGTTCCATGACCTGGCGCACTTCGTTATCCTGCCGACCATAGTAATCTTTCAGCCGTTTAATGGCATTGCGAGTGCCGCGACTGGCGATGATCGCGCCTTGACTGTGGGCGATGACGTTCAAGTAAATGCCGGTCGTGCAGGCATCAAAAATCGCTTTCTCCAGAGTATTGGTCGTCGGATTGTTGCTAAAGCCGAGCTTATCGCCCAAACTCTGCCACAAATCGCCGGGCATATTCGTACGATCCGCGCCGTTGCCGCTCTGATTGTAAATTCCAACCACTTTTGCGCCGGTGACGACACTGATAAGTTTGAGCGTATAAGCGTGACCGCCCCGCAAAGTGTTAATGCCGTTGATGTAAACCAGACGCTTGCCGGGATTGTCAGTTACCGGCGGGCATCCCCCGGCGATGGTTGATTCAATTGGCGGCACCTGCCAGAATGTGTGATTTGCCGGATCGAATCCTCGCACTGCGCCCGGCTGAACACAGTTGCCCGCGCCGTCCTCGCCGGTCAGATAACCGTCGGGGAAGAACGCCACTGTCGGCATTTTCAAAATAATCGGGTCGTTTGCCATAAAAAATCTCCTTTGATTTTCGGTAAATTATTTGTTTATAATAGATTCCGCCTATTTTTTTGATAATTAATTCTATCAACGAACCATCCCCATATCAATCGGAACATAATTGGTGTCCACGCGGTTGCCATTGCGGTCGGTATAGTATTGACTGGGCTGCAAATAAACCCCGTCCATTGAATGATCGTCAAAATCACGGATACGTTTATTGGAATTACGCTCGATTTGCACCTGTTGTGAATCGCGCCCGCCGCCGTGAACGAAGGAACCTTGACCGACGGCATTTGAAACCGGGTCCCAACCATTGTTGACGTGACGGTAGAGAGGACCGTTCGGATAAAAATTTGCCGCGCCCCCGAAAGTCTGCACCGAAACATAATCTCTCAGACGTTGTTCGACACCGGGAAGGATAAGTCTTCGCAAAGCTCTGTCGAGCTTCATTCGGTCAATGTCATCGGCGTGAACCGCGCCGCGTAGTAAGTTCTGAAAAAAATTGTGTCGTCTTTCAACGTTGGCAATTAACGGGCGAACTTCGCTGTTAATTCTGCCATAATGATCCAGAAGCATTCCGATTCCCTGGCGCGTTCCGCGACTCGTAATAAGCGCGCCCTGACTGTGGGCGACGATATTCAGATGAACTCCGTTGACACAGGCATCATAAACCGATTTGGCGAGAGTTTTCGATGCCGGATTATTGTTTGTTCCCAGTTTGTCGCCAATACACTGCACTACGTCCATAACGCCGTTTCTGATCATACCCAGAGTTGACTCGGCAGCCGTCCCGCTTCCGCTTTGATTGTAAATACCGATAGCGACCGCGCCGGAAATTACGCTGACTAACTTAACGGTGTTGGCGTGTGCCTGCATCGGAGTCATAATGCCGTTGACGTAAACTAATCTTTTATTTAATGAATAAACCGTCGGATGTCTTTCGCCAACCGCCGGAGTTATGGACGGGACTTGCCAAAATTTGTAGGAATTCGGAAAACCTTTTATCCAACCGGGCGGAGTTCGACCATTTTGAACGCTTTCCGCGCCGGTGTATTGTCCGTCAGAAAACGGCGATATTTGCGGATCGTTAAGTGTTATTGCGTTACCGGACATAAATTTTAATCTCCTCTAATAAGTTTGAAAGTAAGTTGGGAACGAACTAAAAAAAATAAACGCGAATCGAGGCTTAAATCAGATTTTTGTCTCTAACCCAAACATATTTCAGGTTGGAAAAAAAGGAACAATGAACTTGATTTTCGATCCTCCGACTCGCATTAAATAGTTACAAATATTTAACCGGCGATTTAAAATTATAAAACCACACCGTTATTTCGGTGGCGTGTTGCAATTCTGCCCGCTCTTTGTTTTTTAATCATTGGAAGATAATTTGTCGGCGCGTCGGTTTTTACTTGGACGGATGTTATTATAAATTTTTGCAGATTAATATTTCGTTCGAGAAAAATTTGATGGATGATAACAAAAACCAATATGAGAATTTTAGTTACAGGCGCGAGCGGTTTGGTCGGAACACATTTGATTCCGACGTTAGAAGCCAAAGGTCACGAAGTTTATAAACTTTCGCGCAGTGCGGCGAAAAACGCGGGTGAAATTCAATGGGACGTTTACAAAGGTTTTACGGAATCGGAACAGGCGAAACTCGAAAATTTTGATGCGGTCGTGCATCTCGCGGGCGATAACGTCGGCGACGGCAGTTGGACGGACGAAAAGAAAAAAAGTATTAAAGAAAGCCGCATCGTCGGAACGCGCACTTTGGTTGATGCTTTGCAGAAAACACAAACGCCCCCGCAAATTTTCGTGTCGGCATCGGCAATTGGTTTTTACGGCAATCGCGGGGACGAGGTTTTGACTGAAGAGAGCGATCCGGGCGAAGGATTTTTTCCGGAAGTTTGTATCGGGTGGGAAGTCGAAGCTGAAAAAGCTAAGGATTTCGGCGCACGAGTCGTCACGCCGCGCATCGGAATTGTGATGGCAAAGGACGGCGGCGCGTTAAAAGAAATGCTCACACCGTTCAAACTCGGTGTCGGCGGAACAATCGGCAGCGGTGAACAGTGGATGAGCTGGATTGCGCTCGTTGATCTGGTGCGGATTTTTCACTTTGCGCTCGAAAATGATGATCTGCGCGGCGCAGTCAACGCCTCCGCGCCGAACCCGGCGAAAAATAAGGAATTTACCGATACGCTCGGCGAAGTTCTGCATCGCCCGACGATAATTCCGATTCCCAAATTCGGAATTAAATTATTATTCGGCGAAAAAGGCGAAACGCTGTTACTTGAGGGCGCAAAAGTTTTGCCGGAACGCTTGACGGCGGCGGGTTTTGAATTCGAGTTTCCAATTTTGGAGACTGCGTTAAAACAAGCCCTGAATTGATAATCTAAAATCAAAATCTCGTCAAACTCAATTTATTGCTTTTGTTTTAATCGGTTAGATGAACATTTTGTTAATACCTGTCGAAATACTATTGACGGTCGTATCAATCTGTGTTAAATTTTACGTAAATAAACAACAAATTAAATCTAAATGCTTTTAATTTGAACCAACCCTGCGTAATTTCCCCCAAAAATTAAGTCTAAGTTGCAGATAAGATTGTGTCTTCGTGTGTCATTTCTAATGAGCAAACATTTTCCCAAAACGAATAAACTGCTGATTTTAGCAGCTCTTTTATTGACGCTGATCGGCTGTGCGAACAAGTCTCTCGCCGGATTACCCAAAGATATTTTGGGCATCGGCGTTGGAATGGGTAAAACCGACGCGCAAAAACGGTTGGAGGAAATCGCTGTTTTTGAACGCAGCGAAGACAAAGGGCAACAGGTTTGGCGGTTGAAAGATACTTCGCAGTTTATTATCTTATCGGTCGGTTACGATGCGGAAAATAAAGTTCGCTACGTCGCCGGAATCACCAATGAGAACGGCACCCGTAAGTTGAGCTACGCCGATGTCGGAGACTTAAATTCTTCAAAACAAAATGTTTCCCCGGGAAACTACGAATACATTTGGGATGTCCCGGAAACCCCCGCTCATCCGGCATATCAAGTTGTTGCACACGGCAATAAACCGGAATATTCGATGCTTTTGACGCTAAAAAAAACCGGCGGTCAAGACCCGGACGAAGAAGAACGGGAACGAAGATAATCACAAAGAAATCGGAATTTACTATATTCAGTATATGTAAATTTCGATTTTTTTGTATGACCAAAGTAATGACCGGCTGAAAATTAAATTTTGTTGAAGAAAATAATTTGCCGGCTTAAATACACATAAAAGTTGATAACCAAGGGAGCAAGACAATGAAAAGATCAAATCAAGTGCGCGGAAATTTGAGTAGCGGCAAAAAGTTACTCGTTTCGTTCCTCGCTGTGTTCGCCGTTTTGATAAGCGGTTTATTATTTTTTACGCCGAATTCGCTGGCATCACTTCCGACGGGTGGAGTATTAAATCCTGCCGGACCTAATGTCACCTGGGTTGGAACGGCAAACGGAATACCGCCGGCAGCCAACGGCGAATCGGATTGTTACGCTTCGACCGCCGGTGTACCAAACGAAGGTCGTTCCTGCGACACTTACGTTTTAACGCTCGGCGGATTGAGTCCGGCGGATTGGACGGGGAAACGCGCCAGAATAAATATCAGTTGGTTAAGTCCTTCGTCAGATTATGATTTGCATATTCATACGGGTTCAGTGAGCGGTCCGGCAGTCGGAGACTCAGCGGGCGGACCGACGACGTTCGAGCAAGTCGAACTAGATCCGGTCGCGCTCAACACGCTCGGACCATTTTATGTTCACGTTGTTTATTTTGCGGCTCCGGGCGGTGACCAATATAACGGAACGGCAAGTGCCGTCGCCGGACCGCCACCATCATCGCCGCCGCCGCCCAGCACTTGCGTCATTCCGACTTATCAATCAACCAAACCGGCTTCGACCGTTCTCGGATATAATCGAGCGGGCGAACCTTCACTCGGTGTCAACTGGAACACCGGAAACGTTTTATTTCAAGCTAACCTCTATACCCTGCGGGCAACCTTCAACGATTTGACATCGCCTGCCGGTGTAAATTGGGTCAGCCGTCAGGGACCCAATCAACAGGAATCACTCGACCCGATCGGTTACACCGACTCGTCAACCGGACGCACTTTCGCCAATCAACTGCTCGCGGCGGGCGGTTCGAGTTTGACAGCATTCACCGATAATGACGGTGAAACTTTTAGCAATACCGTCACTGCGCCAATTTCAAGTGGTCCTGACCACCAAACATTGGGCGCAGGACCGTTTAAGCCCGGCATCGCCGGCAGAGAACCGACAACATCGTATCCGAACGCCGTTTATTACGCTTCGCAGGGAATCGCGTTTGCTTCGGCGGCATTGAGTTTGGACGGCGGGACGACATTTTTGCCCGCCACGATTATGTATAACCTGAATCAATGCAGCGGTCTGCACGGTCACGTCAAAGTCGCGCCCGACGGCACGGTTTACGTTCCGAACAAAAACTGTCCGGGCGGTGAAAACGGAGCCGGACAGGGTTTTGCGCTGTCTGAAGACAACGGACTGACCTGGAAAGTTAGAGTTCTGCCCGGAAGCGGCAACGGTGATAATGACCCGGCAGTCAGCATTGGCGCGGGCGGCAGAGTCTATTTGTCTTATACGGCAAGCAACAAACATATGCGCGTCGCCGTTTCTGACGATAAAGGTTTGACGTGGAAATACGATCAGGACATCGGTGTCGGCTTCAATATCACCGCCAGCGTCTTTCCGGCATCTATCGCGGGTGATAATAACCGCGCTTCGGTGTTCTTTCACGGAACCGATTCGACGGCGGCGGGTGATCCGACCGGCGATGATACCGCAGGAATTTTCGCTGGAACCTGGTATCCGTATATTGCTACGACCTGCAACGGCGGGCAAAGCTGGTCGGTCGTCAGAGCCGACGATCCGGTTCAGCAGGGCGTTATCTGCACATCAGGCACAACTTGCCCGAGCGGAACGAGGAATCTGTTGGATTTTATGGATCTTACGGTTGACCGCGCCGGACGGGTTCTCGGCGGTTACGCCGACGGCTGTATCAACGGTCCGTGTACCAGCGCGACAAACGGGACGAAAGACGTCAATGACAAAAAGCAAATTGCCACAGTTCTGCGGCAGACGGGCGGTTCACGGTTGTTTTCGGATTTCGATCCGAACGGTCCGGCGGCTCCGACACTGCCGCCGTTGGTTGATGTTGAAGCGAGTTTGAGAGGTAACAATCTCAAATGGCAAACGCCCGATGACAACGGTTCGACGCTGACGAGTTACAAAATTTATCGCGGTTCCGGCACGGGAGAACCTGATTTGATCGGCGAAGTCAGTGCTGAAAAACTTACCTTCCGTGACCGCAAACCGGTGTACAGAAAGTCGGTTTATTATCAGGTGACCGCCGTTAATGTCTATGGCGAAAGTCCGCGCACGGAAAAATTCTACGCGGAAAAATTGCCAACCGGCAAAGGCGAATAACTCTGATTAGCATTTGAGCCAATTCAAATGTCCAATAGGATACGCCGGACAACGCATTACGCTTTGTCCGGCAGTCTTCAAAAGCCGAGCATCAACAAAGACTGAAAATTGAGGGGAAGAAATTGAATTATGACGAGAAAAGCCAACGGAATCGGAGTTCCGAACATACACAAAAAATTGAACAACTATTTACGTTACGGCGCAGTTTGGTGCGCGATTTTCATTTTAATCGTCGTGACAGCCGCCGCCGTCAATGCGGCGCCTTTTACCGTCACCAATCTTAATGATTCGGGCACGGGCAGTTTGCGACAGGCAATTATTGACGCGAATGTGGCGGCGGACGCGGACACAATAAATTTCGGCATCGCCGGGACAATCACGCCCGCAACACCGCTTCCGACGATCACCAACCCGGTGACGATCAACGGTTACAGTGCGCCAGGGGCAGTGGCTAATACAGGGTCAGCCGGTTTTGTCGGCACTCTCGTCGTTGAAATCAGCGGCGCAGGCGCGGGCGGTTCGGGTATCGGACTTCGTATTTCAGCGAGCAATTGTAGTGTGACAGGTTTGGTAATCAATCGTTTTGAAGATTCCGGGATTCGGATTGATACCGGAACAAATAATACTGTTACCGGCAGCTTTATCGGCACTAATCTCGCCGGAACAGCGTCGCTCGGCAATTTCAATCGCGGCATTTTAATCGTCGGTTCGACGGGGAATTCAATCGGCGCGGCGAACGCGGCGGGAACAAATGTGATTTCCGGTAATTTCGGAACCGGCATTTCGATCACGGGCGGCGGTTCGGCGACCGTCAGAAGAAATTTAATCGGAACAAACAAAACCGGAACCGCCGTCTTAGCCAATTCGCAGGACGGTATTCGGATTGCGGATTCATCGGGCAGCACGATTGGCGGTGCAAACGCCGGTTCGCGCAACATTATTTCCGGTAACGGCGGCAGTGGAGTCACCATCGTTCAGAGCAGCAATGCGACAACCGCTTCCGGTAATTTGATTTCCGCCAATTACATCGGCGTTGACATCACCGGAAACACGACCGTTATGAGCGGCACTTTTCAAACTTCGCCGGTCGGCAACAACGGCAGCGGAGTTCTCATCAATGCGAGCGGCAACACAGTCGGCGGAAACCGCACGACCTCGGCAACGGCGAGTACGTGCGCTAACGGCTGCAATGTGATTTCTGGCAACCGTGCCAACGGCATTTCGCTTGGTTCAAATTTTGCGGCTCAAAACATTATTACGGGAAATAACATCGGAATCGGTGCAGATAACACAACCGGCATCGGCAATCGTGACAACGGTGTTCAAATATCGAGCCTTGCGGCTGGAAATGTTGTCGGGGGAACAAATACCAATGTCGGTTTCTGTAACAACACCTGTAATCAAATTGCCAACAACGGCGACCCGGCTAATTCAGCCAGTGCGCGTGCCGGTATTTACCTTGATCTGACTGCCGGAGCCGGCAATTCTATTCGTGAAGGTTCAATTTATAATAATTCCGGAATAGGCATTGATTTAGGTGCCGTCGGATCAACCGCGAACGATGCGGGCGACCCGGACACGGGAGCGAATAATTTGCAGAATTTTCCCGTCGTCGTTTCTGCTCTGACCAGCGGTGTGATTACCGGAACATTGAATTCGACGGCGAACTCGTCGTTTGCCGTTGATCTTTACCGCAATGATGCCGCCGATACCGCAGTTGCGAGCGAAGCCCGCGTCTTTGTCGGCACGACGAGCGTCACGACCGACGGTAGCGGCAATGCCTCGTTTACTTACGGGACGACCGCCGCACTGACCACCGGACAATTCATCACGGCGACGGCGACTGCGCTTGGCGGGTCGGTACAGGCAGTCGGCGATACTTCGGAAATCTCGGCGGCACGACCGGTGACGGCGACGACGGGCGGGACGGGCGGTGTCGAGTCGGATGTCTCGCCGCGCCCGAGCGGTGACGGTGTGGTTGATGCCGACGATATTCAGCAGGTTCGCAACTTCAGCGTGGGAACGGGACTGCCGTATCAATCAAACGAATTTCAGCGGGCTGATGCATCGCCGCGCTCATCATCGGGCGACGGATTTATGGATGCAGATGACGTGCAGCAGGCGCGGCGGTATGCCGTCGGAACGGATGCGGCGCAGACAGCGAGCGGACCGACGACCCCGAATCCGGCACCGCCTCCGGCAAGTGAATCACTCAGCGGTGCATCAAATGGTAAACTCGCGGCGGCAAATGGTAAAGTGACGGTTCGCACAAAAGACGGCGCGGTCGCGGCACCGTCGGCGTTCCGCGTTGACGCGCAGAACACCAGTGCCGGTTCAACCTTGGTTGTCCCGATTCGCGTTGATACGGTCGGCAACGAGGCGGGCTATACTTTCTCGATTGCTTTTGATTCGACCAAACTGACCAACCCGAGTGTCGTCATCGGCAACAGCGGCGGCGATGTTCTTTTCAATGCCAACAATCCCGGTCAGATCGGTTTCTCCGTGACAACTTTCAGCGGCGGCACCATCGCCGAAGGGAACAATAAAATCCTCGTCACGGTCACGTTTGCGGTGGCGGCAGGCGCACCGGCGGGAACAACCCCGATTACGTTTACGGACACCCCGGCACGACGGAAAGCCTCGCCGGTGGATCCGAACTTCCCGATCACACAGCCGACCTACACGGGCGGCACGATCACGATTGGCGGAGCGACGGCGGCGGGTGCGAGTTTGAGCGGACGAGTGATGAGTGTGAAAGGCAGAGGCGTTGCCAATGCCAAAGTCAGCATCACGAACAGCGCGGGCGAAGTAGTGGCGACGGCGCGAACGAACGGGTTCGGATATTACCGAATCTTGGAAGTCGAGTCGGGAGCGGCATACATCGTGAGAGTGGAATCGAAGCAATATAAGTTCGATGTGCGAACTATTAACATCGCGCAGGACTTGGACGGAATAGATTTCACGGCACAGCCGCGCTAACTAAACCGGATGGGAGCGAAACCCGTCAACGCGCAAGGAGGAGAGAGCCGACAAATTAATTTATCGGCTCTCTCCTTCAAGATTTCGTGTCTTTATATATTTTCAAAATTTTCAAAAAAATCAATTAATTGAACAAAATTTTCAAAATACTATCGTATTTCGTAAAACACGCTTGCAATTTTTTTTTCAATCAAATAACTTAAGTTAATTAAATTTATTAGCAAGAATTTTCTTGCCATTCTTTAGGCATAAACATTTTAATCAATACTCTCTGTGACTACTGTTTATTTATTCAATCGTTATCGGTTTTATAAATCACCCTAAAAATCAGGAATTAGTGAAAAATGTTTTTATTGTTTCCGATTTTGAACATCGTTTAAAATCGTGTTGATCGAATCAAAAATTTAAAAATAGAATATTTAGGAGTACAAGTCGAATGAAGAAACTAATCCTGCTGGTTTTACTGCTTCTGTTTGTCGGAGGCATTTCCGTCGGAACCTACTTTTTCGGAGACAAGATGGCGAGTCTTCAAAACGAATTTGAAGGTGATGACCCCGATATGCCTTTGCAATTCCAAACCGGAATGACGAAGGAAGAATTTATGATGAAAAGGTCGGAATACATTGCCGAACTTCGAGGAGTTGAAGAAGGTAAGCCGTTCGACCCGACGAAACGCATTAAGGCTGTCAAGAAACTTGAAAAACAGGAAATTGCCCGCGCACAGATGCCGGATTCCGTTGAAAAAGAAACGCTGACTGCCGCCTGGACGGAAATCGGACCGAATCCGATTCCACTCGGTCAGGTTGTTGCGGGACCGCAATTACCTGTTTCCGGTCGCACAATCGGAATTGCCGTTCATCCGACTAATCCCGACATTGTTTATGTCGGCACGGCACAGGGCGGACTTTACCGCACAACCGACGGCGGCACGACTTGGACTCCGATGCTCGACAATGCGCTGAGTTTGGCTGTCAATACCGTCGCAATTTCGCCGTCACAGCCTGACACGATTTTTGCCGGAACGGGCGAATCAGGGTTTTCGGCTGACTCTTTTTTTGGTGTCGGTATTTACCGGATTGACAATGCCAGCACTGCAAATCCAATTGTCACCGGACCGATTGGCGGTGCTAGTTTTACGGGACGCGCAATCGGCAAAATTGTTGTTCACCCGACCGATCCGAACATAATTTTTGCTTCTTCCACCTCCGGTTTAGGCGGCATCGGCAGCAGTGGTAACAATGTGCTTGCCGCCCGCGGATTGTTTCGTTCAACTAACGCTCTCGCGGCTAATCCGACTTTTACCAAGATGACGATTACCGGACCCGCCGCGCAAGATCGTAATATTCTCGATATTGTGATGGATCCGGGTAATCCCAATCTCGTTCTTTGTACCGAGGTTGATTCGTTTGCGCTCGGTGAAGGCGGAGTTTATCGTTCGACCGATGCGCTTGCCGCAAATCCGACTTTTGTTCGCACACTTGCGACGACCGGCACGGGAACAGGCAATTCGAGAACCGAACTTGCCTTGAATCGAAGTACCGGCGGGGTTGTAACGGTCTATGCCGCCTCCGCGTCCGATGGCGGAACAGTGCATCAGTCAACCAACGGCGGTGCGAGTTTTGCCCTGCGAATTGACAATAATTTTTGCGGTGGACAATGTTTCTACGACATTGCGGTTGACGTTGACCCGGTTGATGCTAATCGTGTTTATATCGGCGGCACTGGCACAACTGCCACGTTTGCTTTTTCTGCAAACGGCGGAACTACATTTACCAATAGTCAAAACGGTCTGCATACCGATTCACACGCAATTGCCGTTGCACCGTCTCTACCGTCAACCATTTATTTCGGTTCGGACGGCGGTATCTACAAATCAACCGATAGTGGCGGAAATTGGACGAGTCTCAATAACACGACTTTTAGAGCAACTCAATTTCTGGGGCTTGCCGTTCATCCGACCGATCCGAATTTTACCATCGGCGGAACACAGGACAACGGAACCAATTTCTATAACCCGTCGGGCATTTGGAGACGCACCGATTTTGGCGACGGCGGCTATGCCGTGATTGACCAAAACGCCACCGATACGACTAATGTGCGGATGTATCACACTTATTTTAATAACGCCACTCTGCAAGGTTACGGAACGACGACCCTTTCGTCCGTATCGGAAGGCGGATGGGCATTTCGCGGTTGCAACGGTGCTGCCGGTAACGGTATTCCCTGCAACGGTGCCGTTCTTTTCTACGCACCCCTCGAACAGGGTCCGGGCAATCCGAACACTATTTACTACGGCGCGAATATTTTGTATCGTTCCGCCGATAACGGAACAAACCATACGGCAGTCAGTCAAAGTTTTGGAACAGATCCAATTAGTGCGATTGGTGTTTCGCCGACTAATGACAATGTCCGCATTATCGGCACCAGGCTAGGGAAGTTATTTGGAACCACAACCGGTTCAGCCGCTTTGACAGATTTCGATGCGGGTAATGCCGTGCCGAACAATTTTGTTGCGCGGGCGATAATTGATCCGAATAATATCAATACGGCTTACGTTTCGCTTTCAGGCTTTGGCATAGTCAATGTTTGGCGAGCGACCAATCTCAGCAGCGGAACACCGATTTGGACGGCTCTGACCGGAACTGGTGCCAATGTTTTGCCGCAAGTTCCGGTTAATGCGTTTTTAGTTGATCCGGTTAACTCAAATATTCTGTATGCCGGAACCGACATTGGGGTCTATGTTTCCTCCGATGCCGGTGCAAATTGGGTACCCTTCGGAACGGGTTTGCCGCGTGTAGCAGTTTTCGATTTAGCAAAAACCGCTGGTAATTTTATCAGAATTGCCACCCACGGGCGCGGAATGTGGGAAATCCTTGCATTTGGTGCGGTTCCAGTGCCGATTATCAGTGCGGCAGGAGCAACTTTGGTCAGCGAAAGTTGTCAGCCGGCAAACGGCGTAATTGATCCGGGCGAAACCGTCACCGTTGCATTTGCCGCCCGCAATAACGGGACTGCCGCGACGGTTAATGATGTTGGAACGCTGCAAGCAACCGGCGGAATAATCCGTCCCGGTGCCGCGCAAAACTACGGAGTAATTGCAGCGGGCGGTGGTGTTGTCAGCAGAACCTTTACTTTTACAGCCGACCCGACTTTGGCTTGCGGTGCCAATCTGACGGCAACGATCCAGCATCAGGACGGCGCGACCGATCTCGGCAGTATTACTTATGCTCTGCCGACCGGCTCACCTGGCACGACCACAACTGCCAGCTATACCGGACCGCCGGTGGCTGTCCCTGATAATGTCGGAACCGGAGTTAATATCGTTTTGCCGGTCAGCGGTGTGACGGGTTTGATCAACGACTTGAATTTCCGACTGGATGCTATAACGGGTTGTGATACTACAACCGGTAATCCAAATGCGTCGGTAACGCACACCTTCAACGGCGATTTGTCATTCAAACTAACTTCGCCGCAGGGAACAACCGTTAGTTTGATTGCCAGCCGCGGCGGTGCAGGTCAAAATTTCTGCACCGTAACGCTTGATGATGACGGCGGTTTCCCGGCGGCTTCGACTATTCCAGCAACAGGTGCCGTAACCGGTAACTTTGCACCGGAAAGTCCGCTGTCGGCATTTGACGGGCAGAATGCCAACGGCAATTGGACGCTCAATGTCGCTGATACCGGAGCTGCTGATACCGGCACACTCAACCGCTTTTCACTTTTAATTACTCCGACAGTATGTCTCGGCGGTTGTATTCAGGGAGTAGAAGGGGACGTGCAGTCGCGCCCGAACGGTGACGGTTTTGTTGACGACAGCGACATTCAACAGATTCGCCGCTTCAGCATCGGCTTGGACAAGCCATATCAAAGTAACGAATTTCAGCGGGCTGATGCGTCGCCGCGCGGAACTTCCGGTGACGGTGATGTGGACGACGGCGATATTCAGCAGGTGCGTCGGTATGCGATTGGCTTGGATGCCAAACAAAATGCCGCCGGACCGACGGTTCCGAATCCGATTGCACCGCCTGTTTCATCGAAAGTGTCGGGCGGCGCAGTCAAAGGCAAAGCCTCCGTTATTACTAAAGACGGCGTTCAAGCCGCACCGGCGGCGTTCCGCGTTGACGCGCAGAACACCAGTGCCGGTTCAACCTTGGTTGTCCCGATTCGCGTTGATACCGTTGGCAATGAAGCGGGTTATACATTTAGTATCGCTTTTGATTCGACCAAACTGACTAATCCGAGTGTGGTGATCGGCAACAGCGGCGGCGATGTCCTTTTCAATGCCAACAATCCCGGTCAGATCGGTTTCTCCGTGACAACTTTTAGCGGCGGGACTATCGCCGAAGGGAACAACAAAATATTGGTTACCGTCACTTTTACGGTGGCGGCGGGCGCACAATCAGGAACGACTCCGATCACGTTTACGGACACTCCGGCACGACGGAAAGCGTCGCCGGTTGACCCGAACTTCCCGATCACGCAGCCGACCTACACGGGCGGCACGATCACGATTGGCGGAGCGACGGCGGCGGGCGCAAGTCTGAGTGGACGAGTGATGAATGTGAAAGGCAGAGGCGTTGCCAATGCCAAAGTCATCATCACGGACGGCGCGGGCGAAGTAGTGGCGACGGCACGAACCAACGGGTTCGGCTATTACCGAATAGCGGATATTGAATCAGGCGCGGCATACATCGTGCGGGTCGAATCGAAGCAGTATCAATTCGACGTGCGAACGATCAACGTGGCGCAGGACTTGGACGGAATAGATTTCACGGCACAACCGCGCTAACTAGACCGGGCGGGAGCAAAAAACCCGTCACTAAACAAAAAAAGGCTGACAGATTAATCTGTCAGCCTTTTTCATTTGTTTTGATGACAAAATTGATTGGAGAACGGGTAAAATTATCAACCAAAATAAAATATCATACCAAAACAGATTGAAAAGGTGAGTTAATGCAGAAGCCCGCACGAAGTAAGGGCGTATTCCCGCGCTAACGTCTGCGCCCTTGCTTCGTGCGGGCTTCTGCATCTAAACACACCTTCCAAAATGGTTTTGATATCACCAAATTTATTTCGCGGCAGTCGTTGTCTCTTTATTATTTTTAAATTCGTCCAATACGTCAAAAACTTGAAGCGCATATTTAACGTTGCCGAATGGGGCGGAAACCTGTACGCCCTGAATTAAATCGCGCACTTCGAGCAGCGACTCACGCGCAATCAGCAAACCTTCCTCGCGGGCGGCTTCTTTGGAAGTGTCGGATGCTTTTCGCATTCGGTCGAGAATTTCCTGCGTGACGACTACACCGGGAACTTCGTTGTGCATAAATTCGGCGTTGCGGCTGGAGACGAACGGGAAAATTCCGGCGACAATCGGGATGCGGACGCGTTCGATTCTTTTGAGAAAATCGCGCAGTTGTTTCGTGTCGTAAACCGGCTGTGTAATCGCATATTCTGCACCGGCTTCGACTTTCCACTCAAATCTTTTGATCTCTTCCTCTAAATTTATCGCGCCCGGATTGACCCCGACACCGATGGAAAAAGCGGTCGGCAGTCCGATTGAATTGTTGCCCAAATCCAGTCCGTGATTGAGTTTACTGACCATATTTGTCAGCCCGATGGAATCAATATCAAAAACGGCGGTCGCATCCGGGTAAGGTCCCATTTTCGGCGGGTCGCCCGTAATAATTAAAAGATTGTGCAGACCGAGAGCCGCCGCGCCGAGCAGATCGGACATCATTCCGAGCAAATTTCGGTCACGGCAACAGTAATGCAGCACGGCTTCGATACCGAGATTCTGTTCGACGAGAATCGCTGTCGCCTGTGCGCTCATCCGTGTTTGGGCGCGGGGTCCGTCGGGAATGTTCACCGCGTCAACGCCCGCCGCCTTTAAAATGCTGATCGCTTCCAATGTTTTTGCCGCGTCACAGCCCTTCGGCGGCAGCACTTCAACCGACGTAACAAATTCGCCGCGAGCGATTTTCCGCGACCAGTTCGAGCGCATTTCCGGCGGGACGACCTGCACGTCAATCGGCGTTAATTCGGTAATTTTAGCGGGAACCATCGTCGAAACTTTGGCTTTCATCTGACGCGGACTGATCGCGCGAACGGCATCGGAAATCAATTTGATGTGCTGCGGAGTCGTGCCGCAGCAACCACCGACGAAATTTGCCCCGGCTTTGATAAACCTTTTGGCAAATTTCGACATATATTCCGGCGAACACATATAAAATTGCCGTCCCTGCACATCACGCGGCAAACCGGCGTTCGGTTGCGCCGCCAATTTTATGCTGGTCACGCCGCGCATTTGTTCGAGCGCGGTCAAAATATGTGTTGGACCGACTCCGCAATTAACCCCGATGACATCCGCGCCCCACGCTTCGAGCCGCTGCGTGAAAACTTCCGGTGTCGCGCCGAAAACGGTTTTGCCGTTCGTCTGAATCGTCATCTGCGCGACAATCGGCAGATCGCTGAGTTCCTTGATCGCCCTGATCGCCTGCTGAATCTCCGACAAATCGGAAAAAGTTTCGAGAATAAACAGATCAACGCCGCCCTCCAACAACGCCGCGACCTGTTCGGCGAACATCTCTTTGGCTTCGTCAAACGAAGTCGGACCGTAGGGTTCGATTCGCAAATCGAGCGGACCCATCGCCCCGGCGACGAAAACATCCTCACCGGCAACTTCGCGGGCTAATTTAACACCGGCGATATTGATGTCGCGCAGTTTATTTTCAAGGCTGTATTGCTGTAATTTGTGCCGCGTCGCGCCGAAAGTATTTGTTTCGATAATATCCGCGCCCGCTTTGACATATTCCTGATGAACTTCACGCACGATGTCGGGTGAGGTGAGATTTAGTTCATCGTAGGAACGATTGATGTAAATACCTTTGTCGTAAAAGCGCGTCCCGACCGCGCCGTCAAAAACGTAAATGCCGTCGGTTTCTAAAAGTTCTCTGAAATTTTTCACTTTTTGATAATCCTGCGCCCTGAGTTCTTTAAATTCCTTAAATAGAGAGATTAATAACAAAGGACAAAATAAAAATTCCCGTCTGCCAAACAGCACGAGAATTTTTTGAAATCTTGGTTTGCTGTTTAGCGGATTATTTAACGTGGTCGCAAGTTGCTGTAACTCACCACGAACCTATAAAAATAAATGATGCGATTTTACGGGGGAAGTGTCAAGTTCACCGTAAGAGATTACTGTGATTCATCATTATCGTCGTCTTCTTCTTTGGCAGTCATAAAATAATAACCGCCTGCTTGTTCCGGCGATAACTTTGCACCGTATTTGATCGCCGCGTATGCCAGCACCGGGTCGGTTTTCTGTGCCAAACCAACGCCGGAAGGCTGCAAAATCATATCGGGAGTAACGCCGGTATTTTCCAAACGCGAACCGTCCCGCATAATTACGTCGGAAACGGTCACACTCATTCCCGTATTGATGATCGCCAAAGTTGCAAAAGCACTGACAATGTTTCTGAAAGGCATTGTAATGCTTGTCATAACACTTCCGCTGCTGTAATCCCCGTAAACTTGGGCGCGTTTTTCAAGCTGTAAAACCCGTGCCGTAATTTCCGCTGCCGAAGCCGAATTGCTGTCAATTAAAACAGTTACATCTCCTTTGTATTGTCTGTTGCCGAGAGGTTTGGTGAAGCGTTCCTCCGATTTATTTCGCGTGACCAAATCGGCTATTTTTACTTCACGGTCAAAAAAATGACTCAGCAAATATTGCTCAATCGTCACATAACCGCCGCCGTTTCCACGTAAATCCAAAATTAATTTCGGGTATTTGGCGGCTTGCTTCATCATTTTATCAATGTCGTCTCTTTCGACAATAAACGAATAAAGTTTGCAGGCGACCAAATCTTTATTTATCTCCTGACATTTGAACGGTTCAAACTTATTTTTTTCCTTTCGGGCTTTCTGTTCGGCGCGAAATTCCTTATCGGTCATCGTTTTCGCATTGAGGGTTAAAGATTTATCGGTTCCGTCGGGCTTGCGAAGTTGTAAATCAAGCGTATTTGCCGGGTCCAATTTGTAAATAACATAAGACATTTTCCATAAATCACGGCGGTTCGGCGCAAATTTACCAAATTTCAAGATTTGATCGCCGACGGCAACGCCCTGTTTTTGCGCGTCGCTGTCTTTTTTGACCGAAGTTACAAAACATTCATCACCGATCATCTGCATTCCGAAACCATACTGAAAATGATCGCTGCGCGGCGGCAAAATCATACTGGTATGCGAATCGTTAAAATCCATCAAAACCTGCACCAGCACGCGGTACATTTGCCAATTGTACTGCATTGTTTTAACCCGCGCTTTTGCCTCTTCAATTCGTTTTTCCAGATCAATGCCGTGCATTTGCTGGTCGTAATAATTCTTTTTGAGGATCTCTTTCATCTCATTGAGGATACTCAACGAATCCTCACGCGCTTTTTTTGCTTCCGTAGTGAGTTTAACTTTTTCTTCCTTTTCCTGTGCCGAAATATTGAATCCGGTTGACGAAATCACAAACAACAATGCCAATGTGAAAAACACAAAGCGGCAAATTAATCTTTTAGTCATAATAAAAATCCTGTATTTTGTTTTGATTATTTTTGGGGAGTAAGAGAACTTACTTGTGAAATATATTTTACAGATGTTTTATTTGTTTTACAAGTATTATTTTTTCTGACATTTCGGGCAAAAATATGTGGAGCGTCCGCCTTGCTTTAACCGTTCGATGGGAATGTCACAATTCGTACACGGCTCTTTTTCGCGGTCGTAAACGCGCCAACTCAATTCGTAGCCGCCGCCGTAATAACTGCCGTCAATGTTTTCCGGGTTGACGTTCATCGTCGAACCGTGCGCGATTGAATCGGCGAGAACTTCGCGGATTTTTTCAAATAATACGTTGGCTTTTTTGGCGGATAACCGGTCGGCGGAGATTTGCGGATTGATGCGGGCGAGAAACATCGCTTCGGAAGCGTAGATGTTGCCTAAACCTAAAACTTTGGTTTGGTCGAGCAGCACTTCCTTCAAATTTCGTTTCGATGTTTTCAGCGTTTCGCGGAAATATTTCGGCGTGAAGTCATTGCTGAACGGTTCGGGCGCGAGTTTTTTAAGTTCTTTTGTTTCGCCTAAATCGGCGGTTTCGACAATTCGCATAAAACCGAAATGCCGCTGATCTTGAAAAACGAGCCGTGTTTCGTCACCGAAATAAAATACGGCGTGGGTATATTTCGGATTTTCGCGGTCGGACGGCAAAAGCATAAATCGTCCGCTCATTCGCAAATGCGCGATTAGAGTTCGCCCGTTATCCAAATCGAACAAAATATGTTTGCCGCGCCGGTGGACGAAATTAATCGCTGCGCCTTTCAACTTTTCGGCGAAATCCGGCGGCGCAGAGTCGGGCGCGAGGCGTTCACGCAAAAGTTCGGCGGCGGTGATTTGGCGGTTTTTGACGAGTTTGTCTAAAGAACGGGTGACGAGTTCGACTTCGGGCAGTTCAGGCATAAATAAAATTCCAGATTGCAGATTTCAGATTCCAATTGAAGAAATATTTCGAATTTGACGGTTTTTAAATTGCTGTGATCGTTTGAGGGATCAGACCGGCTGCTCGTCTTTTAGGTGCGCCTGTTCGCGCCGGAAATAAATTAGATATAAAACCATCCCGACATTTATCAGCAAAACTCCAACGCGAATATATGTCGGCTTTTCATAAATTTCGTAAATTTCAATCGGGATGTAGATGGATCCGGAAATTATCGCAAACCATTCCGCCCACGTCCGCAGCAGCCATAAACCGTAGGCTTCGGTAAAGCGAACGGCAGCGTAAAGCAGCGACAGAAAAAAGAAAAGTTTGATATTGGACGGATTAAGTTGGGTGATCGTTTCAACGATGCGGTGCGCCGCCCTTCCTTCGGAATTAAGATGCAAAAAACCGACCAAATCTTCGGCGAAAGCAACCACATCGCGGTTAATCAGGGACAGCAGACCGAAACCGGCGATTAACCCGATTATGCCTTTGACAGCTTCATAAACGGCTATCGCACGAATCCCTTTTGTCGAAGGATGAACTTTTTCCAAAACCTTGTAATTACTCAGCTAAAATAAAAAATAATCATACCATTTTCGATACGGCAGAAAAAATTGTTTTGGTGTTTTTTAGCTTATTTGTAATTTTTGTTAAAGTCTGCGAGGACGGATTATAAAAATCGTGCTTATCTTTTAATCGTTTATAATGTTTTAATCGTTTTGCATTTATAAAAATACAATGAACATTGAAGAAGTAAAAAGCTTTTCACCGGAAGAAACATTCGACTTTGCTGAAAAACTGGGTGGAAAATTAAAGGGCGGCGAGATTATTCTACTTTCAGGCGGTCTCGGTGCAGGGAAAACGCTTTTTACCAAAGGCATTTTATATGCGCTTGATTATGATGTTGACGAAGTGACGAGTCCGAGTTTTACGCTCGTCAATTTATATAAAACCGGAAGATTTGATGTTTATCACATTGATTTGTGGCGGTTAGACGAAAAATCCGACGCAGGATTTGCCGTCGGATTAGACGAAATTTTGGAGGATGAAACGGCAGTCGTAATTATCGAATGGGCGGAACGGCTCCGCCGCCAATCTTTTGCCAACAAAATAATCAGAGTCGAAATAAACGGCGACGGCGACGATCCGCGAACAATAAAAATCGTCGAAAATTCACCGCCGCCGCTTAAAAAAAATTATTGATCTTCTTCTGAAACGCTCACGCCGTAACGGTCGGCAACAGTTAAAACTTTGTGCCAGGTGAGATTGATTTTCAGATTTTTGTGAGCAAGTTGGTCGGCAAAATCCTCGCTGCTTAATTTTCTCATTTTGCAGTGAGTTTTAGATTTGCTGAGAAGATCGTCAAAATCGTGCCACGCCGCCATATGACTGCGCCACGCCGCCTGAAAGTCAGCCGGTAAACTTGAAGAATCCATACTCGACGAAGCGTTGACGTATTCGGAAACGGTTTCGGCATATTCGGGAGAAATCAAAATCTCATCCGCCGAATCCACGTCCGCCATACTGTAAACATCAAAATCTCTTTCGTGACCGTTGCTGATGTCCTGCTGCAGAAACTGTGAAATGTCATTCTGCGCCGACTGCGGCAGACCGACCAACGCGACCGAAAAGATAAAGGTTAAAGAAAATGCGCCGATTGTTTTGATAAAGTTCATCATAGTAATTATATTATGACTTAAACGTTTGAAAAAATAAATAGGTAATTTGCAATTTTTTTATTTCAATTTTGTAGTCTTTTTGCTACGATAAGTAAAGATTTTGTACTAAAGATTTTGTACTTTAGACAAAATCGCAATGCTCAACCTCTACTAAATTAAACCGGAAACAATATTGAATTTTCAAGTGTCAAATACAACTCATGCAATTAATGATAGCTGCACCTCAATCCGATGTTCAAAATGACCCGTTATTAAGTGTTCAATATAACTACTTTTTCGGCACCACTTGGGAAGAATGCGGAGTTTCCAAAGCGGATGGGCTTCTTACCGCTCTCGGATTTTCCGTCCGCGAGGAAGTAACGGCTTTTTGTGCTTCGGTAAATGTGTTCAATGAATTTTCTACGGAAAAATTTTTGAAAACTTATGTCAGTAGCGAAGACAAGCAACGTTTGTCAAAATTTGGCAAGGCTCAAAATCAAATCAAGTTATTTCCCGTGACGATGAATTTCAGTTCGTCGGAGGATTTATTCAAAATAGAATTTAATCCTGGGTATGAGGATTTTTTTCAGGCTTTATTTACGTGGCTAACTCGCGGAGAGAACACTTTCGAGAGGGAAAAATTCATCAGTTGGTGGCAAAATCCGGTTGGTCAACCGAGTATGTCGGTACGTAACGCATACGCAATCCAGACAGATTCAGTTACAATTCGGCAATCTTTCAAAGACAAAATAGATGCTTTTTTACAGGAGCGTCGAAACCCTCAAAAGTCCACACCAGACGGCAGTTCCAATCCTTTTGTAGATGGAGTTCATTTCGTTAAGAATTATTTATTGAAATTGATTCTCAGTCCTTCTGATTGGGGTTATGTGTCGGGAACAGATGTTTCGGTAGGTGTTCAAACTCCATTGAAACTTGTTTCAGCCGGAGCAGGAGGCGGAACCTTTGGAGTTTATAATCATAAAGAACCAAAAACAGCCTATCCCTTAAAATTTGCAATGGGATCTGTTGGTGCAGGATTTGGACCCTCTTTACCTGTAAGCTTAAGTATCAATCCTGAGGCTTTACCTTCAGCCGGTAAAATTTATCATGGATTTGGAAGCCGGATTTCCGGTGACAGTTCTTTTTACGGATTTTTTTTAACACTAAGCGTTGGCGCAGCAGACGTATTAAATCAAACGTCCGCCTTAATGTTTATTGCGCCTTATTACGTAGCCGCCTCCGCCGGAATTTATCCCGGAATGGACGGCGCGAAATGGGCAGAGATATTTGCAAAAGTAATTCCGCTTTCGAGTGCGATTATTGCTCTTGATGGAAATGGAGTCGAAACGTCAATTAGTGTCTCAGCACAGCTTTCGTGTGGATTTGTTGGTCCTAACAAATAAATATATGGCGGAAACTAACTCTTTTAGAAATCAAAATATTTTTGGGAGAATTTTCTCGGCAGTAATTTCCTTTTTTGAAAATCTTTTCACATGGAAAGGCGAATTAAAAAAATTTATCGAATGGACAGATCGCCATAATCTAAAAATCATTAAAATAGAAGGTTGTTTATATTTCGAAGCGGGCTTTTCATCCTCTCAAATATCAAGAGGACATTCGTGTGCGAAAATGGAAGTTATCAATAGCAAGGGGCAAACTCAAGGATTGTATTTAATGGCTTACAATTGGGCTGATGCCGGATTATCAAAAAGCAGATTTGTTCCGTTAGGTGAAATTAGCTTTTCCGAACCATATAAAATCGTTGAGAATGAATTAGTTGCTTTGACCAAAGCCAACAAAAGATAAATGAAAAAAGCTATGAGTTTTCCAGGCAGCTTAAAAATATTAACTGTTGTCATTCTCTTTATTGTGACCCAAGTAATTTCGGTTTCCGCACAAAGCCAGAAATGCGATATGCGGTTAAATGTTTTTCTGCTTCACGATTCTGATTTCCCGCAAGATACTGCGATCAAAAATGTTAGTGCCAAAATAGTTAATTTAGCCACAAATGATGAATCATTTTCACAAATAAAAGATAAATTTCCATATTTTGCTCGTTTAACAGAAGGTAAATACAATCTGGTCGTCAGTCAGAAAAATTACAAAAACACGACTAAGCAAATCAATCTCGATTGTAAATTTGTCAACGAAAAAGGTATTTTTGACGAAATTATATTTTTGACAGACGCGGGGGAAAATGAAATCTATCAAATGTGGCAGGTCAACTTAAAAGTTTTGAATGAGTATCCGTCGCCTCCTTCGCGTATTTCACCGAATCAAAAAAGTGATTCCTCGCCGATTGTAATTGCCGCTGACATTGCTCTTAACGAACGGGCAATTTATTTACCATCGCCTGTTTTTCCTGTTGAAATAAAAAAAATAAGAGATAATTTGCTGAATGACCTAACTGCCTTTGTCATTCAAGTGAATGTTGCAATAGATAAAAAAGGAAATGTAATGAGAGCTGAATCCGACCGTCAATTATTAGAAAGTAATTTTCAAGATTTGATTCCTTATATCATTGAAAGTGCAAAAAAATCAAAGTTTGTTCCGATCAACATAAAAGGTAAATCCAGTGAGTTACAAGGGTTTATAATCTACTCATTTTCAAAATAACATCTTTTCACCAATATAATTTCAGTTAAGTGTTCTGCTCGGACTTTGATGTCCGGCACTATAACGGCGTTTAAACTCTAAATCCGCATTCCGGCGAAGTGGAGTGATTTTAATAATTAGGCGGATGAGCCGCTTCGATATTTCGGTGATAGATACTCAATATGACGTACAAGTGTTATAATTTGCTCATTTTCAGAAAGTTTCTTGATTGAATTGATATTTTTTTTAAATAAGCTCTATTAACTGATATTGCAATGAATCCACAAGATTTGATCCGAAAAAAACGTGACGGCGGCAAATTTTCAGCGGCGGAGATAGACGCTTTTGTGCGCGGCGTGTGTGACAAAACGTGGGCTGATTATCATATTTCCGCGCTGTTGATGGCGATGTTTATTAACGGGCTGCGCCAATCCGAGCAAACCGCGCTGACCGAAGCGATGCTCAATTCGGGCGAGATTTTGGATTTTTCGGAGCTGGACGCGCCAATTGCCGATAAACATTCGACGGGCGGAGTCGGTGATAAAACTTCACTGTTGATCGCGCCGATGGCGGCGGCGTGCGGCGTTTGCGTACCGATGATTTCCGGGCGCGGTCTCGGACACACCGGCGGAACGCTCGATAAACTCGAATCAATCGAAGGCTACAACGTCAATTTGTCCAAGGAAAAGTTCAAGGAAATCATTAAACACTGCGGTTTTGCGATGACCGGGCAAACGTCGAAAATTGTTCCTGCCGACCGCAAGTTATACGCGCTGCGCGATGCGACGGCGACGGTCGAATCAATTCCGTTGATCGTCGCTTCGATTATGTCGAAAAAACTCGCCGAAGGTTTGAGTGCGCTCGTGCTGGACGTGAAAACCGGCAGCGGCGCGTTTATGCAGCGCGAACGCGACGCGCGGAAACTGGCGAAGGCACTCGTCAAAACCGGAACTGCCTGCGGCGTGAAAACCGAAGCCGTCATTTCCGATATGAATCAGCCGCTCGGCAAATACGTCGGGAACGCGCTGGAAGTTTATGAATGTCTGCAAATTTTGCGAAATGAAACCGAAGAATCCGCCGAACCGACGCTCAAATTGTCAATCGAACTCATCACCCGCATACTGCTTCTAACCAAAACCGCAAGTTCGACGCAGAAAGCAAAAGCGATGATAAAAGAAGTTTTGGAGAGCGGCAAGGCACTGGAAAAGTTCAAAGAAAATATTAAAATGCAGGGCGGCAATCCGAAAATCTGTGATAAACCGAAACTGCTTCTCAACGAAAACCTGCTCGAAGTAAAAATCAAATCGCCCGACAGCGGCTATATTCTGGAAATTGACGCCACCGAAATCGGCAAAGCGGTTTCATTAATCGGCGGCGGGCGCATCAAAATTGATGACAAAATTGATTACGCGGTCGGTTATTCCTGCGACGCAAAACTAGGCGATAAGGTAAAAGAACACGAACCGCTCGGCACGCTTTACTGCCGCACCGAAGCGCAAGCCGCGCCAGTGTTGGCAAAGCTGCAAATGGCATACAAAATCAGCCCGGAAAAACCGACGCGAAAATTTGAACTGGTCAAAGAAATTATTTCGTAAAGTTTATTGTCGGGCGGGCAATTTTGCTGTCTTATCAGAATTGCCAGGTTAATCGCCACAAAAAGCGCAATATTCTCAAACTCATTTTGTGTTTTTTGCGATCTTTACGGCTATTATTCTTGAAATTGTCAAACATTTATTTGGCTCGGAAAGCGTGAAACTTCAATCTTATGAAAATGCGATTATTATTGTTAATTTTAGCGGTGACCGCTGTTTTTTTTACCGTTTCGTGCGAACCGGCAGCGGAGGCGAACGCCGACAAAGGCAAAATCAAGGTCGGCATCGTGTTCGACATCGGCGGCAAAAATGACCGTTCGTTCAACGCGGCGGCGTGGGAAGGCGTGCGGCGTGCGGAAAAGGATTTGGACATCGTTTTGCGCGATGTCGAACCCGGCAATCCGACTTCGATTGAACCGGCGATGCGGGCATTTGCCGAACGAAATTTCGATTTAGTGATCGGCATCGGTTTCGCGCAAGGTCCGATTATGGAACGAGTTGCAAGAGATTACCCGAATATCAAATTTGCCATTGTTGACGGCGTGATTTTAGATGAGGATGGCAAACCTCTGCCGAATGTTGCTTCCCTGGTTTTCCGCGAACACGAAGGTTCTTACCTGGTCGGAATGATCGCGGCGGCGAAATCGAAAACCGGCGTTTTAGGCTTCGTCGGCGGAATGGACATCCCGCTGATCCATAAATTTGAAACAGGTTACGAAGAAGGTGCGCGGGCAGTTAATCCGAACATTAAAGTTTACGACAGCTACGTCGGCATCACTGATTCGGCGTGGAATAATCCGGGCAAAGGCAGAGAACTTGCATCAGATCAATTAGATCGCGGTGCGGATGTTATTTTTACAGCGGCGGGAAATTCCGGTTTGGGTGCGTTCGACGCGGTTGAACAGCGCGGCAGAAATGATGACGGCGAGGCGAAAAATTTTGTCATCGGCGTTGACTCAAATCAGAACGGACAGCGACCCGGATTTGTGTTGACTTCAATGGTTAAAAGAGTTGACAATGCCGTTTACGATGTTGTCAAAGAAGTCAAAGAAGGAAAATTTGCGGGCGGATTTCATTCGTTCGGTTTAGACAAAGACGGCGTAGCTTACGCGATGGATGACAATAATAAAAATTTAATTTCGCCGGAAGTCATCAAAAAAGTCGAAGAGGCGAAAAAGGAAATTGTTGCCGGTCAGATAAAAGTGACGGATGCGATGGCGAAATAAATTAGTTGTAATTCTTTCACAATTAAGGAGAAATAAATGCCTGAAGTATTAGACATACGCGAAACGAAAAATGAAGCTGCCGAGATTGTCGGCGATGCTTTCTCGTGGAAAGTCGAGTTGCCGGATTCAGTAAAAAAGGAAAACAATCTGTCAAGAAATTCATACCTTGTTTTAACAGTTTTCAACGGCAAAATAAGCGGAGAGTTGATTAATGTCACCAAGGAAATCAAATATGAATCCGAAAGATTGATAAATAAGTACCGGGAAAGTTTTGAGGAGATGAAACGACTTGGCGACTGAGGAAATTCTTTATATTGAATATCCTGAGGCTGTCGCGCTGCACTTTGAAATTATGTTCGCTTTCGGCGAAACGCGCATCGGCGTTGCCGAACCGACTTTGGTCGAGTCAGCACTTGCCAGACCGAAACACGCTGTCGCTTATGAAGATGCCGACGTTATACGTCAAGCCTCGACACTTCTTTTCGGTTTAATAAAAAATCATCCGTGGCACGGCGGCAATAAACGCACCGCAACCGCGCTAACTGATTCATTTCTATATCGTAACGGCTATAAGTTGCAAGATACACTTTTAGAATTAATTGAATTATCTTTAAATGTCGAATCGGACGTTTGGAAAATTGACGAAATCGAAGTTTGGCTGCGTGAAAGAGTTTCAATAAATTAAAAATGAATTTTCTACCTGTTGCAATAATCTCATTTATATTTATTTTTTTAGGAATGTTTCTTTTTAAATTTCCAAAAACAGTCAGAAAGTATGAAACTCGAATGATACGTTTTATTAAAGACGAAGATGGATATATATTTACAACAAAAATCTTCGGATTGATTTTTTAATTATAGGAAGTCTAGTTTTTCTAATGTCAATAATTGGACTAATTGTGTAATGCTCGAACTAAAAAACATAACAAAAACATTCGGCGATGTCGTTGCCAACAATGACGTTTCCATCAAAATCGAAAAAGGCACGATTCACGCGATTGTCGGCGAAAACGGCGCGGGCAAATCTACGGTTATGCGAATCGCTTACGGATTTTATGCGGCGGACAGCGGTGAGATTAAAGTTGACGGGGAAGTCGTCAGCATCAAATCGCCGGAAGATGCGATCAAACTCGGAATCGGGATGGTGCATCAGCATTTTATGCTGGTTGACACGATGACCGTCGCCGAAAATATCGTTCTCGGCGCGGAAACGGGCGGCGCGTTTAATCTCGATTTGGACAAGGCGAACAAAGATATTCTGGCGTTGTCGAACGAACTGCGGCTGGGCGTTAATCCGAAAGCGTATATTGAAGATTTGTCGGTCGGCGCACAGCAAAAAGTCGAATTGTTGAAAGCACTTTACCGCAACGCGCAGATTTTAATTTTAGACGAGCCGACCGCCGTTTTAACGCCGCAGGAAGTGGAAGAATTTTTCGGTATTTTGCGCCGGATGCGGCAGCAGGGAAAAACCGTCATCATTATCACGCATAAACTCGAAGAAGTGCTGGCGATTTCCGACGATGTGACCGTGATGCGCGACGGCAAGGTCGTCGGCAATGTCAAAACAAGCGAAACCAACGCGAAAGATTTAGCCCGGATGATCGTCGGGCGCGACGTTTTGCTGCGGGTCGAAAAAACTGACGCGAACCCGCACGAAAATGTGCTGAATGTCCAAAATCTTTCCGTTAAGAGCAAACACGGCGAATCGCTGAATAATGTTTCATTCAATGTTCGCGCCGGTGAAATCGTCGGCATCGCCGGCATCGAGGGGAACGGGCAGAGCGAATTGATCGAAGTGATTGCCGGACTTATTTCGGTTTCACAAGGCACAGTCGAATTTTTAGGTAAAGACATTACTTCGACGACGGCGAGAAAACGCAAGGAACTCGGCATTGCCCATATTCCCGAAGACCGTCACAAACGCGGTCTGCTGCTTGATTCGGACTTGGAAGAAAATGCGATTCTCGGCGTTCATTACCGCCCGCCGGTCGCCTCCGTCGGCTTTTTGAATTCAACAAACATCGAAACGCGCACCAAAGGAATTATCAAAAATTTTGACGTGCGCCCGCCGAATCCCGAACTCGCCGCGAAGAATCTTTCGGGCGGCAACCAGCAAAAATTGATTATCGGCAGGGAATTCGAACTCAACCCGAAACTGCTGCTCGTTTCACAGCCGACGCGCGGCGTGGACATCGGCGCAATCGAGTTTATTCACCGCAAACTAATTGCTCTGAGAGATGCGGGCAGCGCGATTCTGCTCGTCTCGGCGGAATTGGAAGAAGTAACCGCGTTGGCTGACCGGCTGCTCGTCATCTACAAAGGCAAATTTGCCGGGGAAGTTGACCCGAAAATTACCTCGAACGAAGAAATCGGCTTGCTGATGACGGGAGGGAACTAAAAGCAAAGTATAGTTCACGAAACGTCAATCGCTAATTCGTATCTCATCAAATCTCTCTCGACATTTTTATTGACCAATCCTGCGGAACGCCGTGCATTTTTTAAAGTCGCCAACGGCGGTAAACATTACAGCCCAGCGAGCATCGCCGGGAAACGTGATGATTGATAATTCATCGCTGAATGCGCCGGACATTTCAATCCCAAACATATTTCTCGTCATATTCAATCTTATATTTGCGTAAAAGCGCACGGTATTCGTTCTTGAAATCCTGCTTGGCGTGATGTTCTTTCTGCCGTTTGATGTAATTGACGACCGTTTCAACCTGCGATTGTCCGATTGAAAACGCGCCGTAGCCTTGCTGCCAATAAAAATCCGCAAACTTTGTGGTTTGTTCCTTCACCCAAATCGAACTACTCCGTTTTATATCGCCGATCAGATCAGGCACATCAATTTTCTTCGATAAAGAAACCAACAAATGAATATGATTTGCCGTGCCGCCGCCGACAATCAATTTCGCGCCGTTGTTTTCAGCAATGCCGTGAATATAACCGAACAAACCTTCTTCGATTTCCGGCGCAATCAAATCTGCGCGGTTCTTTGTCGAAAAAACAATGTGTGCCAACATTTTAAAAAGCGATTGCGGCATAATAGTTATTATTAGTTTTCAATCGCCAACGGCGATTAACGATAAAGCGTCTCAATATTGCCAACGCCGATTGACATTGTTCCGATTTTTATCGCCAACGGCGATCAACATTATAGCCCGGCGAGAATCGCCGGGAACGATCAAATCAAATTACCCGTCGCTGAAAATGACGAACAAATCAATGTTCGTTTTGTTCGTCGCCTACAGCGGCGGGACTTTCGTTTCAACCTAACCCAGCGATTCTCGCCGGGCTATAATGTTTGTCATCTTCAATGACCGAAAATCGCCCATTTTTCAAACTCTTTGGAGGAGCGGTCGTCCTTTTTATTTATCAGCGCGTCAACCGATACCATATCCTGCGGAACGCCGTGCAGTTCGACCGCTTCGACCGCCGCTTGTCCTGCGCTTTCTTTTGCCGCTTTCCAAATAAATATTGAAGCCGTAAGACCAGAATTTATTTTGCCGCGCGTCGAAACGCCAACCGGCTTTGGCTTTGGTGCTGTAAAATTTCTTGATCGCCATTTTGATTTACTTGAGATTAAGTTTTGAAAAATACTCGGCAATCTCGCCGCGCAGTTTTATGCCGACGCGCCCAGATATGTTAGGAAGATCATACTTTTCAGTTTTAAATTAAATTTTGATTTCTCTGGCATTTTCGTATTCTTCCGAATCCCATATTCTGCCGTTGTAGGAGATTTCAGCGACGAAATCCGAGTTGTCATTGATAACGCGCCCGCCTGTCCAGTTGCTGCTGCCGAGATTAAAATGCGCGATGTAGCGTTGGCAGACTTCGCTCGCTTCGGCGAGACCTGAAACCTGAAAATAAACACGCTCTTTGTCCTTGAACTGTTCTTCGATTTGTTCGCTGAGACTCAACTGAAAATATCTGAACTCACTGACCGTTGAATCGAGACAAACCCAAAGATTTTGTTTCTTCCAGTAAACATTTAAAAATCCGCTAAATATGCTGGAAATTATTTTATAAACTTTTTACAATTAAATACAACAAAGGAGAGAAAAATGATTGAGATTGGCAAAGCGATTGAAGGTATTTCGATAAATGGACTTGAATGGGTTTTAGATAATGAAGGACAAGTAATGAGATTTGATTCAAGAGAAGATGCTAAAAGATTTCTTAGGGAAAATGGGTATGATCACCTTTCAGATGAAGAATTAGAAGACAGTTTTTTTTACAAGGACACTGATGATGATGATTAATTTGGTTAAATCTTTTCCAAATATGCGGCTTTTGTTATATAAGAAATAACTTCCTTGCTGACTTGTGGCGGATTATCAATTATTAAATCTGCGAAACTATGTTGTTTGGAGAAATCCAGTCTGTAAGATGTTCCGCCAGAACTGAAATTTGCAACAAGTTCAATATGAATTATTTCATCTTCACAGAAACTCTGGAAAAAGCTGCTTTCGATTTCGGATATTTTTAAATACTTACTTTTAAGGATTGAGTAGATTTCAAATGTAACGCCCGGAATTAAAATTTTCAGCAGGCAGTCATCGTATTTAGAAAATGACAACTGACTTATTATTTTAACTGAAATTCTCAATCTTCCTTGCGAGATGTCAGTCAAATCTTTGTTGGTTATTTGATGTTGGATAATAATTCTCATTTTATCTCTTAAATATTATTTCTCTGTGAAATTTTAAAAACTCCTGACTCGGATAGAATTTGGTCGGAAGATTCATCGGCTGATTTTTATAGTTTCCGAAAAATGTTTCGTATGCTTTTTCGTCTTTAATTTTACGAAGTCTGTCTGAAAAAATTATCGTGTAATCTTCGCTGATTGTCATAAATCCTTCATCAAAAGCTCTGTCATAAAGCGCAGACAGACAAATACCGTTTGCCGGATTAACTCTTTCTTTCTCACTTTTTGCCCACGGAATAATATGGCTTGCTCTCAGAAGTTCCGGCAAATCAATGTTTGAAACAGCGCATCTGCTGTCATAGATCGAAACAATAACTTTTCTGAAAAATGCTTGATTAACTCTGGTCTTAACTGAACGCAAAACTTCTTTGCCAGTTTTATTTTCAAACTCAATTTCCTTTTCAACTTTCTTAACAATGGTATCTTCAGAAGGAAATTTTTGCGCCAGTAACATTTCGCTTTCAAAACTTAATTCATTCCAGTTATTTGAAAACTCTGAATAAATTTCTTTGTCTAATTTTCCAATATTTGGAAGTCCTCCAATTCCTCTGGCTTGATGATATGGGTCAAGACTTGCAAAATTTCCGAGTTTGAAGGCAATTGATGAAGGCGTTCTGTCAATCATTTTTGACAGCTTGATAACTTCCGAATTTCTTTGATTATATTGACCAAAAGGAATTTTACAATAAAGATTAAAGGCTAAAATCAATTCCTCTCGTGTCCAATTTCTTCTTTCAGGCATAAGTTTTTAGTGAAAATGATTTCTGTGTCCGGTATCAATTGTTCTTGACGGTTTTTGACTGTGATAGCGCGTCCACGCTTCGTTAAACCTGCGGCTTTCGCCGACTCCGGGCGGCAAATCTTTGTAATTGCCACCTTCCGGCACTTGTGAAATTACGCTGATAACAAGTTCCGTGTGCTTTGTCGCTGTGTGATTGTATAGAATTTTATTACCGTTACGCATTTTTTTCTGGTAATCGGTCAGCGGTTCTTTATCGTAAACGTCCGCTTCTTTTCCCAAATCGTTTTCTCTGGTTGGAAGGTCGCTGATCGCGTCCGAACAGGTGTTGTATTCATTCGGCGAAAGAACAGCGGCGGGAAATTCAAACTTACCGTATTCTTCTCTCATTCCGACAAAGAAAATTCTTTTTCTGATCTGCGGCACTTCATAATCGGGCGCAAACAGAACTTTATGATTCGGGACAAAATCGTGTCTTTCAAACTCGCTGATAATTGCTTCTTTCGCTTTGCCGTTATATAAACCTGCCAATCCGGGAACATTTTCGATAATTACAGCTTTCGGTTTTATTTTATCGGCAAGTCTGAACACGGCATAAAAAAGTTTGTTTCTCTCATCCGTTTCGTTTCTCTGACCTGTTATCGAAAAACCCTGACACGGCGGACCCGCAATAATCACGTCAATTTCGTGTTCTTTAACTCTGTCTGCGATTTCGTCAATCGCTTCGTCTTTGTGTAAATCAGCGATCAGACTTTGAGCATTTTTGTGATTTTTTCCAAAGGTTTCCAAAGCTGTTTTATCATTGTCAACACCGAGAACCACCTGATAACCGGCTTTTTCAAAACCATAAGAAAAACCGCCGCAACCCGAAAATAGATCAACTACTTTTAATATCCTGTTCATTCTTTGCCTTATTAATTTCCCGTTCAATTTCGTCAACACAGAATTCGATGTTCTTTTTAATATCTTTTCCCCAAAACCGCAAAACTTTCCAACCCTCAGAAGTAAGTTTTTTATTCACTTCCGTGTCGCGCCTCATATTGCGCTCTATTTTTGCAAACCAAAATTCCTCATTGCTTTTATGGTTGTGTTTTTTGATTTCCCAATCCTTGCCGTGCCAGAATTCGCCGTCAACGAAAATCGCAATCTTGTATTTTTTGAAAGTGAAATCCGGCTTGCCGTAAACTGTTTTGTTGTTTTTACGATAACGACAACCTTTTGCCCACAGTGCTTTTGCCAAAGCCGTTTCAATCTTCGAGCCTTTACTTTTGACGGCTTGCATATTTTTGTGCCGCTGTTCTTTGGTGAGGTTGTCCATCTAACTAATTTTAACTCCACACTTCCTCTCTTTCAAACGATGTCTGTCTGTACCGTATTCTCATCAAACCTTTCTGACGATGTGAGTAATGACGCCGAAGATTTGAAAGTCGTCGCGGCGCGTGATTTCGATTGATTTATATTTGACGTTGGCGGCAACGAGGCGGAGTTTTGGGAGTTCGGAAAATATCTTGACGGTGAAACATCCGTTGACGGACGCGAGAACTTTGTCACCGGAACGCGCTTGCCGATTGCGGTTGACGACGAGCAGATCGCCGGTCCAGATTTCCGCTTCCATCGAATCGCCGACGACGCGGACGTAGAAAACGCCGTCGCTGCCGGCGGTCAGGTATTCGTTGAAATCAAACAATTCCAGATCGTTCGAGATGTCGGAAGCCGCGCCGCAGGAAATCGCCACGGATGCCAGTTGAGAGAGTTTTCTTGAGTGTCGTGAGAGTTGATTCATATTTTTAGGCGGTTCGTTTCTTTTGTTTCGGATTCACATCGGCTTCGATGATCGGCATTTTCGTCCGCGAACGTGGGGAGAGTTCGCCGAGCATTTCCAGTGAATGTCTGCTCAGTTCAACATCTTCCGCATCGTAATAAGTTTTAAGAATTGCTTCGAGTTGTTTGGTCGAACTGCGTCCGCATCGCTCCGCGTCCGCGTCGAGTTTTTTCCATAAAGCAGTTTCAAATTTGAATGTCCTTCCGATTATCTTGCTCATTTGTAAATCCTTTTCACTGATTGTTTGTACTGTCAGATTACTACGAAAACAATAGAGAAGTAAAACTGTTTCGATATTATTTTCATTTTACTATTACAAAACTATCATTATGATTTTGACATACTATTTTTTTGATAGTAGTGTCATATCTAAGTTTAATTGAGGAGGTTCTATGATCGAAACAAAAACGACGGCAAACATTCGCACGACGATTGATTTGCCGCAGGAATTACACGCGAAACTTTGCGCCGAAGCCGAGAAGGAAAGACGTTCACGGCATCAAGTAATGATTATCGCAATTGAGAAGTTTTTTGAAACGCCGAACGGGAACGGGAAAAAGGAAAAAGGGAAATGATCGAGCAGAAAACACTTGAACAACTAATGCAATTCGGCTTTGTGCTTCTCGAACTTAGAAAAGCATTTCCCGAACACGCCAAAGAAATTGATCGCTGTCTTTTCAATACAAAGATGAAATATTTACCACAATGCCAGAGCGCAAAATGCGAGTGTAAGCAGTCATTCGAGGATTTTCACAAAGAACAAAACGAATATTTTCAAAAATCGCCGAAGCAAAATTATGAGTTTAATTAACAAACAAACTTTGATCGCGCCGTGTTGCGCGGGTTCGCTGCTCGACCTGCACGAATCAACACTTCGCAAAGGTCAAGCCGGCACGGAAAATTTAACACAGGTCAGACGCGGCGCGGGAAAACGGCAGCGGGTATCTTTCATTCTCGAAGAAGTTTTACAACTTAAATCCGAATGGATCAGCGCGGCGCAGAAACCGCAGAAAACGGTTTTGAGATTAGTTTCATAGGAGAATAATGGCGAGAAAACCTAAAAAACAAAGCAAAGTTGTCGCAACTCTGCCGCGACTTTGCAACAACTCTGCCGCAACTCTGCCGCAACTCTGCTACAAATCCGTTCCACTTTTGAAAGATTTGCGCGGTTACTTGAAGAAAGATGTTGCAACCTTGCCGCAGCTTTGGATGCCGATTGAGACAAATCTCATTTTTCGCTACGAATTTGCGACACTTCCGCCGCAAACCCGCTACATCTTTGTCGCAATTCTGCTGTTCTGTGGAAATCGCGGAGTTGATGAAATCCCAATGGATACGGTGTTTTTAGCAAGCGCGCTGAATGTTGATGCGCGGATGTTAAAAAAATCTCTCGAAGAACTTGAAAATTGCGGTTTGCTCCTAGAGAGAAAGAAAGAAAGAGAAGAAAAAAATAGACAGACAGACAGACAGAAAGAGAGCGCAAATGCGCGTGTGTCTGTGTCTAATTTAAATTCTTTTTCGGAATCAAGACCGGAGCAAGAAAAAACCAAAGACGAAAGCAGTTTGTTAAATGGAGATTCTTTGACGAAAGCGTTCAAGCAGCAATCGAAGTTTTCCGTCGAAGAATGTCTCAAATACGTTCAACTTTGCAAAACGGACGGCGATCAGATTCAGAACGCCAACGCGCTCGCAATGAAACTTTTCAAAACCGGACAAGCGGACGCTCTCATATTTAACAAACTATTTCCGAAAGAAGCCGAACTTGCCGCCGCCGAATCTTACGGCGCACCAATCAAGTTCACAGATGAACCGTGTGCCGTTTGTTTCGGCGCGAAGATGGCGAATGTGGATGGAAAAGGAAACCGTCGCTGCGTGCATTGTAAGGACGAACGCGGAAAATCAACGGGGAAAAATCCCGAAGGAGTGAATAATGAAAAACAATAATCTATCGGGCGGATTATTCGCCGCCGGCAAACCAAAACCGCTGACGATCAAGGAAACGCCGTTGTCCGCGCAGATTGCCGAACGTCTCGACGGATGCGGAATTTATAACGACCGCGTGCAGTGCGGACAATTCCAAACACCGAGCGGTCATTGGATGCGCGGAAGTAAAACCGGAACGCCGGACAGATTCGCCATCATTGGCGGTCAGATAATTTTTATCGAAGTAAAAAAGCGCGGAGCAAAACCGACGACGATTCAAATTGTCAAACATCAAGAATTAAGAACGAGCGGCGCAATCGTGATCGTCTGCGATTCGTTTGATAATTTTATCGCGCAATTAAATGCAGTCAGACAAATTTTAGAGAATAGAAAAAGGGAAGTGAATCTTTATGATTAGCAAAATTTCTATTTGCGCCGTGAACGAAAACGGCGATTCTATCGCGCTCGATGAATCAATAATCAAAATTCAATCGGGTCTTGATGTCGTCATTGCCGATACGTTTTCCGCAATCGTGAGAAAACAGCAATCAATTGACGACGAGGAAATAAAAAGCGAGGAAAAATTCTTCTTCGCATTAAACTTGAAGAAATATCTAAAGGAGATGGAATAATTATGGACGGAACAACAGGAACAACGCTCGACGGCGAAGCAATTACGCCGGAACAGCGAATGGAAAACTATCAAACGGAAATGGAAGCAACCGCAACGCTGGTGCAAATGAAACTGAACACAATCGAATCAAACCGACAAGACGAGATTGCACTTGACGATGCGATACAGCTTATTAGAAATAATATAATGCTGTCAGTTTCGACCGCGCGGTTTGAAGTGAATAATAAACTTCAATACACGAACGACGACCAAAGAAAATCAGCGCAGATTGTTGAGGAAGAAGGAAACCAAAATTTACAAAACTTGAAAACTTCCCGCTCAATGAAAATCGTGGCACAAGCCTTGGCAAAAAATAAAGTTGAATATGAGCGGCGAAAAAATCGCGGTGTCGAATTGATGATGTTGTTTTACGCCAATCATCCGGCGACAGGCGGTTAAATGAATTTAACGGATGTGTCGGTATAATTAATTCTAACTAAGGCGGAAACACGACCGTCAGGGAGTATGTCAACTAAGGCGGAAACACGACCGTCAGGGAGTGTGTTTTTAGTCGAGCAATTGACACATTCCCTGATGGTCGTGTTTCCGCCTCTTATTCGATAACCTGAAGTAACTGCGTACCGACACTCTAAATCACGATAAAAGCAGGGGCAAAAAGCAGATATTTCTTGCGAAAAGTGAACAAATAATGTAAAAATTGAAAGATAAAAGCGGAAACAGCTTTCGTCTAATTTAAAATTTGATGGCTGGTGGTAAACCGGCGAAACAGCGCAGGTAAAATTCGGCTTTTGTCCGGCATATTTTTAACAAGGAGTGACTTTGCAACAAGTTACCGATTCGGCATAAATTATTAGGCAGAATTTAATTCGGCATAAATCAAAGTTCGATTGCTCGTAGTTTTGGAAAGTCGGTATGATTAAAATTGTGAGAATCAAAACAATCACCGCTTCGGCACTTTGCGCTTGCGCTATTGGTTTGCTTTCTATTGTTAATTTAGCGCAACAATCGACCGAAGAAGCTATTAAAGCTATCAAATCTAAACTGTTTGATGCGCCAAAAGTTATTTATAAGTTGGAAGCTATGAATACCGGTAAAAGTTTTAGCTTTTGCAACACTTCAAAGAAGCGCGTAACTGGTTTTCGTTTAGGTTGCGTTAAGAGCAAGAAGAGCGAGTTGCGTATTTTAAGTGAACGAGATTTTCAAACAGCGGATTTAATGCCAGAAGCTGAAAACAATCTACAGTGTCATTTTTGGAGTTCTAATCACGGTTTTTTCCCGACTGAAGAGTGCGAAAAGGGCAAGTTAGCAGTTATTGAAGTTGCTCTTGAAGATGGAACAACGTGGAAACTCAAACAATAAAGCGTGTTTCCCGCGACGGCGCAATCGAACAATTCAATGGACGTGAGGGCGAAACAGCGACTTTCTTATCATGTAATTTGTTGAACTCGAAGTTGTGCGTGGCGGTTTCGCCCCACGTCATCTCAGCCGTTGGGCATCTTCGCGTTAATTATATGAAATGTGAATTTAAGCAAATTTTTATTGCGTTCCTTGCTATTATCGCTTCGTGTCTGACTCTTGTGGCTCAAATACAAAAAACAAAAGACGAAGTTCCAACCGTTAGTTTTTGCGAACTTGTTGACAAGCCAACTTTATACGATGAAAAACATGTTCGCGTCGAAGCATTCTATACTTCTGACTTTGAGGCTGCTTTTATGTATGACGAAACTTGTGGCGAACCAATAAAAAGAGCTTGGGTTAGTTTTGACTCAGATATTGAAAAATTGACTGAGCGCGAAATCTGGAAAGATTACGAAAAATATGTGAGCGATAATCAAGCTGTTCAGCCACAAACTAAAGCCGATTGTAAATTACATCGTTACAAATTTACGTGGACTGGACTTTTCAAAGGAGTAAAGCCAACCTTTAAAGTAGGAAACCGTATTGTAAGTCAAGGTTTTGGTCATATGAACAGCTACGCTTACAAATTTACGGCTCAAAAGATTGAAAAAGTCATTGAAGTTGTGGAGAGTGTGCCTTGTAATTAGCTTTATACAAAAGGCAATGCCCAACAAATCAATGGACGTGAGGGCGAAACAGCGACTTTGTTAAAAATGTCGCTCGTTAAACTCGGAGTTGCGTGGTGGCGGTTTCGCCCCACGTCATCTCAACCGTTCGGTTTCTTCTCTTGGTTAAGCGAAAAAGCATCTGATGAGTGTTACGATTGATTATTTCTTTAACCATTCTGGCGATTTGCCCGAACTGGCGAAGAACATTAACGCTTGGCTTGGTTGTTCTCTTGCGCCATACGAAGGCGACGCTGAAGATTTGTTTTGTCGCTTCTTGGCAATGGAATTTACTTTGTCCAAACACGAACTTGAAAATGATGACGAACTTGATTTTGAAAGCTACAAATACCAGATTGGTTTTCGAGTGCCGGCACCGGACGGAGATTTACGCATTTTGCAACTTCCGGCAATAGCTTTGGTGATTTATACTCTATACCGTCGAATGAAAATTACCGGAATGCTTGTTTATGACGTTCAGACTTTGCTCGCCAGCTACAAGGAACGACTTAAACCTGAAAGCAATATGTTGGAAATTTACGACACTGTTTCCAAAGAGTTTGTCAGTTTTCCGAAGCACTTGGAAACATTACAGAAGCAAATGCCGGAAACAGCGTGGTGAAAATAACGCAAAACCGAACAAATCAATGGACGTGAGGGCGAAACAGCGACTTTGTTATCCATCGCTCTCGTTAAACTCAGAGTTGCGCGGTGGCAGTTTCGCCCCACGTCATCTCAATCGTTGGGCGTTTCGTGGTGAAATGTAAGAATTATGATTCTCAGCGCAAAAATCATTTTGGTCTTCTCTATTCTGTTGGTCGCAACGGCATTTACTCACGCGCAAACTCAGGTTTGTTTTGTTAGATATTCTTATCACGATATTCAGAAAACTGCTTTTTCTAGTTATTTTCAGCTTGGAGAGTTTCGCGTAACCCGCGCTGATGAAACCGTAACAAAATCTTTCTACCACGACGAATCAAAAGTAACGGTAAATGTAGGCGTAGCTTTTCCATCTCAAACGGTCGGAAACGAAAATGCCGGACTTAGACTTGCTCTTGCCTTTACCGGAAAACCTGAAGATGTATTTGACGAAGTTGGCGGTGCTGAAACCAGCGCGAGTGGACGCAAGCCGTTAAAAAATTCTATAATCCTCAGCAAAAGTGTC